>NZ_BAKK01000035.1 GCF_000614145.1 Bacteroides faecichinchillae JCM 17102 | reverse complement strand
TAAGTCCGATGGATACAATGTTTGTAAGTATCATCACGACAAGCTGATTGACGTGGAGCACCTCTGTTGTATAGTTCATGCCTGTGCCAAGTTCCAATACGATTGTCAAAGGTCGTAGGGATTATGAGAACTTATTATCACTGACCATCGGAGTAAGTAATAACAAATACTAAAATACTGTCCAACTTTTGATTTTATTTATAGGAAAACCTCCTCTCATAGGCTTTCCTTGATAGATATGTCAAAATTGAATGCTAACTATAGAATATCTAAGAAATACAACATTTTTATAAACTATTTATAATATATGCATATAGAGCAAATAGAACTTGATTTTCTTATTTCTGCTATTAGTCAAGGCAATGTTATATCAACTGATAAAGTCCTTGCCTGGATGAAACAGCAGAATGACGAAGTAGTAAGCAATATAAGACAGATTCCACTTGAAGAGGTTAGAAACTGGAGCTATAGAGAAGATAGGTTACGACATGATTCTGGAAAATTCTTTTCCATTGATGGTATACGAATCACAACAAATTATCTTGATGTATCTACGTGGGATCAACCAATTATAAATCAGCCTGAGATAGGTTTCCTTGGTTTCATCACTAAGAAGATTGGTGGGGTTGTACATTTTCTTGCTCAAGCAAAAATAGAACCAGGAAACCTAAATATTGTTCAACTTTCTCCAACTCTGCAGGCTACTCGAAGTAACTTTATGCAGGTTCATGGAGGAAAGAAACCGAATTATTTGGATTATTTCAATGGAGTTAGGAAGGTACGCGTACTTGTTGATCAACTCCAAAGTGAGCAGGGGGCAAGATTTTTGCAGAAACGCAATCGTAACATCATAGTGGAGATTTCAGAGAATGAGGAAATAGAGGTTAAAGAGAATTTTATATGGCTTTCTCTTGGTCAATTCAAAGAACTGATGAGATATCCGAATGTGGTGAATATGGATTCGCGTACAGTAATTTCATGTATTCGATTTGGAAATTATTCTGAGCATTCTCTTAAGATGATGTCAGCATTCTTGAAGTTAAACACCAAGAGTGACGATCAACTGATATATTCAATGCTGAGTCATAATAATCACTTGCATGAATTGGAGGAGATTATACAATGGATGACTTCATTGAAATTCAAGTATGAATTGGATGTAGAGAAAATTGGTATTTCTAAGATGAATAATTGGATTTATGATGGTAATACTATCCATCATGAAGCTAATAAGTATTTTGACGTAATCGGTGTTCGTTGTGAAATTGCTAACCGTGAGGTTGTGTCGTGGGATCAGCCGATGGTGCGTTCTGCTCAGCATGGGTTGATGGGATTCCTTGTGAAGAAAATTAATGGTATTTATCATTTCCTTGTTCAAGCTAAACTAGAGAGTGGTAACTTTGATATCGTTGAAATGGCTCCTACTGTTCAGTGTCTTACAGGAAATTACCGTAAGGGTTTAAATGAATACACTATTCCTTATTTGGAATATTTTATGAATGCTTCAAAAGAGAATATTTGGTATTCTACATATCAGAGCGAAGAAGGAGGAAGATTCTTTCAGGAACAGAATCTGAATACAATCGTTGAAGTAGGAGATGATTTTCCTGTGGAGGTAGATCTTAACTATTGTTGGATGACACTTAATCAGATACTTTCGTTTGTGACTTATAACAATTATCTAAATATTGCAGCACGCTCGTTGTTGTCGGCAATAAGCTTTGTTAAATGATAAGAATAGGAATAATATGTCCTTCTGAAATAGCATTCAGAAGATTTTTGCCTGCATTAAAGCAAGTAAAGAATTTTACTTTTGCTGGAATAGGTGTCGCTAACGCTGAGGAATGGTATGGTAAGGGAGTTAGCTTTGATGCAGAAGCAGAGGAGAGTCGTTTAGAAAAAGAAACTGCAAAGGCGCAGACCTTCATTGATGAATGGGGAAGTGGAAAGATAATCAAAGGATATGAAAATTTTGTGTCTTTAGATGATATAGATGCTGTATATCTTCCTTTACCACCAGCATTGCATTTCAAATGGACTAAATTGGCTTTGGAGCATGGTAAGCATGTATTTGTAGAGAAACCTTCTACAACAGACACTGTTGATACTAATGAATTAATAGAACTTGCCCGCAAAAACAATCTTGCTTTCCACGAGAATTATATGTTTGTTTATCATGAGCAACTTAAAGTTATAAATGATGTTGTGAAAAGTGGGGAAATTGGGGATATACGACTCTATCGTATTTCTTTTGGTTTCCCTCGTCGTGCTCAAAATGATTTCCGTTATAACAAATCTTTAGGCGGAGGCGCTTTGATTGATGCAGGTGGTTATACTATTAAGTATGGCTCCTATTTGCTAGGGGATACAGCAAAATTAACAACTGCGCAACTCAATTATATCGATGAATTTGAAGTCGATATATATGGATCAGCTACCATGGTTAATGATAAAGGTATTACTGCACAGTTGGCTTTTGGTATGGACAATGACTATAAGTGCGACATTGAAATTTGGGGAAGTAAAGGAACAATTACTTCTAATCGTATTTTTACTGCACCTGCTGGTTTTGAACCTGAATACACTATCAAAAAGAACCAAGCTTACGAGACAAGAAAACTTCCAGTTGATGATGCTTTCCGAAAGAGCATAGAGCAATTTGAGGTTTGTATAAAAGATGAAGTGTTCAGAGAAAATGAATATAAATTAGTCGGTACTGAAGCAAAGCTACTGACCGACTTTAAAGATATGGCTGGATTATGAGTAAAGTAGCAATAATAGGCTCAAAGGGATATATTGGTCGTCACTTGGTTTGGTATCTGAAGGAACATAAAGGTATCATTGCCGAAGAATATGATATAGTTGATTCTCATGAAGAGTATTATCACAAAGTGAATATGCTGGAAAAAGAAGCTGTAGCGGGTATTAACCTGAACGTGGATTATATTTTCATGATGACAGGTTTAACAGGAACTAAAGCAGGCTTTGATAGTTATGAGCGGTTTGTGGATATAAACGAGATCGGGTTGCTTAATTTACTGGATGCAATCCGCAAATCTCCATATAGACCAAAAGTAGTATTCCCTTCAACAAGGCTTGTATACAAAGGAGTAGATAAAGCTTTGAAAGAGGAAGATGAGAAGGACACAAAGACTATTTATGCAGCTAATAAGATAGCCTGTGAAGGATATTTAAAGGCTTATAGTTATAACTTTGATATTTCTTTTACTGTATTCCGTATCTGTGTGCCTTACGGTAATATGCTGGATGATAACTACAGTTTTGGTACTGTGGGTTTTTTTATTAAAATGGCATCAGAAGGAAAGGATATTACTATGTATGGAGGTGGAACAAATAAACGTACTTTTACTCATCTTTATGATATTTGCTATCAGATGGTGGAAGGTGCTATGAATCCAGCTTCTGACAATCAGATTTATAATGTCGGTGGCGAGACTCATTCCCTCCATGATGCCGCTGAAATATTTGCAGAGAAATATGGTGTGAATGTAGTGGCAGTGCCATGGCCTGAAGCAGATTTGAGATTGGAGAGTGGTCACACTTATTTTGACGATTCGCGTATACAGTCATTGTTGGGTGAGCTTAAATATAAGAAACTAAAAGATTTGTTGTAAGAAACCTAGTCAATCTATGAGAATATTATTCTTAGGTGAATATTCTGGAGCTTTTCTTGAAATTTGTAAAGGCTTGAATAAATTAGATGTCGAAACTTATAGAATTTCTGACGGAGATAGTTATAAACATATACCAACTGATTATTTGATAAAAGTAAAGCCATTTTCAAATAGGTATGCATCAATATTGCATTATAAAGTTTGGAATAGGCTTGGTATTTCGAGATTATTTCTTTTCCTGAAAATTTGGAAATCTTTGAAGATGAAATTGATAGGATATGACGTTGTAATGCTTAATAATCCTAGATTTTTCCCGTTTGGAGATTTAATTAATAGATATATAGTCAGTTACTTAGTAAAGCATAATAAAAAAATATTTATGGCAGTCTTAGGTGATGACTATTATGTAGATAGATGGTATTTTGCAAATGATAATAAATCTTTGATGTATAAAATGCAGAAAAAAGATAAGATTATCTTTGAATTGTTCTTTGGAAAATATTTAACGGATTATATTGTAAAGAAGGCTACTGCTATAATAGCACCGACATGGTATATAAATCTGCTTATGAATGGACTGGCAAAACGTCAAAGTTGATACCTTTTGCTTGTGATGAGAGTAGAATAGGAATCCCTTTTTATATAAAAGAAGGAGAACCTATTAGAATTTTTCATGGATGGCAGAAAGGCAAAGAATACCGTAAAGGAAATGATGTTTTCGATAGAGTTATTAAGAAAGTCGTTCTTAAATATGGGAATAAAGTTGAATATCAAATAGTACAAGGCGTACCATTTGAAGAGTATCAAAAAATGTATTCAGAGTGTCATATCTATATCGATCAGCTTTATGCTCATGACAAAGCTACTAGCGGAATGTATGGAATGGCTGCAGGTAAAATAGTTTTTGCTGGGTTTGAAGAAGAGAGTCTGCAAGAATATCCTCATTACAAAGGGGAAGAGATAGGAATACCTTCAAGTATGGATGAAGACATTCTTTATAAACAATTCTGTGATTTGATTGATGACCCTCGCAGAATGGAACGAATATCAAAAAACGCAATAGAATTTGTGATGGCTAACCATGCATCAAAGAAGGTTGCTCAAATGTACCTTGATGTTTGGAATTCTGTACAGTAGCTTATAAATTTTACAATTATGTCTAACCCTACTGCATCTCTTGAGACATCAATTAACGGGAATACTCAACAGCCCCAGTTTTTCAAAATCTGAATAAGTAGCTTAGGGTGAATTGGTGTATAACCGTGTAACATGGATTTTGAAATGTTTAAAAAGATATTGAAAAATGTTGTTCGGATTTGATGAAAAATTTCAGACTATATTTTTGTTCATTTTTACATTGCTGATATTTTTCGTCGTTCCGTCTACATATTTGAATATTAAGGGTGGAAAACTGGAGAAGATATATAGCAAAAGTCTTTTAAAAGATGGGCGTTTTTGGGTAGTATGCATAGTCTACTTTGTAATTTTCGGATTCAGGTATAACTATTTACAGGACTGGAGTCAGTATGTTAGATATTACGAATACATTCAGTCGGGAGGTGAGAACAATGGTTGGCGAGAACCAGGGTTTTACATATTCGTAAAGATGTTGACGATACTGGGGTTCAACTATTACGCTATGTTCGTAATAGAGTGTTTCATGTGGATATTTTCTATATGTTATCTTTTTAAAGATAATAGAAAATATTTGGTATGGGTATTACCTTTCGTTTTCGTTACCTCTACTAATTTGGCTTTGGTAATATCTCGACAATTTTTTGCAATGTCGTTTTTACTTTTAGCTTATCGAGATTATTGGGACGGTAAGAATTTAAGGGCGCTGATATTTGCTGTATAGCCCCATGCTTCACTTTTCTGCTGTCATTTGGGTACCGGTATTTTATTTTCTAAAAAAGATAGAGTTTGTAAAGCCTGTATGGATGGTTGCAGCTTTCCTTGTGATCACTGTGTCATCTTCTGTTTTTTTTGATATTCTCGCTTCATCTGCAGAATCAATCACAGTGCTTTTCAACCTTTTTTTCGATTCGGCAGTGTACGATGTATCGACATTAGATTCGTTACAGTCTGAGACGACGGGGGCTAATCTACGTCAGATGCTCACCCTAAGTATAACACGAGGTATATATATATATAGTTATTACTATTTTCGAAAGCGCGGGTTCCTTAGCAATCCAATTATGAACAATATTGCTCTGATAGGTAGCTTGGCAATTATTGTTGATTTGTTGTTGGGTTATAACATGATTTTTTCCCGTTTTGCAACTTATATAAGAATATTCTATGATATAGGTTGGGGCATCTTTTCCTATATGGCTTTTGTTCGAATTAAAGCAGCCAGTACCACATCTAAAATACTCATATTCTTGGCTATGTTTTATATGTTTGGTAGCTTTTTTCTAGGTCTAGGTGGTCGAAAGGCGGAGGTGTCAGATGTTAATCCATTTCTAATTTACGAAATTAAATAAGAATATGTTACTAAGTATTATAATTCCTGTATATAATGTCGAGAAGTACATACGTAAGACTTTAGATAGCATCTATAGTCAGTCGTTTTTATATGAAGATCTGGAGGTCATTGTAGTTAATGATGGTACTCCTGATCATTCGATGAAAATTGTTGCAGAGTTTGATAAGGTTTGTAGCAATTTTCATGTGATTAACCAAAAAAACAAAGGACTTAGCGGGGCACGTAATACTGGACTTCTAGCTGCTCAGGGTAAGTATATTTGGTTTGTTGATAGTGATGATTGGCTTGAAGATGGATGTGTTGATAAAATCCTTCATCTGTTAAAATCAGCGACAGAGGATGTATTTGTTTTCAGAATTAGAGAATATGATGAAGAAGGAAGAATAATTATAGAAAGGCGTCATCCTTATCCTGATGGTTATCATTGTACTGGCAAAGAATGTATGCTTAATGAAAAATTTATTAATACTCCCGTTCAGATATATGTATTAAGACGGAAGTTTCTTTTGGATAACAAACTTGACTTTGTTGAAGGTCTTATACATGAGGATATGGAGTTTGTTCCTCGGATGATGATTTTTGCGCAATCTGTTGTATTTCAGCCTATCTTTTCTTATTGCTACCTTAGAAGAGTATCAGGGAATATTACCTCAGACAAAACGTTGAATCCTAAAAGACTTAAGAGTTTACTATATATAGTTGATAGATTCGAACGACTTGCCAAGCACTCTGATGATGAAAAAGCAAGAAGAATCTTTGTAAAGCATCAGGCTGGAATTGTATTAGGTATTTATTATCGTGTTACAGATGATATGATGGAGAATAATGCGGAGGGTATAATGAACCGTGAATATATCACAAGTTGTAAATTAATAGTGATGCATTGTCTTCGATACGAAAGAAATCTTCGTCATATATTGCGAGATATATTGTTCTTGTTATCAGTAAAGCAGTATCATAGAATCATGGTTCGTAAATTTATGAAATGATAGGTATGAGTAAAATGATGAAATATGCTTTTCTTTTATTCTGCATATCAATACCTTTTATTGCTAGTGCAAAGAAAATACTACTCCCTCAAAACTTCGAAAACGGGAAAAATGTGCTTAAGCAGTCTATGCTAACAGTATCTGGTGCAGAATATGTGCTACGTTATAAGTACGACTTGTTGGGTGATACAATTACTATGCCTAAGGGGGCTTCTCTTTCATTTAATAGTGATGCTTCAATAAGTAATGGTTTCCTTAAAGGTAACGATTCAAATATTAAAGCCGATGCTGCCTTTGTTATATTCTATGGAATTCAATTTGGTGGTGATTGGAATGTGAGGCATATTTATAGTACGTGGTTTAATATGAATGAAGATACTGAAGCTAATACAAGCAATTTTCGAAGTATGTGCATGCTTACTGGGGATAATCACAAAGGTACTATCTATATTGCAAGAGGAAATTATTCAGTAAAAGCCGATAAAAAGTATCCATCAGTTATGGTACTAAATAGTAACACAGAACTTATACTTGATGGAACTATTATTTTAGAAGGTAACGAACTTGAAAGTTGCAACATTATTGATATAGATAATAGACGTAATATTGTAGTGCATGGCTTAGGAATAATAATGGGGGATGTTACTACTCATATTGGCGATAAAGGGCAATGGGGAATGGGTATTTCTGTACAGAGTTCTGATAATGTTGACATAACAGATATTAAAATTAAGAATTGTTGGGGTGACTGTATCTATGTAGGCCAATCGATAAGAGAGCGAGGTAGCATTTGTCATAATGTGCGCATTCAGAATGTTGTATGTGAATCCGGGCGTCGTCAAGGATTAAGCATAATTGCAGGTAAGGATATCCTTGTGAAAAATTGCAAATTTATCAAAATTGGTTCTATTAAATTCACTGCTCCAGGTGCTGGTATTGATATCGAGCCAAACCATCCTCAAACTATTACGGAAAATATTATAATTGATGGATGTAGCTTTGGGGAGAACAATAAGGGCAAGGATCTTGCCATCATCAATCTTGATAAAACGGCAAGTATTAAAATACGTAACTGCAGTTTTGATCATAAACTAGTTTTTTGGGATAATAGTTACAATATTGAGGTTGAAAATTGCGTCATAAATATTTTAGATATAAATAAGGCAGAAAATATCATCATCAAAAATTCTTTGTTCAAAAAAAACATCTCGCCAAGAGTACGGAAACAAATTAAAGTTTTGAAGAACTGTTCTTTTCCAAAAGAAAGAATATAGTGGGACTATTTTTTGTCCATGTGGATAGGGTAAATATTTATCCGAAATGCCTTTAAAATCGACATGTTATAATGATGCAATTGCTAAAATATATGATTAAGAGTTTTTTGTAATCACACTTGTTTGTTTTGTAAAAATTGATTATTATGTTTTATTGTTTTGAAATTAAGTCAATAGCTACGTATATAGGCTTAGATCATTGAAAAATATAAAATAACACTAGTGCTAAAGTTGTGTGGATGCCTTCTATGCATCTAATGGAAAAAAGTTTATACTCACTTTGTGACGCTTACTAGATTAAGAAATGAAAATATTATATCTTACTTCACCTAACTTTTTTGATTTAGAGATTTCTTACATAAGAGAATTATCCAAGTTGGCTGACGTACGAGTGTTGTTGTATGTAGCACCTATGAATCTGAAGTCGTCAGCATTCAGTTTGGATAGTCAACTCAAAAAAGAAGAAATTATTATAGCTACAGAATATCCTGGTATGGAAAAATACGATGGAATGATAGATCGTAAACAGTGGTTTATAGTGAATGATTACACTAACTTCTCTTTGGGCTCTTGTTATCGTCTTAATAAGAAAATGATTAGATTCATGGAGGCTTACAACCCTGATATTGTGCATTTAGTTGGTACTGGCAAACAAAAAAAGTATGCTTGCTGCTATGATGGATGGAAGACGAAAAATGTTACTATCTGTTCATGATGTAATTGAACATGGGAATAACGAATCATTTAAAATACAATTGTTATATAAAGTTCGTAATTTTGTGATAAAGAAGATGCACAATATTTTGCTTTATTCATATATTTCGGATGACATTCTAAAGAAACAACTAAACAATATTCCTCATACTATATATCATTCTACATTGGGAGCATATGATTTCTTAAATTCGTATCCCTTAATAAGTAATCAATATGGTAAATATGTATTATTTTTTGGTCGTATAGACTATTATAAAGGTGTAGATATTTTGGTGGAAAGTTACCTTAAATCAAACTTGCCAAAGCAAGGAATAAGACTTTTGTTGGCAGGAAAAGATAATGTGGGTATCGTGAAGAATATGGATAATGAAAATGTCATAATCCTTAATAGATATATAGAAAATGATGAATTAGCTAATCTTATAAGAAATAGTATGTTTGCTGTTTTACCTTACCGAACTGCAACTCAGAGTGGCGTTACAAAATCTGCTTTTGCATTAGGAAAACCAATGCTGTGTACCGATGCAGGTAATTTACCTATTGAAGTGATAGATGGAAAATATGGAAAGATAGTAAGGGCAGATGATTCTTCTCATTTAACAGAAGGACTTAATTGGATGGTTTCTAATACAGATATACTAGAAGTTTATGCTGACAATATAAAGACAGATTGGAATGAGGATGGTCAGTATTCATGGAAATGTATAGCTAAAGATATGATAGCTAATGTATATGAAAAAATTATAGAAAACAACTTATATGGGGCTAATTAGAGTTTTGCAATTCCTAATATATATAGGAGTTGTGGTGGGCAAAAGGCATGCTTATGAATCTTTATTGAAAGATTGATAGAACAAGTTCCAGTTTGATTTTCTCGAACATTCATAATAAAAAGGTTTATTCGAAGATGAGAGTACTGTGTTGGGGCACGTTTTTAGGGTACAGATCTTTAAGGGATATACATCCTAAGATTTTGAAAGGAACGCATATGCTTTATGGGGAGAAGGTTTATCAGTAATCCTGTTTTGTTTAATGGTCATATATATTTGAACGAAGTGGGTACTGCACAATATATTGGAGTGATAATTGAGGAGATTAAAAATAATTAAATCATATAACAATATTTTATACGCCATTTGTGGAGGCGTTCGGACTTAGCAGGATTTTTCTTACTAAAAGAAAAATAAGAGGCATCAAATAGCTACATATGAAGATACTACAATTTGAAAATCGGCTTCAGCGGGGAGGAGGAGCTGAAAAATTTCTATTAGATTTAATTATTGCTGAACATCAAAATAATGAAGTTGAAGTTTCATTATTAAATCTTGTGGCTCCTTCAACTGATGAGTTTAGTAATCATATTAAAAGTATAGACGTAAAAGTAGATAATTTATCTACTTCTCTCTATTCACCACTTAATTTTATAAAACTTTGGAAATATATAAGGGATAACGATTTTGATATTATACATGTACACCTATTCCCTTCTCTTTATTTTGCTGTGGCTTGTAAATTCTGTCAAAAGAAAAAGCCAATATTAGTATACACAGAACATAGCACTAATAATCGTCGTAGAGGCAAGAAAATTTTTCAGATTTTTGATAGATTCTTCTATAAAAGGTATGATTACATTTTCGCTATCTCTGAAAAGGTAAAAGACTCTCTTGAAAAACATGTTACAGGATTACCAATTACTGTGATTAATAATGGAATAGATATTTCTGCAATTAAACAGACACCTTCGGTCAATATTCGAAAAGAATTAGGATTATCTGATGGTACAGTTCTTTTAACTATGGTCGCGCGTTTTGCATGGATGAAGGATTATAAGACAGTATTTCAGAGTATGAAAAATCTGTCAGATAATATACATTTTTTATGTATAGGTGATGGCGAGGGGCTTGAAGAACATCGACGGATTGTTGGCAATGAGGGTTTAAATAATAGAATTCATTTTTTAGGTTTGAGATCTGATGTGATTGGGGTAATGAAAGGCTCTGATATTATTATTCTTTCATCAAAATATGAAGGATTTAGTATCAGTATGCTCGAAGCAATGGCATGTGGAAAACCCTTTGTTGCAAGTGATGTTCCAGGTTTAAATGATAATGCCGCAGGAGTAGCTGACTTTTTTGAGTATCAGAATGCAGATTTACTCGCTTCGGTAGTAAAATCTCTCATTAGTGATAGAACACACTATGATAATGTTGCTCAACGATGCTATCAGTTTGCAGAGAGATATGACATCAATTATATAGCACAGAAATATATTGACGAGTATAAAAAACTAAGAAAATAATATATTAATATGACTTACAAAGAGTTACAATTTCCTGCGAGAAGTCTATTTCTTGTAACAGGAGGTGCTGGGTTTATTGGATCAAATTTGTGTGAGGCCATTCTTAATCTTGGTTATAAGGTACGCTGTTTAGACGATTTGAGCACCGGAAAGCAAGAGAATGTGGATTTGTTTCTAAATAACCCTAATTATGAATTTATTAAGGGAGATATTAAAGATTTTGACACCTGCATGAGAGCGTGTGCGGGTGTAGACTATGTACTTAATCAGGCGGCATGGGGAAGTGTGCCTCGTTCTATAGAAATGCCTTTGTTCTATAGCTTGAACAATATTCAAGGTACATTGAACATGCTGGAGGCAGCTCGCCAAAATGGAGTGAAGAAATTTGTGTATGCATCAAGTTCATCAGTTTATGGTGACGAGGCTAATTTGCCTAAAAAGGAAGGCGTGGAAGGAAACCTTCTTTCTCCGTATGCATTGACAAAACGCTGTGATGAAGAGTGGGCAAAACAGTATACGCGGCATTATGGACTTGATACTTATGGTATGCGCTATTTCAATGTATTTGGCCGCAGACAAGATCCTCATGGTGCCTATGCCGCAGTACTACCTAAGTTTATCAAGCAGTTACTGAATGATGAACAGCCCACTATTAATGGTGACGGAAAACAGAGTCGTGACTTTACTTACATTGAAAATGTGATTGAAGCAAACTTAAAAGCATGTATGGCTTCACATGAAGTAGCAGGGCAAGCTTTCAATATTGCATATGGCGGTCGAGAATATCTCATTGATATTTATTACACATTAACAAAAGCTTTAGGAAAGAATATAGATCCTAACTTCGGTCCTGATCGTAAAGGTGATATCAAGCACTCTAATGCCGATATTAGTAAGGCTAAGGAAATGCTTGGCTATGATCCGCAATATGATTTTACAAAAGGTTTAAATGAGGCAATTGCTTGGTATAGAGAGAATTTGTAAATACTTTTTGTATAATTAATCTCATAAATATATTATGGAAAAGAAAATTAAAATTGCCGTTATTGGTCTTGGCTATGTAGGGTTGCCACTTGCACGTCTTTTTTCTACAAAGTATAAAACAATTGGTTTTGATATGAATCAGCATCGTGTTGATGCCCTTATGGATGGTCACGATGCGACTCTTGAGGTCAGTGATGAACTTCTTCAAGATGCAATCAATAATCATGGATTTGTGTGTACGGCAGATATTGAGCAAATTAGAGATTGTAATTTTTATGTAGTTGCCGTACCGACTCCAGTAGATGAGAATAACAATCCTGATTTAACTCCGCTTTACGGGGCAAGTACTACAATTGGTAAGGTAATCAGCAAGGGAGACATTGTTGTTTATGAATCAACAGTATATCCAGGTGTTACAGAAGATGAGTGTCTTCCGGTTGTAGAAAAAGTATCTGGTCTGAAATTCAATGAGGATTTCTTTGCAGGATATTCACCAGAACGTATAAATCCAGGTGATAAACTTCACACAGTAGAGAAAATTAAGAAGGTGACTTCGGGTTCTACTCCTGAAATAGGTAAGGTTGTAAACGATGTTTATGCATCGGTAATCACCGCAGGAACTCATCTTGCACCAACGATTAAGGTAGCGGAAGCTGCTAAAGTGATTGAAAACTCCCAGCGTGATATTAACATTGCTTTTGTAAATGAGTTGGCTAAGATTTTCAATTTGATGGGTATCGATACTCAGGCAGTTTTGGAGGCAGCAGGTACAAAATGGAATTTCCTTCCATTCCGCCCGGGTTTGGTAGGTGGTCACTGCATTGGTGTAGACCCTTACTATTTGGCTCAATGTGCTCAGCGTCATGGATACAATCCTGAAATTATCCTTGCTGGTCGTCGTATGAATGATGGTATGGGGGAGTATGTAGCTAACCAAGTGATTAAATTAATGCTGAAAAAGGGGATTCAGGTACTGGGTTCAAGTATCTTGATTCTTGGTTTCACTTTTAAAGAAAATTGTCCAGATTGTAGAAATACGAAGATTGTAGATATCGTCAAGTCACTCAAGGAATATAACTTGAATTTAACTATTTACGATCCATGGGCTAATCCTGCAGTGGCAATGCATGAATATGGTATTGAAATCACTAATAAATTGCCTGCTGACAAGTTTGATGCTGTAGTACTGGGTGTTGCTCACAATGAGTTCACAGGAATGGATGTAAAATTATTCGGCAAAGAAAAGTCAATCGTTTACGACGTGAAATGGGTATTACCTAATACAGAAGCTAACGGAAGATTGTAATTAAATCAAAAACAGTTCCTACCTATGTATAGCATAGATTTGGAACTGTCTCATACTATTTTAAATATATTATGCAGATTTTACTGTTAGCAAATAATGTTTCAGGACTCCTTTCGTTCCGAAAAGAAGTAGTAGAAGCTATCATAAAGGCAGGCCATAAAGTGACTATTTCAGTTCCGTATGATCAAAGGATGGACGAATTAAAGTCACTTGGGGCAGATTGTATAGCAACGGAAATCGATCGCAGAAGTACGAATCCAATTAAAGACATAAGTTTGTTATTTACCTATAGAAATTTAATTAAATTTATTAAGCCACAGGTAGTGCTGACTTACACCATCAAACCTAATGTCTATGGGGGTATGGCTTGTCGCCTAAGTCGTGTTCCGCAAATTGCCAATATTACGGGGCTTGGTACTGCTGTAGTAAATCAAGGACTTTTGCAGAAGATAATTATCTTGTTGTATAAATTAGGATTAAAAAAAGCACATAAGGTTTTCTTCCAAAATAGTGATAATAAAGCTTTTTGTTTGGCAAAAGGAATGGTGTCCAATCGTATTGAAGTTATTCCAGGTTCGGGAGTCAATTTAAGCCGTTTCCAAGCGATGGATTATCCACAAGATGATGTGGTGAAGTTTCTCTATATCGGACGTTTGATGAATGACAAAGGCACCAAAGAACTTTTTAATGTAGCACGTATCATTCGACAAGAAAGAAAAGATGTGGAGTTTCATATAGTAGGCGCTTTTGAAGAAAATTTTGAAGAAGAACTCAATGAACTGGTTTCGCAAAATATAGTGATTTTTCATGGAAAACAATTGGATGTCCGTCCCTATATTGCACAAAGCCACTGTTTAATTCATCCTTCTTATCATGAAGGTATGTCGAATGTTATTTTAGAGAGTTGTGCATCTGCTCGTCCTATTATCACCACGTATGCAAATGGCTGTAAGGATGCAGTAGACGATGGAGTGAATGGCTTGTTGGCAAAAATTAAAGATGCCGATGATTTATTGTTGAAAGTCCGGCAATTTCTATCTTTATCATGGGAAGATAAGAAAAATATGGGGCTTGCTTCTCGAAAAAAAGTAGAGAAGGAATTTGATCGAAATATTGTAATAAAGGTCTATTTGAACGCTATTGATACAGTGCAATATGTAAGTAGAAGTGAACGATAGCAAAAAGTGGGCTATTTTTCATTTGTTATCTTTAGTTCGATATCAATATCTCATTCTTCTTATGGCTTTTTATAGAATACGGATAGGAAAAGGTTGGTTAGAAAAATCTTCTTCAACTTTATAAATAAAGACAATAATGTATAAAAACTATTTTAAAAGAATTGTTGATTTCATAATCGTATTTATTACATTATCAATAATCTGGCCAATTTTATTGTTTATCACCATTTGGCTTCATTTTGCCAATAAGGGTGCAGGTGCTTTCTTCACGCAAGAGCGCCCGGGTAAAAACGGTAAAATTTTTAAGGTGATAAAGTTTAAGACTATGACTGACGAGCGTGATGCCGAGGGCAATCTTCTTCCCGATGCCGACCGCCTGACCCCAGTAGGTAAGTTTGTGCGCTCAACATCAATTGATGAGTTGCCACAGTTGATAAATGTACTAAAAGGTGACATGGCGTTGATAGGACCACGTCCGTTGTTAGTGAAGTATTTACCTCTCTATAGTAAAGAGCAGGCTCGCAGACATGAAGTAAGACCAGGTATAACTGGTTGGGCTCAAGTGAATGGTCGCAATAACATTTCGTGGACAAAGAAATTTGAGTTGGACGTGTGGTATGTAGACCACTGTTCACTAATGACTGATATCAAGGTTATTTTATTTTCAATAAAGAAAGTTTTGTTTAGAGAAGATATCTCAAAGGAAGGGCAAGCGACTACGATTCCTTTTAACGGTAAAAACTAAAAAGAAATAAAGATGAAAGATATTGCTATATATTGTGCTGGTGGGTTTGGTAAAGAGGTATACTGTACTATGAGACGAATGAATAATCCAGAATGGAATTTTATAGGATTCTTTGATGACGGTGTGGAAAAAGGCAAACAGTTGCAATATGGTGTGTGCTTAGGAGGAATCAATGAACTGAATGCATGGGCTACTTCTATTGATGTATGTATTGCTAATGGAAATCCTAGAATGTTGAGACGTATCAGCGAGAATATTATTAATCCAAAGGTGGATTTTCCCAATATAATTGACCCGAGTTGTTTCTTTGCTGATAGGAAAACTAATGTTATAGGCAAGGGAAATATCTTGTGTAGAGGAGTGGGTATAAGTGTAAATGTGTCGTTGGGCAAATTTAATGTGGTGAATGCTGATGGTAATTTTGGTCATGATGCAACTGTAGGTGATTTCAATGCATTTATGCCAGGTGTAAGAATTTCTGGTGAAGTGAAAATAGGGAATGAAAACTTCTGGGGATTTAACAGTGGAATTATTCAACAGAAAACTGTGGGTAACAATGTTACAGTGGGAGCTGGTGCGGTTCTTCTAAGAAAACCCAAAGATGGATGTACATATGTAGGTGTGCCTGCTAGTATGGTAAAGTATTAATGTAAATAATTAAATTAATAAAATTATGGAATTCAAAGATTTTATTGAGAGATTGGCAGAGGCCGTTGAAATTGAGAGTGTTGAAAATTTGATGCCTGAGACAGAATTTCGTGAATTGGACGATTGGAGTTCTTTATCTGTTATGTTACTTATTGCATTTTTCGACGAGGAGTTTGAAAAAGAAATATCTTCGAGTGCTATTAAGGAGTGTATAACAATTCAAGATCTTTATAATTTAGCAATTGCATAGAAATATGGCATTTTTAACTTTCCAAAACGTTGGAGTAACAGCTATGGCGGCAGCTGTTCCTCAACGTGTTATTAACAATTACGAATATACTGAATATTTTCCTGCTGATCAGGTCAAGGAAGTAGTTGATAAGGTTGGGGTTTTTGAACGACGTTTTGCGGATGAAAACACATGTTCTTCTGATTTATGCTATGCTGCTGTTGAAAAATTGATAGAAGACAATAATATTAATCGTGAAGAGATAGATTTACTAATATTTATATCTCAAACTCCTGATTATAGAATGCCTGCAACCTCTGTTATATTGCAAGATAGACTGAAATTATCAAACTCATGTATCGCTTTTGATATAACTTTGGGCTGCTCTGGCTTTTGTTATGGTTTATCTGTAGCATATAGTATGATCCAGAATTCTGGTATTCGTAAAGCGTTGGTTTTGGATGGTGAAACTCGTTCAAAAGTTTATTCTCCAAAAGATAGACGTAGCGCATTTATTTTTGGTGATGGCGGTGTGGCTGCTTTAGTAGAGCGCGATGAAAAGTTTGGCAAAAGCACCTTTTCTTTAAATTCAGATGGTTCAAGATTTGACCTTATCATGATAAAAGGAGGAGGATATAGAAATCCAAGTTCTGTAGAAACTTTAACAGAAAAGATTGTAGATGAATATGGCAACATACGTAGCGACGAACAAGGATATATGAATGGTGGTGATGTTTTTAATTTTGTCATTCGTGAAATACCTCGAGATGTTAAGAATACGTTGGAATATGCAGAAATTGAAACAAGCCAGTTGGATTATATAATATTCCATCAAGCAAATAACTTCATTAACTCTTACATTGCAAAGAAAATGAAGTTAGATGCGGATAAAATTCCTGCTACTATACATAAATATGGTAATACATCTTCTGTATCTGTACCGCTAACAATTGTAAGTGAGTTGAAAGATAAATTAAGTGGAGAAAATACGTTACTACTTAGTGCCTTTGGAGTAGGTATGACTTGGGCAACTGCAATAGTTCCATTTGTAGATTGTAAGATAAGTGATATCGTTGAAGTGAAAGATGGTAAAACAATAAAATAAGGAGAAGAATGAATCCGTTTTCATTATTGGGAAAGACCATTCTCGTTACTGGAGCATCAAGTGGCATTGGAGCACAATGTGCTATTGATTGCAGTAAAATGGGAGCAAAAGTAATTCTGCTCGCTCGTAATAAAGAACGTTTGCAACAAACACTTTCATTATGTGAGGGTGAAGGCCATAAGTATTATTGTGTTGATTTGACGGATTTTAAAACTTTGCCTGAAAAAGTTCAAAACGTGATAGCTGAATGTGGCCCGTTGTCAGGTATTTTACATTGTGCAGGAATCTCTAATACAATGCCTCTTAAAATAACTACAGCTGAGCTTATGGATACTTTCTTTAAAGCGAATGTTATTGGTGCTATGATGCTGACTAAAGAGTGTTGCAAGGTAAAACGTTTTGTTAAAGAAGGTGGAAGTATTGTTTTCTTTTCTTCTGTCATGGGATGTGTTGGTGAAAGTGCTAAATCCCTATATTCTATGACAAAAGGTGCTCTTATTTCTGCTTCACGCTCTCTTGCGTGCGAATTTGCGGCTAAGAAAATACGTGTAAATTGCGTCTCACCTGGGGTTGTGCAAACACCTATAAATATGAATCAACCATATATGCAAGATCCTGAATTGCGAGTACAGTTTGAGGCTAAGCATTTATTAGGATTTGGCGAGACGACAGATATTTCCAATGCTTGTATTTATCTGTTAAGTGATGCTTCACGCTGGGTAACAGGCCAAAATCTTATAATCGATGGAGGCTTTACGGTGCGATAAATGAAAGTTGTAACAATCAGAAATTCTGTATTACAGTCTTGTTCCTTTCTTCTTTATAAAGAAGAGAAACATGACGCTATATTAATTGACTGTGGTGATGTACAACCTATTTTGGATGAATTAAATAATAGAGGTCTAAGACTTGTTGGAATCTTTATTACCCACTGCCATTATGATCATGTTTATGGATTAAATAATCTTTTACGTAGCATTAATTTTCAATGTAAAGTTTATGTGACAGAGATTTGTATGATAGGTCTAAAGGATATTCGAGTTAATCTCTCAAAATATCATAAAGATCCATTCGTGTTAGATGAAGATGTTCAAACAATACTAATTGCATCTAATTGTTTGCAAAGAATTGCAGGTATAGAAATAAATTGTATACCAACACCTGGACATGATTCTAGTTGTATCTGTTATTTGATTGAGAAATGTTTATTTACTGGCGATTCTTATATTCCTCATCTGCCGGTTTTCACTAAATGGAAAAGAAGTAATAAAAATCAAGCTTTGAAAAATGAAGAAAAGTTGAGAATAATGAGTCAACAGAATGGCTATATAGTATATTCTGGACATTGGACTAAAGTAAGGTAAAAGTAAGCAGATCCTTTTTTTAATCTGCTAATTATTACCTCAATTTGCATATCATTTTTCAGTTTATGGCACAGGACTTCAATATGCTTTCTTTAGATGGAAATCGTCTGCAAGCATTACATGGTATATATTTTTCTCTGTTGATCAAAATCGATATTGAGTAAAGCATATCTCTAATAATTGGATTGAAAGACAGTATATTCAATAAAGTATTATTGTATCATTTTTTATATGTCTGATTCGTAACTCATACGGGTCGGTTTCTTTTTATGCCTATACTTAAAAGTGTATAGGCAAATTTCTAATTCTAGTAAACTAAATTGTGGTTTTATGTCAAACAGGATTTATCTATGTCTTGCCCACATGTCGGGCAAAGAACAAAGCTTCATTAAAGAGGCGTTCGATACCAATTGGGTAGTGCCTTTAGGACCTAATGTGAATGGATTTGAGGCAGACTTGAAGGAGTTTGTGACAGCGAGTATTGACGAGCTTGAAACTAAGGAGGTCGTTGCTTTGTCTGCAGGTACAGCTGCTGTGCATTTGGCCTTGATCGCTTGTGGTGTGAAGCCCGGTGACGAAGTGATTGTGCAGTCGTTTACTTTTTGTGCTTCCTCGCACCCGATAACTTATCTTGGTGCTAAACCTGTGTTCGTGGATTCGGAAATGGATACCTGGAACATGGATCCTGAACTATTAGAAGTAGCTATCAAAGACCGTATTGAGAAAACTGGAAAGAAACCGAAAGCGATTGTACCTGTGTATCTGTATGGTATGCCTGCCAAGATCGATGAAATCATAGCAGTTGCGGAGAAGTACGACATCCCTGTTATCGAGGATGCTGCCGAAGGTTTTGGCTCGAAGTATAATGGCAGATGTGTGGTACATTCGGAAAATACGGTGTGCTGAGTTTCAATGGTAATAAGATGATTACGACTTCAGGTGGTGGTGCTCTAATAACTCCTTCTGCAGATGATAAGAAAGAAATAATGTTCTATGCTACCCAGGCTCGTGAAGCGTATCCATATTATCAACACGAGAAGATCGGTTATAACTATCGTATGTCAAATATCTGCGCTGGTATCGGTCGAGGTCAGATGACTGTGGCTAACGATCATATTTCTCACCATAAGCACATTCAGAAGATGTATGAGGAGCTGCTTGCTGACATTCAAGGTGTGACTATTCATAGTCAGCCTTCCACAGGAGAATACGATAGCAATTATTGGCTCTGTACCATAACTCTTGACCCTGCATTGAGGGTGAACGGACAGGAGAACGCTTATAAGTCAGCTGTTCAGGGTGCAGTGGGAGGTGCTGCCGGTGTAACTCACGAGGCAAAAGAATTGCATACCGATTGCGAACCTAATGCTAATGTTGAAGCTATGCGTATTTTCCTTGATACGAAAGGCATTGAGAGTCGCCCTCTTTGGAAACCTATGCATAAACAACCAGTATATGCCGATGCTGATGCTTATGTGAACGGGGTTTCAGAAAGTCTCTTTAAAGTTGGTATGTGCCTGCCTAGTGGTCCATGCGTTACTGATGATGATGTATGTTACATTGTTGAGTGTATTAAAGAAGCAATTCTTGCCGGTTAATACTTCATATCCAATTTTAGTTTGTAATTAGTAATAAGAACTTCTTTTCACTGAGACGAAATATCAATGTGTTTGTACGATGGAGGGTGGTTAATAAAATTGAAAGGGACCTATAAAGCTTCCACCTTATAAATCCCTTTATCAATCCTATCTTACAACTCCTCAAATTCCTTCACACAATTAAAGCATGGACATTCTTTCATCGGATTCAGATCATGATGTCCTACTATCAACGCTTTCGGAAATCTTCTCCGTAATTCTCGAAGTAAAGCCAGCAAAGAACCTCGTTGCTCCAGCGTGCGTGTATCCTTAGGTACTCCATTTATGTCTAATCCTCCTTCATAGCAAATTCCGATAGAGTGCGTGTTGTGATTCACACAATGCGCTCCGACTTTTTCCAAAGGACGGCCCCGGTGGATCTCTCCATCGCGTGTGATATAAAAATGGTAACCGATATCGAGGAAACCCCGGTGATGGATATGATCTTGTCGGCAAGCCTCCACCGGGAGGGATTTTCCCTCCGGTGTGGCACTGCAATGAATGATGAACAGCGTGATGGTTCGCATAAGCCTACATACAACTCTGTACACCTATCAACCCTCCGATAGCGGTGGCGATAGTGATGATAACTTTAACAATAAAGCTCCATTTGGAGCGGGGTGAAGATGAACTACTCATGTGATTCCGTTTTTAAGTTGATAAAATTTTAATTAGAAGAATTAGAGAGTGGGATCAGGAGATTCACCCTCATCCGGTTTAGGGTCCGGGGTATTACCAGAGCCTTCTCCTCCTGGGGTAGTCGGTTTCTGATACTCGGTTTGCTGTTTCAACTGGCTGTCAAGTTTCAGGTTGGTAGTAGATAGATTGCCGGTAGCTCTAGCTTTGAGACGCATACCTGTGATGTTTTTCTCTAGTGAAAAATCGTCCAGTGTTTCGGCCGCTTTACTGCGGATACCTACACCAAAGATTGCCAGATCGTCAATTTTTACGTTCTTGCCGTCGAGCAACAATTCTTTGATACAGCCTACCATATCTGTGAGCACACCTTTGATAACACCACCAGAATACGGAGTGTTGTGTTTAGACATGTGTTCGGCTAACTTTGCTAAGTCGAACGTTTCGTCGGCAACCGAACGAGCGAACCACTTACCTGCGTTCACTCCTTTCTTTTGTTGGTTTTGATAAATCTTGTAACGAATCATAAAACAATAAAATTTAATGGTTAAACATCGTGTCGCGGAGATTTTTCCCTTTTGACGATACAAAGATAACTCACTGAAATTCGCGAAAGTCGGTTATGCTCAGTAGTGAGCTGTTATAGTCACTTATAGTCAATTATTGTCCCTTATTCCCGGTATATAATGTTGTAAATATGGATATATTTAGTTAATTTTGTGACTATAAATCAGAAACTTATAAGCCATGATAGAATTCAAAATACGTGCTTATGGCCGCATGGAACTCGCTCAACTCTATTCTCCCGAACTGACTAGTATTGCCGCTTACCGGAAAATGAATAAATGGATTACCCGATGTCCCGGGCTTCAACAACGGCTGTATGACTTGGGATATCAGCCACAACGCCGATCTTATACGCCGTTGGAAGTAAGGGTAATTGTAGATGCGTTGGGTGAACCGTAAAAAACACTGCTTTGTAGGAGTTAAAGCATAGCTTTACGATCTCTATAGCTATGCTTTAACTCCTACAAAGCAGTGGGGTGGTTTATGGGTAAATGGGTACAATAAGTACACCTTTCCCCGACCTCTCTAGCACGCACACACGTGTACGCGTGCGTAAGAGCCTTTACCGTCGACACTGGTTATTAATCGGCGCTTTACCAAGCGTTTAAGCCAGGTGAGAGCGGTATTAGCTTTAATTTCCATCTTTTCTGCTTGTTCCAACATCTGTGTACGGGTAAACTTGTTGCCCAAAGCGTCGAAAAAAGCGTCACGGTCGGCATTAATCCGATGACTGATTTCGGTAGGGGGAAGGAAAGACAATATATGCGTGGCATGACAATAGAGGGGTGTTACAAGCCTAATACGGCTTTAAAATCCTCGGGACTAATGGTTATATCCCAGCGAGTAATGATATTGTCTTTGATATTGTCGATAGCGATGTCTTTGTCCGGAGTAAAGGTCTGTTTGTTGGAGGTCTGCGGACAATAAGGTTGGGGAGTTTCGAGGGTACGCAGTGTGGCTACTTCTGCCATGATACGGCATGTATTGACAGCTAGTCGTGCTACTGAACTGTTCATTTCACTGCCGTTGGCGATGTTTGAACGGTCGAACAAGTTGGAAAAGTGTTGATTGAACTCCTGTTTCTGTTCATCAGTGAGCCGGAGCGTGTGAATACCATGTGCCTTCAGTAGCTTTAGTTTCTTTTCCCATTCCAGTCCCATGGCAGTGAAAAAGGCTTCTTTATCTGTCTCGTCTTTATCAAACTGATCGACCCATGCCCGTATACCGTATATGTAGTAGAATAACTGGCGTGAAAAGAGACCGTTTTCTGGTGAAGGAATCAGTGATTTTACTTGTGCGGGGGTTCCGGATAGCAAGACGGAAAGGTAGCTTCTCTTCACTTCCCGGTATTCCCGGTCGGTGCGGCGATTATACGATAATCGGTCGTGGTCGAATGCCTTGCGGAGGGTATCGCTCCAATGCCCGTATTCTGAACCGATGGCGGAGGAGATGGTGTCTGCTTCAGCCTCACAAATAAAACCTGTGCCGTCGGCATCCATGATGTTTTGCAGGATTCCCGTACCGGTGTTGTTTCCTGCGATCAGAAACATTTTGTTTAGAGGCATTTGAGGAGCTTCTACTTTAGCACGTTCCTTACCTAGTATGTCGTAGGCTGCTTTTTCTCGGTGGTATCGTTTCAGCTCTTCTTCCGATTGTCGACGAAGTTCTTCGTGAATGGGTTCTACGAGCATGCGAACGAACGGAAGAGTCCCTTTTCCCGCAGCTGAAGGGGCCACAATAAAGGTTTGCAAGCAAGGTGATTGGAATCTTCCGCCGTAAGGACATCTCACATATCGTTCTATGCTGGCACCCAAAGTGGTTAATGATCCGAGTAGAAGTATATCCTGTTGTGCAGCGGTAGTGCCGTAGCTTATGATACGCATCAAAAGTTGCGGCCAGTCTGCTGTGGGAAAAGTAGGCAATGGCTGGTGTGGTTCACTGCCGGACAGCCGTTCTTCCGGTTCATCAGCGTCTTCCGTTTTCTCGTTGTCTACCTTATTATATACGTGCGCGTGTGTGAGATTTTGATGGGGTGAACTTACTGTACCTGTTGCACTCGTTTGGTTGTTCATCAGTTTTTCTTTGGGGAATTCTATTCCTGCCATTTCGGACAGATGAAATACTGTGCCTAAGTGTATGTCTCCATGCTGCTTGATGAGTGCGTTGGAGTATATCCGTTCGGCGTGTTCATGTTGATACTTGGCCGATAATCTACATAGGCGATGAAAAAACTCACGTCCGGCTTCACCGCAATCTGTTGCGATGGCAAATGCCAATTGTACATACTCGGCATAAGTGGGGGCAATATCGGTCCCTGCCGTTTCTACCACTTCGGTGAGGTGGTATAAAGATTCAATGTTGTTCATTTTTTTAGATGATAAATAATTAATTCAAAATTTGTAATTCCATATTGATAAAACTTATAATGTTCGAAATAATGCTTCCGGGTCATGACTAAGGAAACAGGCTCTCACTATGTCTTTACCTGAAATGTCTACTCCCTTAGTCGGTGTATTGGTAGAAAGATCGTTTTTTGCTCCATAGGTTAGCTCGACATATTGCATTGCCCAAATCATGTTTTCTGTAACACGTTTCACTTCATCATCCTGACTTGCCGCACAGTAGGGTACAAATGCTTTTACACCCCGACCACTGGGGCTGATAAATGTGAGAACCGGACGGAGAAACGGATCATTGAACAATGCATAGCGCAATTCTGCCGCTTCCTGATAAGAATCCATGTGATCTATATCTACTATCGCTAAGCCGGAAGGTGATACAAAACATTTGCTGTTGCGACGAGTGAATATTCCGCAAGGTGTTACATAGGGTAGTAGTGAAGCTTTGCCTGTCCTTATATCTGCCGCACTGCGTACTTGCTCGGTCAGTATTCTGAGTTTCTCGCTACGTGTAATCATCTGGTATATTTGATTTGCTGAAACATCACAAAAGGGGATGAGTGTGGCGGGAGCAATAGTCTGTCCCTGTTCATTTTTTATGGGAGCAATAGGGGGCATGAAATAAGACATCTTATATTCATTTGTTAAAACATTTTTCATGATATTCATTTTTATATTGATTGAATTAAATATTGTTCTGTCTTTCAGAACATGTTGCGAAATTATGATAAATAAAATAAGTGAGGTTCAGATATGTATGAACCATTGTGAAAATATTTAGTGTATAATAACTTTATTTTAATAATTAAATGAGAAGAAGAAATGAAAAAAGAATTTCACCATTATGCCTTTGGGCTTTTTATTGAAGAATTGCTAAAGTTTGAACACGTGAAAATCACAGAAATGTGTCACGAATTAAAAATGAGTAAGGAAACTTACGAGCAATTAAAAAAAGGGATGATAAAAAATTGAGTTTTTACGAACGTATTCTGAATTATTACTACGAACAGCTTACAGAAGAAGAGTTTATGGAAAAAACACGTGAATGGACCTTACGCTTTATCCGGTATAAAAAGAAGTGTGAACGTTTGCATGAGGAGGAATTAAAAAATGAATGAGTAAAGAAGGTTATCAATGTTGTTATTTAAAAACATTCTAAATAATTTGTATGCAAGAAAGTTATGAATTATCTTTGCCGAAAATTTAGAGAGTTATGCGTTTATCTGAGTTAAAAACAGGTGAGAAGGGTGTTATTGTCAAGGTGTTAGGACATGGAGGTTTTCGTAAACGTATAGTGGAGATGGGTTTTATAAAAGGTAAGACCGTTGAAGTATTGCTGAATGCTCCACTAAGGGACCCTATTAAATATAAAATTCTGGGATATGAGATTTCTCTTCGCCGGCAAGAGGCTGAGATGATAGAGGTGGTAAGCGAAGAGGAGGCTAAGAAAACAGCTGGCGAGTTTGCTTATCATGAAGGTTTGGCTGAAGATGTTTCAGTGAGAGAGGAAGACCTGAAGCGGGCTGCTTTGGGAAAACGTCGCACCATTAATGTGGCATTAGTGGGAAATCCGAATTGTGGCAAGACTTCTCTTTTTAACCTGGCTTCGGGTGCGCATGAGCATGTGGGGAATTATAGCGGTGTGACTGTGGATGCCAAAGAAGGTTATTTCGATTTTGAAGGTTATCATTTCCGGATTGTCGATCTTCCCGGAACGTATTCTCTTTCTGCATATACTCCTGAAGAAATTTATGTACGTCGGCATATTATTGATGAAACTCCGGATGTGATCATCAATGTGGTCGATTCTTCTAATTTGGAACGGAATCTCTATCTTACTACGCAGCTCATTGATATGAATGTTCGTATGGTAGTGGCTCTCAATATCTATGACGAACTGGAAGCCAGTGGAAATAATTTGGATTATCATCTACTGAGTAAACTATTCGGAGTGCCTATGGTTCCTACTGTCTGTAAGAAAAATAGGGGAGTGGAAACATTGTTTCATGTAGTTATCAATCTTTACGAAGGGATTGATTTCTTTGATAAGCGTGGAAAGATGAATCCGGAAGTGTTGAAGGACCTCACAGAGTGGCATGATTCTTTGGAAGACCGAAAGGAGCATGAAGAAGATCATATGGAGGATTATGTTCATAAACATCCTTCTTCCGGACGTGTATTCCGGCATATTCACATCAATCATGGTACCGATCTGGAGAAAGCCATTGAGGCTGTCAAAGAAGAAGTGTCTGAAAATGAATTTATTCGTCACAAATATTCAACTCGTTTTCTTTCTATAAAATTATTGGAGAATGATCCGGATATTGAACGTTTTATTCATACATTGCCTAATGGAGAAGACATAATTCGCGTCCGGGATAAAATGGCCAAACGCATTCAGGAGACTATGAAGGAAGATTGTGAATCTGCCATTACGGATGCTAAATATGGTTTTATCAGTGGAGCGTTGAAAGAAACGTTTACTGATAATCATTTGGAACAGGAGCAGACGACTAAAGTACTGGACTCGATTGTTACTCACCGTATCTGGGGATATCCCATCTTTTTCCTTTTTATGTATCTGATGTTTGAAGGAACGTTTGTGTTGGGAGAATATCCGATGATGGGAATTGAATGGTTGGTAGAGCAGTTTGGAAATCTGATTCGTAACAATATGGCTGAAGGTCCTTTGAAGGATATGCTGATTGATGGAATCGTTGGTGGGGTAGGAGGAGTAATTGTCTTTCTGCCGAATATCCTGATTCTTTATTTCTGTATATCTCTGATGGAGGATTCCGGCTATATGGCTCGTGCTGCTTTCATTATGGATAAGATTATGCACAAGATGGGATTGCATGGAAAGTCGTTTATTCCTTTGATTATGGGATTTGGCTGTAATGTTCCTGCTATTATGGCTTCCCGAACCATTGAAAATCGGAAGAGCCGTCTTATCACGATGTTGATTAATCCTTTGATGTCTTGTAGTGCCCGATTACCTATCTATTTGTTGTTGGTAGGTGCATTCTTCCCTCGTTCTGCTAGTTTGGTATTGCTGAGTATTTATGTGACGGGTATTTTATTAGCCGTTTTATTAGCACGAATCTTCAGTAAGTTCCTGGTGAAAGGAGATGACACTCCGTTTGTAATGGAACTTCCTCCTTATCGTATGCCGACGGCGAAATCTATTATTCGTCATACTTGGGAAAAGGGTGAACAATATCTGAAAAAGATGGGAGGTATTATTATGATTGCTTCTATCATAATCTGGTTCCTTGGGTATTATCCGAATCACGATAGTTATGAAACTGTGGCAGAACAACAGGAGAATTCTTATATCGGGCGGATTGGACAGGCGGTAGAACCTGTTCTAAAGCCTTTGGGATTTGATTGGAAGTTGGGTATCGGATTGATATCAGGTGTGGGAGCCAAGGAATTAGTAGTAAGTACATTAGGCGTTTTGTATGCTAACGATGCGGATGCGGATGCAGTCAGTCTGGCGGATCGTATACCGATAACGCCGTTGATTGCCTACTGTTATATGCTGTTTGTTCTGATTTATTTCCCTTGTATTGCGACTTTTGCGGCTATTAAACAGGAATCTGGTAGTTGGAAATGGGCATTCTTTGCTGCGGGTTACACTACCATATTGGCTTGGGTTGTTTCATTTGCTGTGTATCAGATTGGAGGATTGTTTGTATGAGTAATTGGCAAGAATGGATAGTCGGGGTATTAATTATATTTTGTATTATCCGCGTATTATATGGAATTTTTCTTTTTTTTCGGCGAACTAAAGAAAAAGCTAATCCTTGTTCTACTTGTGTAACTGGTTGTGAATTAAAGGATATGATGGAGAAGAAGCAGAAGGAATGTGGGAATAAGAAAAAAAGTACAAAGAAAAATTGTTGCGGATAGTTGGTAGTTTCAAAATTTGTACTACCTTTGCAACCGCAAACAGGAAAAATGGTTCCTTGGATGAGTGGCTTAGTCAGCGGTCTGCAAAACCGTGTACGGCGGTTCGAATCCGCCAGGAACCTCAGAAAAACCTTGTAACTAACTGAATTTCAGTATATGGTTACAAGGTTTTTTGGTTTAAGGACTAAAAAGAGGATTGAAACCAACGATTCTCCAGTGATTTAAGGGGTTTTAGAGAGGCGCATAGTAAAAATAATTTTTTTATAATTACTTTTACTGCATATAAAATAACCTCATCAAATATGCTAAGGTATGAAATCGAAGCGTTACTGAAAGACGGTATTACTTCCGAAAAGAGATATGAAGATGCCCAGATGCTTAAAAAACTCTACAATACTTTTATCTCTGAATTAGAATATATTCATAAAGAAAAGAATCAAGAAATTATAGACGAACGCACTCTTTTTAGAGTGCATCAATCTATTTCCACAGGATTAGTCTCTAATGAAGAATCGGGGGCACTACGGGCACGAGCAGTCCGTATAATTAGTTGTTGAAGCCGACATAGTTGCTTTAAGGGAAGTATTTATCTATCATGCTTTGAATCGATTTAGAAGCATGAGAAATTGAGGACAGTTACTATGGTGCTTTATAAGGGGATAAGGATGGAACCTTAAATTAAAATATTAATATATAAACTTTTATAGACTGATAGATCTTATCTTAATTAAAAAATTTAGGCATGAAATATAATATTTCAGGAGTAGACAGGGAACTTGCAAAAAAAATGCAAGGTAGAGAAGGTAAAGAGCTAAAATTAACCCTTCTAGAAAAAATTAGAGAACAAGAGATGATGTTGGATTTGTTTAAAAAAAGTATCAATCACTGTAATCAACAAATTCAATATTGTATTGATAAGGCTAATAATGAGCAAGATGTTTTAAAGAAACAAGAGTATGAAACTCAAAGAATTGTATTTGATGACAATAAATTGATTTGGAATATTTCCGGTTTTGTCAATTTGATCTCGATTGATATAAAAACGATACAAGTGGGGATGTTTTTTGCAGAAACAGAGTGGCATAAAAGATTTTATGCAAGGCAGATATGTACTATTATGTATGAATCATCAAAAGACATATTTGAATTATTAGGTAAAAACTTTAAAGATCTCGTATCTAAGAGGATTGATATAACGGCCTTTGAGTTAGAACTTAAAAATATCCGTTCTCGACTAAATCAATTTCAATCGAAGAATTCCACATACTTATACACCGTAAGAAATAACACTGCAGCTCATAAAGATCAAGACGTTTTAAATCAACTGGATATTATTACTAATATTAACTGGTCGAGTATAATAGGAACAACTATGGAATTTGAAAGTATTATCAATGATTTAGGAGTTTTTTTGCAGAAGCTAATAAACTCTGGATTAAATAATCTCAAAAAATCTCCTTTAGGAAGAGAAGGAGGCTTATAGAAGTTTAAATATGTTGATAAATCTTTCCTTTCTTATTTTATCCAACTTTAGTTTGTATTTCTTCAAACTCTTGTTTGCTTATTTCTGTAATATCGATTAATTCACTATCATCCTGAAGTTCGTATAAACTATATGAATCGCTTTGGTTAGGTTCCATTGAAATGTATTCATGATCTTCAGTAACAATAATACCTTTGATTACTTCACCATTGCGATAATGCATATAGTGATGATATTCAGCGGATCTGTCATAGAAATGGATATAATGTTCAATGGATTGCAGATGATATGTTTTGATTGTTTGTTGAAAAAAATGGTAGAGCTTGTCGAAGATATCTTGTGAAATAAAGATTTTGGCTTCAAAGCTGATTTGGCAGGAATGAAAAGTTTCTTCATTAATGAAAAATACACATTCTTGCTCCTTCAGATATTGTTTTGCTACGGATTTTGCTGTTGTAGTTATCTTCTTCCAATCTTCTTCATAGTTTTCAGAAGGTAAAATAAAACTCATGGAGAATACCGTTAGCGGTTCATCTTCAATGTACATCAAAGCTAAAGTAAATGCTACATCTTTGCCTTGATACTCCGTATGTATATATAGCTTGCTGTCTTTTGGCTCTTCTTCTTTAAATGTTTGTTCGGAATCTCGTTTTAATATGTCTTCGAGAATACGAAACGATTTGCGCACTTTATTACGTTCCAGAATTTTTTTCCAATATAACCATGCAAGATATAGTCCTCCTGAAATGAAGCCTAAATCTCTTAATTCTGGTAATTCTTCACACTGTGCCCATAAGATGAACAATGCAATAAGTAGTATAATTAATATAGGTAAATTGTCGTGTCTTTTTTTCTTTCTCATTTTAGTGTTGTATTTATATTCTTTCTTATGCCAAGTTACATATTTATATTTGAATAATTATGATAATCAGCAAAAAAGTACGATTTTTGTATTGAAATTCGATATTATGATCGAAAGTAAGAATATAGAAGATAAAAACAGATCATGTTATGAATCGTATAAAAGGCATATTGTATGCAGCGGCATCTTCCTCTACTTTTGGGTTAGCTCCGTTTTTTCTATCACGTTGTTGTTGGCAGGATTTTCATCTTTTGAGGTACTTTCCTATCGCTGGGGAGTAGCTGCTATTACTTTGACGATCATTGGTTTGCTCTCTGGATGTAATTTCCGGTTGAGCAGAAGGGATTTTATTGTCGTGTTCTGTTTGAGTTTATTTCGGGCTGCCACTTCTTTTAGTTTGATTGTCGCTTATCAGAATATTGCGAGTGGAGTTGCTTCTACTATTCATTTTATGTATCCATTGGCTGTTGCGTTAGTAATGATGTTCTTTTTCGGGGAGAAGAAATCTATGTGGGTGATTATTGCTGTTTTGATGTCACTGTTTGGAGCATCCATGCTTTCTTCAGGAGAACTGAATGTTGAGAATGGAAATACAACAATCGGATTAATTGGGGCCTGTGTTTCTGTCTTTTCTTATGCAGGTTATATTATCGGAGTTCGGAAGACGAGGGCTGTGCAGATTAATTCCACTGTTCTGACTTGTTATGTCATGGGGATAGGAACTATTTTCTATCTAATAGGATGCGGCTGTACAACCGGACTCCGAATGGTAACAGATGAATATACCTGGTTGATTATTTTGGGGCTCGCTTTACCGGCTACAGCTATTTCTAATATTACTTTGGTACAGGCTATTAAATATGCAGGTCCTACATTAACCTCTATTTTAGGAGCTATGGAACCATTGACAGCCGTAGTAATAGGTGTTTGGGCTTTTCATGAGCTTTTTACCATGAACAGTGCCGTTGGTATTTTGTTAATTCTATTGGCGGTGAGTATTGTGGTATTTCGTGAGCGTAGAATCAAAGGTTAGAATAGGGGAGGAATAAAAAATGCCGCATAAAGCGGCATTCGTTTTTGAGAGAGCCTCTTGTCGGATTCGAACCAACGACCCCGAGATTACAAATCACGTGCTCTGGCCAACTGAGCTAAAGAGGCATTTTTTCTTTTGCGGGTGCAAAGGTAAAAATATCTTTTTAATTTGCAAATACTAAGTTTACTTTTTTTATATTTGTAGTCTAACTAATAGTCGTAAAAGATGAAAAAGAAAATGATGAGTGTATGTGGTATGGCGTTTTTAGCCATCGGGTTAATCGCCTGTTCCGGTCAGAAGAAAGGAACTGAAACGGTTGAAACAGTGACAGATAGTGTAAAGAAGACAAGTGATACGATTGCGGTAGAAGCAGATAAAGTGGGATATATAGTGAAGGTAGGTGAAATGGCTCCTGATTTTACTATCATATTGACTGACGGTAAGCAAGTAACCTTGTCTTCTCTTCGTGGTAAAGTGGTTATGTTGCAATTTACGGCCAGTTGGTGCGGAGTATGTCGTAAAGAAATGCCATTTATTGAAAAAGATATTTGGTTGAAGCATAAGGATAATGCTGATTTTGCTTTGATTGGCATTGATCGCGACGAACCTCTGGATAAAGTTCTTGCTTTTGCCAAGTCTACCGGAGTAACTTATCCATTGGGATTAGATCCCGGTGCTGATATTTTTGCGAAATATGCGCTACGGGATGCAGGAATAACAAGAAATGTCTTGATTGACCGTGAAGGACGAATTGTGATGCTGACACGTTTGTATAACGAAGAAGAGTTCGCATCACTTGTAGAGAAAATCAATGAAATGCTGAAATAGTAATATTTACATTTTCCATTAAAACAAGAGGGGAAGAAATATTGAATGAGTCAAAATGTATCACTTGTATATTTCCCCTCTTTGCTATTCTCTGTTCAAATGAAGTTGATTCTTTAAATAATACTCAACTTAGTCAAATAGTCATAGTGTTTTCCTTCCTTGACTAACTCTGCTTTAAATCCGCACTCATAAGCATATAAACTGAGTGTCTGGAAATCTACGTATAACCAATCAAACGGTTCTCCTTTAATTTCCTTGTATTGCATTTGAAAATCGATCTCTCCGTAATAATCTCCGGCAAGATTAATTAGCATACTTCCGTCTTCTTCTTCGAAAAGATAACGCAGATCGCTAGAATCCATTAAGATACATCCATTCGGACGCAGGATACGTTTCATTCGTTGGAAGAAAGCTGGCATATTACTAAGCTTTCCGATGATACCTGAACCATTCATAAGCATTAAGATGGTATCGAATGATTCGGTGAATGTCTCATCGAAAAGATTGATGAGGCGGCAATCTTTTACACCGCGCTTTTTCATTACATCGACAGAAAGTGGTGAAATATCGATAGCACAGACCTCTTTTTCCATTTCCTGAAGTGCTAAAGCATGGCAACCGCTTCCTGCACCGACGTCCAGAATATGTCCCTTAGCCATCTGAAGGGCAGTACGCTCCAGCAAAGGCATAGCTTGCATACTACGAAAAAGTTGTTTCACCGGGATCTCATCCTCATCGAATAGGGAAGAGAATACACGCAAACGATTGGCTTTGTGATGATTGAAATAGTCGGCTATTGCAGCACCCATCGGGTCTTTTTCAGCAGGGAGGATGATTGTTTCCATTTTGGTGGTATAAGATTGTTTAATTGACAAAGATAGATATTTTCGTAGAAAAGGGTTATCTTTGCAGTTGAAAAAAATAAATCACCAATAGATATGAGTATAGAAGATGCAATAATGGGTGGGATCGTTTTTAAAGGTAAGAAAGACGGTCCGAAACCAGAGGAGAAGGTAAAAACGAAAGCAAAAAAGGCAACATATATTCGTGGACAACATGGTTCTGGAGCTGCGAAGATGAAAGCGGAAATTCGTAGAAAAAGAGCAAATAGACATAAAAAATAAGCGGAAAATGAATATAATTATTAGTATATTGGTGTTTGTATTAGGATTGAAAGGTTTTTTTTGCTGCTGGATTTGACACATTTGTGGATTGGTTTAAGGCAAATCCTGACGCGATTTGATAGTAATGTGTGTGGTAAATATGTTTTTTCAGGGGTGTCTATAAAGCGATTGTTATAAAATGAATGAGATAAAAAAGCGGGGCAACACTAAAATGTGCTGCCCCGCTTTTTTATCTCATTATTTCTGAGGAAGAATTTCAATCCAATAATCGTCTGGGTCGTTGATGAAATAGAGTCCCATGACAGTGTTTTCAAAGCAAACGCAATTCATTTCCTTGTGATATTGACGTATCTTTTCGTAATCACCGGCTACGCGGAAGCATAAATGACTTTCATTTTCTCCCAATTCGTAAGGTTCCGGATGAGCTTTCAGCCATGTCAGTTCCAGTAGAAATCCGGTTTCATTATCCGTCAGATATACCAGGATGAACGAACCGTCGGGGGCCTCTTTCCGGTGATGTTCCTTTAAGCCAAGCGCTTTCTCATAGAAAGCAATACTTCTTTTCAGGTTTGTTACATTAATATTGAAATGATCGAATTTGCTTTTGATTTCCATTCTTTTTTTAATCCAATTTATTTCTTCATTAAGATTTTAGTGATTTCTCCCACATAAGTGCGAGGTTGCCCGGATTTGGCTTCTTGCACACTTAGCTTCTTGCATTCAATAACAGCTGTCGGAGCTGTTTGGTTCGGAGCATAAAGTTTTAATGTGTAATTTCCTGCTTTATCCATTGCTTCATAAGGTTGATCGGCGGATAATGAGCAGTAAGCAACTACCTTACCAGACTGTTTGCCTAAAGCACCACCGGCGTTGGCTGTCATGTTCGTCATATTAAATTCTTCATCACCAATAGAAATCACTAACTTACAATTCCCAATCAAAGCATATAATTCTGCTGGAATTTGTTTCAGATCAACTTCGATATAACCCGGCATATCTGCAGATTCTTTTCCGGCTGTGGTAAGATTACCACCTTGCCCTATAACCACAGGACCTGCTCCGGCAACAATGGAAGTAGCTTTATTTTCTTCCTCTTTTTTCTTCTGAGCTTTTGGACGGGTATCTGGTGCTCCGAAGGCTACGGCTACGTCAAAGAACAAGTCATCAGCGAAGTCTACAGTTTTTCTACGCCATTTTGCCATTGCGCGTACCAATTTCTTTTTGTCTTTCTTAAGAGCATACTTATCGGTGATCCATTCTTCAGCCTTATAATTTTCCGTATCGCGGTAGTTATAACGAATCTTTTCCAGCTCAACGCGACAACTATTAGGCATACAAGTAACTGTAATCTGATAGTTCATCAAAGAGCGGTCTAACATCAGAGCAGCGGATCTGAACACTAACCATTCTTCACCTATTCCGGCGATGGTTCCTTCTGCCTGGTTTTCATAAACCACACGACTTTCCTGATTATTATTTTCTTTCAGACGCTCTGTTATCCACTTTTTCATAGTGTCGTAGATTTGTGCTTGACTCATTCCGGGAATCTGGAATTCTTTTGAGAATACTACTTTACCATCTACTTCCGGAACAGCTCCCGCAAGATATCTGGTATCATCTCTTTTTTCTTTTAAAGATTCGGCTCTCGTTGCCATCGGCAAACCTACGAGAAACAGTGTAAGAAACAGAATTGCTAACTTCTTCATAATTATTATGTGTTTATTTGGTTATTTCAAAACTTTCTCCCCGGTGGGTGATGTTGATGAAACGGCACCCCGCTTCTTCAGCAAAATTATAGAACGCGTTACCACCTTCATAATCTTCACTGAAGTGCATGGGCACAAATATAGTAGTTTTTATTTGTTCAATGAACTGTTTTGCACCTTTCATGTAATTTTTTCCCATTCTACGGTCCACAGGAAATAGTACCAGATCAATATTCGGTGCTTTTTCTTTTAAATATTTAACTTCTGCAAGGAAGTCACCATTAGCTTTTCGTATCTCTTCTTCCGTTGATTCTTCACTCCAATGCCAATTGTTCAGGTCACCGGCATGGAAAATGCTCCACCCTTGCAAATGAAGCAGGAATGAACTTCCTACATCCGTTGAGCCGAAAACGTCGATTCGAATCGTATCGTCTTCGTATGTTTCCCCTTTTTGTATATAGATAGCATCTTCGATTTTCGCACGATGATGTTTTAGGATGTCTTTAGAGAAAATATAGTGGGTATCAGGACGCTGTTCTTTCCAGCTTAGGATTTCACGATTGAAATGGTCGGGATGAAAATGAGTGGACAATACATACAATTTACCCGGTCTATTAAGCAGGTAGTCATGAACAATTCCTCGGTCTCGTTCAGTTTCCGATGAATCTTTGTAGTAGTCTATAATCACAGTTACGCCTTCGGCTTCGATGGCGAAACCACTATGATAAATATAATCCAGTATCATACACTGTTCATTTATAGGTTGCAATATTAAGTATTCTAATTGGAGTAGCCAAAAAAAATCGACGAAATCAGGGAGCAAGCCGACTGATTTCCCAATTGCCTTTTGGCTCAAGAGTATACAGAAAACGATCGTGTAACCGATTAGGTCTTCCTTGCCAGAATTCTATTCTCGTTGGAGTAACGGCATAACCTCCCCAATTCTCCGGTCTTTCAGCTTCTCTACCTACCATCGGGCTGCTTCTTGTACGAATCTACGCATCAATTGCATCCGGTTCGCGATAGGTTGGCTTTGTGGAGATATCCGCGCTCCGATTCGGCTTTTGTAAGGTCGCTGGCGGAAATACTCATCCGATTCTTTCGGAGAAACTTTCGTTGCCTTTCCTTCTATATGTACTTGCCTTTCGAGTTCGTGCCAAACGAAAGAGAGGGAGATGAAGGGGTTGTGTGCTAACTGCTTTCCCTTTCGACTGTCATAATTCGTATAAAAAATAAATTTTCCATCACTCAGCCCTTTTAGCAATACAGTGCGAGTAGACGGTTTTCCATCTGCCGACACTGTACTTACAATTACGGCTGTCGGCTCGTTTACTTTAGCGTCGATTGCTTCTTGCAACCAACGGTCGAAAAGCAAAAGCGGGTTGTCGGGAAGTTCGCTTTCCCTCAACCCGCCTTTGGTATATTCCTGCCGGATACCAGCTAGATTTATTTTCATAATTGAATAGTTACGATTAACATGATTATTCTACATCGGTACTTCGATCAATAAGATATATGAATCTTTTAAAGTTTCCAGTTCGAAACTTATAGTATCATAAATTCCTATTCCGTCACGACGTTTCAAAACTTCACCGTCTACAATGATTTCTCCTTCAATGAGGAAAATGTAGACTCCGGCATGACTTTGGTGCATATGATAACCAAGTTTCTTTCCGGCTTCTACTTTACCGATAGAAAACCAAGTATCTTGCAATAACGAAGCAGGAGTACTTCCGTCAGGCGATACGATAACAGCCAATTCATTGGGCCGTTCCAGATCCCGGATACTGAAATCCTGATAAACGGGGCGAGTATTCCGTTCTCTTGGCATAATCCATATCTGTAGAAATTCTACTGGTTCTACGGGGCTGGCGTTCATTTCGCTATGAAAGATTCCTGTTCCGGCACTCATTACTTGAATGTCTCCAACAGTGATAATCCGGCTGTTTTTCTTGCTGTCTCCATGTTGTAAATGTCCTTTTAGCGGGATGGAGACAATTTCCATATTTTTATGAGGATGGGTCTGAAATCCTTCTCCGGGTGCTACCTTGTCATCATTCAATACACGAAGCGCACCGAAATTGATGCGATCGGAATCGAAATATTCATCGAAGCTGAAGGTATGATAACTATCTAACCAATCATATTTCGAATGTCCTCTCGTTTCTGCTTTATGTATTACTTTTTTCATATATCTCTCCTTTTTTAATGTTTATATGTTTTCTAAACAATAGGAGAATTAGAAAAGTTCTACTTCTTCACTTCATTTAGCAAAGGCTTATGATTGATGAAGTCTTTAATATTTTGTAATGTTGTCATGGCGATGTTCTCCATTGCTCCTTAGTAAAGAAAGCTTGGTGGGAAGTGACAATCACGTTGTTGAATGAAAGTAGACGTGCCAGTACATCATCGTCGATAATACGGTCGGATTGGTCTTCATAGAAGTATTCACTTTCTTCTTCATATACGTCCAATCCGGCAGAGCCGATCTTCTTGTTTTTTAAACCTTCAATCAGGGCGTTGGTATGAATTAATTGTCCACGACCGGTATTGATAATCATTACACCATTTTTCATCTTACTGATAGAATAGTCGTTGATAAGGTATTTGGTCTGTTCGGTAAGGGGGCAATGAAGAGAGATAATATCAGAGCTATGGTACAATTCATCCAACGAAGTATATACGATCTGTTCTTCTCGGGCAAAGTTATGGTCCGGATAAAGGTCATAGGCTAATATATTCATACCGAATCCTTTTAGAATATGAATCAGGATTTTGGCAATTTTACCCGTACCGATGATACCCGCTGTCTTTCCATGCATATCGAATCCCATTAATCCGTGAAGCGAAAAGTTCCCGTCTTTGGTACGCCAGGTGGCACGTGGTATCTTTCTGTTTAATGATAACATGAGGGCAACGGTATATTCAGCTACAGCGTAAGGTGAATAGGCCGGTACGCGCACAACGGTAATGTTGTTTATCGCTGCTGCATTCAGGTCTACATTATTGAATCCAGCACAGCGCAGGGCAATTAACTTTACTCCGTTAGCAGCCATAATGCGTATAACTTCAGCGTCGGCGACATCATTGACAAAAATACATACGGCATCTACTCCTTGTGTAAGGAGTACATTATTTTTATTCAGATGTCCTTTATAATACCGAAGTTCAAATCCGAATTCTTTATTTTTATTGTTGAAAGAAGCTTCATCGTAGGGTTTTGTTCCAAAGAAAGCAATTGTATAGGCCATAATGATCTGTTTTTATTATAAATAATAAACGTCCGGGTTAGCTGATTTGTTCATCTTTAAGTCTTTTGTAAATATGAATCGTTTCATGAGAAACAGTTTATGTTTTCAATTAAATTAGTCCATAAAATGAAAATAAGTGCACATATATATTTCCTATGTGCAATATTGTTGTACCTTTGCGCCCAAAATAACTTAAAAAAGATTTAGATGAGAAAAATTTCTTTGGTTAGCATTGTGATGCTAATCGTTTCAATTTCAACTTTTGCCGGGGGGATCCTGACAAATACAAATCAACACGCTGCATTTCTTCGTATGTTATCTCGTGGTGCTACTACCGAAATAGACGCTGCTTTGTCTAATCCTGCCGGTTTGGCATTCTTGCCGAATGATGGTTTTCATATGGGTTTGAGTATTCAAAGTGCTTTCCAAACAAGAAATATTGATGCTAGTTTTTTCACTTTTAGCGGTTATGATGGAACGAATCCTATTGTTTCCGACCAACCGTTCAATAAGTATTATAAAGGGAAAGCTGCTGCTCCGGTTATTCCCAGTTTGTTTGCTGCTTATAAAAAAGGTGATTGGACAATCTCCGGTTTCTTTGCGATTACTGCCGGAGGAGGAAAAGCTTCGTTTGACGATGGTCTGCCTATGTTCGAATCGTTGGCTATGGCAGGTATCTTCCAAACAGCTTTGAAGAAAGAAGGCAAGATTGTGACTCCTGATATGTACAACATCAACAGTGCTATGGATGGCAAACAATATATTTATTCTGTGCAATTGGGCTTGACCTACAGAATCAATGAATGGCTTTCTGCATTTGGTGGTGGGCGTATGAACTACTTTACGGGTGGTTATAAAGGCTTTCTGCGAGCTAATTTGAAAGAGGCTTTAGGTGGTGCGCAACTAATGGATCCTCTGGAACTGGACTGCGACCAAACGGGTTGGGGATTAACTCCGGTTATCGGTGTTGATGCTAAGTTTGGTAAGTTCAATATTGGCGCGAAGTATGAGTTTAAAACGAATTTAAATATTGAGAACAATACGAAACAGAATACCGCTGCTGATGGTGCACTAGCTGCCTTTAGGCATGGTGTGAATACTCCGAATGATATACCTTCTATGCTTTCGGTAGCAGTGGCTTATGAGTTCATTCCGACATTGCGTGCATCAGTAGAATATCACTTCTATGATGATAAGAAAGCAGGTATGGCGGATGGTAAGCAGAAATTCTTGACCAAGGGAACTAATGAGTATCTTGCCGGTATTGAATGGGATGTTACTAAATACCTGACGTTGAGTTGTGGTGGTCAGATTACTGATTACGGATTGTCCGATAACTTTCAAAGCGATACCAGTTTCTCTTGTGACTCTTATACTTTGGGTTTTGGAGCAAAATTGAAGTTGAGTGAAAGAGCTGCTTTAAACGTGGGGTACATGTGGACTAACTATGACGATTACACGAAGACCTCTAAGAATTATAACAATATAGGGTTGAGTGGCACGAATGTATATAGCCGTACTAATAAGGTATTTGGTGTAAGTATAGATTACAGATTTTGATTTCATAGTCCCACCTTTCATAATAGGAAGAAGCCGTCTCGGACATTGTCTTGAGACGGCTTCATTAATATTTAATATCATGTAAATTTGATATAATACTTTCGGGTTGAAAGCTTGATATAGCTCCCAAGTACTCCAATCGAATTCAAGTTGGATTAGAAAGAATACTGTACCAACGCATTCAACCGATTCGCATGACGGGTGGAAGTATTAAAGTCAGTGCGCCATCCTCTCAAGTATTCTACACCTACTTGCAAATTACTGCTGACATTCCAGAATGCATTAGCAACGAGGTATTGTCCTTTACGATAGGATTCCGGGTTGGAGCTTGGATAATTATGTTCGGAATAAAGTCTGGACAAACTATATGTTCCGGATACAAACACATTCGGAGTAATGTTATACTGTAAACCTGCATACCAACCAACATCGGGAGAACTTGCATTTTACCTTCATTTTCCGGATCCGGAACGATGTCTACATTCAAGTTACTAAGGTCGTTCAGATATGAGCCGATTCCTTTGCCATAATTAAACTGTCCGTATACTTGCCATTTTTTAGTGATATTGAATGTACTGGAAGCTTGCAAACCGAATCCGGTAGTGGAAAAAGCTTTATTATGCACTGCGCTTGAATAAGTCATACTGCGAACAATAGCTGCCAGTTTGATGTGACCATTATTATTCCAGTTGTACTGTGCAGAAGCGGCAAAATCCGGCATTCGCTGCGTACTGACGGAAACGTCATTGTTGGTAGTACCATCTACAGAAGGCATTTCTACAGCAACACCAAGTTTCCAGTTTTTTAGTTTACTGTACATATAGCTTAATTGGGTTGTACGGTAGAAGGCAGAACCGTTAGGACCGGCAAAGTCGATCGTAGGCGGGAGGGCAGAAAGATCCATGAATGTACCATAATTATATCCGATGGTGAATCCGAGGAATTGCGCATAAGCATTTTGCAATTCAAATGTTTTTCCGTCACCACGAAAGTTTCCGGCGGTATATATCACAAAATCACCGAGACGTTTGGTATGTCCAACTAACTTTAAGAAGAGGGTGGAAGTACTGATATCCATCTGGAATTGATTCTTCGCAAAATTACCATTACCTTTTTGGGGAATCAATGCCGGATAGAAATCCACGTCGTTTACTATGCCGCCGAAGTCATATTCAGCAGTAGCACGTACATAACCACCGATACCCAGAGCAAATTTTCCTTTTTGATCGGTCAATAGAAAACGAGGAGCGTTCGGGTCCTGAAAACGAAACTGTTGCCGGTCGTTCATGATCCGGATGATCTCATCTCCTGCCTTGTCTCGTGAGACAAACATGATGGAATTAGGTTCCTGGTCTTCTATAATTACTTTTTTTTGTGCTTGAGCGCACAAGGGGAAAATGCTTACCCCGAGTAGCATCGCTACCATCTTAAAGCTTGTTTTCATTATCAGTTAAGTTTTAGGTGAATGCCCAAACAACAACTCAAGAAAGAAATGGTTGAGAGGGGTGAAGGAAAAATTGCCAAACTTATTGGAAGAATTGCTATTTATATTCGTTCTAAAAAAGCAGATCTTTGTACCGTACTAATTAGATAAATTGAATACGACGATGGAAAAAAGAGATTTTACACAAGGAATATTAGCGATGGAATCGGATTTGCATCGTTTTGCATACAAATTGACGGCTAACCGCGATTCTGCTAATGATTTGGTACAAGACTGTGTGTTGCAGGCGTTAGACAATCATGAGAAATTTATTCATGCAAAGAATTTGAAAGGGTGGATGTACACTATTATGCGGAATATTTTCGTTAACAACTATCGTCGTGCAGCTCGTGAGATGAATATTATCGATGATAATTACTCCATCAATCAGCAAAACCTGATAGAAGATGAGGATGCCGACCGTTTTGAATCGGCTTATGACATGAAACAATTGTATCGTGTCATTCATTCTATTCCGGAGGATATGAAAATACCTTTCCAAATGTTTGTTGCTGGTTTTAAGTATCGGGAAATTGCAGAGAAATTAGGGTTGCCAATGGGAACTGTAAAGAGTCGTCTTTTCTTTATACGTAAACGATTGAAAGAAGAATTGAAAGATTTTTCATGATATAACGTGTCTCTATGATAATTATGTAGTTTAAGGTCAAAGTGATGAGCCTTCCTGTCAGATTGATGAACAATGACGGGGAGGCTTTTTTAACGTTCTTCCGAGATACAGAGTTTGTAAAATAAATCTGTTTAGTATCTTATTACTTGTAGTAGAAAAGAACTTGATCTGAATAACTTTTTTTATAACCGCTTGTTAATCAGTAAATCATTAACCATAATATATGATGAAGAAAGATACTTTTAAGAAGGAGTAAAATAAGAGAAATATTTCTTATCTTTGCTGCCCGAAGCGAATTTAAAGATGTATGATGCCGTGAATAGCGGTCGTGTATTCTAGAACACCACGTAAAAAACAGGAATTATGAAAGAAAAAGTATCTGTACCTTTTATGCTGCTTGGCATTCTCTTCAATGTATGTCTTATAGCAGCTAATCTTCTTGAAACAAAAGTGATTCAGGTAGGTGGCTTGACGGTTACTGCCGGGTTGTTGGTTTTTCCCATTTCTTATATTATTAATGATTGTATTGCCGAAGTCTGGGGATTCAAGAAGGCACGTCTTATCATCTGGAGTGGCTTTGCCATGAATTTCTTTGTGGTGGCTCTCGGACTGATAGCTGTATCTCTGCCTGCTGCACCTTTCTGGGAAGGAGAAGAACACTTCAACTTTGTATTCGGTATGGCACCACGTATTGTTGTTGCCAGTTTGATTGCTTTCCTTGTCGGTTCATTCCTCAATGCGTATGTGATGAGTAAAATGAAAGTAGCTAGTCAGGGACGTAACTTCTCGGTGCGTGCTATTCTATCAACTATTGTAGGAGAAACTGCTGATTCTCTAATCTTCTTTCCGGTTGCTTTCGGAGGTATTATTGCCTGGAAAGAATTGCTTCTGATGATGGGACTTCAGATTGTCCTGAAATCTATGTATGAAGTTATTATTCTTCCTGTAACGATTCGCGTGGTCAAACTGATCAAGAAAATAGATGGCAGCGACGTTTACGATACCAATATCTCTTACAACGTATTGAAAGTCAAAGATATTTAGCATAACTAGCCATTGTGGTTATTTATGAGTATTAGTATATCATCGCCATAAAATAATAAAAACATTAGTACTCATCATGAACAGAGATCGTGTATTAGTTGTGTTCAGCGGAGGGCAGGACTCAACCACTTGCCTGTTTTGGGCAAAACGTAATTTCAAGAAAGTATATGCACTGAGCTTTCTATATGGTCAGAAACACGAAAAAGAAGTGGAGCTGGCACGCGAAATAGCCCGGAAAGCAGAAGTAGAATTCGATGTGATGGATGTATCCTTTATCGGAAAGTTGGGACATAACTCTCTGACAGATACTACTATGGTAATGGATCAGGAAAAACCTGCGGATAGTGTTCCGAACACATTTGTGCCGGGACGTAACCTGTTCTTTCTGAGCATTGCAGCAGTCTATGCTCGAGAAAGGGGAATAAACCACCTGGTTACCGGAGTTTCCCAGACAGATTTCAGCGGTTATCCTGATTGCCGGGATGCGTTTATCAAGTCTCTTAATGTTACTCTGAATCTGGCGATGGATGAACAATTCGTGATTCATACTCCGTTGATGTGGATTGATAAAGCGGAAACATGGGCTTTAGCAGATCAATTGGGAGTGTTGGATGTGATTCGTAAGGAGACATTGACGTGTTATAATGGTATCCCCGGAGACGGTTGTGGACATTGTCCGGCTTGTAAATTACGTCAGGAGGGATTGGAAAAGTTTTTAAAGAGTAAGAATCAATAATCTCTCTATATAGAGAGTTAAAACGCATTTTTTATTGTTATTTGTCACTTTATTGTCATCGAAACTAGGATGATGTCTGTTTTTCTGTTGATGTATTGTTCGGAATCTATAGATACTAATTAGCTTCAAAGGCGTGAAACTAACTGTTTCAATAGGTGAATACTTAGTTTCAATAAGGTGAAACTATAGGTTCCAACGCTTGAAACACTTAGTTTCAATGGTTGAAACACATTGTTTCAAGGCTTGAAACTCTTGGCTTGAGCGTATGTTAGGCAAGAAAGTAACGGTTGTTTTCGGATTTAGTGCGAAACTAATGGTTCGTGTACCGCATAAATTCCGGTGATAGGTGATAGATCGGGTGATAGGTTAAAATATCATCTATCACCTCTCAAAGTACGATGAATAAACGGTTGTAGAACTTTGGTGATAGGTGATAGAGGAAAATGAGTTTTTTCTTTGTGTAGGGATCAAAATTAAAGTGAAGAAATGACTGAATTGAAAGATCAACTTTCCTTGTTGGGAAGAAAAACGGAGTATAAGCAAGATTATGCTCCTGAAGTGTTGGAAGCGTTTGATAACAAACACCCTGAAAACGATTACTGGGTACGTTTCAATTGTCCGGAGTTTACCAGTCTTTGTCCTATCACCGGACAACCGGATTTTGCGGAAATCCGTATCTCTTATATCCCTGATATTAAAATGGTAGAGAGCAAAAGTTTGAAACTTTATTTATTTAGTTTCCGTAATCATGGTGCTTTTCATGAAGATTGTGTTAATATCATAATGAAAGATTTGATCCGCCTGATGGGACCTAAATATATCGAAGTAACCGGAATTTTTACTCCTCGTGGTGGAATCTCTATCTATCCGTACGCTAACTATGGTCGTCCGGGAACAAAATACGAACAGATGGCGGAACATCGATTGGCGAATAGAGAATAATACGATTGTCCTTTAGTAAAAAAAGACTAACTTTGTGACCCAATATGTTAAAAAGATAAGTGATTCATGGAGGATAAAACGGAATTTGATCGTATGTTTAAAGAATGGTTTGCAAGGCTGTTTTTCTTTGCCAACCATTATTTGCAAGATACGGAAGCAAGCCGGGATATTGTGCATGATGCATTTGAATACGTTTGGCGGAATTATGAAAAAATGGACTCTGCTACCGTAAAAGCTTATCTTTATTCCATTGTTCGTTCGCGTTGCATTGATTATATTCGCCTGCAGAACGCCCAGGAAGATTATGCAGAATTTGTTCTTAAGATGACTCAGGACGATACGGATACGGAAGACCGTTTGTTGTGGGAAGAACGAATGATGCGTATCCGTAAGGCAATGGATAAGCTGACTCCTTTGACCAGACATGTGTTGGAAAGATGCTATAATGGTCGTAAGTCTTACAAAGAAGTAGCCGATGAACTGAATATTAGTGTAAGCTCCGTCCATAAACATATTGTTAAAGCACTTCGGGTGATACGTGAAGAAATTAAAAATGAATCGCCGGAAAGGTAACTGATTGTAGGTTGTGTCCGTAGTATAATAAACAATGTATGGATAGGTGTATGGAAATAAGTGAGTCGGAAAAGAAAGCATTAGACGTAATGGAGAACCCTAAAAGGGTGACCAGGGAAGACGTTGAGACTTTGCAGGGAGAATCTCTGCAAAATTGTCAGCTATTAGATGATATCTCTTTCTTGTTGGAAGAGGAAACTGCGGTTACTTGTCCGGATATTGATCAGGAATTGCAGTATTTCCACCGCAAACGGCAATACAAAATATTGAAGCGTCGTGTGATAGAGTGGAGTATAGCAATCGGTGCGGTAGCGGCTTTATTTATTAGTGGTATCTTCTTATTAGACAGAGAACCAGAGGCGTCTTCGGCTACTGTCGTTGAAGTAGCTGATTCGACTAATATAGTTCTGGAAGCAGATCTTTCTCCACAAGAAGTTATCTTGGATGTAGAAGATGCCGGGCAACAACACGAAACCTATTCGTTGAAAGAAATAGAAAAAACTCCGGTAGCTCAAACGGCAACTGTCCATACGAAAGAAATTAATTACCTTGATAAAAACGAGGAACAGGAAGAAGTAAATACTTAAATCCATACTCTGAGTATTCCTAGAGGGCAAATGTTCAAGATTGTTCTCTCCGATGGTACAGAAGTCTTTTTGAATGCGGGTAGTCGTCTTGCTTATCCTACAAAATTTGTTCGTAAAGAACGGATAGTGACTCTTGAAGGAGAAGCCTATTTTAAAGTAGCCAAAGACAAAGACCACCCTTTTATTGTGAAAACAGGAACGGTGGAAACTCGTGTACTGGGTACAGAATTTAACGTTAGCAGTTATTCCGCTTCGGATGTTCACGTCACATTAATCGAGGGAAGTGTACAGGTAGACGCTTCCGGTAGTTCTAAGGTTATTGTACCGGGGCAGGATTTATGTATACGTGAAGATGGAAACATGACTGTAGAAGAGGTGGATTTGCATTCCTATATGTATTGGCGAGATGGGTATTTTTATTTCGATAATCTTCCGTTGGTCGATGTACTGAAAAGTATAGGGCGTTGGTACAATGTAGGAGTCGAGTTTCGCAACACAGAGGCAATGGGCTGCAAAGTACATTTCCTTTCCGAACGTTTTCAGGGATTGGAACATACGCTTACATTACTTAACAGAATGGAAAAAGCCGATATCCGGTTGGAAGGCAATACGTTAGTTGTAGACTAATGCATGACAATTTGGTCGCTTCTGAAAAAAAAATATCACTTTCTGAAAAATATTCGTTTGAAAAGGTAACCGTTTGAAGTTTTACTCCGTATATAAACTGATAATATGAAATTCTATTTTAATAAAGTCAGTTATGAAAAAAGATCGGTTACTTGCCATTATCTTTTTTATTTCCTGGTTGGGCTCGCTTAGTGTAGGAGCACAGGAAGTGAAAGAAAAGCGGATTACGATGGAATTTAAGAACGAGCATCTGTCTTCTGCATTTAAGAGGCTCGAAAATGTATCTGGATATAAGATACTATTTGCTTATGAGGATGTCAATCAATACACAGTCGATGGAAAAGTGAAGAATCAAACCATCGAACAGGTATTGAAATTTATGATTGGCGACAAACCATTAAAATTTCTTATCGACGGGCAATTTGTGAACATCACTCCCCAAAGAAAAGAGCCGGCAAAAACTGTGGAAAAAGTAAAGGGAACAGTTGTTTCCGTCGAAGACGGTTTGCCGGTTATCGGAGCGTCTGTCCATGTAGCAGGAACAACTATCGGAGCACAAACCAATATCGATGGAAACTTTGAACTTATCAAAGTGCCCGGTGATGCAATGGTACAAATTTCTTATGTAGGAATGGAGACTGTGTCACTGCCTGTCAGTGCTGTGATGAATGTTCGAATGAAAGCAGACGTACAGACATTGGACGATGTCGTTGTGACGGGATATTACACGCAACGCAAACAAACATTTACTT
>NZ_BAKK01000036.1 GCF_000614145.1 Bacteroides faecichinchillae JCM 17102 | reverse complement strand
AAGTATTAATAGATAAATTCCATTATATTAAGACTAAACTTTTTTTCCTTTAATAGTAAACCTTCTTTCTACTTAGTATGAACTATAAATGAAACCTTTGACTATATAACCGGAGCTTTCGGTTATACAACCGGAGGTTTTGATTATATAATTGAAACTTGCAAATATAGATTTGTCTTGAGTGATACTAATTTTTCTATTAAGACAGAAGCAGTTTATTAATGGGCAAGAAGAAGTTTGCTATTGATAGATTGAGTGGGAACTAATAATACTTGTCGATGATATTCTAGGTATTGTTACATACATTATTAAAAGAAATCGTTTAATCAACAGAATTTAGGAAATTACGACTAACTAATAATCTTATCAGTGATCCGGACTTTTTAGATGATTTCAACTGCATAAATTCTCTTTTGTCAGATATAATATTCCGCTAGATCTACAATCCCTGCTCGCATTGCATATTTGGTAGCTTCATGTACATTGTTTACTCCTAATTTCCGGAAGATATTTTTTCTGTGACTATTGATGGTGTGGAAACTAAGATTCTTGTCAGCAGCAATTTCTTTGGTTGTTTTACCTAATGCAATTTCTTTTAGAATGATTTTTTCCGTTTGGGTTAATAGATGATCTTCTATAGCTGTTGCAGCGGGAGTGTGATTGCCTGAAAGTAGTAAATTACTGACATGATTACAGATATACCTCTGTTTACGCGTGGCGCATTGGATAGCAGTCATGATTTCCTCTTTGGAGTTGTCTTTCATTACTACTCCGAAAGCCATACTACTGAATAATATTTGTCGAAGGAAGTTTATACTTAACTCATCAGAAAATAAAATCCAGTCTACTTCTTTGAACCGTTCTTGTAAAACAATTAACTCATCCGCTCCTGCAAAATCGAATAAGGTATAGTCCAGAATAATCACTGCTTGTGGATGCAATCGTAGCAGTTGAATCAGTTCAACTTTATTGTCAGCTTCCAGAAGGGTGGTTACATCCTTCTGTTTGCTTAATAGGAACATCATTCCTGCCTTACTGATATCCTGGTTATCTGCAATGATATATTCTCTCATAGGAATCGGATAAATTAAAAACTCCGCTACAAATGTACACATTTTGCGTGATTTGTAGCGGAGTAATTATAAGATTCTTATACTTGTATTACCAAGAACGTCCTTTGAAGATATTAGATTGGTTCAGGGGAATAATGTTTCCGTTCAATGTCAGATTGTTATTATTAAAGTTTGGACTGACGGTAACTGAAGCATTGTTGCTACCACTGCTCATGTTTATAAATACTTGAGCCGAGATACCTATACCCTGAACATTGAATGAGCAGAATACATTTCCTTTTTTATCAATATTCATTTTCACATCTGCTGAGTTACCATCTACTGTCACACCACCGATACCATTAGGGCCAGGATATGAGGTGTTGAAAGCCGTTTGTACAGTAGCTCTGTTACCATTCATCAAGACAAAGTTGGTATTGGGGGTAACAAATGCAGTCATACCATTTTTGAAAACAACCTGATTGGCTTCCAGAACAAATTGTTTGTTTTTTAAAGCCTGTATAGCCTCTTGATAGGAAGCCATATCCTGAACTTGTTCTTCAGCACGGAGTTTTGCTCTTTCTGCGTCTCTTTGAGCTTTTCTTTCTGCGCGGCGTGCGGCTGCGTCACTTTGTGCATACATCATTGTGCTTGCACTCACTAATACTAATGCTAATAATGCAATAAACTTTTTCATAACTTTTTTTTGTTTAGGTTTAATACGTTGTCCGTTTATTGCAAAAACAAAGTGTATGCCAGATTGTTCACGAACGTCTTGCTATTTTATATCCGATAGCAGCGACAACGATACTCATTAACGGGCTGATAATGTTGAAAAAACAATATGGAAGATACACAATTGTAGGGACACTCAAAATGGTTGCTTGTGTCATTCCACAGCTGTTCCAGGGAATCAATACGGATGTAACAGTTACTGAATCTTCGGTAGTCCGACTTAACAAACAACTTTCGTATCCTTTTTTATAATATATATTGCGGAATATGTTTCCAGTTAGAATAATACTAATGTATTGGTCGGCAGTTGCCATATTCAGGAAAAGGCCGGAACATACGGTTGAAGCTACTACACCGACAGTATTCTTCATAAACCGAATAAAAAGTGAAGTGATACTTCCCAACATTCCACTTGCTGTCATAGCTCCACCAAAACACATTGCACATAAAATCAACCAAACAGTATTCATCATTCCGGACATACCTCGTGTAGAGATTAAATCAGACAAAATGACATTATCTGTTTGCAAATTTGTTTTTCCGTAGATGGTCATCATAAGTCCTTTATATAAGGATTCAAAATTAGATGTTGTAGCTCCTGTAATTTCGTGTAGTAAATTGGGCTGGAGAATCAATGCAAAAATACCGGCTAGTAAGGTTGATAAGAATAAGGTGATGATGGAGGGAACTTTCCGGGCGATCAAGATTCCTGTTGCTACAGGAACAATCAGTAACCAGGGAGTGATCAGGAACTTTTCTTTCAAGGCAGCTGCTACTTCTGGGATATGTTGAGAGTTGCCTGCATCATGTGAGAAACCGGCTACTATAAATATAATTAAAGTAATGACAATCGAAGGAACCGTTGTGATCATCATATAGCGGATATGCCGAAAGAGAGGTGTATCTGTGACGGATGCAGCTAATATGGTTGTTTCTGATAAAGGAGAAACTTTATCACCGAAGTATGCACCGGAGATAATAGCGCCCGCAATCCATCCTTCTTCGAATCCCTGTGCTTTTCCAATTCCCATCAATGCAATACCAATAGTGGCAATGGTAGTCCATGAACTTCCCGTCATAACAGATATTAGAATGCAAATGATACAGGTAGAAGCAAGGAAGAAACTGGGATGGATAATTTGCATACCATAATAGATCAGGGTCGGTACAACTCCACTGATCATCCAGGTTCCACTTAATGCACCAATAATTAGCAAGATAATAATAGCTGTTGCAACTCCGGCAATGTTATTTGTTATGGCTAGTTCATAATCTTTCCAAGGTATTTTATAAATCGCCATACCTATGAAAATGCAGACAGCAGTAGTGGTGAGCAGCGATATTTGGCTTCCACCATTTAAGGCATCACTGCCAAATGTGTGGATAGTACCAAAAAGTAATATTACCAGAACGATGATGGGTAATAGAGAAACGAGAGGGGAAGGAATCTTCTTCATTCTATTTTTATATCGCTTTATTAATTGAAATTATCTTTGAATTATTTGATATATATGAAATCACTTGTTATTAAGCTTCTATACCGGTGAAAGTTTTCAAGGCATAACCGATCAGGAAACTGATACCAGCCACACTAAAGCTAAGTACGGCCATTTCGGTAAAACGCTTTCGGAAGCTTTCACCACGAGCTACTGAATAATAGTAATTGAATAATGCAATGATAATAAGTGCCATTGTAAGCATAACTCCTAAGGCTAGAATTACATTGTTGATAAGCATGAAAGGAGCAACTAAAGCTGCTACAGTTATCAGGTATGCAATACCAGTATATACAGCAGCTTTTACCGGACGTTTTTTTACATCTCCTTCAGACTTCGTAGAAAGATATTCGGATGAGGCCATGGATAGAGCCGCAGCAATACCTGTTATACTACCTGTCAGTGCAATTAACCGGTGATCACTGAGTGCTAATGTGAACCCGGCTAATGCACCTGTAAATTCTACTAGTGCATCATTCAGACCTAAGACAACAGAGCCCATATATTCCAGCCGTTCTTCATTAATTAGGGAGATTAACTTCTGTTCATGTACTTCTTCGTCACGAGCGAGACGTTGTAGGTCGGGAATATTGGTATATTTATCGTAGTTGTGATGCGCATTTTTTTCGCTTGACTCCATTAATTTAATCGTAAATGTAATGCCCAATATTTGTGCTAGAAAATAAAAGCGGGCAACACGCTTGCGGTCAGGTATCACATCTTTTCCTGTATATTTTTTTAAGATTTCATAATGTGATTTTTCTTCGACCGCAATTTGATGGAGAATTTTACGATTGTTTTCATCCTTTTCGATAGAGGCGAGTCGTTCGTATACTATGCTTTCTGTTATCTCATTTCGTTGAAAGCGGATAAACTTTTCAATGTCTTGTTTGGATACGTTCATCTTATTATGATTTAGTTGTGTAATAACTTACGCTTTTGCCACCAGTAGCATATAAAAAGTATTCCGGTCAGAATCAGCGCTATGGATAGTCCAGTATAAAAGACAGATATGAAACTGTCAGGCAATAAATGCAAACTGCGGATAGTTATGCCTAATGCAATCATGAATGTCATCATAATCCAGCTTTTTACATCGAAAAAAGAAAAAGGGCAGTTTTTATCTTCTTTCTTTTCTTCAATTCGACGGGTATGTTTATAATAAAGCTTTCTGAAAATAAATACAAAGAATAATAAAAAAATGACTGTTGCTTCGCCTATTTTAAACATCCAATCTTGTGTACTATTCATCCAGGTGACAATTCCTATTCGCAATATATTAGTGCCGGCTATAATCCACACAATGCCTGCGGTGATAAGTAAAAACTGTCTATTCACTCCGTATTTCATAGCTTACTTTTATTTTCTTATTAAACGGTTTGATCATCTGTTTTGTTGAGTCATTTCTTTGATACAATCGTAATTAGTAACGAGATACAAGTCAGAAAAGCTCCGATACCAATAACACCATGCCATCCATGAAGTTGCCAGAATGTGCCTGCTAGAAAAGTTCCTGTTGCTCCCCCAATAAAGTACGTGGTCATAAAGATCGTGTTTATTCGGTTGGAAGCACGAGGATTTAGTTCGAAAATACTGGTTTGGTTACTGAGCTGGATACATTGCATACCTATATCGATAATAATAATTCCGGCTATAATACCTATATAACTGTTTTCTCCGATAAAGAATAACAACCAAGAGAATAGAATCAGTCCGCAACCTATAAAATTAAAACGGTGTACGCCTACTCGTTTTACATATTTTCCAACGAAAGAGGCTGTTAATGCACCAGCGATTCCACAGAGTCCCAAAAGTCCAATAGTGTTACTGTTTGCATAAAATGGTGCTCTTCCCATTTTAAAAGCCAGACATGACCACATAGCGAGAAAAGAACCGAAATTTAATGCAGCACGTATGGAATAAATGCTTAGCTGGGGATATTCTTTCAGTAAGGAGAATAGAGATTTCATCAAATCGCTATACTTTCCTTTGAAATTCGGTTGGATATCTGGAAGGATTTTCAATACAATGATTGCACAAACAAGCATCATACCGGCAGCAATGTGGTACATTTCCCGCCACCCGAACAACTCTCCGATAAATCCACTGATAACGCGTGAGGCTAGGATTCCGGTTAAAAGCCCGGAAACAACTATTCCTACGTTTCTACCTTTATTTTCAGGACGGGAGAATTGAGAGGCAATCGGTATAAATATCTGAGGTATCACTGAGCAGATTCCGGTAAAAAAGGAGGCAATGAGTATCAGATGAATATTTTTCCCAAATGCGATGGATAATAGTGAGAGAATAAGAATGGCAAAATTAGTGAGTATAATTTTCTTACGTTGATATAAATCAGCGAGAGGGACGATAAATAATAATCCGATTGCATAACCAATTTGTGTAACCATGGCAATCAGATTCGTTTTGAATTCCGATACACCTAATTCTTGGCGTATCATATTTAGTAAAGGTTGGTTATAATAGAGATTGGCTACCGATATGCCTGCAACAATAGCTAGGGTCCACAGGATAGAAGCCGGTAATCCTCCGTTTTCTTTTAATAGCTGTTTCATTTTGCAAAGATAGTAAATCTGTAGGTCACTCAATAAAGAATGTTGTGGAAACTGTATTTCCTTTGCTATCTACAGCTGTCAATAAATGTTTGCCGGGTGATGGTTGTAACGAGATATTGTGGAAATTTTGTGTCTGAGTTATATAACTGTTGTCAAGATGCCAAAAGATAGTTTCATTAGCATTGGCATGTGCTAATTCTACAGTCATGAATCCTTTACTACCATCCATTTGTTTCGGAAGCTTGATATGCGCATTCATTGATGGATAAATGAACTGCATTGTTTGAATAGCGTCTTCACCACAACCAGCTTTGAAAGGAGGCAACGGTTTGTATTCAGGATGGTGTTGTTTGTAATACCATTCCCATACAGGTGGAAGAGTAAACCATGATTTCTGAATAGTTGGCTCTGTATTAGCACAGTTTTCGTAAACACGGTGACTTTCATCCGTAGATAAGGTGATCTGATGATGATACGGACAAGCTTCTGTTCGTAATCCGATGGGGAGAATTAGGAGAGTATCTGTTTCTTCACAGAATCTTCCTTTCAAATGGCCGGATTGCTTGCACACTTCTGCTTCGACGAAGATTCCGGTAGGACTTGCAAACCAGGATGAAGAAGGAAGAAGGTTAAATATATCGAATAAAACGGGACCGGCAGTTTGTGCACCGACCAAACCGGGTTTTCCTTCTCCGGTAGCATTCCCAACCCATACACCCACTGCATAACGAGGAGTAACACCAACAGCCCATGCATCTCGGAATCCATAACTAGTGCCAGTTTTCCAGGCGATTGTCTGCATAGAGGGTATGGATTTCCAATCAATTTCTTCTGGACGATTTACTTCTGTTAATGCGGATAGTGTTTGCCAGGCAGCACCGGAAGCTTCTTTTAATCCTTCCTTTTGTATGATGAATGGACTTTGCTTATTTTTAGTTTGGTGATTGAATAGTTCGTAAGTGTTTGTTTCTTCTTCACCATTCATTGCAAGTAGAATATGTGCTTTTTCATTTTGGGAAAGTATATTGTATGCATCATCTTTTTGTACAAGTAATATCCGTCCCATTTCGGCATACGCATTCGTCACATCCCATAAAGTAGCTTCTGCACCTCCCAGAATAAGTGATAAACCGTAATGGGAGGAAGGTTTATTGATAGTTTTAAATCCTATTTGTTGCAGAAAATGGTGAAATTTAGGTACTCCATATTTTTGTAACATAGTAACTGCCGGTATGTTTAATGAACGCGCAAGAGCTTCTGAAGCTGGTACAGCGCCTTCAAATTGCAAGCTGAAATTTTGAGGAGTAAATCCATTGATATTGATAGGGATATCCGGTAAAAGTGTGTGTGGTAACAGACTACCTTCTTTTAACATTGCATAGTAGAGGAAAGGTTTTAGTATGCTGCCCGTACTTCTGGGGGCTTGAATGATATCGACCTGATATCCTCCTTTCTGTTGCTCAAAGTGTACATTGCCACAATAAGCGATAACCTGATTGGTGGGAATGTCAATAATTAGAATTGCAAGATTCCGGATATCACTTCGACTGAATTCATTACTCCATCGTTCTGCCATGTCCTCTATTTGAGTCTGGATACCTCGGTCGATGGTTGAACGGGAATATGCTCCATTTCGTTCTTGATAGAAGCGACTAACCAGGTGAGGTGCTATTTGAGGTAATGGGTGTGGTTCGTCCGGAAGCGGTTCACTGATAGCCAATTCGTAGGTTGATGAATCAATTATTTTTTTCTCAAACAGTTGTTTTAATAATCGGTTACGTTTGGCTAACAGAGTGGTTCTTCCTTTTGATAAGTGGATCATGGCAGGTGCATTGGGTAAAACGGCCAACATAGCCGATTCTGCCCATGATAAATCTTCGGCAGAATGTCCGAAGTAACGCCAGGAAGCTGCATCCAGACCTACTACATTACCTCCGAATGGTGCATGTGATATATACATGGATAGAATTTCCTCTTTAGTAGCTCGAAACTCCAGCCGGGTAGCTAAAACCACTTCTATGAACTTTTCGCTGACGGTGCGTGATTTGTTTCTGGCTAACCGGATTGTTTGCATGGTAAGAGTACTTCCTCCACTTACTACGCGTTTGTTTTTTGTATTCTGATAGAACGCTCTTCCGATAGATAACGGATTCACTCCCCAATGATGATAAAAATGTTTATCTTCAAAAGTGATAAGACATTGCTTTATTTTCTCCGGTGTTGTTGCACGTGGAGGAAAACGCCATTGACCGTCAGATGCAATACGGGCTCCCAACAGTTCTTCGTTTCGATCTGTAACGACTGTGGAATAGGGGACATGGAATAATTGTCTGGGTAGGCAGAAGATATATCCGATCACCAGAAGAGTAATGCAACTAAGCATTACTTTCCGAGTGATGGATAAATGTTTTAAGAATTTTATTAGCTTACCTCCCATAAACTACATGTTAGCGGCTGACAGTCGTTCTTCCCGCTTTGGTACGTGCTTGCACAGCTGCGTCGTACATCGCTTCGCATTGAATCGCAGGAAGGATAAAGTTACCTGCATAGGTGGCTTGTAATTTTACAGTAAATGTTTTCTGTTCGCCACGACGCAAATTGAAATAAGTGAGTACCCGGTCATCACGAATATCCTGATAGGTAAATGGACGATTCTTATTTTCTGGGGTACCAGCTGATTCCGTAGTTGCCGGCTCTTCAGGAATAAATATACGCTCATTATATATTTCCCATCCGGATGGTATAATATGTGTCAGGGCTAGATTGTTATAGTCGGAAGTACCACTAATATTAGATACGGAAGTGATAGCCATAAAGTCAGTTCCCTGTTTAATGTTTTCAATGGAAATAGGTAGTCCTTCTGTGCTGACGTATCTCACATCCAGACGAATGTTGTCTGATATAGTAGGTAAAGTATCGTTTACGAGTTGGATACGTGTGATAATATCTGCATTCAGAGCTCCTTTGCCCAGATTTTTGATAGAAACAGTTCCGGACTTCGAAGAAGTAGCAAGCTCTTTCTCAAATACAGCTTTAGCCGATTTTACAGCAGGTTGTTGTTGGCCATTCCATTTCCATGCAAAATCCAGAGTTCCGGATAACTTTTCGGCGAGACGTCCCATTGCCATGAGAGCAAAAGCTGTTGATTGGGTGCTGAACCAATTTTCTTCTGCCAGATTTTGAGATACTTTTTTTGCTTGTTGTAAAGCTTCTCGTTCACGATTCATCAGAAGCAATGTTTCTAGAATCATAGCTTCGTCTCTATCATACGAACCATAAATCTGGTTTGCAGAAGAATAGGGGATTACTGTAGTTTCTGCATTGTATACCAGTTCTTCTGCTGGTTTCATCTTCCGGTTAATGCATAAGCTGCTGCCAGTCTCCATTTTGCCTGAAGAGATATCCCTTTTTGTTCCTTCATTCGGTTCATAGCTCCATACTCCGGTGCATCGGCTAACGCAAGGGTGTATAGCCGGAATGCTTGTTTCAACTCAGATTGCCATAATTGCCATTCACTGGCATCCTGAGGTATTCGCCAATTTTGTGCGGCTGCTCGTTGGAATCGTTTCCATTTGTTAATTACATTTGGATGAACAGCATATCCTTTTTCTTGTGCAAGCGTCAAGAACATTCCAGTGTAAGAAGTAATCCATTCGTCGGCGACAGCATTTCCTGGCCAATACACAAATCCTCCGTTAGGAAGTTGACGTGCGTAAATCTGGCGGATAGCTTCCTGAATATTTGTTTTTATCTTTTCAGTCTCTTTCTCATCCACTGTTTTGAATTGGGAAACAAATAAGAGAGGCAATGCTTTAGATGTTAATTGCTCCGTACATTGGTGTTGATAATTATACAGAAAATCGAATCGACGGCTGATGTCTACTGATGGTATACGAGATACTTCCAGTTGTACATGATTGTTGGCGGATGAAGAGCCTTCTAAGTTATAAGATAGTTCAGCTTCTTTTCCTGTTTCAATCCATTGGCTATTACGTAATGACACCACCGGATTCGGATTTCGTACTTCTATTTCAATAGTCTCCTGAGTCTGTTGCCCTCCACCACTTGCAGTCAGATGAATGGTTGCTTTTCCTGTTTGATTACCTGTTTTCAGTGTGAAGAAGGTTAGTTGATCTCCAGGTTGATTGAATGTAAGTGTTTGTTGCTGTGGACCGCTAATCTGTACACCTCCACCAGAAACTTTTAATGATACGGTTACATTCTTTACCTGATTCTCCATTGCAAAGATATTTACCGGAACGGTAATTTCCTCCTGCGTACTGAGTACTCGTGGCAAACTGGATAGCAACATCAGAGGAGTTCGGACAGATGATGTCTTTTCCGTATTGCCATATGCACCGTCTTGTCCGGCAATCACCATTGTACGTACGGAACCTACATACATTGGAAGTTTCAACGTATGTGTTTGTTGCTTGCTTTTTCCTAAATAGAATGGGCCGATAAACTTGACTACTGGTTTGAAACGATTTGCTTTGGTATCTGCTGGTTTCAGTGTTGCATCACCACCTGTACTGAATAATGAATTGTACTGACCTGCTGAGACTCCCAATACATTATCATACATATCCCAAGTACGGATACCGAGTGCTTCACGTGCATAAAAATCATTCCAAGGATCGGGAGTCTTGAAGTTGGTTAGATCCAGTAATCCGTCATCTACGATGGCTAAAGTGTATGTCATCGGTTTACCTGTTTTCTCACTAATTGTTACATTGAAATCAGTTTCTGGACGTAATACATCCGGCATTTTGATCTGTGGTTGCAGTATGGTTTGACTATTGGTAACGAATACCGGCACAATTCCATACATCCGAATAGGTAGGTCATTGACTGTTTGTGCATGTGGCTGCAACAAACTAATATGTAGATATACATTCGGAGCCATTTCCGGAGTTGTTTTGAAAGTAATTTTGGTATCTCCTTCATTAGATACTTCCGTCCATTTCTGTTGTAAAACCGTAGAACCATTTTCTATGGAAACCAATGCGCGTCCTCCTGCAGAAGCCGGAATAATGGCTGTAACTGTTTCTCCTATTTCATAAGAATTTTTGTCCAATGAGAATGCCAGCATTTTGACTCCACTTGGATTACTTCTATTGGAACGACCCCGCCAGTCGGGCCAATCTACATAGATAGTACCTCCTGTTGCATGTCCGCTTTCTTTGTCTTGTACATATACCAAATAACGTCCCCAATCCGGATAATTGACACGAAATTTAAAGGTTGCTTTTCCTCTTGTCGTTTGTAGATTGCCACTGGCAACAGGAGTAAAAGAACTGCTATTGATGTAGGTCCCAATTGATGCTTCGCTGTTATCCCACCACCAACTCCAGTCAATTCGATATATTTTATATTCCAGATTAGAACGATCCACTAATTGTCCTTGTTCATCGACAGTTACAATATCAAATATATGGTCTTTATCTGTTTCGATATATTTCCCTTTAGGCTGGTTAAGATTAATTCCTACATATGAGTCAAATGGGGAAAATGGAACGCTATGTGTGTAAATACTTGCGTCTCCTCCTGGTTCGAAAACACGAGCGATGAAGGTGGCATTCAACATACCTGGCGCTTGAGTTGCTGCCGGAAGATTTATAGTGAATCCTACCATTCCTTTCTCGTCCAGTACACCGCTGAATACATCAGATTTCATTGTCGTAAAATCTGTTGCTGGATTATTAAAAATATACTGGTTGTAATTCTTGAATTGAGTATTAACCTTAGATAAGGTCATTTCAACTTTGGTTTTTAGCTGGGACGCCTTAGCACCAGTTAGCCATGCAGAGGTAAGAATTGCATAAACTTCCTTATAGGTAGCTTGCAAAATGGTAGGCATAGACAGGTCGATCTTTAATCGGTTGGGCTTTACGGTTTCAATCAACAGGCTCTTGTGAAAGGCAGTTCCTCCCACTTTGACATACGCATTCCATCTTCCTGTCGGATCACTTGTTTGTGTCGGTACATCAAATGTATAAAAACCATTCATACCTTTAGTTGAAACCATTTTGGTGTAAAACTGTCCTTTGGGATTGTAGATTTCCAATGCTACAGGATGTCTGTCAGGGATTCTTTTTTCACGATCTTCCAGAATAAAGGAGATGTGAAGCGTATCCCCTGGTCGCCATACTCCTCTTTCGCCATATATAAATCCTTTTAATCCTTTTTGAATATCTTTGCCTCCTACGTCAAAACGACTGACAGATTGTTCTTCTCCATCTACAACGCGGACGTATGCCTTTTGCTTATCAAATTCTGCAACAGCAATAAAAGGTATTCCTTTTGGAGAAATTTCTACGAATCCTTCCCCGTTTGTTTCTCCTTTCCCTATTGGCTGTAATTGGAAGTTGTATATGGTTACTTCCGCTTTCTTGATGGGGTTAGTGTCTAATATGTTGTTTACAGCAATCCATAATTTATTGAGTGAATTCTTTTTCACAATCATTCCTAAGTTGGAAGCGAAAACGTTACAACTAGCTACACGGTCAGAAATCATATAATAGGATGGGTGACAAGGATTATCACGCTCATTCCATTTATATTGACTCCAATCCATAGGTACACTGCCGTTATAGTAGTAATATGCCTCCGGAGTATCCCAAACAGCTTCTTCTTCGTCGGATAATGTTTCGCTACTGATCCTAGTCAAATCGTTTGCTGCATCATTGTTTGTAAACTGTAATTCTTTATTTTCTCCTCCACAAGGATACGCTGAATACTCCTGGCGGAAAGATAGAATAACCCGATAAATAGCTCCCGGTTCTTGCCGAATCAGTCCGGCAAGATCAATAGAATAGTCTTCCCAACGATGAATGTCTTTCGAAGAATCTTTAGCGAGCCATAGTGTCTTTTTGTAGACCAATCTTCCTGAACGGCGTAATTCATTAGCTGATGAAAGCGAATTTGTCTGCATGAACATTAATACATTATTCTCAAAAATGCGAATAATGTTAATGTCTACTGCGTATAGATTTACAGCACGAAATGGAATAATCAGACTTTTGGAATTGGGTAGGATAGCAGCAGAAGTGCCCATTTCTACCTGTGGTTTTAGATTCTGCTCGCTGAATGAGATCGATTGAGATGTATTTAATGTCTTTCCTTGACTGCTTTTTACTCCTTCATGAATTTTTAAAGTTAGTTGATTTAGTTGATTGGCATCGAAATATATAAAGACTTTATTGTCTTTAATTTGCGAGATAGAAGATGAGATTTTCGGTACTTCAATTAACCCTTTTAAGTCTTGTGTATTGGAAACGGGATCGGAGAAAATAACTTCAATTCCATTTTCCGGTTGGTTGATACGCTTAGCAGAAAGAAAGAGGAAATTACCTTTAGCGGGAATTAATATCTCTTCTTCTTGCATCTGGTCTATGTCGGCTACTTTTCCATTGGCTGTTATTTTTAACTGATAGTCTTCTTGTCTTCTTGGAACTTGGTTAATGACAAATTCGTAGCGGGTAGGATTATCTGTTGCTGTTATTTCAATTGGAGTATTCCCACCATTGCCGATAGTCAGCATTTTATTAACTTCTTCTTTTTTTATAACGTCACTGAAACAGATCGTTCCATTTACGGTGACTACATCCGGTTGAGTAGCGGTGATCGTTATTGATTCTGTATGTAAAGTAAAGTTGCGTTCTTGTACCCGGAATGAAAAATTGAATTTTTTCAAGCGTTTATCCACTTCTACAAAGTTTCCTAATTCAAATATTCCTTCGTAAAATTCTCCGGGTTTTAAGGCTCCTTCTTCGGGAACGAATTCAATGGTATTATTATTAATCCAATATGCTTTTCCTTTTATGGAAGGAGAAAAATGAAAAGGATCATCTTTCAACTCGTTGTTAAGCTCTACCATTGGCAGATCTTGGGTTAGTTCAATTCGTATGGTAGAATTTTGTGAAATTACTCCTCCTGTATATGCATTCACATGCGGAGCATACTCAGCAGAAGGTATAATGTCTTTCTGACTGCTACTTGAACATGAAGATAGGACTAAAATTATCGAAATAAGAAAGAATAGTCCGGCAGTTTTGCTGCATCTAGTTCTGATTAGTTCCATAACGAAGGTGTTTTTAAGATTCAATAAGCAAATATACAGATTTTATGGAAGTTTCTTCTTATTTTTGTATAAAAATAAATTTTGTAATGGGAAGAAAAGAAGAGTATAAAGAAAAGAATCTACAGTTTATTAGTGAACTTTCCCGGCAAGAAGGTATTTGTTCATTGTCGTGTAATATATATTATAAAATATTGGAGAGTAGTACGGCAAATATTTCACCTAATGTACGTAATATTGTAACAGTACATTATAAAGGCAGTTTGATAAATGGCAGAGAATTTGATAATTCTTATGAACGTGGTTGTCCGGAGGCTTTTCGTCTTAGTGATGTGATAGAAGGCTGGCAATTAGCTCTTCAGCAAATGCACATAGGGGATAAATGGGTTATTTATATTCCGTATACGATGGGATATGGGGCGCGTACTTTAGGCCCGATTCCTGCTTTTTCAACATTGATATTTGAGGTTGAATTGTTGGGAATTGCTTGATAGGCAATAAATACTTTTAAGTCTTGGAGTTTTTTAATTGTAAATTGTACTTTGGGCTGAACTTAGGGTGTTGATTGATTAAAATCAGGAGTTGGTAATATAAAGAAATAGTCTGCTTTTTATTAAATATTAAGTAAATGGTTTTATTTCAGTGATAATAATAAGATGTTAATGCTTTTTTGTGTTATTTTTATATTTCTTTATATAAGTAGACTTTCATTTTCTTACCAATTGCCGTACATTTGTTGCGTAGCTACTAATAGGCATAAAAGTATGAAACACGAATTTGCTAAGATATTTAAAAAAGACCACATATTTCTAGGATTGTCTGGAAGTTCAATATTGAATTTTATACCTTATTATATATAATACTTTGAATAACTAAATAGAAGTAATATGAAAATTAAAGTTGGACTGATCGGTTTCGGTCGCATGGGACGATTTTATTTAGAAGAAATGCTAAAGAGTGGTCGATGGGAAGTTGCATACATTTGTGATGTAAGTGCTGATTCCCGTGAACTAGCTAAAGTACTCTCACCAGAATCTAAAGTTGTAGCTGATGAACAAGTTATATTTGATGATGAAAGTGTGCAAGTAGTTGGACTTTTTGCATTAGCAGATTCTCGTAAGAAGCAGATTGAACGTGCTATTCGTAGTGGAAAACACATTATTTCAGAGAAACCAGTTGCAGACACGGTTGATAGAGAATGGGAGGTTGTAGAACTTACGGAAAATACTGACCGTCTTTCTACCGTTAATTTATATCTTCGAAATTCCTGGTATCATCGGGAAATCAAACAATTTATAGACAGAGGTGAAATCGGTGAATTAGCAATTTTACGTGTTTGCCACATGACTCCCGGATTAGCACCGGGTGAAGGACATGAATATGAAGGGCCTGCTTTCCACGATTGTGGTATGCATTATGTAGATATCGCTCGCTGGTATGCTGGTTGTGATTATAAAACATGGCATGCTCAAGGTATCAATATGTGGAATTATAAAGATCCTTGGTGGGTACAGTGTCATGGAACTTTTCAGAATGGAGTAGTTTTTGATATCACACAGGGATTTGTATATGGGCAGTTGTCTAAAGATCAAACCCATAATTCATATGTGGATATCATCGGAACAAAAGGCATAGCCCATATGACTCATGACTTTCAAATGGCAAAAGTTGATCTTCATGGGGTTCATGAGACTATTCATTTGGAGAAACCTTTCGGTGGGAAAAACATCGATGCTTTATGTGATTTATTTGCAGATTCTATAGAAACAGGAATACGTAATCCTCAATTACCGTTCATGCGTGATTCTGCCATTGCTTCAGAATATGCCTGGACTTTTTTGGAAGATGCTCAAACACATGACTTGCCTTCTATTGGTAATCTGAGGACACTGGAAAAAATTCGCGAACGTAGAAAGAATATGAAAAATGGATATGGATTATTGCAGAATAATAATCTAGAATCTATAATTAATCCTTAATACTATAAATTATGTCAAACATTTCGAGAAGACAATTTATCAAAACGGGAGCTGCAGCGTTAGCAGGTATATCTATTGCTCCTAACATTATTTTAGGTAAGAGTCATGGCCATGTGTCGCCAAGTGATAAAATTAATATTTTAGGTGTCGGGATCGGAGGTCGCGGTGCTAGTGTGCTGAATGGTTTGTCAAGTCAAAACATTATTGGCCTTTGCGATGTAGACTGGAACTATAGCGGTCATGTATTCAAGAAATATCCGAAAGCAAAACGATTTCGTGACTATCGTATTATGTTCGATAAGTTAGGAAAATCTGCGGATGCTGTAATGATAGCAACACCTGATCATACTCATGCTATCATTGCGTCGGAAGCTATTATGATGGGGAAGAACGTTTATTGCGAGAAACCACTAACTCATACGGTATATGAATCACGCTTATTGACAAAATTGGCTGAAAAATATAATGTAGCTACACAAATGGGTAATCAGGGCTCTTCTGCACCGGGTGTTCGTAAAGTCTGTGAATGGATATGGAATGGTGAAATTGGAGAAGTCACTAAAGTAGAAGCGTTTACAGACCGTCCTATCTGGCCACAGGGACTCAATCGTCCGGAAATAAGTCAAGCAGTTCCTGAATCATTGGATTGGGATTTATTCCTTGGCCCGGCTCAATATCGTGATTATAATTCATGTTATACTCCATGGAACTGGCGTGGTTGGTGGGATTTTGGAACAGGTGCATTAGGTGATATGGCTTGCCATATCCTTCATCCTGTATTCAAAGGATTGAAATTAACTTATCCTACTAAAGTACAAGGTAGTTCTACATTATTGTTATCTGATTGTGCACCAAGTGCTCAGATGGTGAAATATACTTTCCCTGCTCGTGATAATATGCCGAAGGTAGCAATGCCGGAGGTTGAAGTTATTTGGTATGATGGAGGTTTAAAACCAATGCGTCCTGAAGGATTGCCTGCACACAAAGATCTGAATGATCATGGTGGTGGTGTCATTTTCCATGGAACAAAAGATACTCTTATCTGTGGTAGCTACGGTATTAATCCATGGTTGTTGTCAGGAAGAAATCCAGATTCTCCAAAGGTGTTACGTGAAATTCAGGAATCTCACGAAATGGATTTTGTACGTGCATGTAAGGAAAGACCGTCTAATCGTATACAGACTGCATCTTCGTTCAGCGAAGCAGGTCCTTTCAATGAAATGGTAGTAATGGGTGTACTTGCTATCAGATTGCAGTCGCTCAACCAAGAGTTGCTGTGGGACGGACCGAATATGACATTTACCAATATTGATCCGAATGCTACTGTTCGTTCTGTCATTAAGGATGGTTTTACTATTAAGAATGGTCATCCAACCTTTGATAAAACTTGGACAGAACCAGTTAATGCGCAGGCTTTTGCTCAAGAACTGATTAAACATACATATCGTGATGGGTGGAAATTACCTGATATGCCTAAATAATAAAAAAACTAACTCAAATATTAATTTAATAAATTGAATTCATGAAAAATCTGTTTTATCCTTTAGCTTGCTGCGTAATTGCCGGTGCATTGACATCTTGTGGCAGTGGCAAGAAAAATGCTAATACTCAAGAAGAACAATCATCAGATATGGTGACCCTTGGGTATTCAAAATCATTGAAAGCTGCTGATACTGACAGTCTACAATTGCCGATAGATAAAGATGGTTATATTACTATTTTTGATGGAAAAACTTTTAATGGCTGGCGTGGCTATGGTAAAGATAGAGTTCCATCTAAATGGGTTATCGAAGATGGTTGTATTAAGTTCAACGGTTCTGGTGGTGGAGAAGCTCAGGATGGCGATGGTGGAGATCTTATCTTCGCTCATAAATTTAAAAACTTTGAATTGGAAGTAGAATGGAAAGTTTCTAAAGGTGGTAACTCTGGTATCTTCTATCTGGCTCAGGAAGTAACTTCTACTGATAAGGATGGTAATGAGAATTTGGAGCCTATTTATATTTCAGCTCCTGAATATCAGGTGTTAGATAATGCAAATCATCCGGATGCAAAACTTGGTAAAGACAACAACAGACAATCGGCTTCTTTGTATGATATGATTCCTGCTGTTCCTCAAAATCAAAATCCATTTGGTGAATGGAATAAAGCGAAAATTATGGTATTCAAAGGAACTGTAGTTCACGGTCAGAATGATCAAAACGTTCTTGAATATCATTTATGGACTCCGAAATGGACTGAAATGCTTCAGGCAAGTAAGTTTAGTGAAGAAAAATGGCCTTTGGCATTCCAATTGCTGAATAATTGCGGCGGTGATAATAGAGAAGGATTTATTGGGTTCCAAGATCATGGTGATGATGTTTGGTTCCGTAATATTCGCGTTAAAGTTCTCGATTAATAAGAACAATTAATCTATTAGGATAACTTCATTGAAGGATATATTTTGATATTTCTTCAATGAAGTTATTAATATGGAGTAATGATTAAATATTTCAATAATGAAATTTAGATATTTACTTATATTAGTGGCTTTTTTGATTGCATGGCCTCAAGTACTGGATGCAAAGAAAAAAAAGGAGGTTACTCTTACTTATTCAAAGTCATTGAAAGCTGTCGATACTGAAAAGCTGCAATTACCGATAGACAAGGATGGTTATATTACTATTTTTGATGGTAAAACTTTTAATGGTTGGCGTGGCTATGGTAAGGACCGAGTTCCATCTAAATGGATTATCGAGGATGGTTGTATTAAGTTCAACACTTCTGGTGACGGTGATGGTGGTGATCTTATCTTTGCCCACAAATTTAAGAACTTTGAATTGGAAGTAGAATGGAAAATTTCAAAGGGAGGTAACTCAGGTATTTTCTATTTGGCTCAGGAAGTAACTACTACTGATAAGAATGGTAATGAGGTTCTGAACCCAATTTACATTTCTGCTCCTGAGTATCAGGTGTTGGATAATGCAAATCATCCGGATGCAAAACTTGGTAAAGACAACAACAGAAAATCTGCTTCTCTGTATGATATGATTCCTGCTGTTCCTCAGAACCAAAAACCATTTGGTGAATGGAATAAAGCCAAAATAGTTGTACACAATGGAACTGTAGTTCATGGTCAGAATGATCAAAAAGTTCTTGAGTATCATTTATGGACACCACAATGGACTGAAATGCTTCAGGAAAGTAAGTTCAGTGAAAAAAGATGGCCTTTGGCATTTCAAATGCTGAATAATTGCGGTGGTGACAATAAAGAAGGATTTATTGGATTCCAAGATCATGGTAATGATGTTTGGTTTCGTAGTATCCGCATAAAAATTCTTGATTAACAAAGATAATTAATTAACAACTTCGTTGAATATCATATATAGATAGTTATTCAATAGGGTTATATCGTTTTATAATTAAACATTTTAAACCATGAAATTTAGATATTTGCTTATATTATTTGCTTTTTTGATCGCTTTGCCACAAGCAGTAGATGCAAAGAAGAAAAAAGATGTTACTATCCAACTTTATTCAGTTAGAGATTTGATAAAAGAAGGATCGGATTTTAATGCTTTATTAAAGAAACTGGCTAAGATGGGATATTCAAGCGTAGAAGCTGCCAACTATAATGATGGTAAGTTTTACGGTTTGACTCCGGAAGACTTTAAAAAAGCCGTTGAAGATGCAGGTATGACTGTTTTGTCTTCACATTGTTCAAGAGGTTTGTCAGATCAAGAATTGGCTTCCGGCGATTTTTCTGAATCACTGAAATGGTGGGATCAATGTATTGCTGCTCACAAGGCTGCTGGAATGAAATATATTGTAACTCCTTGGTTAGGAGTACCTAAAACAGTCAAAGACTTGCAGACTTATTGTAATTATTTCAATGAAATAGGAAAGAGATGCAAGGAGAATGGCATGTTATATGGATACCACAATCATGCTCATGAATTTGAGAAAGTAGAAGGTAAAGAGGTAATGTATAACTACATGCTCGAAAATACTAATCCAGATTATGTCTTTTTCCAAATGGATGTATATTGGGTAGTAAGAGGTCAGAATAGTCCGGTTGATTATTTCAAAAAATATCCGGGACGTTTTAAAATATTACACATCAAAGATGATCGTGAACTGGGTCAAAGTGGTATGGTAGGATTTGATGCTATCTTTAAGAATGCAGCAACTGCTGGTGTTCAGAATATTGTAGCTGAAATTGAAAGATATAGCTGCCCGGTGGAAGAAAGCGTCAAAGAAAGTATTGACTATCTGTTGGATGCTCCTTTTGTAAAGGCTTCATATCGTAAGTAATATTAATGATGTAAAAACGAAAAATCCCTATAGTTGAAAGACTATAGGGATTTTTTATTGGTAATAGACTAAGCTTTTGTTTTTTTTGAATGCTCGTTTTGATCTAGTTCCTTAATTTCTTTATTTAGAAAAACAGAAAGTATTGTTCTCACAATAACCACTCCACCTAAGATGGCTAATTCGTCTAAAGTTGGATCTACTACAGTTTTTAAAATATCTGAAGCAATAAGAAACTCTAATCCAAGTAGAAGATAACTACCAAAATCAGTACGTAATTCCCGGATGTTATTAAGGGAGTATGTACCGTTGAATCGTTTTATTTCATTGTATAAAAAAGCAATAAAGCCAACAAATACTCCATAGGTGACGATCAGTAAGCTGATAACACTGATAATCGTAGCTAACATATTTAAAAAAGTGAGTAGCATCGTTCATGATGTTTAGTTATAATATATCAACAAATGATGCATTACAATAGTTCTTATTTTCTTTTATACTTTTCTGCTACCTAGTAAAATCTTATAAGTCGGTAGAATCTAGCTCTGAAATATAATAGCTGAAAAAGTCATGATTTAGTATTTGGCTTATTCGTAGTAAAAGTTCCGTATCTATACTTTTTCTTTTAAATATAGAATATACATTTGTCCTATCGCAATAGAGTTTGTTTGCAAACCATGTGACAGGGCGATCTTGACGATGAAGCTCTGTTTCAATTATTTTACCAATGTGTATCATTTGCGTAGTATTGTGTTCCATATAAATTTTATCCCCAATTTTTAGACTTTATATACTCTTTTAGGTTCACCCTTTTGATTTCTTCACCAAAAATAATGTATTAGTTTAGGGTATAAAAATAAAAAGTGTCTCATTTCAAAAATGAGACACTTTTCTATATGCTTGTAAATGAGATATGTGAGATGAATTATTGTTTAATTGAATGGTTTTCAATGTATTTTGATGGCGATACACCATATTTGTCTGAAAAGTTACGATAGAAGGTCGCACGTGAAGTGAAGCCACATAAATACATTAATTCCTTCACGTTTTTATTGGAGTTTTCTGCCACCAATTGCTTAAAATATTCTAGTCGTCTATAATTGATGTATTCTCTAAAACCTGTAAAACCTCCACTTTTGATTGCTTCTGAAATGGAATGTTTTTTTTCACCCAACAAATTAGCTAAACAATCTATATTATAATTCTGATCTGTAAATGGGTGTTCTTCTTTAAAGTATGTTTCAATTGTTGTGAAAAGTGGCAATGTTTGAGGTAACTTTGTATATGACTCTTCTTTGTTCATTTCACAAATCATATCGATATGGTCAGAAAATGGATTCTCGTAGCGTAAATATTGTATAGAAAATAAGATAGTGAATATAATGGATATAATTCCGAATAAATTGAATATAAATTCATTGATATTTAAGGTAAACAGTATGTATATACCCAGAAAAAGAAATAGGAATGCAATGAATGCATACATGTTATTGTTAATCTTGCGGTAGGTTTTATTGCTGATTATTGGATAGACTAGAAAAGTCAGTGGAATGAAAATTGAGAGCAGGAATATGATTAGTCTTAATTTTATATCCAGTTCTCCCATATTGGGAATAATTTCATTTAAAGAATTAATAGGAGTGATTTTTCCATTGAAAAAGAGATAGCATAATCCTACGGTTATAATAATGATGGGGGGAAGTAAGAAAGTGAATATTCTTAAATGGTTAAAATATCCGGGGGATAATGATATGATCGGAAAAAGACACACAATGCTGGCTAATGAATACCATTTAAGCATTTTCTCGATATTGAGGAGGTCGGTAAATTTATATGTGGGAGTATCTGTGACTATCATTAGCCATCCAATATTTTCCCATGACATCACTGCGCCAATGGCAAATGCTATTATTCCCCAATAAAGTCTTTGATAGTTGTCTTTTGCTCGAAAAATGAGTATTACTCCCATTGCAAGAGCAATTAGGTCGAATGTAAGTTCAATAGATAAATATGTTGTTCCCATGAATAAAAAATAGGAGAGTACTTTTATGAAAGAAAGTACTTTCCTCTACGGATTTATACCAAATATGTTAAAGAGTTTGTCTCCAAATTTTTAAATAATGCTTCTGAATAAGGCGTGTCATTAAGAAATATTCAGAATCTTAAATTCTTAGCAAAGATAGTGAATTTATATTCTTCTTAATCTGAATGGTATATCAATAATTTATAAATTGTTGTTTTTGCCATAAGGATGGATTAATTGAAAACAGGAATTTGATGTAATTATTATTATGTTGATGCATAATTGGAAATAAGAAGTGCATCTCAAAAATGTTTTTATATAGCTTTTGAGATGCACTTTATTTTGATACAATTTCTTCTTTTATTATAGCATCAATTCTTCGTTCAGTCTTATCTGTTTGAAGAATGTTGTATTGTTTTGAACTTACTATCTTTTCTTATTGATTTTACAGAACGATAATCATAGTCTTCATTGTATTCGTAAGTCATATAGATAGTGCCTCCGTTGGTTTGGTTTCCTGTGTAGGAATAAGTACCTCTTTCTTCCTCTTTATCCCATGCAGATGGATTCTTACCGTCTGCACTTGCAGAAGTTCTATAATACAACTGAAATGTTTTGTCTGCTTTGAGTTCAATTTTATTGTTATAATATTTGTTGCCGTCTTTTTCCCAATCAGACATCACATAAGCTCCTACAGGAAATTCTCCTTTTGATTCATAATCACAATAAAAAGTCTCATCATAAGCCATAAACTTACAACGGTTTCCGGTGAATGAATAAGCAAATTTTACAATATTTTCTGTAACTCTAGAACATGCCTGTAATTTATCAAATGCGGCTATAACATCGGATTCTTGCATCACTTCATAGGGTAAATTATTGTATAATCTATATGCTTCATCCACCATTTTAATCACTTCATCGTAATTTTCTGAACTAATTTGATTTGGACTAGGTAATGTATTGGTTTTTTGTATGAATTTTGCTTTTAATTCATCGATACTGATTACTTTTAGTGTTATAACCTGAGAGATTGAAGGGAATTCTGCAGATGAAATGGTGATATTGATTGTGCTACCTGCTGTGAGTGCAGGATTGATCATAAATGTTATGTTATGTTTATCTTTAGTAATTTCACCTTGTGCCCAAGTTTCCAGATTATCATATGTAAAGTTTACATCACTATTCGTAGCTTCTTCACCACTGGCGTCTAATCCAATAGCATATAAGTAAAATGGATTCTCAGAATTTGTAGTAACATAAATTAATCCATCGACTGGCATAGGATCAAATCCTAATTTAGAGGTTGCACGATAAGGTTTGGCTATTAATTGATTGATGGCATTAATTAACGCTTGGTATGCATTATAAATTTCTGTGGGAGTTGGATTCTGAGAAATAGCAACTACTTTAGCAGCTTGTAGTTTGCTGTACATAGCTTCGTAAGATTCATCTTCGTAATTATTATCATTCAACTGAGTAGCTTCTATAATTAACTCATTTAATGATGTAAGAGTTATTTCTGTCCATTTGGCATAGAGAGTAAGATCTTTTGTGATTGGAGTACTGAAATCGTATACATTTGTCAAAGCAGCATCAGTGTACCATCCTTCAAAAGCGGCTCCTTCCTTTGTTGGGGTAAGTGGCTTAATTGCACATCCGCCTTCTGCTACACCTTGAGGTCTATAGTATTACCTCCATTAACGTTGAAGATGACTGTGTAATCGACTTGTTGCCATTTAGCATAAAGAGTGATATCTTTCACTACTATATCACTTTCGAATTTCCATATATTAGTATAATTGGGTTCTTTATACCAACCAACAAAGATTGATTTGTCTTTAGTAGGAGCAGTGGGCTCTTTTATTTTTGCCCCATCGTTTACAGTTTGTGGGCTTACATTACTTCCTCCTTGTGAGTCAAATGTAACAGTAAACTGTTCGGGTAGTTTGTTGTCATCATCACTTCCACAGCTTGCTACAATAATTGTAAGTAAAGCAATGACGCATACTTTTGAAAAATAATGTTTAATTGTTTTCATTTCTATTTTCTTTTATTTTAGTAGTTAGTAAAAACTTTGTTCAAGAAGGAGATCGTTGTATGTTACAGAAGAGCCATTTAAATGTGAGTAGATGACTTAGATCATGCAAAATACTTAACTTGCTTGTTCTTTTTTGTGTCACAAAGGTAGTCTGTATGAGAAAAGAAATGTAAAATTACCGTAGCGAAATTTTAGACATATTTGTAGAATATAATTCACGAATTTTTCCAGTTACTTTAATTGTCTTTTAGGAGCTTGGAAGTGTCTTTTAGGACTTATGATTGGATTTTGAAGAATTTATAATTTAATATCGGTCGGATAATTCTTTTTGATAATAGAGAAAGAAGTCATACTTAAGAATTCTAGAGATACGTAATAGTAACTCAGAGTCAATACTTTGTCGATTGAATATTTTATAAATATTTGTTCGGTCACAATATAGTTTTTGAGCAAACCAAGATATTGGAATTTTTTGCTTGTAAACTTCAGCTTCGATAAGTTTTCCTATGTGTATCATGATAAAAAAGGCGGAACCATTCAATACTTACATATGATCTGAGGTACCGCCAAGCACCGTGTCCATCAATAAGTACGAATAGTTCACGCCCATAGAGCGCGAACTTTCAGTGACTTATTCCCTGGACTTCATTTTGGCGGTTTTCAGATCGGAGAATAAGAGCTAAAAGCTCATTTTTTAATAAGTAGGTGAATGGAAACTCTATTCCATTGGTTTTCTATTTTAAATAAAAATAGGAGAATGGCATTAAAATAGCTATTCTCCTTATATAAAAGTAACTTAAATTACTTAGACAAAGCCTGAGCTACGTCTACAGCACAAGCTACTGTACAACCTACCATAGGATTGTTACCAATTCCCAAGAATCCCATCATTTCTACGTGAGCAGGAACTGATGAAGAACCAGCGAACTGAGCGTCAGAGTGCATACGACCCATTGTGTCAGTCATACCATAAGAAGCAGGACCAGCAGCCATATTATCTGGGTGAAGAGTACGACCTGTACCACCACCGGAAGCAACTGAGAAATATGGTTTACCTGCAAGAACGCGTTCTTTCTTGTAAGTACCAGCAACCGGATGTTGGAAACGAGTTGGGTTAGTAGAATTACCAGTGATAGATACATCCACACCTTCTTTCCACATGATAGCTACACCTTCGCGAACATCATCAGCACCATAGCATTTTACTTTTGCACGAGGACCGTCAGAATAAGCGATTTCGCGGACAACTTTCAGTTCACCTGTGAAATAATCAAACTGAGTCTGAACATAAGTAAAGCCGTTGATACGAGAGATAATCTGAGCAGCGTCTTTTCCAAGACCGTTCAAGATACAACGCAATGGTTCTTTACGTACTTTGTCTGCTTTTGCAGCAATTTTGATAGCACCTTCAGCAGCAGCGAATGACTCGTGACCTGCCAAGAATGCGAAACATTTAGTTTCTTCACGCAGCAACATAGCAGCCAAGTTACCATGACCGATACCAACCTTACGGTCGTCGGCTACAGAACCGGGAATACAGAATGCTTGCAAACCGATACCGATAGCTTCTGCTGCTTCAGCAGCGTTTGTGCAATGCTTTTTCAGTGCGATTGCAGTACCTACCACATATGCCCATTTTGCATTTTCAAAACAGATAGGCTGAGTTTCTTCACAAGTTTTATAAGGATCAAGTCCGGCAGCTTCGCAGATTGCGTTAGCTTCTTCGATGTCTTTGATGCCGTTAGCGTTCAAGGCAGCAATAATACCCTTGATACGACGGTCTTGGCTTTCGAATTTTACTTCTCTAATCATAGTTTTTTCCTCCTTATATTATTCGTGACGTGGATCAATATGTTTAACTGCTCCCTGTTCTGCTGTTACACGTCCGTAAGTGCCGGTAACTTTCTTCAATGCTTCGTTAGCATCGGTTCCTTTCTTGATTTCATCCATGAATTTACCCATGTGAACGAATTCATATCCACAGATTTCATCATTCTTATCCAAGAAGATATTTTTGATGTAACCTTCAGCCATTTCAAGGTAGCGAGGACCTTTAGCCAAAGTACCGTAAAGAGTACCTACTTGGCTACGCAGACCTTTGCCTAAATCTTCCAGACCAGCACCGATGATCAAACCACCTTCAGAGAAAGCGGACTGAGTACGTCCGTACACGATCTGCAAGAATAGTTCACGCATAGCAGTATTGATAGCGTCGCAAACTAAGTCTGTGTTTAATGCTTCAAGGATGGTTTTACCCGGAAGGATTTCAGCAGCCATAGCAGCTGAGTGAGTCATACCAGAGCATCCGATAGTCTCCACTAAAGCTTCCTGGATGACACCTTCTTTAACGTTTAGTGTTAGTTTGCAAGCACCCTGTTGAGGAGCACACCAACCAATACCGTGTGTCAAACCTGAAATATCAACAATTTCTTTTGATTTTACCCATTTGCCTTCTTCGGGTATGGGAGCCGGTCCGTGATTAGGGCCCTTCTTTACAACACACATGTGTTCCACTTCGTGTGAATAAGTCATAATTAGCTCTTTTTTAAATGATATAATTAAAAATACGTAGTCGTGATTCTCTAAATCGCCCACAAAGTTAGTTGATTTATTTGTTTCTGCAAATTGCCATTTATTACTTTTTTGTGAAAAGCAAGAAATAGGTTTACGTTTCTCTTTCGTTTGCAAAGTCGGGATTGCATTTCTGAAAGATTGAAACTTATTGAACTATCTGTTTACGAGGTTGTTGTTATTTGAAAATTAAATCTTATGGAACTAAATCAGGTAGACACACATTATTTAATAGCTGCGATTTGCGTAATTTCATCCGCGTTGATTTTTTATACGATTGGTGTTTGGGGAGAACGTTTTCAAAAGAAACTAAAATTTTGGCATATTGTTTTTTTTCTATTGGGATTGGTTGCTGATACGGTTGGGACTAGTCTGATGGAACATATAGCAGAACTGGCTCATTTGCATGATGAAATTCATATGGTGACGGGAACAATTGCTATTCTTTTGATGTTTGTCCATGCTTCGTGGGCGATATGGACTTATGTGACGGGGTCTGCTAAAGCTAAACAGCATTTCAATCGCTTTAGTATTGTTGTGTGGAGTATTTGGCTTATACCTTATTTAATAGGAGTGTATTTGGGAATGCATTTGCATGAATAAACAAGTTTCCCCAGACGTACATCTGGGTAGTCTTCACATGTACGTCTGGGGATGTCCCGGATGTACGTCTCGGTAATCCCTGGATGTACGTCTGGGGAAAACTGTTTTAGTAAGATTATAGGAGTATCGTTATAGGAAATAGAATAAAAATTCGTAGCTTTGTTGCAAAACTTATAGGACAGAGCTATGATAGAGATTACAGATGCGGCTTTACAGGCTGCCGCAGGTGAAGGCATGGATGAATTTATCCAAGTATTCACAGATAAATATAAAGAAGTGATTGGCGGTGAATTGACTGCTGAAACAATGTCTTTGTTGACGGGAGAGCAACATTCGTTGTTGGCTTATCAGATTTTACGTGAGGAAATAATGGTTGGCGGATTCTGCCAGTTGATTCAAAATGGTTATGGAGGATATATTTTTGATAATCCATTTGCAAAGGTGATGCGTTTGTGGGGTGCTGATAGTTTTTCTAAATTAATATATAAGGCCAAGAAGATATATGATGCCAATCGTAAGGACTTAGAGAAGGAACGAACCGATGATGAATTTATGGCAATGTATGAGCAATTTGAGGCTTTTGATGATCTGGAGGAAGAATATCTGGACATGGAAGAACGGGTAACTGCAACGATTGCTAGTTATGTAGATGATCATTTGGAACTTTTTGCAAAAATAATAAAGTAGTGGATGCAGTATTTTTTAAGTGATAGCATTTATTAATTGTGAATTAGAATTTATATCTTTGCAAAATCTAAAAATATGTTGTTTATGAAACAAATGAAATTTTTCTTGGTGACCTTAATGGTTGTTTTAATGGGGGTATCTGTTACTTCTTGTTTGAAGGGTGATGATAATACTGAGGTACAGGCTTATACTGTAGCAAAAGTAACGGATAATATGTTTGCCTATGTATCTTTTCTGGATATCAGTGGATATAAAATGATTTCAAAAAATATTGTGACAGAACTATCCAATGTAAATTCTGGTGATTTTATATATATGTTGTATACTTATGATACGAAGACTGATGTGGATCCGAATTCTCAGACTATCAATATAACAGTCAATGCAGCACAAAAGATTTCAGGGAATAGTGTTAACGGTATTACAGAGGAAATGGATGCGGATGATACCTATGCATCTGATAGACCTGTTATAGAGATTTCGAATGAATATTCTAAGCCGCTAATGTTTGATAATTATAATTTGGTTATACCTATACAGTATTATGCTAAAGAAAATATTGATAAACATAAGTTTAGTTTGGTATATTATACTGATAAATTAAAGGGTAAGGAAGAGAACGCAGGTTTGACTTTGTATTTGCGTCATCAATCGGAAGAAACAGGAGAAAGTCTTAGATATTTTTCTTATAGAACTTTTGATTTAAAAGAGGTTCTGTCTGCATATAAAGAAGAATATGGAAGTTTTCCGGCAAATATCATTATTCGAATAGAGAAAAATTCTCTTTCAAATGGAGAAGTTCCGACAAAAACAACTCCAGTTTCATTTGAATATAAATATAACGACAAACTTTGAATTACAAAGAATTATTTAACATCGCAATGAAATTGATTTCCTCTCCAGTCAAAGCTTGGGAGGGAATTTTTATGGAAAAGGATAGGCGAAAGGTATTTATTACCTTTGTCTATCCTATGATAGGTTTATGTGGTTTGTCTGTTTTCATTGGTTCTTTGCTGACCAATGGATGGGGAGGACCTCAAAGTTTCCAGATAGCTATGACTAATTGTTGTGCTGTAGCTGTAGCCTTATTCGGTGGTTACTTTTTGGCGGCTTATGTTATTAATGAGATGGGGATCAGGATGTTTGGTATGTCGGCAAATATCTCATTGACACAGCAGTTTGCCGGATATGCGCTTGTTGTACCTTTTTTGCTACAAATCGTAACTGGCCTTTTACCTGATTTTAGAATTATTGCCTGGTTGTTGCAGTTCTACATCGTTTATGTGGTGTGGGAAGGTGCTCCTATAATGATGAGAGTGGAAGAAAAACAACGATTGAAATACACCCTTTTGTCGTCTCTATTGTTAATACTATGTCCGACAGTAATTCAATTTGTGTTCAACAAACTGACGGCTATACTTAATTAATATGCAAAGATGAAACAACCTCCTGTAAATATAAAGAATAAACGTGCTACGTTTGATTATGAATTGGTAGATACCTATACAGCAGGTATTGTACTGACAGGTACAGAAATCAAATCTATTCGTTTGGGTAAAGCTAGCCTAGTAGATACATTTTGTTATTTTGTGAAAGGCGAACTGTGGGTGAAAAATATGCACGTTGCCGAATATTTCTATGGATCGTACAATAATCACACAGCACGTAGAGAAAGGAAGTTGTTATTGAATAAAAAAGAAATAGAGAAACTTCAGAGGGGAACTAAAGATCCCGGATTTACTATTGTCCCTGTACGCCTGTTTATCAATGAAAAAGGTTTGGCGAAACTGGTTGTAGTTGGCAAAAGGTAAGAAAGAATATGATAAACGCGAATCAATAAAAGAAAAAGATGACCGCCGGGACATGGCAAGAATGTTTAAGCGGTAAGATATATGAGATTGTAGTCTAGGATAGGCTATTCTTGGACTGTGAGCAATGAATGGCAGAGTGCTAATAGGTATTAAGTGAAAAGGTAACAATGAAAAAGACAATTTCTCAGATTGTACCTGAGCGAATCCTGATTTTGGATGGAGCGATGGGTACAATGATTCAACAATATAATCTTAAAGAAGAAGATTTCCGTAGTGAACGTTTTGCGCATATTCCCGGCTTGTTGAAAGGGAATAATGATTTGTTGTGCCTGACCCGTCCTGATGTTATTCAAGATATTCATCGTAAATATTTAGAAGCCGGTGCGGATATTATTGAAACCAATACATTTAGTTCTACTACAGTTTCTATGGCTGATTATCACGTAGAAGAATATGTGCGTGAGATGAACTTGGCAGCAGTGAAGTTAGCTCGTGATTTGGCTGATGAATATACGGCAAAGACTCCAGATAAGCCTCGTTTTGTGGCAGGTTCTGTGGGACCTACTAATAAAACTTGTTCCATGAGTCCGGATGTGAACAATCCGGCTTTCCGCGCTTTGACTTACGATGACTTGGTTGCATCCTATCAACAGCAAATGGAAGCAATGCTCGAAGGAGGTGTTGATACAATCCTGATTGAAACGATCTTTGATACGTTAAATGCTAAAGCTGCTATATTTGCTGCCGAACAGGCTATGAAAACGGTGGGAATAGAAGTGCCTGTCATGCTTTCAGTTACTGTATCCGATATTGGTGGGCGAACATTGTCCGGACAAACCTTAGAAGCCTTTCTGGCTTCGATACAGCATGCCAATATTTTCTCCATTGGTCTGAACTGTTCTTTTGGGGCTCGTCAGCTAAAACCTTTTTTGAGACAATTGGCTGCGCGTGCACCTTATTATATTAGTGCATACCCAAATGCCGGACTTCCAAATAGTCTGGGGAAATATGATCAGACTCCTAAGGAAATGGCTCATGAAGTGAAAGAATATATTCAGGAAGGACTGGTTAATATCATAGGTGGATGTTGTGGTACGACAGATGCTTATATTGCTGAATATTCAGCTTTAATAAGAGACGCCAAACCTCATATACCTGCTGCTGCACCCGATTGTATGTGGCTTTCTGGATTAGAACTGTTGGAGGTAAAACCTGATATAAACTTTGTGAATGTAGGTGAACGCTGCAATGTTGCCGGTTCGCGTAAGTTCCTTCGTCTCATTAATGAAAAAAAATATGAAGAATCTCTTGCCATTGCTCGTCAGCAAGTAGAAGATGGAGCATTGGTAATTGACGTTAATATGGATGATGGCTTATTGGATGCTAAGACGGAAATGACAACTTTTCTAAATCTAATCATGTCTGAGCCCGAAATAGCGCGTGTCCCTGTAATGATCGATTCTTCTAAATGGGAAGTTATTGAAGCCGGATTAAAATGTCTGCAAGGTAAATCAATCGTTAATTCGATTTCTTTAAAAGAAGGGGAGGAAAAATTTCTGGAACATGCACGTATCATCAAACAATATGGTGCTGCGGCTGTAGTGATGGCTTTTGACGAAAAAGGACAGGCTGATACAGCAGCGCGTAAGATAGAAGTTTGTGGACGGGCTTATCGCCTTTTAGTAGATAAAATAAATTTTAATCCTCACGATATTATATTCGATCCAAATGTCCTTGCTGTTGCTACGGGGATTGAGGAGCATAACAATTATGCTGTAGATTTTATTGAGGCAACTGAATGGATAAAGAAAAACCTTCCAGGGGCGCATATTAGTGGTGGAGTAAGTAATCTTTCTTTCTCGTTTCGGGGTAATAATTATATTCGTGAGGCAATGCATGCCGTATTCCTTTATCATGCTATTCAGAAAGGTATGGATATGGGAATTGTAAATCCTGGAACATCTGTTCTTTATAGTGATATTCCGGCTGATGTTCTAGAAAAGATAGAAGATGTTGTATTGAATCGTCGTCCCGATGCAGCCGAACATCTTATTGAATTGGCTGAATCTTTGAAGGAAAGTATGTCAGGAACTTTGGGACAAGCAGTTGCTAAACAGAATGCATGGAGGGAAGAAACTGTGCAAGAACGTTTGAAATATGCTTTGATGCAAGGAATTGGTGATTACTTGGAACAAGATTTAGCAGAGGCATTGTCTCTTTACGATAAGGCGGTTGATGTAATTGAAGGTCCGTTGATGGATGGAATGAATTACGTTGGTGAACTTTTTGGCGCTGGTAAAATGTTTCTGCCTCAGGTTGTAAAGACTGCTCGTACAATGAAGAAAGCTGTTGCAATCTTACAACCAGTTATTGAAATGGAGAAAGTGGAAGGTACCAGTTCTGCCGGAAAAGTGCTGCTTGCAACCGTAAAAGGTGACGTACATGATATTGGAAAAAATATTGTGGGAGTAGTCATGGCTTGTAATGGTTATGAGATTGTGGATTTGGGAGTAATGGTTCCTGCTGAAACAATCATTCAACGTGCAATCGAAGAAAAAGTGGATATGATTGGACTGAGTGGTTTGATTACTCCTTCTTTGGAAGAGATGGCACATGTAGCTGCTGAATTAGAGAAAGCCGGTTTGGATATTCCTCTTCTTATTGGAGGAGCCACTACTTCTAAGATGCACACTGCATTGAAGATTGCGCCGGTTTATCACGCTCCGGTAGTTCATCTGAAAGATGCTTCTCAGAATGCTGGTATAGCTGCCCGATTATTGAATCAGCAGTCAAAAGTTGAATTGGTTGATGAATTAGAGAAAGAATATCAGCACCTTCGTGAAAAGAGCGGTATGTTACGTCGTGAAACCGTTTCATTAGAAGAAGCACAGAGAAATAAGTTGAATTTGTTTTAGTGTATAAGCAGTAATGAAAAAGATTTTTTCTTTCCTATATATTATGATGGTATTAGCTGCTATGATCTCTTGTTCTTCATCCAAAGAATGTAAAGAGGGAGCAGTGACAGGAAATCCTACCTTAGATAATATTTTTGCTCGAAAAAGTGTGCGTACTTATTTGGATAAGGGAATAGAGAAAGAAAAAATAGATTTAATGCTTCGTGCCGGTATGGCTGGACCTTCAGGAAAAGACACTCGTCCCTGGGAATTTATTGTAGTGTCCGATCGCGCTATACTCGATTCAATGGCTGCTGCCCTTCCGTATGCCAAAATGCTGACACAGGCACGTAATGCGATTATTGTTTGTGGAGATTCTACACGTTCGTTCTATTGGTATCTTGATTGTTCGGCTGCTGCCCAAAATATATTGTTGGCAGCTGAAAGTATGGGATTGGGTGCTGTTTGGACTGCTGCTTATCCTTATGAGGATCGGATGCAGGTGGTTCGGAAATACACAGCATTACCCAAAAATATTCTTCCTCTTTGTGTCATACCTTTTGGCTATCCTGCTACAAAAGAGCAGCCGAAACAGAAGTATGATGAGAAAAAGATACATTATAATCTGTATTAGTAAACAAAAGTTTTGTTTTTTCAATAAATTCCTTACATTTGCGTTCTAATTAATTAATATCTGATACGCAAATGTTTGGAATAGATGACCCCTTGATTATTTTACCCTACTTCCTTTCGGTAGTATGTGTGATTTTTGCTGCCTGGTTCGGGCTGAAATATTGGAATAAAGACGACGAAAAAGACAAAACACGATGAATACATTTACACTTGGCTTGATTGTGATAGCCTATCTGCTGTCACTAGCTTATCTCGGCTTTTTGGGGTATAAGAAAACTACGAATGCCAGTGACTATCTGGTAGGAGGAAGACAGATGAATCCGATTGTGATGGCGCTTTCGTATGGAGCGACATTTATTTCTGCTTCCGCTATTGTAGGCTTTGGTGGTGTTGCTGCTGCATTTGGAATGGGGATTCAGTGGCTTTGTTTTCTGAATATGTTTGTTGGGGTGATTATTGCTTTTATCTTTTTTGGTTTACGAACCCGGCGTATGGGAGCTAAACTAAATGTAAGTACTTTTCCTCAATTGTTAGGACGTCATTTTCGTTCGCGTAATATACAGGTATTTATTGCTGCCGTTATTTTTCTGGGAATGCCGCTTTATGCTGCTGTGGTCATGAAAGGAGGGGCTGTATTCATAGAACAAATTTTTCAGATAGATTTTAACGTATCATTATTGATATTTACATTAGTCATTGCTGCCTATGTGATAGCAGGAGGTATGAAAGGGGTAATGTATACCGACGCATTGCAAGGGGTTATTATGTTTGCTTGTATGTTGTTCCTGTTGTTTTCTTTATATCAGATACTTGATATGAATTTTGTTCAGGCAAACAAAGAATTGGGTAATATATCACATTTGGTACCAGATAAGTTTAAGGCGTTGGGACATCAGGGGTGGACAGCTATGCCGGTGATGGGATCTCCCCAATGGTATTCGTTAGTTACTTCTTTAATTTTGGGAGTTGGAATTGGTTGTTTGGCCCAGCCGCAATTAGTAGTCCGTTTTATGACTGTGGAGAGTAGCAAACAGTTAAATCGTGGAGTTTTTATAGGTTGTTTCTTTTTGATTATTACAGTAGGTGCTATTTATCATGCGGGCGCATTGAGCAATCTTTTTTTTCTAAAGACTGAAGGTGCAGTTGCAACTGAAGTAGTGAAAGATATAGATAAAATTATTCCTTATTTTATTAATAAAGCAATGCCGGATTGGTTTGCAGCACTTTTTATGTTGTGCATTCTTTCGGCCAGTATGTCTACTCTTAGTTCTCAGTTTCATACAATGGGAGCCTCTGTAGGGTCCGATATTTATGGTACTTACAAACCACGCTCACGTGGTAAACTGACGAATGTCATTCGTTTAGGAGTACTTTTTTCTATTTTGGTAAGCTATATCATTTGCTATATGTTGCCGAATGATATCATAGCTCGCGGTACTTCTATTTTTATGGGAATTTGCGCTGCTGCTTTCCTCCCTGCCTACTTTTGTGCACTCTATTGGAAGCGTGCAACAAAACAAGGAGTGATGGCAAGTTTATGGGTCGGAACTATTGGGAGTCTTTTGGCTCTTGTATTCCTGCATCAAAAAGAATCTGCTGCATTAGGTATCTGTAAAGCTATATTTGGTCGTGATGTATTGATTGAAACTTATCCGTTTCCTGTGATTGACCCAATATTATTTGCATTGCCGTTATCTGTAATAGCAATTATTCTGGTTAGTTTGCTGACCTATAAAAAATAAATGGTGTACCAATAATTTTGAAAACTTTATTCTTGATACCTAAATTGATCTTACGATTTAATTTTTTTCTTATAAGATTCAAATCGTGACATTATATTACGCACAAAGTTATAAGTCTCAATACCGCGGAAATATCCGTTTTTGCAGACAGGATCGGTGAAGTATTCCTCATTACTTTTAAGAAGGATGAAGTTTTCAACATTATCTTTCCAGACTAATTTGTTTTTACCGTATTTCTCAGCTAGTGCCATTGCGTCATAGATATGTCCCAACCCAGCATTGTAAGAAGCTAAGATGAAGTTCAATCGTTCCTGTTTATCAGGAATCATACTGAAACTGCGGTCAGTAGCCATGATATACTTAATAGCGGCTTTAATACTTTCTTCCGGGTTTTGTTCTTTACCAGGAGGTACTCCCATAGCGCGTGCGGTAGCAGGCATTAATTGCATCAATCCTTTTGCACCGGCCCAAGATACTACAGTCGTATCAAAATTAGATTCTGTATAAGCAAGTGATGCAAGCATACGCCAATCCCATCCAATTTCTTTGGAGTATTTTTTAAATAATGGATCAAAATGAGAAATCTTTCCTTCTTTTAATGAAGGATAGGAGAGTGGGGCATCATTTTACTATTTTCGAAATAACGTTTCATACTTGCTGTATAAGCAGGAGAAGTCATATTTTCTTTATGCCATTTATTAGCTGCTGCTGCTAGTTCGGGACTATCCTTTCTTACTGCCCATGAAGAACGTTGGTCAAAACTGATAGAAAGATTGATATTGAGGTTAGGATAATAAGTTTTGTTTAATTTTGCCAAATCATTATCTGAAACAGTGTATGGAATTTTTCCTTGGGCAACTTGGGTGATCAAGTCTTCCGTAGTAATACTGTCATTGGTTACTTTATGAATCAAGATTCCACCGCCTAATTCATTATTTAGATTAACCAATCGGTCGTAATATTTTCCGGGTTTAACATAGATGTTTTTTCCTATAAGCTCTGTTACATCTTTTAGAGGTTTTTTCTTTCCATTCCCTTGTTGCACAATGACTTGATGAGTAATCACATCTTCACCACAATAAATTAGACTATCTTTCCATTCTTTGGTTATTGGTAAATTATAAGCGATCATATCACCTTCACCTGCCAATAGTTTTTGTATTAATTCGTGGACATTATTAGCAACTTCGATTCTGAGCTTTACTCCCAGACTTTTAGCAAACTGTTCGCTAAGTTCATATTGAAATCCCATTTCTTGACCACGATAAATGAAATAGGAAGTAGAACTATAAAGTGTCAATACTACCAACTCCCCACTATCTTTTATTTGTGTAAGATCACGATCGTTCCCTTCTTCTTTGCTATGATGATTCTTCCTACATCCGGAGATGCAACAAACAAAGATGAGAAACAGTGGTAAGAAGAGCGACTTGGCACTTAGTTTGAGTTCCTTAACTTTCATTATTCGTTTTTCAAATGTTTCTGGATATACATGGTCAATATATCAATAGCAACTTGATTGCTACCACCTTCCGGGACAATCAAATCTGCATAACGTTTGCAAGGCTCGATAAATTGCAAATGCATTGGTTTTAAAACTCTTGTATAACGTTCCATTACAGCTTCTGCTGTGCGACCCCGTTCGATGACATCTCTTTGGATCACACGAATCAGTCGCTCATCAGGATCAGCATCTACAAATATCTTAAGGTCCATCATATTGCGTAGTCTCTTATCACAAAGCGCAAGTATACCTTCAACAATTATGACTTCTCTTGGTTCAATATGAATCGTTTTAGATTGACGGGTACATGTCAGATAGGAGTATGTAGGCTGTTCTATACTTTTACCCTCCTTCAACATCATGATATGTTTGGAAAGCAAACTCCAATCGAAAGCATCTGGGTGATCGAAGTTGATATTCTGACGCTCTTCGACGGGAACATGGCTACTGTCCTTATAGTATGAGTCTTGCGGTAACAGTACTACTTCTCCTACAGGAAGACTCTCGATAATTTTCTTTACGACGGTGGTCTTTCCAGAGCCAGTTCCACCTGCTATTCCGATAATTAACATCTCTTTATAGTATTATTTGAACTAAAAAAAGTAATTTTGCATTATTAATGCGATTCTTTAATAGGACAAATATAGAAACAATTCATTAAAATAACAACGTAATGGTAAAGCACATTGTATTATTTAAGTTAAAAGATAATGTTTCTGAGGCAGAGAAACTAGTCGTAATGAAAAAATTTAAGGCGGCTATTGAAGCTCTCCCTGCTAAAATTTCTGTGATTCGTAAAATTGAAGTTGGATTGAATATCAATCCGGATGAAACCTGGAATATTGCTCTCAACAGTGAATTTGACACACTGGAAGACGTTAAGTTCTATGCAACGCATCCTGATCATGTTGCTGCCGGAAAAATATTGGCGGAAACAAAAGAAAGTCGTGCATGCGTGGATTATGAATTCTAACCTTTTTATAAAGATAAAAATGAAAAAGCTATTTTCTTTACTGTTCCTCTGTTTGGTAATAGGAATGGTACAGGCTCAGATACAGGAACCTATAAAGTTTAAGACAGAGTTGAAAACTTTGTCCGGTACAGATGCGGAGATTGTCTTTACAGCGGTAATTGATAAAGGATGGCATGTTTATTCTACGGATTTAGGCGACGGCGGCCCTATTTCTGCAACATTTAATGTTGATAGTAAATCGGGTGTTGAAGTTGTAGGTAAACTGAAACCCATAGGTAAAGAAGTGGCGGTTTTTGATAAGCTTTTTGAAATGAATGTGCGTTATTTTGAGAATACAGCACAGTTTGTTCAAAAAATAAAATTAACAGGCGGAGCATATTCTATTGAGGGGTATATGCAATATGGAGCTTGTAATGACGAAAACTGTTTGCCTCCTACTGATGTTCCGTTTAAGTTTTCTGGTGAATCAAAAGTTAAGAGTACTGCCTCTGAAACTCCTGTTGTAGAACCTGCAAAGCAGGAAAAAAAAAATGATGTAACAACTAAAGAAGAAGTTAAAGATACCGTTGCAATGATGGAATTGGTACCGGCAACTGTTGATTCAACAAATGCCGTATCGCCTGCCGTTGCAGCATCTGATTGGTGGAAACCGGTAATCAGTGAATTGCAAGCTTTAGGTGAGGAGCATAGCCAGAAAGACTCTTCATGGATTTATATTTTCGTAACTGGTTTCTTGGGTGGATTATTGGCTTTGCTTACTCCTTGTGTGTGGCCAATCATTCCAATGACTGTTAGTTTTTTCCTGAAACGTAACAAGGATAAGAAGAAGGGTATTCGTGATGCGTGGACGTACGGTGCATCAATCGTAGTGATTTATGTAGCATTAGGTGTAGCTATAACGTTAATCTTTGGTGCTAGTGCTTTAAATGCTTTATCCACGAATGCGGTATTTAATATATTCTTCTTCTTGATGTTGGTGGTTTTTGCAGCTTCATTTTTTGGAGCTTTTGAAATTACCTTGCCATCGAAGTGGAGTACTGCGGTAGATAGTAAAGCGGAATCAACAACTGGATTATTGAGTATCTTCCTGATGGCTTTTACTCTGTCATTAGTATCTTTCTCTTGTACTGGTCCGATTATTGGCTTTTTGTTGGTGGAGGTTTCTACGACGGGTAGTGTTGTAGCTCCTGCTATTGGAATGTTGGGATTTGCTATTGCATTGGCCTTGCCGTTTACATTGTTTGCTCTTTTCCCGTCTTGGTTGAAGTCAATGCCTAAGTCGGGTGGATGGATGAATGTTATTAAAGTGACTTTAGGCTTTTTAGAATTGGCTTTTGCTTTAAAATTCTTGTCTGTTGCCGATCTGGCATACGGTTGGAGAATACTTGATCGTGAAACCTTTTTAGCTTTGTGGATTGTGATTTTTGCATTACTCGGTTTTTATTTGCTTGGCAAAATCAAATTCCCGCATGACGATGATGGCAATAAGGTTGGCGTAAGCCGCTTCTTCATGGCTCTTGTTTCTTTGGCTTTTGCTATATATATGGTACCGGGATTGTGGGGAGCACCTTTAAAAGCAGTAAGTGCTTTCGCACCTCCTATGCATACGCAAGACTTTAATTTATATGGAAATGAAGTACATCCTAAGTTCAAAGATTACGAGAAAGGTATGGAATATGCCCTTCAACATGGTAAGCCAGTTATGATTGATTTTACCGGAAACGGTTGTGTTAATTGTCGTAAGATGGAGGCTGCCGTATGGACTGATTCTAAAGTGAGCGACATCATTAATAATGATTATGTATTGATATCATTGTATGTGGATGAAAAAGAAGCATTACCAGAACCAATTAAAGTTGTTGAAAATGGTAAAGAGCGAACGTTGCGTACTGTTGGAGATAAATGGAGCTATCTGCAACGTGTGAAGTTTGGCGCTAATGCTCAACCTTTCTATGTTTTACTGGATAATGAAGGTAAGCCGTTGAATAAATCATATGCTTACGATGAAGATATTTCACAGTATATTAATTTCTTGAAAACAGGTTTGGATAACTATAAAAAAGAAAAGAAATAATATCCTTAATATATTTACTTAAAAACGAGACTGTAAGAAGTCTCGTTTTAATGTATAAGGGCATGTCAAAAGTAAAATCTGCTATCATTCTGACATGGATGACGGGATGATAGACTTATCAGACTTTTGACATACTTCTCATTTTATTGGGAGAATACTTATCAGTTTATCTATATCTGTTTCAAAGCATAGGTACTTCAATAACCAGAGGTTGAGTTCTATATCTGATTTCATCGTAAATTCCTTTTTCAGATTTATTTCAGAATTATGTTTTTTCTTTGTCGAATATAAATTTATTATCTTTGTACTTTCTAATCTGATAAATGATGAGTAAAATATTTATGCTTAGAATGCTGGTAATTGTGTGCCTTGTCGGAATAGTTTCTACAGCAAGGGCTCAAAAAAATGATTTTACTACATGGACAAAGTTAAAGTTAAATCATAAAATAGATTCTCGATTTTCAGTTTTAGGTGCTCTTGAGCTTCGTACAAAAGATGATATGGGGATGATTGATCGTTGGGGAATTGCTGCGGGAGGAGAATATAAAGTTTCTTCTTTATTGAAAATGGATCTAGGATACGAACTTCATCATCGAAATTTAGGCGATTTGGACTGGAAATTTAGGCATCGTTATTATATGGGTGCTACAGTCAGTTTTCGCTATCAATGGTTAGCTGTCTCTTTAAGAGAAAGATTTCAACAGACTTTTGATCGTGGTAATACAGAATCTCGCTTACGATCCCGTTTAAAACTTGCTTATTCTCCCTCAAAAGGGATTGTTTCTCCTTATTTTTCTATTGAAGTTTACCAAAGTTTAAATGATGCTCCTTTTTGGCGAGCAGCTCGTACTCGTTATCGTCCTGGATTTGAGATTGATTTGGCTAAACGTTGGGTGTTGGATACTTTTTATTGTTATCAATATGAATCTCCGAAAGGTAAGCATATTGTTGGAGTCGAAGTAGGTTATTCCTTTTAAAATATTAAGACTGCTTATATAATAATGTGTGGTTCTCATTCATCTCTCTTTTTATATTAATTATTAATGAATTGATTTTTTGTTAGTTACATATAAATAATAACTTTTTTAAGGATAATATATTCAGTTTAAAATAATAATACTTACTTTTGTTACAGCACTTCATACTGATGTGCTGATATTTTATGATTCAACAGATACAACAGACGTGTTGTATGATACCTCATGACCGAAGCGAATACTTCCTTTTATGTCTTACCTTCTGCTTAATCAGGAATTTAAAAATTAATTATTAAAAG
>NZ_BAKK01000037.1 GCF_000614145.1 Bacteroides faecichinchillae JCM 17102 | reverse complement strand
ACCTGCTTCTGCGGATTGCGCATCAGCGATATAATCAAGTTGAAATGGAAAGACGTGTTCGTTGACCGGGGACAGTACCGTTTGGCCGTGTCCATGAAAAAGACCAAAGAGCCTATTTACCTGCCCCTCTCTCCTGAAGCGTTGAAGTGGATGCCGGAACGTGGGGGAAAATCATCGGAAGATAATGTGTTCGACCTGCCGTCCGCCAATACAATCAGGATGCAGCTCAAACCTTGGGCGAAAGCAGCCGGAATCTCCAAGCGGTTCTCCTATCACACCAGCCGGCATACATTCGCCACCATGATGCTGACGCTCGGCGCGGATTTATATACCGTCTCGAAGTTGCTCGGTCATGCCGACGTAAAAATGACACAGGTGTATGCCAAGATTATCAACAAGAAGAAGGACGAGGCAGTGAATCTTGTAAACGGTTTGTTTCACTAATTGACGGCACTATGTGGTTCATGTCTAATTTACAAACATCAATTTATGGCATTGCTCCGGTTGTGAACGCAACCGAAGTTAATGCTTTCATCACATATTATAAACTCAAAAAGGTAAATCGACATGAAAAGACCTGAAGACGGCCTTCTCTCTTTTTGGAGGGAGCCAACACCTGCAGCACTTCGCTGCGGAGAAGGATGTGGCGAATGAACTTTTCGCCCTGCTAACCGAAGCAAAAACAGTTTATCTCCACGATGTTGTGTCGGGTGGTAAACAGTACCACCGTTATGTGGACGATTTCGTAAACGGACACCGGTACATAGACTGCGACCATGCGGCCTGCCGGAACTGCCACGAAATGAACATCCACATCGTCAAGGGGCTGCTGACCGAGTACGCCCGTTTCGTCCAGATTTGCTTTGCTACGCCGAATTTCACGTTTGACGAGTGCATGAAGCTGAAACGGATGTATGATACCTCGGAATCGTTGCCTCCGCTCGGTCCGCCCCACATTGACCGACCGGCAGATCTCTCCCTTTCTTTTGGCTGTGATTTTACCCCGGAACAGATGGAAAGTATTGTGGCTTGTGCCAATACTTATCATCTGTTCTGTGTTTCTGTACGCATTGAAGACATGGAGCTCTTTTCGCCTGTAAGAAAGGCTTTTCCATCCGAGTGAACAATATCCGCCGTGTGGTAATCCTGTTCGACGCGCTTCTTGAAAACTCGCTTATCCAGTCCCGGTGGCAGAATGTTCTCGGCAAGGGTGCATTCCTGCAGTCCAAGGACGGGACACGTTCCGTTTCGGTATCGACCCTGTCTTCCGCGCTGTCATCCATCAAGAACAACATGACATCGGTCGCATACGGCATCCGAAAGACCATTGACCGGCTGAAAGAATGACAGGAAGTGACAAGAAGCGAAGTATGTGAAAGGTAAAAGCATGAGAGTTGCAATGATACGCGCATAGTATCATTCCCCAAATCACGGCATCTTCGTTTACCGGACATACCTTTGACCTCCGTTAGCGCGCTGCATAACGGAGGTTGCATCTCCATTGTCAAAAATCAAACCATGTTATTATGCCGAATAGAATGACATTCATGGAGCGGATGAGCGGACGGCTCGCCGCCATCGAATCGGTACTAAAGAAATTGGAACCGGTCGAAAGTCTCTTGGAGCGTATCACGTTGCTGGAAAATACCATCTTCACGACCAAGAGAGTGTTCACGTTTCAGGAAGCCTGTATGTATATCGGGGTTTCTGAAAGTATGCTGTACAAGCTCACATCGAGCAAGGAGATACCGCACTACAAACCGCGCGGTAAAATGGTCTATTTCGCCAAGGAGGAATTGGACGAATGGCTGTTGCAGAATTATGAACCTACAGTGAACGAGGCCGTGCGCATGGCGACGGAAGCCGCCGCCACAGAACCGTTCCTTAATAAGAGACGCAATGGAAAACGAAAGAAAGACTGACCGCTCAGCCGATATGGGAATGGATGAACACCGCCTGTCGGACATCCTTCTGGCCTCGCAAATCAAGGCAACGGACATTTATGAGACCCCGCCGCAAATCATCTGGATAGACAACTCGACGATTGCCACGCTCGGCAATTTCAGTGCATCGACAGGAAAGGCAAAGTCGAAGAAGACGTTTAATGTCTCTGCGCTTGTCGCCGCTTCATTGGCCGGGAAACAAGTGTTGAACTACCGTGCGCATCTGCCCGAAGGCAAACAGCGGATTCTGTACGTCGATACGGAACAGAGCCGTTTCCATTGCCGCTCGGTATTGGAGCGCATATTGCGGCTGGCCGGGCTGCCCACGACAACCGACCCGGAGAATCTCGACTTCTTCTGCCTGCGTGAATATTCGCCGTCGGTGCGTGTCGAGGTCATCGACTATGCGCTGCGTCAGAACAAAGGCTATGGGCTGGTCATCATTGACGGCATCCGCGACCTGATGCTTGACATCAACAGCACCGGTGAATCGGTGGAAGTCATCAACCGGATGATGGAATGGTCTTCAAGGTACGACCTGCATATCCATTGTGTACTCCATTTGAACAAAGGGGATAATAATGTGCGGGGACACATTGGTACGGAAATGAGCAACAAGGCGGAAACCGTGCTTGTCATCAGCAAGAGCAACGAGAATCCCGGTATCAGCGAAGTCCATGCGCTCCATATCCGGGAAAAGGAGTTCAAGCCGTTTGCGTTCACCATCAACGAGACTGGGCTGCCCGTCATTGCGGAAGGACACTCGTTCGGAGAGCCCCCGAAGCCCAAGGCTCGGACGGGGTTCACGGAGCTGAGCATCGAACAGCACCGGGAAGCCCTCTCCGCCGCTTTCGGGGAAAAGCCTATCCGGGGATTCGACAACCTGTTGCAAAGCCTGATGGTCTCCTATGAGGCAATCGGGTTCAAACGTGGTCGGAGCGTCATGATAAAACTGATGCAATACCTGATAGACAACCTCAAGCTCATCATCAAACGGGACAAGCTGTTCTATTATGACATGACGCCTACCGAGGCCATGCTTTTTGATGAAGAATGATGCCGGGCGCGGGCCTGTATGATTTAGTTTACTTTAGTATTTATATATATAGGAAAAAACTAAACTAAACCATTTTCGTGAAACCAAGTGAAAGAAAAAAGACATGACCATAGCAGAAGCAAAACAAGTGCGTATCGTGGATTTTCTGGCACGTCTCGGTCACCATACGCAGCACATAAAATCGGGACAATACTGGTATCTCTCACCGTTACGGAACGAGCGTACCCCGTCGTTCAAAGTGAATGACCGCATCAATGAATGGTACGATTTCGGCGAGGCGACCGGTGGCGACCTGGTGGAACTGGCAAAATACATTTGCCGGACGGACTGCGTGAGCGAGGCCCTGGCGTATATAGAGAGGCTTGTGAATGGCGCATCACTACCGAGAACCCGTATGCTGACCGCTCCACCCCGACCGGTGGAGGCTGAAATGAAAGACGTGATCGTGATTCCACTCCGTCATCACGCCCTGTTCTCTTACCTCCAATCCCGGCTTATCGACGCGGACATCAGCCGTATGTATTGCAAGGAGGTGCATTACGAACTGCGAGGCCGTCATTACTTCGCTCTCGCATTCGGCAATATATCAGGCGGTTACGAGGTGCGAAACGCCTATTACAAGGGATGCCTGAATAACAAGGACATCTCATTGATAAGACATCTGACAGAAGAGACACAGGAAAACGTCTGTGTCTTCGAGGGATTCATGGATTTTCTTTCTTATATGACACTGAAACTGGCAGGCGACCGGACGGTCTGTCTTGCCATACCATGCGACTACCTCGTGATGAACTCGGTAAACAATTTGAAAAAGACGCTGGCACGTTTACAGGAGTATTCGGACATTCACTGTTATCTCGACAATGACCTTGCCGGGCAGAGAACCACAGAGACCATTGCCGGGATGTATGGCGGACGTGTCAGCGATGAATCTTGCCACTATGCGGAATACAAAGACCTGAACGACTACCTGCGCGGAAAGAAACGCTGATATTCAATGTTCTCTTTTGCCACCTAAAGCTCTCCACCACGAGAGCTTTTTTTATGCCCCGATTTCTCCATTTCCCACCATAGAGACTGCAATATAGTACGATTTAATAGTTCGATTTTTGAAACTTACACAAATCTCATTAACGAAACAGATGTTTAATGCTCAATTATTTTATGGTTTTATATTTCGTGCGTTTCTTTGCAAAATCATACTAATACGAATTTTTAATATTCATACTAAATACATGAACTCATATTTCATTTTTGCCATTGTCCTGACGGTTGCCTACATCATTTACTACGCCGTCATCATAGCGCATGACCTCTACGGGAAAAAGGGGACGGACAAACCGGACGAGGAAGTTTTCGACCTCGGCGCACCGGAAGAGGAAGAGAGTGTGGCTGTCACGGAAAGCGAGAGCGGCTTCAGTATCGGTAGCGAGAACTACGAGACGGAAAGTACGGCTACCTCTTCCGAAACATCCCCTGAGGAGGACATCAAGGACAAACCGGGAACGGCGCAGGAGAAACTGGAACGGCTGAAGGCCGAGGCGGAGGAACAGATGGAAGAGACCACGCCTTACCTGTCGGACGCACGCACGTCGGAGGAGATGTACAAGGCTATGATTCCAAGGGACGGTTAGACAACCGACCGGAAATAAAGTGGAACCCAATTCAAGACCGGTTGTGAGATGTCGAAAGCTAAAAAGATTCTATGTGCGCTGTGCCTCCCGTTCCCCTACACGGCTTTTGCCAAAAGCGGCAGCGTGAACTATAGCTGGGGAGCGGACGCGTTGGCCACGATGCACGACTTCGTGGTGACGATGATGCTCTATGTCCAGTATATCTGTTGCACCATAGCCGGGGTTTACGTCATCGTGTCCGTTTGTCAGATATACATCAAGATGAACACGGGCGAGGACGGCATCACCAAGTCGATAATGACGCTTGTCGGCGCGTGCCTGTTCCTGATCGGGGCATTCTATGTTTTCCCGGCTTTCTTCGGCTACCGCATATAACCTTACTTGTATCAGGTCGCAGACAAATAAAATATTCACTAAAAAAGTAAACGTATGTTTCAGAAAACCAAACAGCTGTGCCGCAAGGCATTCGGATTCGTCAACGGAATCCCTACCAAAGTAATGATGTTCTCCTTCATGCTGCTGTCCGGCATGGTGGCGAAAGCGCAGAACTCCGCAGGCGACTATTCCGCCGGTACGAGCGCATTATCCACTGTCGCCGATGAGATTGCCAAGTATGTGCCTATTATGGTGAAATTGTGCTACGCCATTGCCGGCGTTGTGGCCATCGTGGGTGCAATCTCGGTATATATCGCCATGAACAACGAGGAGCAGGACGTCAAGAAGAAGATTATGATGGTCGTGGGAGCATGTATCTTCCTCATTGCGGCGGCCAAGGCGTTGCCTCTGTTCTTCGGTATTGCCGCTTAAACATCAAGGATAAGTATGAAAAGCAAGGACGAACGCTATCCGGACTATCCGCTGTTCAAGGGACTGCAACGGCCTCTTGAGTTTTTGGGCATCCAAGGCCGGTACATATATTGGGCGGCGGTGACGACGTGCGGAGCCATTGTCGGCTTTGTCGCCGCCTACTGCCTGCTCGGTTTCATTGCCGGGCTTGTCGTGCTGGCTACCGTCGTATCGGTCGGTATCGTGCTCATCCTTCTCAAACAGCGGAAAGGACTGCATAGCAAGAAGGTCGCTCCGGGTGTGTATGTGTATGCCCACTCGCGCAAGATCTGACGAAAGAAAAACCATCACGGCAATGTGCATGGCTTTATTGATTGTTGAACGCGGGCGGGTTTGTCTTGAAGCAAGGCGAACCTGCCCCTATTTAATTACACGTATATCGAAATGACCCTATACATCATTTTATGTTTTGTCGCTTTGTGCGCGGGTATGGCCTTGTCGGTCTATGCGTTCGGTACGGGCGGCAAGCGCAAGCGAATCTTTCAGGACATCTATTTCTCAGCGGAGGAAACGGACGGTGTGGGTGTGCTGTACACCAAGACCGGCGAATATTCCGCCGTACTTAAGATAGAGAATCCGGTACAGAAATATTCGGCGGACATAGATAGCTACTACGACTTCACGCACCTGTTCACCGCCCTTGCGCAGACCTTAGGCGAAGGGTACGCCATCCACAAGCAGGATATCTTCGTCAGGAAACAGTTTGCAAGCGAACCGGCTGACGGGCAGGAGTTCCTGTCGGCGTCGTATTTCCGCTACTTCAAAGGGCGTCCCTACACGGACAGCCTTTGCTACCTGACCATCACGCAGGAGGCGAAAAAGAGCCGCCTGTTCTCGTTCGACAACAAGAAGTGGCGCGATTTCCTCGTGAAAATCCGCAAGGTGCATGACCAACTGCATGACAGCGGCGTACAGGCCAGGTTCCTGAACAAAGCCGAGGCGAGCGAGTATGTCGACCGCTACTTCGCCATGAACTTCAAAGACCGCACCGTGTCGATGACGAACTTCAAGGCGGACGATGAAACGGTGTCGATGGGCGACAAACGCTGCAAGGTGTACAGCCTTGTGGACGTGGACTGTGCCGCACTGCCCTCGATGATACGTCCGTACACGAACATCGAGGTGAACAACACGGAAATGCCGGTCGATCTGGCTTCGGTGGTGGACAACATACCGGACGCCGAGACGGTGGTCTATAACCAAGTCATCTTCCTACCCAACCAAAAACGGGAACTGGCGATGCTCGACAAAAAGAAGAACCGCCACGCGAGTATTCCGAACCCGAACAACCAGATGGCGGTCGAGGACATCAAGCGTGTGCAGGAGGTCATTGCCCGTGAAAGCAAGCAACTGGTATATACGCACTTCAACATGGTGGTAGCCGTATCTGCCGGTGCAGACCTGCAAAAGTGTACGAACCACTTGGAAAACGCATTCGGGCGCATGGGCATCCATATCAGCAAGCGGGCGTACAACCAACTGGAACTGTTCGTCGGTTCGTTTCCGGGCAACTGCTACACGCTCAATGAGGAATACGACCGTTTCCTGACCCTTTCCGATGCGGCGATGTGCCTGATGTACAAGGAGCGCGTGCTGCACAGCGAGGAAACACCGCTGAAGATTTACTACACCGACCGTCAGGGTGTGCCGGTGGCTATTGACATCACGGGAAAAGAGGGAAAGAACAAGCTGACGGACAACTCGAATTTCTTTTGTCTGGGGCCTTCTGGGAGTGGCAAGAGCTTTCATATCAACTCGGTCGTGCGCCAGCTCCATGAGCAGGGAACGGATGTGGTCATGGTCGATACGGGAAACTCATACGAGGGACTGTGCGAGTATCTGGGCGGCAAGTATATCAGCTATACCGAAGAACGGCCTATCACGATGAATCCGTTTCGCATCAACCGGGAGGAATACAACATCGAGAAGATAGACTTCCTCAAGAACCTTATCCTGATGATTTGGAAAGGGTCGGACAGCCAAATCCCCGAAATTGAGTTCCGCATTGTCGAGCAGATAATCATAGACTACTATGATGCCTATTTCAACGGATTTACAAGATACACCGACGAGCAACGGGAGGTACTGCTGAAAAACCTGTTTGCGGCGGCCAGCCGAAAGAACCCAAACAAACCACCCAGAGAGGTGGATGAGATGGTGCGCAAACAGATAGAGGTGCTTGAGGCACGGCGGGCGGCCCTCAAAGTGACGGAGCTGAGTTTCAACTCATTCTTTGACTACTCATTCGACCGTCTGGAGCAGATCTGCACCGAAAACGACATCACGACAATCAGCTACTCGACCTATTCGACCATGCTGCAGCCGTTCTACAAGGGCGGTGCGTATGAGAAAATTCTCAACGAGACAGTGGATTCGGCACTGTTTGACGAGACATTCATTGTCTTTGAAGTGGATGCAATCAAGGAAAATAAGAAACTGTTTCCCATTGTCACACTGATTATCATGGACGTGTTCCTGCAGAAAATGCGCATCAAGAAGAACCGTAAAGTCCTTGTCATCGAGGAAGCGTGGAAGGCCATTGCCAGCCCGCTCATGGCGGAATACATCAAGTTCATGTACAAGACCGCCCGTAAATTTTGGGCTTCTGTTGGCGTGGTGACGCAGGAGATACAGGACATCATCGGCAGCGAAATCGTGAAGGAGGCCATCATCAACAACTCGGACGTGGTGATGCTGCTGGATCAAAGCAAGTTCAAGGAACGCTTTGACGAAATCCGAAAGATTCTTGGTCTGACCGAGGTGGATTGCAAGAAGATATTTACCATCAACCGCTTGGAGAACAAGGATGGGCGCAGCTTCTTCCGCGAAGTGTTCATCCGCCGGGGGACGACCAGCGGCGTGTATGGCGTGGAAGAGCCGCACGAGTGCTACATGACCTACACGACCGAACGGGCGGAAAAGGAGGCACTGAAGCTTTACAAGAAGGAACTTCGGTGCAGCCACCAGGAAGCTATCGAGGCATATTGCCGGGACTGGGATGCCAGCGGTATCGGGAAGTCCCTGCCTTTTGCACAAAAAGTAAACGAGACGGGGCGTGTGCTCAACCTCCGTCCCGTGTATGAATCCAAATAAGCATTGCAGCCATGAAACGACTACTCCTTATCCTGACCATCGCCTCGGTCGCACTCTGCCAGACGGTTCACGCCCAGTATTACAGCGTGAACTACGACACCCGTACCGTTGCGGCGATGGTGGCCGCCTTCGGTACGGAAGCGGTCGCCGAAGGGTACTACCGGGAGCAGGTCGATGACATCCTCAAGCACTACACGGCAGCGGAGGTCGCTACCGCCGGGATATTCGCGGCCAAGTTCTTGGAGCATAAAGCCCTGAGCGACCTCGGCATCTGGAACAGCCGCACGGAGAACTACTACTACCGGCGCATCTACCGGATGGTGGCGGAGAAAATCATGCCCAAGATATGGGTGGTGGCGAAGCAGATGCTCCATTCGCCGCAAACGGCTATCTATTGGGGCAGTTACCTGATGAAAGTCTGCGACGATACCAAAAGTCTGTGTATGCAGTTCGAGAGCGTGGTGACCAACAGCACGCTGACCTTTTCGGACATCGCCTTTCTCGAAATCAATCCGGAGATTGCCCCCTTGCTAAAGCTCTCCGAAACGGGAAACATCGACTGGCAGCGGATGATGGACAACTTCGCCCACATACCGGGCAACTTCACGCACGAGAACCTGAAAAGCGACCTCGACAACCTTTATAACACGGGTGTCGGCCTTGCAACGGCAGGCATTGCCAATCTCGGTGACGCCCTGTTGCAAAGCAGCTCGTTCCATGACCTGATGGGCGGAAAGGTTGAAGAAATCGGCAACCTGTATGAACACTACGGGAGTCTATTCGAGCAGGCGGAACATGACATCGGCGGCTTGCTGATTGACATGGTGGGTGGTCCGGACAACGTGGCCGGTCTGTTCAACTTCAGCAACTACAACCTCACGGCATGGATGACCGACTACCTGGACGAAGCGATGGGGAACTATTACACGCAGCGGTGGTACATTGCCCGGCGTGACCAAGGGAGCGTATCGCTGTGCGACTACTATCCTCCGACGGACGACAACAGCATCCTGAACGGGGGCGCATGGGTGCGGTTCAACACGAGCGACCCGAATTTCTATCCCAACGCCTCGCAACGGGAACAGGTACTTGCCAACTCGGAAGGATATGCCGGTTGGTCAAGAAACCGCGTGCAGCAGTTGAACAACCAGAACGACGGGTTCAGCTACAGCATCAACTATTGGATGAGTGCCTATATCATCAGCAAGAAAAACAAGCAGACCAAAAAGGCATACGCATACGAAATCCATGTGAGCAAAAGCTGGAATAAGGAAGAAGTTGTCTATGAGGAAGTCTTCGATTCCTACTCGATGGACTTGAATACGTTTCGGGCGCAACTGAATGTCCGACTTGCGGAGTTCAACGAAAACGAGGACGGCTACACCTATTATATATCTTCCGGTACGCGGAACTATTACCAAGCAACGGACGCCGCCAAATTGAAGGGATGCGAGAGCGTGACCATCAGCGTGACCTGTTCCGACGGGGTTACGCTCGGACAGGGCTCGACACAATACAAGTGCCGTAAATGCGGCAGCTCGTTGAATGCCCACACCAAGGAGTGCGCCATGCAGACCTCGGTGACGGAAAACAACCTCGACCTTTCGGAACTGGATGCGCTGTTGAACGAGGCAAACAGCCAAGCGGCCAATCTTGAAGCGCAAATCGGGACATTGGAAAACGAGAACGCTGTCCTGCTGAAGAAAATCAGTACGGCGAGCATTGAGGATGCGGCGGCTTACCGACAGCAGTATAATGCAAACAAGACACGGATAGACCGTCTGAAAGGCGAACTCGCGGAGTGGAAGAAGAAACAGTCCGACTATGCTCAGGCGAAGTCGGAAGCCGCAGACGACAACAGCGTAGCGACGGATGACTATTACCGCATTCCAGCTATCATGCAAGACTGCAAGGCTGCCTACGGCCTGACATGGCAGGACGGCGGATCGTGGAACGGCTATTCGTATGTGCGCAAGGCGACAATGCCGAACATCAACGGCATCATCACATTCAAGCTACGGTCTCGATTGCCCGCAAGCCGAAATATTTTCTCGGCATCAAGATTCACCGTGCCATCATCCAAATCCAATGGGAACTGACCTCGGTCTATACGGACACGCACGTCGCCGATGTGCTGACACTCGATCCGGGGCTTTCGGATGCGGAGAAAACCAAATTAGTGAACGACCGCATCGCCGAAATCGCCCGTGAACACCCGTCCTGCAAAATCACGACGGAATACGCCCGCAGCACACCGCTGGAGGAAACTCCGTCCGGCGACGTGTACCATCTGCTGTGGTCGAGCGACCGCCTCGAAATCGCGAGGGAGGTGGACAGCAGAATCACAAGGATATACGCCGACTTGGTATCGCTGGAAAAGATGATGCACTACAAGCGGAGCATCCTTGACGTGATGAAGGATGTGTTGCCCGGACTGGACACGGACGAAGGCCGCAGGCTGACGCTCGTGGAGGAATGCCATGACCGCTGGGTGGAGAGCGCACGGACGTTTCGGAACGATGGCGGCAGAAACGGCGGAAAGGAGGTGCGGCCATGAAACGCATTTTACGGATAGCCGCATTGCTGCTCTTCCTGCTGCCCGGTATCGCCAAGGCGCAGTGGACTTTCGATATAGTCTCCGTCGAAGCCTACATCAACGACCACAAGAAGCAGCGCAGCCTGTTGTTGGCCCGCAGTACCTTGGAGTACAGCAACAAACTGTTGCACGAATACAGCTGTAAGGAAGTCGGGGGCTATAAAGAGCTGAATATCGACCTTGACCGGTACACCCGTGCGTTCGATGTCATCGACGTCATGTACCAGTCGTTGCACACGGTGCTGAACGTCAAGAATACCTACACATCGGTCAGCGACCGTATCGGCGACTATAAATCATTGTTGGAGGATTTCAATGCGAAGATATTGAAACGGGGACGCATCGAATCCGCAGATACCCTGATTATCTCCATCAATGCGAGGGGGCTGAGGGCGATTGCCCGTGAGGGGGAACAGCTCTACAAGTCCGTGAGCGACCTCGTGCTGTATGCCACCGGAGCGGCAGCCTGCTCGACCTCCGACCTGCTGATGGTGTTGGAGGCCATCAACCGCTCATTGGACAACATCGAGCGGCATCTGAACCGTGCGTATTTCGAGACATGGCGGTATATACAGGTGCGTATCGGCTATTGGAAGGCAAAGGTATATCGCTCCCGCACCATGCGGGAGATTCTCGATGACGCCTTCGGGCGTTGGCGCGGAGCCGGAAGACTGGATTATTAACGACAAAAAGAGAAGAATATGAACAGAAAACTATTACTCATGGCGGTGGCGGTCACCGTAACGACAGCCGTACACGCACAGTATGTAACGTACAACCATGATTCGCCGAAGCAGAATCAGGTAACGGTCATGGAGACCGGTACGGGCGCACTCTCGCCCGACCTCTATTATTCCGTGCTGCACAACAAATACAAGAAGTCGGCAGCGGCCAAAAACAAGCTCTCGTTCCGCACGCTTGCCGGTATCAATCTCTACAACCAGGTGGACGAAGCGGAAGCCATTGATTCGGCCTTGGTCAAGCGGGCGAAGGTCGAGGCGTTGAACGTTGCCGACCGGCAGGTGGACATCGCATGGCTTGCCGAGGGCGATAAGGTCAGCGGACAGATGGAGCGGTTCCGGCGCAACATCGACCGTATTCTCCTGTCCGGTGGCACTCCGGCCGACAAGGAACGGTGGACGGAATACTACCACGTCTATCAGTGTGCCATCAAAGCCACGAAAGACGCCTATATGCCCAATGCCCAGCGAAAGAAGGAGTATCTGCGCATTTACGAGGATGTGGCACGGCAGAACGAGATTTTAGTGGGCTACCTTGCCAAGCGTCAGAACGCAACGGTGACGAATGCACTGCTGAACGCAACGGACAACCGTACCCTGCATAAAGGCGGTATTGTCCGCAATGCCATGAGCCGGTGGCAGGAATCACGCCTTGCGGTGCGTGGTTCGCAATCGGGCAGCAACGGAAACGGCGAAGATGACAACGAGAGTGTAAACAGAGGGAAATAAAAAGACAGGGCTATGGCAAACGGAGATATACTTTCGGATTTCGGCATCAACCTGTTGGAGGAGGAAATAGATGATGTCATCTTTCAGACCAACGAGTTTCTGACTGACGCGACTTTTACCGGTGCGCAGGGACCTTTTTGGTGGATATTGCAGATGTGCATGGCACTCGCGGCACTGTTCTCCATCGTCATGGCGGCAGGTATCGCCTACAAGATGATGGTAAAGCACGAGCCGTTGGACGTGATGAAGCTGTTTAGGCCGCTTGCCGTGTCGATTATCATCTGCTGGTGGTATCCGCCTGCGGACACGGGTATGGCGGGGAGCCGGAACAACTGGTGTTTTCTCGATTTCCTGTCCTACATCCCTAACTGCATAGGTTCGTACACCCATGACCTGTATGAAGCCGAAGCTTCACAGATATCGGACAGGTTCGAGGAAGTTCAGCAGCTCATCCATGTGCGTGACACGATGTACACGAACCTGCAGGCACAGGCGGATGTCGCCCACACAGGCACATCCGATCCCAATCTGATAGAGGCGACAATGGAGCAGACCGGTGTGGACGAAGTGACGAACATGGAAAAGGATGCGGCGAAGTTGTGGTTCACGTCTTTGACGGCAGGTGTCATCGTGGGGATAGACAAAATTATCATGCTGATTGCCCTCGTGGTGTTCCGAATCGGTTGGTGGGCTACGATTTACTGCCAACAAATCCTGTTGGGAATGCTGACGATTTTCGGGCCGATACAGTGGGCGTTCAGCATCCTGCCAAAATGGGAAGGTGCTTGGGCGAAGTGGCTGACACGCTATCTGACGGTGCATTTCTACGGGGCGATGCTCTACTTCGTGGGCTTCTACGTGCTGCTGCTCTTTGACATTGTATTGTGCATCCAAATCGAGAACCTGACGGCGATAACCGCCAGCGAGCAGACGATGGCCGCCTACCTGCAGAACTCGTTCTTCTCGGCGGGCTACCTGATGGCGGCTTCGATTGTAGCTCTCAAGTGCCTGAACCTTGTTCCGGACTTGGCGGCATGGATGATACCGGAGGGCGACACGGCATTCTCTACCCGAAACTTCGGCGAGGGCGTGGCACAGCAGGCGAAGATGACGGCAACCGGAGGGTTGGGCGGCATCATGAGATAATCCGCAAAAGATAATATAAACCCAATAAAAATCATAACAACATGAAATTGCAAGAGAAAATCAAAAGCTGGTGCAAGGATGAGAAATTTATGTCCTTTGCACAGGAACGAGCGAGAAAAGAGGTTTGCGAGGTGGCGGAGAACCACCGCATCGACCCGCAGTATGAAGAACTGGACGAAGCCTTCGAGTACGACGACCGGTACATCGCCCCCTTAGTGACGTACCTAACGTACAAGCTGCGTCTTGCCCTGCTGCAGCGGAACGCTGGTAAGCGCAAAAGAGGAATCTGGTGGGTGCTTGTCCATGTGGAGATGCAGGGCTATTACGTGGAGATATTCTCGGCGGAGTTCGAGAATCTTTTGACGGAACTTCGGGATGCGGTCATACCCATGCTGCACACGGAATATGTACAGATGTTGAACGGTAAAAGGGAATAACCGATGGTCATCAAGAATTTGGAAAACAAAATCAGACTGGTGGGCATCATCTGTACCGCTTTTCTCGTGGGATGTGTCATCATCAGCTTGTCAAGCATCTGGACAGCCCGGACGATGGTCTCGGATGCGCAGAAGAAGGTGTATGTGCTGGACGGCAACGTGCCTATCCTCGTGAATCGCACGACAATGGACGAAACGCTTGATGTGGAAGCCAAAAGCCATGTGGAGATGTTTCATCATTATTTTTTCACGTTACCGCCGGATGACAAATATATCCGCTATACGATGGAAAAAGCGATGTATTTAGTCGATGAGACGGGGTTGGCACAATACAACACGCTCAAGGAAAAGGGTTTCTACTCCAACATTTTGGGTACGAGTTCGGTGTTCTCCATCTATTGCGACAGCGTGGCTTTCAACAAGGAGAAGATGGAGTTCACCTACTACGGACGGCAGCGCATCGAGCGACGGAGCAATATCCTGATGCGTGAACTGGTGACGGCAGGACAGCTCAAGCGTGTACCCCGAACAGAGAACAATCCGCATGGGCTGCTTATCGTGAACTGGCGTACCCTGCTGAACAAGGACATCGAACAGAAAACGAAGATCAACTACTAAACAACGGAGTTTATGAATATCAAGGGATTCAGGCGGATGCTCTTCGGTGAAAAGATGCCGGACAAGAACGATCCGAAATACAAAGACCGTTACGAGCGGGAGGTGTCCGCCGGACGAAAGTTCGCCCAAGCGACACGTATCGACAAGGCTGCCGCCAAGGTACAGGGATTCGCCAACGCGCACCGGATACTTTTTCTGGTCATCGTCTTCGGTTTCGCTATCGGAGGGTTCACTTGGAACATCTATCGCATTACGATGGCATACCGCAACAGCCGGCCGACACGCACGGCGACGGAAATGCAGGATTCGGTGCTGCGGGAAAGACACAAGAGGCTGCAAGGGGGTGAAATAAGGGAAAATCGGAACGAGAACAAGAAATATGAACCGCAATAAAGGAGTGCTTATGAATACACGATTTGAAAAATCAGTCCGCTCGTCGGACGAATGGTACACCCCGAAGGAGGTGCTGAAAGCGTTAGGCAGGTTCGACCTTGACCCTTGCGCCCCTGTCCGTCCGTTGTGGCCGACCGCCGAGGTCATGTATGACCGGGACATGGACGGATTGTCCCTGAAATGGGAAGGGCGTGTATGGCTCAATCCTCCGTACTCGCGTCCCCTTATCGAACAGTTTGTCCGAAAGTTGGCGGAACACGGCAACGGCATCGCGCTGTTGTTCAACCGTTGCGATTCCAAAATGTTTCAGGACGTCATTTTCGAGAAAGCGACGGGCATGAAATTCCTGCGCCACCGCATCCGGTTTTACCGCCCGGACGGAACACGCGGCGATTCTCCCGGTTGCGGCAGCATCCTGATCGCATTCGGAGTGGAAAACGCAGAAGTGCTGAAAAACTGCAGCATTGAAGGCAAGTATGTACAACTCAATTAAAAGATGTATGATGAAGATATTTGATAAAATCAATTTCAGGGAGCCGAAGTATATGCTTCCGGCTGTCCTGTATATCCCGCTTCTGGTTGCATCGTACTTCATCTTCGACCTGTTTCAGACCGAAACGGCGGAGATTCCGGACAAGACGCTGCAGACAACGGAGTTTTTGAACCCCGATTTGCCGGATGCCCGGCTTAAAGGCGGTGACGGCATAGGCAGCAAGTACGAGAACATGGCCAAATCATGGGGTAAGATACAGGATTACTCCGCAGTGGATAACATAGAACGAGATGAACCCGATGACAACAAGGAAGAATATGAATCGCAATACACGGTGGACGACATCGCCCTGCTCGATGAGCAACAGCAGGAAAAGGCTGCGGCAGCGCAAATTGCCGATGCCAAGACGCGCGAGCAAGAAGCTCTCGCGGAACTGGAGAAAGCCCTTGCCGAAGCAAGGTTGAGAGGACGCAATGAGGTATTACCGGCGACCGATACGGACAGTACCGCATCGGCGCAACCCCCGACGGCAACCATAGAGGTTAAGGGAAAAATAGAGGAAGAGAGCCGTTCGGTAAAAGCCCCGTCAGAGAACGAACCGCCCAGCGAAGTGGTACGCAAGGTAAAGACGGCTTCGGATTACTTCAATACGCTTGCGGTCAATGCCCGTGAACCGAAACTGATAAAGGCCATTATCGACGAGGACATCAAAGCGGTGGACGGCTCGCGTGTGCGGTTGCGTCTGCTCGACGACGTGGAGATCAACGAGTGCGTGGTCAAACGAGGGTCGTATCTGTATGCCACCATGAGCGGCTTCTCGTCGGGGCGTGTGAAGGGGAACATCACCAGCATTCTCATCGAGGACGAACTGGTGAAGGTCAGCCTGTCCCTTTACGACACGGACGGCATGGAGGGGCTTTATGTACCGAACAGCCAGTTCCGGGAAACGAGCAAGGATGTGGCAAGCGGTGCGGTGTCGGGGAATCTGAACATGAATACCGGCAGTTACGGCAACAGTCTCTCGCAATGGGGAATGCAAGCCGCTACGAATGCCTACCAGAAAACGAGCAATGCCATCGGCAAAGCTATCAAAAAAAATAAGGTAAAGCTGAAATACGGCACTTTCGTCTATCTGGTGAACGGACGTGAGAAACAGTAAAAACGGAAGCCATGATAGAGATTGACAACATATATAATATGGACTGTATCGAGGGCATGAAGCTCATGGCGAACGGCAGTGTCGATGCCGTGATAGCGGATTTGCCTTACGGCGTGTTGAACCGTAGCAACAAGGCGGTACACTGGGACAGGCAGATACCGCTCGAAGCGTTGTGGGAACAGTACCGCAGGATCACCAAGCGGGAAGCCCCGTTATCCTCTTTGCGCAGGGCATCTTCTCGGCGCGGCTCATGCTCTCGCAACCCCGGATGTGGCGGTATAACCTCGTGTGGCGGAAAGACCGGGTAACGGGTCACCTGAATGCCAACCGGATGCCGCTACGCCAGCATGAGGACATCATCGTGTTCTACGACCGTCAGCCGGTATATCATCCTCAGATGATGCCGTGTCCACCGGAACGGAAAAATCATGGACGGCGCAAGACGGACGGTTTCACGAACCGCTGTTACGGTGAAATGAAACTGGCTCCGGTGCGTGTTGCCGAAGACAAGTACCCGACCTCTGTCATTTCCATACCCAAGGAACACAAGACAGGAGCATTCTATCATCCGACACAGAAGCCGGTAGCCTTGATAGAGTACCTGATGCGCACCTATACCAACGAGGGCGATGTGGTGCTGGACAACTGCATCGGTTCGGGTACGACCGCCATTGCCGCCATCCGCACGGGACGGCATTACATCGGATTCGAGATTGAACCGACGTATTGCGAAATTGCCGGACGACGGATTCGGGAGGAACTGGAACGTGGTCATGGGATTAAAGAAAGCGAAATAAGGGAAATAAAGAAATAAAAAAATAAAAAATATCAACAGAAACGATATGAACAAGAAAATAATTATAACTGCATTTCTTCTGGCGGCAGGACTTTTTGCCACACGGAACGCACAGGCTCAGCGTACATACGAAGAGATGGAACGGCTGACTGTCAATGAACAGGTAACGACCGTCATCACAGCCTCGGAACCGGTCCGCTTCGTGGATATTTCCACAGACAAGGTGGCGGGCGACCAACCCATTGAGAACATCATCCGGTTAAAGCCCAAAGAGACGGGACACGAGGACGGTGAAGTGCTGGCCATCGTCACCATCGTAACGGAACGCTATCGCACGCAGTATGCACTCATCTACACCACGCGGATAAGCGAGGCGGTGGCAGACAAGGAAATTCAGCTACAGGAACGGGATGCCTACAACAATCCTACGGTCTCGATGTCCACAGCCGACATGGTGCGTTTTGCAAGACGGGTGTGGAACTCGCCCGCGAAAATCCGCAACGTGGCGACCAAGGCGCACCGAATGGTGATGCGCCTGAACAATATTTACTCGGTGGGCGACTACTTCTTCATCGACTTTTCCATCGAGAACAAAACGAACATCCGTTTCGACATCGACGAGATACGGGTGAAACTGTCGGACAAGAAACTTTCGAAGGCAACTAACGCGCAGACCATCGAGCTGACTCCTGCCCTGGTATTGGAACACGGCAAGACGTTCAAGCACGGCTACCGGAACGTGATTGTCGTGAAAAAGATGACCTTTCCGAACGACAAGCTGCTGACTATCGAAATGACGGAACAACAAATCAGCGGGCGCAATATCAGCCTGAACATCGACTACGAGGATGTGCTGTCGGCCGATTCATTTAACACCGCTTTATTGGAGGAGGAATGACGATGAAAAAGACGTTGAAAACAGTTTTGTTACTGATGCTTGTCTGCATAGGGTTTGCCACCAATGCCCATGCGCAACGCAACGGCGGCCGCCTCTCGCTCGGCGTGGGATTGCTGTATGAGAACGGCATGGACGTAACGCTTGCTTACGAGCATGAAATGAACTACCGTCATGCGTGGGAGTTCTTCGCCAACGGCTATCTGAAATGGACGGAATGTAAATCTTGCGGTCATATTTGTCCGGAATCCTTCTGGCGCAACTACCGCACTTATGGTTTCGGTGTGGCGTACAAACCTTGTGTGGTGCGTGGACGCAACCATTACGGCAACTTGCGTATCGGAGCTTCGGCAGGGAGCGACACGAACAAGTTTCTTGCCGGAATCCATGTGGGTTACGAGCACAATTATGAGCTGCGGTCGGGATGGACGCTGTACTGGCAGGTCAAGAGTGACATGATGATAAAAGGGGCGGATTTGCTGCGGACAGGTATCGTGCTGGGTGTAAAACTGCCGATAAAATAAAGGAAAAACAAAAAAACGAAAATGACATGATACGAAAGATTCAATGGATTGCAATGGTAGTGGCGGCGGTATTGTGCGCTGCCTGTGACGCCCATATCGACGTACCCGATACGGCGGTACGTCCGGGGCATATTCTCTGCGAGGACGGCACGGCATTGTCCTATGCGCAGTATGAACAATCGGGGAAGCGGGCAATAGCGGTTGTCTTTGATACCGAACGCCGTGAAGGAACGGAAGGGAACGGCTATGCGGTTTACCTGTGGGACATTGCTCCGGCGGCATTCGCCGACAGCCTCGGTGTCGCACAAGGGACGTCGGCCGACATCGGGGCATTGGACGGGAACATGAACACCTTTGCGCTGTACGACACAAGGGAGACGGCTTCGCCTATGGCGGAAGCGGTCTTTGACCTGTGGCGGTACGGACAGAGTGCCTATATCCCGTCGGTAGCACAGATGCGGTTGCTGTATGCTGTCCGGGAAACCGTCAATCCTGTCATTGAACGGTGCGGCGGTCATCCGTTGCCGTTGGATGAATACGATTGCTGGTACTGGACATCGACGGAAGTGTCCGGACAAGAGACGGCGAAAGCGTGGCTTTACTCGACAGGAAGCGGCGCGATGCAGGAGACACCTAAGACACAGGCGCATAAGCTGCGGCCTATAATTACCATGAACAAATAAAATGTGCAACGATATGAATATAGATATGCTTTTCTGTATAGTATTGATGGTATTGGGGGCTTTCCTCATATACTATCCCATCAAAGATGAATCACCTCGGCAAAAACTGAAAAAGCTCGCCGATTCTGTTGCGTCTGATAAAAAGGACATTGATTATCTGATTCAACGCTTCAGCTACCTTTTGGATAACATGGCGGCAGACAATGGGAAAGGTTCGGCTCTGAGATGCCAGATTGCCAAATTGGAGGAAGTTGTCAAGGAGTTGAACGGCAAACGCAAGGAACTTGAGTTAAACAACCGGTCGATGACGGATGTTAATGACGAATTGAAGCGAAGCAATGCCGAACTTTTAAGGAAGGCTTCTGAATTGCGTGATGAGATACAGCAACAGGAAATTAAAATCCAACAGCAGGAAGAATACATCAATTCTGTCCAGAGAGTCAAAGAAGGGCTTGAGATAGCCTTGGACAACATTCAGGCAGAAGAGGTGCATTATCTCTCACAGCCGATATTCAGCATGAAAATGACGCCTATAGTCAGAAGCAAACTCGAATCTCATGGGATATTGTATGTCGGCGACCTGATTCAGCTCAACGAGGAATATCTCATGGAAATCTGGGGTTTAGGACCGGTAGCACTTGAAAGAATAAAGACGAAACTGAACGAAAACGGTGTGTGGTTCGGTATGGATGTCATACGAATCAACGACCGTTGGTATCGTCGGAAACAAGAATTAACAACGGATTGATTCATGGAAGAGAGCAAAGAATTACAAGGGTTCTACAAGATATTCCGTGCGGTCATCTATATCTCCGTGCTGATGGAGTTCTTCGAGTATGCCATCGACCCTGCCATGCTCGACCACTGGGGTGGCATACTGATTGATATTCACGGGCGCATCAAGCAGTGGATGATTTACAATGACGGTAATCTTGTGTACAGCAAGATTGCGACGTTCCTGCTTATCTGCATCACCTGTATCGGTACGAGGAACAAGAAGCATCTGGAGTTCGATGCCCGGAGACAGGTGTTATATCCGCTAATCAGCGGACTGTTCCTGATTGTGTTCTCCGTGTGGTTGTACCATCATCCGATGGAAACGAGGCTCTACACGTTGCCACTAAATATCATCTTCTACATGGCGACCACGCTTGTCGGTGTGATATTGGTACATATCGCACTGGATAACATCTCGAAGTTCATCAAGGAGGGACTGGGTAAAGACCGGTTCAACTTTGAGAATGAAAGTTTCGAGCAGAGCGAAGAGAAGGTTGAGAACCAGTATAGCGTGAATATACCGATGCGGTACTATTACAAAGGTAAATTTCGCAAGGGATGGGTGTCGATAAGCAACTGTTTCAGAGGAACATGGGTAGTCGGAACTCCGGGCAGCGGTAAGACGTTCAGCATCATAGAACCGTTCATCCGCCAACATAGTGCCAAGGGCTTTGCGATGGTGGTCTATGACTACAAATTTCCGACACTTGCCACTAAACTTTACTATCATTACAAGAAAAACCAGAAGCTCGGAAAACTGCCCAAAGGGTGCAAGTTCAACATCATCAACTTCGTGGATGTGGAGTACAGCAAACGGGTGAACCCCATTCAGGCAAAGTACATCAATAATCTTGCGGCGGCGAGCGAAACGGCGGAAACCCTGTTGGAATCCCTGCAGAAAGGCAAGAAAGAGGGAGGCGGAGGCAGTGACCAGTTCTTTCAGACTTCTGCCGTGAACTTTCTTGCCGCCTGTATCTACTTTTTCGTGAACTACGAGCGGGAACCCTACGATGCAAACGGAAAGAAACTATATGCGGAGAAACGGCAAGATCCGCAGACGAAGTTCTGGAAGCCGACGGGTGTCGTTCGTGACCGTGAGGGTGGCAGCATCGTGGAACCTGCCTATTGGCTGGGAAAATACTCGGATATGCCGCATATCCTTTCATTTCTCAATGAGAGCTACCAGACTATTTTTGAGGTACTGGAGACGGACAACGAGGTCGCGCCGTTGCTCGGCCCGTTCCAGACGGCCTTCAAGAACAAGGCAATGGAACAATTAGAGGGTATGATTGGTACGCTGCGTGTCTATACCAGCCGTTTGGCCACCAAGGAATCCTACTGGATATTCCACAAGGATGGGGACGACTTCGACCTGAAAGTTAGTGACCCCAAGTCACCCAGTTATCTGCTGATAGCCAACGATCCGGAAATGGAAAGTATCATCGGAGCGTTGAACGCTCTGATATTGAACCGTCTCGTTACCCGTGTGAACACCGGGCAGGGGAAGAATATTCCGGTCAGCATCATCGTGGATGAGCTGCCGACACTGTATTTCCACAAGATAGACCGACTGATAGGTACGGCGAGAAGCAACAAGGTAAGCGTAACGCTGGGTTTTCAGGAGTTGCCGCAGTTGGAGGCTGACTACGGAAAAGTGGGAATGCAAAAAATCATCACGACAGTGGGCAACGTGGTAAGCGGTTCAGCTCGCGCAAAAGAGACACTGGAATGGTTGTCGAATGACATTTTCGGCAAGGTAGTACAGGTCAAAAAGGGCGTGACCATCGACCGGGATAAGACGAGCATCAATCTCAATGAGAATATGGACAGCCTTGTACCCGCCTCGAAAATTTCGGATATGGCGACGGGATGGATTTGCGGACAGACGGCCAGGGATTTCGTGAAGACGAAAACCGGTACAGGAGGCTCGATGAACATTCAGGAATCGGAAGAGTTCAAGACTACAAAGTTCTTCTGCAAGACGGATTTCGATATGAAGGAGATAAAAGCGGAGGAAGCGGCCTATGTACCGCTACCGAAGTTCTACACCTTTAAGTCGAGGGAGGAACGGGAACGCATCTTGTATAAAAATTTCATACAAGTCGGACAGGATGTAAAAGACATGATAACGGATGTACTGAACAAGCGTGGGGCGAAATAAATCAAAATCCCTGCAATAATCACGAAATTATTGCAGGGATTTTTATATTCAATTTCAGTTACCCAAAATCTTGTGGGCATAAAGCCGGTTTTACGGACGTAAATGAATTATCTGACAGTTTCCGATTTGGAATCGTTTTCCGATAGCAGATTTTGTAATTTGTCGATGTCCGGTAGAGTCTTGCGCAGATTCTCCGGCATTTCTTGGGCTGTGCGGTATGTCGCCACGCCCATAGGCTTATCATAGTCGCGCACCATGATTTCGACAAACTTGCGGTTGGCATCCTGGCATAGGACAATACCGATTGAAGGGTTCTCGTGCGGTTTCTTGTCGGTCATGTCATACACCGTCAGGTAGCCGCTAAGCTGTCCGAGATAATTCGGGCGGAACTTGCCCCGTTTCAACTCCACGATTACGCTGGCATTCAGTTCTCTGTTGAAGAATACAAGGTCAGCAAACATTTCTTCTCCGGCAACTATCAGGCGATGCTGACTGTCGATAAAAGTGAAGTCGTTTCCAAAACGGAGAATGAACTGCTTGATATTGGTTACGATTTGGTTTTCGATGACCTTTTCGTTCCAGTCCTGTTCGCGTTCTCCCACATTCTCCAGATTAACCATTTCGAGCATATACTCATCCTTGAACGCCAATATCGCTTTTACGGCATAAATGGCTTCGGGCAGCACTTGAAGGAAGTTGCTCGGCAAAGATCCGCGATTTGAATAGATGTCTTCTTTCAAGTAATTTTTGAGAGAGGATAGCGACCACGCATTTTGAGCGGCACAATGGATATAGAACAACCGTTCCGCGATGTCTTTTGAACGAGTCAGGATTTCAATATGATGTGAAAAGCTGATCTTGACAAAATCGTCCCAGGTAAATTCGGTATTGACCGGTTGCCCGATAAGTTGCAGCAGTAGATGCTCGTCAATATCCAATTCGCCCAACGCTGTTGGATGAATTAAAGCCGTACCCTTTTCCGACGAATGGTTTTCCAATTCGCCCAACACTGTTGGACGAATTAAAAACGTCCTCCATTCCTCATAGAATGAGCGCATCCGTTTCAACCCCGATTCAGAAAAGCCGTGCAGACCGGGCAACTCCCGTTGAAGGAGCTTTGATATGGTAGGCAATGCTTTAGTACCCCAACAGCCGATGCGGGAATTTTCAGACACGAATTTCCCCACTCCAAAATACAACGAGAGAGTTTCTTTGTTGACCGCAGCCGCACTTCTATACCGGCAGCGTTCGATGGCATGTTTGATTATCTCTACTGCCTCTGCATATTGTGTATAATCCGATGGGATAACCTGTTGTTCCATATACATACGTTTTTGTGCCGCAAAGGTACGAAAAATACGGGATATACAGGGCAGAATGCCAACATATTATAGTGCCGCGTGGGTCTTATTCGGTATTTTTAGCGTTCCGGTGTCTTGCACTCGCTTTGCTGCCAATCTACTCACTCAGATGTTCATGCGTCTGGGGCGTGCCGAGAAAGCTGGTAGCGGTGTGGATAAGATTGTGAGCGGTTGGCAGTCTTTGGGTTGGCCGCTTCCTACTGTAGCCGAGGAAACACGTCCGGACTATGTTGTGCTGACCTTGCAGTTAGGGATGAAAACCCGACAAGAAAACCCGCAAGAAAACCTCGCAAGCAGGATTTGAGAAAAGAGCAAATCTTGGAGTTCTGTGTTGAGCCGCAATACCTATCTGATATTTTGCAACATTTAGGATTGAAAGATAGGGAAAATCTTATGGAGGTCTATATCAATCCGATGATTGGTACAGGGGTATTGGAAATGACGGAGCCGGACAATCCCACAAGCCGTAACAACGGTAAAAGTGGAACAAGGACTTCAAAAGTGAGTTTATAATAGGATATTGCGGCTTGGACGCATCCAACCGCACACGAAAACACCGCCCACGTAGAAAAATGGGCGGTGTTATTCGGTCGCTCGCTTATTCAGGCTCGTGTACCGCTTAAAAGTACGGCAAGTTGCCGGTCGCAGAATTTGTCGTATTCCTCTTTGTCCGTACCGCTTTCGACGGCTCGGTCAATGACATCGCCCAACTCGTCGAAGCATACTTCCTCATTGACGCACTCCGCACCGTTCTCTTTCAGCAGATATACCTCATAATAATCGGAGCCGTTGAGTGCGATAACGACATTTCCGGCGTGCAACCGCCCGTTTACTTTAATCCGCAATGCCGGCAAATCCCGGAATACCGTAGCGACAAAATCGCCGATTCCCCACGACATAAGAATGGGCATGGGTGTAAGTGATACCAATTGTTCTTTGATGGTCTGTGCGATGTGCATTACATACTCTTTATCCATAACTTTGATTTTTAATATGATTATTGATTTATGTTAGTTGAACCATTCGGGGTTATCCTCTTTTAATTCCGTGATGAGTTCATCGTCCGGTAATTTGAGGGTTTTCGCATCGGTGAAAAAGAAAACCTCGTCATATATTTGTTCGGCTTCCTTACTTGCAAAACCTTCGTTTTCGTCCTCGAAACTGCCCGGATGAAGTGCATCGAGCAGAGCGGTAGAGCCGATAAGTAATTCTTCACCTTCGTTGGATTTCACGATACGGCAGATGTAGATATTGCCGTCAAATTGTAGTTCTTTCGTTTTCATACATCTGTTATCTTAATGGGATGTGTTTCCCGTGAGCCTTGAGGTATTCCATGATGCACTTCGCTTCCTCGTGCGATGCACGGTTGCGGTCGTCGTAGTTGCGTGTCTCGTCCGCCATGACCACGATACACTCTTTTACCAACCTGTAAAGGCTTTGCTGCAGTGTGGGGTGCATTTCGGGGATAGCGGCTGCAAACCGTTTGGGGTTGAAGCCGTAATCGTTCACTGCCCTTTCCCAGTCTTTGGCGAGCTGGTACTCCTTGCTTTCCTTGATGTTGTCCATAATCTTGAATTTTAATGATTTGTTTTTTTCTTCCCTCCGTTCGGTTCCTTTCTGTCGGAACCGCTTTGGGATTTTATGGATGCGGTACACGGTTGTCGGTACAGCTTCATACGGAAGGCTTTTCCTGCCAATTACTCTTTCTGAGGAAAGGAAGAATTTGCAGGAAATTCACTTTAAGCCGCCGGATCAAGCGCGACGGCCGACCTTTGCATCTGATAAAACCAAACCGGGGCTGACAGGGGACGAAGCCGGGGAAACGCTATAAAAGGGAAGTTGAAAATGGTAAAAAAGAGAGGAAACGGAAGCTATGAATGGAAGAAGGGCGGGTGGTGACGGGTTCGTCAGAAAGTTAGAAGAGGTACTTGGGTCCTTTGTCCGGAGCATACAAAAATGAATAGAGGGCGGATTTCTCCCTCCCCCTATCCGTTATGACAACAACATTTGTCAGGCAGCTATTTCTTCCGCTTGCGGTTCGGTCTGTGCTTCCGCTTCGGGTTGCGGTTCATCGGGTTGTTCCGCTTCCTGCGTGGCTTGTTCCTGCAAAGCGGCTTTCTTTTCCTCGATGCGTTGGTGTCGCTTTTCGTACACTTCATTATATCCGTCTTGGATATTGGCAAGTTCTTCGGGCATATGCTTTTGAGCGAAGTCAAGCAACAGGGAGGCTGTGGCGTTGTTACCGAATGCGTCCTTGAAATTGGCAATCAGATAATCCCTGCGGATAACGGCTTTCTGCTTGGCGGTAAGGTTCTCGATGATGCGCATTTTGTCCTCGCTCGTAAGGTAGTAATAAGAGCCTTTATCTTCAATTCCCACCTCATTGAAATGCTCTTTGCGGAGTGAGGAGAGCAGGAAGAAATACACCATTTTCTCCTCGTCCTGCCCAAATTTGCGCTCTGACATATCGACCTCTAAAATCCGCTTTTTGGTGTCTTCAACGGTCTTTTCGAGGGCAATCTCCTTGTTGCGTTTGTCCTGCTTTTCCAACTTCTCGATAGGTGAAAGCGGCATTTTGGTTGCCGTACCGTTTGCGGTTGTAGCGGTATTTGCAACATAGCACAGTGTAATGTCGTTGCTCTCAATACGGAGATAGAGGGAGATTTCTCCTGCTTCGCTTCGGGTGCGGATTGCTTCGCATTTCTCGGTGTAGCCGTTCAATTTCTGCTCGTAATCCTTTACTGCTTCCTCGTATTCCTCGGTGGTATCGTAATCCTCTTTTTGAGGAGCTTGGGGGCATTCGGGGTATTTCGTTGCATAGGTTTTAAGACTTTCCACCTCGTAGCCTATAGCGGTAAGTCGGTCGACGACGGCTTCATTGTAATTGTAGCTTTCGTGGCAGAGGGGAACGGCAGGGTGCTGTTCCATGAGCCGCATAGCCTTTTCGGTAAGGTGCGATGTGTTCATTTCCACAAGACAAGCACGGTTGGCGCAATTTCCGCAACTACCCTCACAGAATAACATCATGTTATTGGTATTGTGGGGACATGAAAGACAAAGGGTTTTGTCAAATGAATAGCGATTGAGGTCTGCGGTATATTGCCGTTCGATGCTCTGTGCCACCTCGGAGGCTTTCATGCCTCGCCAACTATTGTACTGCACCCCCTCTTTCAGATGTTGGTCGTACACCTCACGCTGTATCTCTTCCCCATAACGGCAGATTTCACTTGCCACGCTGATTGTGATTTCGTCCTGTTCCAACAGCACGGCGATTTCGGGTATCAAGGAAACGAATTTAAGTCGTGTACGGATATACGCTTCCGTCTTGCCGAACTGCACGGTCAAGGATTGGACATCGTGGCGACCGCTGTCTATGAGTTTTTGGTAGGCATTGGCTTCCTCAATCGGGGTAACATCCTTGCGATGCAGGTTCTCGGTGATTGCCATTTCCTCGGCTGTCTCGTCTGAAATTTCCATGACGGTAGCCGGAATTTCCGCCAATTCAGCCATGAGGGAAGCACGGTATCTGCGTTCTCCAAAGACAATCTCGAAACGGTTGTCCGCAATAGGGCGCACACCGATAGGCTGAAGCACTCCCTGCTGACGGATGCTCTCGGCAAGTTCCGCAAGGCTTGTCTCGTCAAAGTTCTTGCGTGGGTTGTAACTGCTCGACTGAATGTCTGCCAATGCTACCGATGTGATGTTCTTCTCTACTGCTTGAACTGCTGTTGTTGCCATAATCATAAAATTTAATTGGTTGATATTTGTTTTGTTATTTTTCCCTCTTTTCGGTTCTTTTTTCTGCCTGAACCGCTTGGGATTTACAGATGCTTCAAGGGACTGACGAACAAGCTATTTTCAACGCTTTTTCCGGAAAATTACTCTTTCACGGAAAGGAAGAATTTTACGAGAAATGCACTTCAAAGCGATGAAATCAAGCGCGGCAGTCCAAATTTGCGTCTGGAAAACCAACCGGCGATGGCAGGAACGAGACCGGACAAGCGGCAAGAGGAATGGATAGAAAGGGGAAATGCAGCATTGCAGCTATAAGAGGCGAATAGAGCAGGAGAACAGCCAGGGGTATAAACGGGAAAACCGCTACCTTGTGGACATGTGCCATAAGATAGCGGTATGGTATAAAAGTTGATTGGGCGGATTGCCGCCCCGGTTATTTCTCGTGCTTTTCCAAATACTCTTTCATCGCCTCGTTCACAATATTTCGGAGCGACATATTCTTCTCGATAGCGAGGTATTTCATCCGGGTATGAATACTCTTGTCGATAACAAAATTGCAATGCACGGCAGGTTCTTTTTCCGCTTTGACCGGTGCAGGCTCTTTCTTTTGCGTGGACTTCCCGGTGGATGACAGCAAGCCGTCCAGTCCGCTTCTCATGCCGTTTTTCAATGAATCACTTTTGCTCATATCGTCTTTACTTTAATTTCAACACTTCTTTTGCTAACTCCATGTAGTCCTTTGCCCCGTTGCTGTTCTTGTTGTATTCAAAGATGTTCAGACCCTTTATCGGAGCTTCGGCCAATGCCACATTGTCCCGGATGACGGTCTTGAACACTTTGTCGCAGAATGATTCGTTGATGAGTTCCGCAACACTCTTGTTGAGCGTCTTGCGCTTGTCAAACTGTGTGATGACAATTCCGCCGATGTTCAGATTCGGGTTCAAACGGGTTTTGACAATCTCGACCACATTTGTAATCTTCGCCATTCCGCGCATGGCGAGGAATTGCGCCTGTACCGGGATAATCAAGAAATCCGCAGATGTAAGTGCGTTGAGTGTCAGCAAACCCAGCGAGGGCGGACAGTCAATCAGGATATAGTCGAATTTACGGGTTTCAAGCAATTTTGCAATCAGCCCTTTCAGTATTAATTCCCGCCCCGGCTCATTGATAAGCTCGGATTCTGCCGCTGACAAATCAAGGCAGGACGGTACAACGGAAAGGCCATTATTTAACTCGAATACCGTTAACGGGTATTCACCTTTCATTGCTCCGTACACCGTCCGTTCCTCTTCGATGGAGAGACCGCAGGATTCCGTGAGGTTTGCCTGACCGTCCATGTCGATGAGCAGTACACGCTTTTTCTTCTGCTGCAATGCGGCAGCAAGATTGATGGTGGTGGTCGTCTTTCCGACACCGCCCTTGTGGTTCAAAACAGCGATTATCTTTGCCATAAATTCCTATCTTTATTTCTGATACAAAGATACTACTATTTTTAGTATTTACTATGATTAGTGTGTACTATTTTACTACTTTATTACATTTTAGTATCGTAGTATCTACTACTATACTAAAATACTGATTGACTAAATGTAGTGCATACTATCCTTTGCAACGGGAGATTTCCTGATATCCTACTTTACTAACATTAGTATGTACTACATTTAGTATCGACTGTATAGCAGTGAAGTAAAGCCTATTTGGGAGGTGTATATAAATGGATATTGCCGCCATCAGATCGGAGTACAAGAAAAATCCCCCTGTCGAGTTATCGCAACCGAACAGAGGGAAAAGGTTAAGATATGATTATGGTTTAAGCGGCCTTAGTAGTAGGTTCGTATTCGGCAGCCGTTGTTTCGGATGGAGTTAGAGAGCGTTCCGCATCCTTGAGACTTTCGTCAATCTTCCGCTGCAGCTCCTTGCACTCCAGTTTGAGTTTTACCAATTCATCGGCTTTGCTCCACTGGCGGCCAACGATGTCCTGCAATATGGGGATTTCGCTTTCAATCCGCTCCACCGTCTTTTGTTGCTTCTCAATAAGTGAGGGCAATTTGTTTAGTGTAGCCTGCGGATATTGAGCAGATTCCACGAAGCCAAGCGGTAACGCACCTGTCAGTCCACAACGGTATTTAAGCCCGCTTGTCCCCTCGACAAAGAACGTGTTTCGGTCAAATGTACCGTTTATGCTGTACTCGCTGCGTACCAGCAAATTCAGCCTGTAAACGTGCCAATCGTACCATACGCTCCGCTACGGTAGGTTTTGGCGATGCGGTGTAATTCCCGGCCTGTTTCCTCGGCTGTAGCTTGTGGCAGGTTGAGAAGTTGTGTTACTTTTGTCCCCTCGTAAGAGTTGAAGTATTCCCAATCCTTGATGAAACCGGCCTTTGTACGCTGTGTCTTTGCCATATCTTCCTGTCCGGCGGTTATTTTCCGCTCGGCACGGATGCGTTCTTTCTTGAAAATGGTCTGTTCCTTTTCCAACTGCATAATCTTGTTGTCGAGTTTTGCCTTGTTCAGCAAATCGGTGTTGCCGGAAAGGATTGCCACGAACTCGGCGAAGTTCATGCCGTTGTCCTCGTCCATGCCGCCCTCGTCGATACGGCGCACGGCGATTGTGCCGTTATTGATTTGGTTGATGAACATCTGCTTGTTTTTCAGCAAATTGAATTTGTAGGCATCAAGTGTCTTTTCCGTGCCGTAAATCACCACATCCACCACGTTGCCGCCCCACAGTTTCACGGTGTTGCCCTTGCGTACCGCCCTGCCGTTGCGCTGCTCCATGTCAGCCGGTCGCCAGGGAATCTCCAAATGATGCACCGCTACAGCCCTCTGCTGGGCGTTCACCCCTGTTCCTAACATGGTGGTGCTGCCGAAAAGCACACGCACCTTGCCGTTGTTCATGTCCTCGAACAGGCGTTTTCTTGCCCTTTCGGTGGTAGCACACTGGATAAACTGCACTTCATCGGTCGGAATACCGAGGTTCACCAACTTTTCTTTGATGTCGGTATATACGTTCCACTCATTCGGCTTGTATGTGCCGAGGTCGCTGAACACGAACTGCGTACCCCGGTTTTCATTTGAGCGCATATAATATTCATAGATTGTTCTTGCACAGATTGAAGCCTTGTTTTCGGCATCGTCGCTGAACTTGTCGCCCAACAAACGCATATCGAGAGCCATTTTTCGTGCCACATTGGTAGCTACCAACATTTTTGCCTTGTCGAGATTGTCGGGTTCGGGCGTATCAAGTCCCAAATCCTCCCACTGTCCGCTGTGTGCAAAGGAAACCAAACGGCCTATCATTTCCTCCTGCTGGATAGTGGGCGCATGAGAAAGAAAGCGCACATTTTTATCCGGTACATCGAGGTTTATCATGTCGGCGGTGCGGTAGTCGGTAATCTCACGCAGGAACATTGCCAGTTCCGGCACTTTGATGTAGGTGCGGAAACGCTCTTTACGCTTGATTGCACCTGTCACGTTCAGTTCATAATCGGCTGTTTTCTGCGTAAATATCGCCGCCCACGCATCGAAGCAAGAAATCTGCTGACGTTGCAATTCTCTTGGTCTAAGGTACTTAAACATCACATACAGTTCGGTCAGGGCGTTCACAACCACCGTGCCCGAAAGGAATGTTGCGCCGAGGTCACGTCCTGTCCGGTGCTGAATGTCACGGATGGCAAACAGCAGGTTCATCGCCCTTTGCGAGCCTTTGGTATTGCCGATACCGGCAACCCTCGTGTGGCGTGTCTGAAATATTAAGTTCTTGAAAATGTGGCATTCATCGACAAATATGTGGTCTATGCCCATCGAGTGAAAGTCCACCGCATCGTCTTTCCGCTCGTTGATTTTCATTTTCAATTCCTTAAGTTTGGCTGCGAGGTTCTGTTTGCGCTTCTCCAGACCGTCCTGCATCTTTCCGCTGCGGTAGCGCATGGTGGATTGTTCCAAGACTTCCAAATTGCGCTCCACATCGGCCAGTTCTTCGGTGAATATATCTATCATGGTCTGTTCCGATTGCGGTATCTTGGCGAACTGGTCGTGTGTCAGAATGATGCAGTCCCAGTTGTTGTTCTTGATTTTCGAGAATACCTCTTTGCGGTTAGCAGGAGTGAAATCCTCTTTGCCCGGATAAAGCACCTTTGCCGAGGGGTAAGCCTTGCGGAACGTGTCGGCTATTTCGTGAACATTGGCTTTCAAGCGATAATGAGCGGTTTCTGCACCAATCCGAGGCGTTTCATTTCGTAAGCGGAAACGCACATTATCATCGTCTTGCCCGTGCCTACCTCGTGCCAGCAGATACCGCCGCCGTTCTGCTTAATCATCCAAATGGCATCTTTCTGTGAGGGATAGAGGCTGTCATACGGAAAATTCTCGAAAGAGAGCTGCGGGAAGGTCTGTGCCGAGCCGTCATAATGCGGACGGACATAGCAGTTAAACCGCTCGTTGTACACCCTTACCAATTCGTCCCTTACCTCTATCGGCTGACAGTCGAGCCACTGGTTGAAACGGTTTCTTATCTCCTGTATCTTGGTGGCCGCTTCCTGTATGGCTTCCTCGTCCGGCACTCGTACCGCTTCGCCGTTCCGCTCTATCTCTTTGGTTATTTCGGGAACGGTGTCCTGCAGGGCGTGTACGAACAAATCCTCTCCGTTGTAATTCTTTACGGAATAGGTGTTATAGACTACAGGGGAATATCCTTGTAGCCGCACTAAATAGGTGTCGTTCACGTCAAAATACATCACATCGGTTTCCGTTCCGAAAAGTTCTGTGGCAAAATCGGCGTACAGCTTCGTGTCAATCCAACGCTCGCCCATGTTGATGTCGAGTTCCTCGTAGGGTATCGCTTCGGGTATGGCTTCCTCCAATGCCTTTACAGCGGTTTCCGTCCAGTCCTTTTCCTTGCCTGTGAGATCGGGAAGATAAGAGCCTGTTTCCTTGCTTTTGGCGATGACGTTTCCGGCTATGAACTTGCCTTTGTGTTCCCATTCTCCGGTGGCAGGGTTATAGAATATCTCGCCTTTGAGGTCGTCGATAACCTCGTCCTCGTCCTTGCCTGTGGTCTGCATCAGATAGTCCATATCCACACAGCCGTAAAAGTTAAGGCAGCTTGCCAACGCTTCGCCCGGTGTCAGTTGCACGGTCGTGTCTATCTTCTTGAACGCTACAGGCTCACGCATGATGTCGGATTTGAATATGTCGCCCTTGACCTGCATTTCAATCGTGAACACTTCCACGCCGAGGCTGTCAAGCATGATAAACTCCTTGTTGTCATTAGAGTGGAAAAAGCCCCATTTGGCGACAAAAGCATCATAGCAAGCGTTCAGCCGTTCACGCAAATGCGGCTGTTCCGTCTGTTCCTCCTGCTCTTTGATTGCAAGTTCAAAATATGCCTTGCGGATAGAGAAATAGTCGTTAGCCCTCTCCGTGTTCACCTTGCCCTCGTCCACCGGGACAAAATCGGTGGCCGTCTCTTGGTATAGTTCGGATTTGCGGTATCGGATAATGCCCACCTGCCCCTCAAACAGTACCATTGCACCCTCTTTCATCCACGCTTCCGGCTCGTCCGTATAGGCTCGTCTGCCTTTTGGTGGCTGCTTAACGGCCACACTGCCGAAAAGGGACATTTGCGTGTGTATGCCGTCCTGTCCCTCACTTGTGAAAAGGCTTTTGCGGAAATAGCGGCCAAAGTCGAGTTTGAGCAATGCGGCGAGATACTGCGACATGGCGTTTTCATCACCCTGCCACTGGTATTTGCGTACATACTTGCCGTACTGGTTCATCGCAATGCGGCTGCCTGTGGCGAGGGTGGTTTTCGGTAATGTGAAAAGTTTGTTGGCGTATTCGGTCATTGCGCCTGTCGTGTCTGCCTTTTCCCTGCCGACCTGTAAAAAGAGCTGTTCCCTCTGCGAGAGTGCCGCCTTGTGAGTATGCTTTTGGAAGATCAGTAAATCGCTGCCTACCTCGATGCCGCTTGTGTACATGAAAAGCGTGTCGGGCATACGGATAGCACTAATCAAATCGGCATGGTTCACAAGGTATTCACGCACGAATTTGTTGCTTGGTGTATCGGCCACACCTCTTGATGTGACGAAAGCCAGCAGGCCGCCCTCGTTCAAAAGCTCCAAAGCCTTGACAAAAAAGTAATTGTGTATGGTCTTGGTAGCCTGCTCGTATATGCCGCCTTTCTTCCAGAGTTCCGCATCGAACACACGGAAGTTACCGAAAGGGATGTTGGAGGCTATGACATCGAATTTCGTATGTTCAAAACCCTGTTCGTCTATCGTTTCAAACCCGGCTGTCCGTGTAACCGTGTTGTCATTCAGCAGGGAGAGTATCAGACCCGAAACCGGGTCTTTTTCAATGGCATAGCCGCAGGTGTCGGACATGGCTACCGGGAGGAAACCGCCAATGCCTGCACTCGGTTCGAGGAATGAGCGCATTTGCAGCTCATTGTCCTTGAATGTGGCGTGTATCTGCTTTGCGACTACATCAATAAGGAATTTCGGGGTGTAGAACGCTGTCAGGACAGAGGCTTTCATGGCTTCCGTGAAATAGGGATAGGTGTCGATAAGTTCCTGCAACCGCCTTATCGGTTCTTCCATGTCGCCACTTACAGGCTTGTCTGTGCCGATGTTCAGCACTTCTTTGATACCGCCAAACCCCGAATATTGGGATAAGGTTTCTTTTTCCTCTGGTGTGGCTTGTCTGCCTTGAATGTGGATTTGTAACGCTGTCTTTATCGCTTCCACGTTTGCCACCAATGATTTCAATTTGTTGTAACTCATATTTAACCTTTCTTTTTATTTCCCTCTGTTCGGTCTGTTTGCGACCGCCGGGAAGATTTTTCTGCTTTCGGAAGGTGGCGAGGGACAATCGGACAAGGCTGAACCGGAAAAATACGCTCGACAGAGGGAGAGGAAGATTTTTGCGTGTCACTCGCGGCGGCACGTCGGCATTGGCAAGATTGGCACGGTCGGTTACCTTTGCGGAAAATTCTATCCCGTAGGTCGCACGGCAGCGGACTTGGGTTTAATGGGAATCCGTTAGAAAAGGAAAGATTATGGGTAAAAGAGTGAAGCGGTCAGCCGGGACGGACTTTCCGACGGACTGTCTTGGGACTACAGAGGGCAGGATTTATCCCGCCCCCTGTAATGCCAAGTCTGTCCGTGTCCGTCCTTTTGCAAAAAGGGGCTTCACACACTTTATGTAACATGTTACACAAAATGCGTGAGGTTGCTTGAAGCAAACTGGCCGCAGGATGTAAGGCTATAAGAGGGAGAACAGGAGTTTTATAAAAGGTCGTTGGTCGATCGGAACAACAAACCGTACCGAGACTTTGCCCGATACGGTCTTGTCGTTGCCCTGCATATAACTCAGTCTATGTCATAGCCTATCATGTATTCATCGTTGATAAGCAGATAATAGTAGCCGTTGCCACAATTCCGGTACTCTTTGCTGAATCCTGCCGCCATATCGCCATTTTCGCGTGGCTCGCACCACAGCGTACCGTCATAGCCGCAAAAGTCGAAGCGTCCGGTGGAAAACTTTTCACCTTGCTTCAGTGCCGTTCTGAAACGAGCCATATCCCAACTGCCGCAATACTTCTCGATGGTGGCAAGTCCGATACACTTGCCGTCGATGCGTGTGCCGGTCGTGATGCGGTTCTCGTAGAGGGATTTATCCAAATCGGCATTAGCGATTTTGCGAAGCCAATCATTCGTATGCGTGGCAAGCCGGGCAAGTTTCTGGTATTTCAAGACCAGTTTCTTTTCTATGTCCGCTGCATCTTCGGGAGAGGATGACGGATAGTATATCTTCTCAATGCTTGCCCAATCTGTGAAGATGTACCCGCTTTTGCGTTTTCCGAGTGCGATAATGCCGATGACGTTTTCGTTGCGGTTGATAAACAGCCGTCTGCGTTTTCCTGCAATCCTTACATATAAGGATGTAGGATTTTGTTCGTTGCGTAGATAGGCTTCTGCCGGATGAATTGTTGTTGTTTCCATATCTGTATAAATTTGTATAAATTTTGATTTTTGCTGTTCCTATTTTGGTTTACCTGTTCAAAGTTCCGGGATTGTGCCGTTCTTATATAGAACACCGTTCCGATAATGGGACACGATACCCGGCTTAAGTCCCATTTCCTCAAAGGCTATATGCCTGATATAGTCCTTGTATTCTTTGCCAATGAAATTCTTTCCACAAAGGTTGTTGAAAATCATAGGGACGGAAAAACCGTCTTCGCTCGACAATATCACTCTGCCGTCTTGTCTAATTTCTTCTACCATACTTGTTTACTTTTAATTGGTTGAACTATCATGCTGATTTTTATTTTTCCCTGCTTTCGTTTGCCGTGCAGGTTTGTTTTCAGCTTTTTGAGGCAGCCAGAGGATGAAGCTGTGGCATCATAAGCCAAACCCGGATAGAAAACCGACCGTGCAACAGTCTGTTTTCGTCATCCGAATGCAATGCGGCTTGGCGATTATGCGCTTCGTCCTACATTCGCCGACGAAAAGAGTAAAGAATGACCTGCCGATAAACGAGATGTGACAACAATAAAACAGGAAAATACGATTTGGTAAATTGTCATTGTACAATATTGAACAATCACTAAATATCGGCACAATTTTAATTTAGTGCCGATATTTAGTAGATGATGACAAAAGGTTATTTACATATAGATTGTTTTAAATAAATACAAATTTTCGGCACTATTCAGAAATAGTGCCGAAAATTTGCTATATTTGCAGGCAAAAACAGGATATAATATGAGTAACAAAACAACGACATCCATACTTGAATACGCTGAAGTACACCGTGATTTCAGCATGGATGACTTGTTTGCCTATCTTCACGAAAAGGTTGGCATAAGCAAGTCTTCCTTGTCATGGTATCTGTTCAAGCTCGTGAATGAAAATGCATTGGTCAGAACCGGACGCGGAATGTATGCTAAAGTCATGAAACAGTCCTTTGTTCCTAAACTCATAGGTGAAGTAAGAGAAATTTACGATTCGTTGCTGGTCAATTTCCCATTTGCGAAGTTCTGCGTCTATCAGGGGGATATTATCGCAACCTTGCAGCATCACCTTTCTTCCAACCGTGTTGTCTATGTGGAAACAGACAGGGATTCGGCAGAAACGGTTTTCAACTTTTTGAAAGACGGGAACCGTGACGTCTATCTGCGACCGGACAAAGATATGATTTACCGATATGTAGATATGGACAGCCGTGTCTTTTTTGTGAAAAATTTGGTCTCGGAAGCTCCTTTGCAGAAAGTATCAGATGTACCGATGCCTACACTGGAAAAGCTGTTGGTGGATATATTGAGGGATGCGGATTTCTTCTACCTACAAGGCAGTGAAAGCGAGCATATCTTTGAAAATGCCTTTAATCTGTACGCTGTCAATCGAAATCGGCTATTCAGGTATGCCGGCAGACGTAAGGCAAAAGAAGAAATATTGTCCATATTAGAAAATCTGAACATAAAATGATAAAGAAGGAGTGTTTTACGGCAGAATGGATCGAACAGGTTTCATCCGAATTGCACTATAATGATAAAAATCTGATAGAGAAAGTAATCCGTGCCCTGTCCCTGCTTGAAATGCTGGTTAAAGCCGGGTGTCCACTGGTTTTTAAGGGAGGAACGGCACTTATGCTCATACTTGGGAAATCTGCTCATCGTCTGTCAATCGACATTGATCTTATCTGTCCCCCTGGAACCAACATTGAAGACTATCTGAAATCATTTGCCGATTTCGGCTTCATCAATCTGGAACTTGTGGAACGCAAGCAACGGGATGATGCGGATATTCCCAAGAGCCATTCCAAGTTTTTCTATCAGATTGCATACCGAAATGACACCGATGCACAATCCTATATCCTGCTGGATGTACTCTACGAGGACATTCATTATTTCCGTACCCAACAAATAGCTATCAACTGCCCGTTCATACGGTTGGAAGGAAAACCATTGATGGTAACAGTCCCGTCCGCAGAAGATATTTTGGGCGATAAACTGACGGCTTTCGCTCCCAACACAACTGGAATACCTTATTACAAGAATGGAAGGTCCTGTTCGATGGAGATAGCCAAACAGCTTTATGATGTGGGGCGGCTGTTTGAAAATGTTTCAGACCTGCAGATTACCAAAGAAGCGTTCCGTAAGATTGCGGTGGTCGAACTTTCATACCGGTCTTTCGGAACGGACATAGGGCAAGTTTTCAATGACATCCGCCAAACGGCACTTTGTATCTCCACACGGGGAAAAGCCGGAGAAGGAGACTTCGACCTGATACAAGACGGAATCATCCGTGTCAAATCATTCATGTACAAGCAGCGTTATCTGATAGACCATGCCATTATTGATGCAGCAAGAGCGGCTTATTTAGCCACGTTAATTGAAAAGGGAATCAATGAAATAGAATCTTATTCCAACAACCCTGCCGATATAAAGGATATGGTCATCCGACCTTCGCTGCCCAACAAACTGAATAAGCTGAGAAGCAACCTACCGGAAGCCTACTACTATTGGGCAAAAACGAGTGAGTTATTGGAAGCATGAAGTTTTACGAACATCGAATGGAAAAGATAAAAGCCGTATTCAACTGGAGCGGGGGAAAAGACTCCGCGCATGCCCTTTGGCGAGCTCGTCAATCGGAGCTATACGACATCGTTGCCCTGCTCACCACAATCAATCGTGACTCGCAACGCTCCAGCATGCACGGTATCCCACTCCCCTTGCTTCAGGCACAAGCAGACAGTATAGGTATTCCCCTGCATATCGTGAATCTCACACCCCAGGGGAACCTTGAAAATTACGCAGAGGCCATGACTTGCGCAGCCCTACATTTCAAGGAGCAAGGAGTAACCCATTTTATTTTCGGGGATATTTACTTGCACGATGTCCGTGCCTACAGGGAGCGACAACTCGCACCACTCGGAATAGAGGTTGTGGAGCCGTTATGGGGAGTAGTCTCCTCGGAAATCGTCATGCAGCAATACCTCGCTTCCGGACTGAAGACGGTCATCGTGACCACGCAAGCCGATGGCTTGGGAATGGATGCCATCGGTCGCGAGGTAGATGCCGACTTTATTGCCTCTCTCCCCAAGGAAATGGATCACAACGGAGAAAACGGAGAATACCACACGTTCTGCTACGACGGACCGATATTCTCCTCACCCGTACTTTTCCGACTGGGAACTCCCTTTAGCCAAAGTTATGACATCCGGCTTGAGGATGGCACGATTCAAACCTATACTTATTGTTTTGCCCATCTTTCCGCCGAACCATAACACGGATTACATTTGCAATCATAAATCAACAATATGGAAAACAAAGGATATATACATGTCTATACTGGCAACGGGAAAGGAAAGACAACGGCCGCATTTGGGCTTGCCATTCGAGTTTTGTGTGCCGGAGGAAGCGTCTTCATCGGACAATTCGTAAAGAACATGAAATATAATGAAACCAAGATCGAACATCTGTTTAACAACGTCCGCATCCAGCAATTCGGTCGGGGGTGCTTTATTGAAAAGAAGCCGGCACAAGAAGATATTGACGCAGCTTATGCGGGATTGGAAAGCTGCAAACAAATTCTCGCTTCGGGAGAGTATAATCTGGTCGTGCTCGATGAACTAACCATTGCCCTGTATTACGAGTTGCTTTCTATTGAGGAGGTATTGACGGCGATTTCTCGACGACATTCCGGGACAGAGTTGGTAATCACGGGACGGTACGCTCCGGCAGAATTGATCGACATAGCCGACTTGGTCACGGAGATGCGAGAAGTCAAACATTATTACACGGAAGGCGTCCTCTCCCGCAACGGGATAGACCGTTAGAGTCCGATCTCCCTACTCGGTCTTGGTTTCACAATCATTCAAATAAAAAATTACGATAAGTTCCAAAATGAAAAGTTCCCTGTTTTAATCGAAAACCACATCACCTAATGACACTCTTTTCGATTAGCGTTTGGCGACATAAACACTCTTACAACAGTCTGCTCAAAGCTGAAATGCACTCCTGCTGTGTAGTCCGGATGTAATCGAAAACGACCGACGGATCGACACTCTTGCCATTTAGCTTGCAGGTTATATGCAAGTGCTCGCCTGTACTTCGTCCGGTCGAGCCGGTAATACCGACGGCATCACGGGGACGGACTACCGTACCCTTGGCGGTCAGCACCCGTGAAAGGTGGCAATAGCTGACGGTGTAATTTCCGTGCCGCAGGGTCACATACTTGCCGGACGTCTTGTCCTGTCCCACTTTGACGACCACCCCCTCCATCATGGCCAATACCTGCTCGCCCCGTGCGTGCAGGTCGATACCGCCGTGAAACTTCCTCTTTCCGGTAAACGGGTCTTTCCGGTAGCCGTATGGTGATGTAATTCTGATGCGCTGCAATGGATAAGACACACTGAGATAACGGTCAATCCACAACTTCTTACTTTCATCGGCAGGTTTTGTCGAAGTCTCCTGTACAGGAGCCATGCTTTCGGGTGTCGGCTCCGGCTTTTTCATACCCTCCTGCAAGGCTTCTACCTTGTATCTTTCTGGTGTCTTGGCAATCGTGTTGAACTGCGCCTGAGCGGGCATCGTGCAGAATGAAACACCCGATATTGCTATCAGTAAAATTTTTCTCATTCGGCAAAGTTATAACGT
>NZ_BAKK01000038.1 GCF_000614145.1 Bacteroides faecichinchillae JCM 17102 | reverse complement strand
GGTTCGAATCCGTCAACGCCCACACTAAAACACAAGCACTTCCGGCTCATTAACAAGGGCGTTTAGCTCAGCTGGTTCAGAGCATCTGCCTTACAAGCAGAGGGTCGGCGGTTCGAATCCGTCAACGCCCACACTGAAAAAGAGTTCCGTAATTCTGTTACGGAACTCTTTTTTTATTTATCTTTGCGTTTTATTTGTCAATAACCCCTATTTTTAATCAATATTATTACTATGCACAAGAAAAACATTATCTGGTTACTATTCGTGGCATTCTTGCCTTTGTTTGTAATGGCCCAAAAGAACAATTTTGAGATTAAGGACGGAGCCTTTTATCGAAATGGAAAAGTGACTCCTATTATTTCCGGTGAAATGCATTATCCCCGTATTCCTCATTAGTATTGGCGTCATCGTATTCAGATGATGAAAGCAATGGGATTGAATACCGTAGCTACGTATGTGTTTTGGAATATCCATGAACCTGAACCGGGTGTCTGGGATTTTACAGGCGATAAGAATCTGGCAGAATATATTAAAATAGCAGGTGAGGAGGGTATGATGGTTATTCTTCGTCCTGGTCCATATGTTTGTGCCGAATGGGAATTTGGTGGATATCCTTGGTGGCTTCAGAATATAAAAGGTATGGAGATTAGAAAGGATAATGCTGAGTTTCTGAAATGCACAAAAGCGTATATTGATCGTTTGTATAAAGAAGTTGGCGGTTTGTTGTGTACAAAAGGTGGTCCTATTGTAATGGTACAATGTGAAAATGAGTTTGGATCTTATGTCTCTCAGCGTACGGATATTCCATTGGAGGAACACCGGGCTTATAATGCGAAAATCAAACAACAATTGGCTGATGCAGGATTTGATGTGCCGCTATTTACCTCAGACGGAAGCTGGCTATTTGAGGGTGGTTCCACGCCTGGAGCTTTGCCAACGGCTAATGGAGAGAGCGATATTGCTAATCTGAAAAAAGTGGTTGATCAGTATCACAATGGTAAGGGTCCTTATATGGTAGCGGAGTTTTATCCGGGATGGCTGTCTCACTGGCTGAACCATTTCCTCAATTAGATGCTTCGAAAGTTGCTCGTCAAACTGAGGCTTATTTAAAAAATGATGTCTCTATTAATTTCTATATGGTGCATGGCGGTACTAATTTTGGATTTACCAGTGGGGCGAATTATGATAAGAAGCGTGATATACAACCGGATTTGACTAGTTATGATTATGATGCGCCAATAAGTGAGGCCGGATGGGAGACGCCTAAATATGATTCAGTGCGTAATGTCATTAAGAAATATGTGAAATATCCGATTCCTGCCGTACCTGATAAAAATCCTATTATTGAGATACCTTCTATTAAATTGAATAAAGTAGCAGATGTGATTGGTTTCGCTGAAAAAATGAAGCCAGTATCTGCTGATACTCCTTTGACATTTGAACAACTGAATCAAGGTTATGGTTATGTGCTTTATACGCGTCGCTTTAATCAGCCAATTAGCGGAATACTTGAAATCCCGGGATTGCGTGATTATGCAGTTGTCTATGTAGATGGTGAAAAGGTGGGAGTTTTGAATCGGAATGCAAAAATATATTCTATGGAGATAGAGATTCCTTTCAATGCTACCTTGCAGATTCTGGTTGAAAATATGGGGCGTATAAACTATGGGAGTGAAATAGTGCACAATAATAAAGGTATTATTAGTCCAGTGAAGATTGTCGGAAGAGAAATTACCGGTGAATGGGATATGTATCAGCTTCCGATGAGTGAAGTGCCTGACTTGTCAAAGCTAACAGGTGATGTTTATGACAATAATGAATCGGCAAGTGCGAAATTAAAAGACTGTCCGGTGATTTATAGTGGAACGTTTACACTGGATAAAATAGGTGATACATTTATTGATATGGAAAATTGGGGTAAGGGAATTATTTTCATTAATGGAATTAATATTGGGCGTTATTGGCAAGTTGGACCTCAACAGACGCTTTACATACCGGGTGTCTGGCTAAAAAAAGGTGAAAATAAAATTGTTGTTTTTGAGCAATTGAATGAGAAGCCAAAAACAGAAGTAAGGACAGTGAAGACTCCAGTTCTGATGAAATTAAATTGAAAAAGTAGGTGAAAATATAGATGGTGATGAGCGACAGTATCTGCCGCTCATTGTTTTTTAGTCACTTTTATAGAAACTTTACCCATCGTTTTAACTTGTTAATCAGGAAAAAGAGTTAATTTTGCGACCTGATAATTATCTAAAAACTTATGGAACTTGATGTATTAACGGCCATATCTCCAATTGATGGTCGATATAGAGGCAAAACTAAAGCTTTAGCAGCTTATTTCTCAGAATTCGCACTGATTAAATATCGTGTACAGGTGGAAGTGGAGTATTTCATTACTTTATGTGAGCTTCCGTTACCTCAGTTGAAAGGAATTGATAAGAGCGTTTTTGAAACCTTGAGGAATATTTATCGTAATTTCTCAGAAGCTGACGCGCAGCGTATTAAAGATATCGAAAGTGTAACTAACCACGATGTAAAGGCAGTAGAATACTTCTTGAAAGAAGAGTTTGATAAACTGGGGGGAATGGATGATTACAAGGAATTCATTCACTTCGGATTAACTTCTCAGGATATCAATAATACATCTGTTCCTCTTTCTATCAAGGAAGCTTTGGAAGAGGTATACTATCCGTTGATGGAAGAGCTGATTGCACAGTTGAAGAGTTATGCAACAGAGTGGGCAAATATTCCTATGCTTGCTAAGACTCATGGACAGCCGGCTTCTCCGACTCGTCTAGGTAAAGAAGTTATGGTTTTTGTTTATCGCTTGGAACGTCAGTTGGCAACCTTGAAGGCTTGTCCGATTACTGCAAAATTTGGTGGTGCAACCGGAAACTATAATGCTCACCATGTAGCTTATCCTCAATATGACTGGAAAGAATTTGGTAATCGTTTCGTTGCTGAAAAACTTGGTTTGGAGCGCGAGGAATACACTACGCAGATTTCTAATTATGATAACCTTTCTGCAATATTTGACGCAATGAAGCGTATCAATACTGTAATGGTGGATATGAATCGGGACTTTTGGCAGTATATTTCAATGGAATACTTTAAACAGAAGATCAAAGCCGGAGAGGTGGGCTCAAGCGCTATGCCGCATAAGGTAAATCCTATTGATTTTGAAAATGCAGAAGGTAATCTGGGTATTGCAACTGCTATTTTAGAACATTTAGCAGTGAAGCTTCCAGTGTCACGTTTACAACGCGACTTGACGGATTCTACTGTGCTGCGTAATGTCGGTGCACCTTTCGGTCATATTGTTATCGCTGTTCAGAGTTCCTTAAAAGGACTTCGTAAACTGTTGCTCAATGAATCTGCTATATGTCGTGATTTGGACAATTGTTGGAGCGTAGTGGCTGAGGCTATACAAACCATTTTACGCCGCGAAGCTTATCCTCATCCGTATGAAGCTTTGAAGGCATTGACAAGAACGAATCAGGCTATTACTGAAAGTTCTATTAAAGAGTTTATTGAGGGTTTAAATGTAAGCGAAAATATTAAAAAAGAGTTAAGAGCAATTACTCCGCATACTTATACGGGACTTTAATTGTTTACTATACAATAAACGTGTTTTTAAATCAGGCCGTGAGGCCAAAGTCTAATTTTATTCGAATAAACAATGAGCACAGAAAACGAAGAATGGCGCGAAAATTCTTTTAATGAAGAGAATACAGGTGCCGGCCGTGACGGTAACAGGTCTTACAACAGAGAAGGTGGCGAACGTTCGTATCGTCCTTCTTACAATCGTGAGGGTGGCGATCGACCTTATCGTCCACGCTTTAATGCTAACAATGAAGGTGGTGAACGCCCGCAACGTTCATACGGTGACCGTTCTTATGGTGATCGTCCTCAACGTCCTTCTTACAATCGTGAAGGTGGTGATCGTCCGTATCGTCCACGCTTTAATAACGATGGTGAAGGTAGTGAACGCCCGCAGCGTCCTTATGGTGACCGTTCTTATGGTGATCGTCCACAACGTCCTTCTTATAATCGTGAAGGTGGTGAACGTCCATATCGTCCACGCTTTAATAATAATAGTGAAGGTGGTGAACGCCCGCAGCGTCCTTACAATCGTGAGGGAGGCGACCGCTCATACGGTGATCGTCCTTATCGTCCTCGTTTCAATAATGGTGAAGGTAGTGACCGTCCTCAGCGTCCTTACAATCGTGAGGGAGGGGACCGTTCATACGGTGATCGTCCTTATCGTCCTCGTTTCAATAATAATGGTGAAGGCGGCTATCGTCCACGCATTAATAATGATCGACAAGGTGGTTACCGTCCGCGTCCACGTACCAATGACTATGATCCAAATGCTAAATATAGCAGAAAGAAACAAATTGAGTACAAAGAACAATTTATTGATCCGAACGAACCGATTCGTTTGAATAAATTTTTGGCAAATGCTGGCGTTTGCTCTCGTCGTGAAGCTGACGAGTTTATTACTGCCGGAGTGGTTTCTGTAAACGGTGAAGTAGTTACAGAATTAGGAACAAAGATTAAACGTGCAGATGTGGTGAAGTTTCATGATGAAACAGTTAGCATTGAACGTAAAGTATATGTATTGCTAAATAAGCCGAAAGATACAGTAACAACTTCTGATGATCCTCAGGAACGTCGTACTGTGATGGATTTGGTAAAAGGTGCTTGTGCAGAACGTATCTATCCGGTGGGCCGTCTAGACCGTAATACGACAGGTGTATTGTTACTGACGAATGACGGTGATTTGGCTTCTAAGTTGACGCATCCGAAATTTCTGAAGAAGAAGATTTATCATGTTCATTTGGATAAGAATCTGACGAAAGCGGATATGGAACAAATTGCAGCTGGAATTCAATTGGAAGATGGTGAAATTCATGCAGATGAAATCAGCTATACAGATGAATTTAAGAAAAACCAAGTTGGTATCGAAATTCACTCAGGTAAGAACCGTATCGTTCGCCGTATATTTGAATCACTGGGATATAAAGTAATAAAACTCGACCGAGTATTCTTTGCCGGACTTACTAAGAAAGGTTTGCGCCGCGGAGACTGGCGTTACTTGACAGAGGTAGAAGTAAACTATCTCCGTATGGGAGCGTTTGAGTAATTTATAATATTGTATTAAATTAATTTTATGGAAAAGATTGGTAGAACAAAAATTGTTGATCTGTTTAAGCGCGAAGATTTTGGCGCTGTGGTCAATGTGAAAGGATGGGTTCGCACTCGTAGAGGTAGCAAACAAGTAAACTTTATCGCACTGAATGACGGTTCTACAATAAATAATGTGCAGGTTGTAGTAGACTTGGCTAATTTCGATGAAGAAATGTTGAAGTTGATTACTACCGGCGCTTGTCTGAGTGTGAATGGGGTAATGGTGGAATCTGTGGGCTCCGGTCAGAAAGTAGAAATACAGGCTCGTGAAATTGAAGTTCTGGGTGTCTGCGATAATACCTATCCATTACAGAAAAAAGGTCACTCCATGGAATTTTTGCGCGAGATTGCTCATTTGCGTCCGCGCACTAACACTTTTGGTGCAGTGTTCCGTATTCGTCACAATATGGCGATTGCTATTCACAAGTTTTTCCATGATAAAGGATTTTTCTATTTCCATACTCCGCTTATTACTGCTTCCGATTGTGAAGGTGCCGGACAAATGTTTCAGGTAACTACAATGAACCTTTATGATCTGAAAAAAAATGAAGCTGGTTCTATCATCTATGATGATGACTTTTTTGGAAAACAGGCTAGTCTGACTGTTTCTGGGCAGTTGGAAGGTGAATTAGCTGCTACAGCTTTAGGATCTATCTATACATTTGGTCCGACTTTCCGCGCTGAGAATTCTAATACTCCACGTCATTTGGCTGAGTTTTGGATGATTGAGCCGGAAGTAGCTTTCAATGATATTCTTGACAATATGGACTTGGCAGAAGAGTTCATTAAATATTGTGTGAAATGGGCATTGGATAACTGTGCGGATGATGTGAAATTCTTGAACGATATGTTCGATAAGGAATTAATAGAACGTCTGCAGGGTGTTTTGAAAGATGACTTTGTACGTTTGTCTTATACAGATGGTATTAAGATTCTGGAAGACGCTGTCGCAAAAGGACACAAATTTGAATTCCCCGTTTACTGGGGAGTGGATTTGGCTTCTGAACATGAGCGTTATTTGGTAGAAGAACACTTCAAACGTCCAGTTATTCTGACTGATTATCCGAAGGAAATTAAGGCCTTCTATATGAAGATGAATGATGACAATAAGACGGTACGTGCTATGGATGTTCTTTTTCCGAAAATAGGTGAAATTATTGGAGGCTCTGAACGTGAATCAGACTATAACAAGTTGGTTGCGCGTATTGAAGAACTACATATTCCAATGAAAGATATGTGGTGGTATTTAGATACCCGTAAGTTTGGTACTTGTCCTCACTCGGGCTTTGGACTCGGTTTCGAACGACTACTGTTATTTGTGACAGGTATGTCGAATATTCGCGACGTGATACCATTCCCGCGTACACCGAGAAATGCAGAATTCTAATATTTTAGTATATTTATGTAAAACTCGCATAATCTTTTGATTATGCGAGTTTTTTATGCTCATAATAATTGTTTTTTCAAAATAAATCTTTATATTTGGGCATAGGCATTGAAGAGTATTAATTAAAATCATACTATCATGAAAAAGCTCTACTTCTTTACTGTTTTAACTGTAATGTTAATGGCAATAACTGGTGCGATGGCCCAAAAGAAAACAAAATTCAAACCCGCTGAATTGAAAGGAATATGGCAATTATGTCATTATGTGTCAGAGAGTCCGGACGTTGCAGGTTACTTGAAACCTAGTAATACTTTTAAGGTATTGAGTGATGACGGTCGAATTGTGAATTTTACTCTTATTCCCGGTTCTGATGCAATCATTACCGGATATGGTACGTGGAAACAACTGACGAATAATTCTTATAAAGAGAGCATCGAGAAGAATATTCATCTTCCGATGTTAGATAATAAGGACAATGTATTGGAGTTTGTAATTAAGGATAATGATTATATGCATTTGAAGTTTTTTATAAAAAATGATTTGAATGGAAATGAGTTGAATACTTGGTATCAAGAAACATGGAAACGAGTTGGGATGCCGGATAAATTTCCAGAAGATATTGTGAGATAAGTAAGTTTGTCATATTGTATAGGAAATTGCGTATTTCTTTCTTTTATAGAGAGAAGTACGTAATTTTTTATATTTTTGACGAATCATTATTCTGTGTATCAGTAGAGTGAATAATGGACTATTATTAATGTAACACTAACATTATTAAAATGAAAATGAGACGAACACTTTGTATTGCCATTTGCGCTATGGGCTTGTTTGCTATTTGTAGTACTTCTTGGGCAGGTACACCAAAATGGTTTAAGAATGCAGTGAAGACTTCTAACCATCAGCTACTTTACATGGCAGAACAATTGAAAGAAGTACAGAACAAAGCTTATTTCCCACGCACTCTCAAAGCTGACGGAAGTTATGCAATGGGGAAAGCACAAGATTGGACAAGTGGCTTTTATCCCGGTTCATTGTGGTTAGCTTATGAAATGACAGGTGACGAAAACCTGGCAAAAGAAGCTCGAAAATATACTAACCGACTAGAGGAAATTCAGTATTATACAAGAAATCATGATGTTGGGTTTATGATGTATTGCAGTTATGGACATGCCCTTCGTTTGAAACCGGAACAGAAGGATAAAGAAATTCTGGTTAATACTTCCAATAGTCTTTGCCAACGTTTTAATCCAGAGGTCGGATTGATTCGTTCTTGGGATTTTGGTAAATGGACTTATCCTGTTATCATTGATAATATGATGAATCTTGAACTTCTTTTCTGGGCGTATGAGCAGACTGGTAATTCGAAATTTCGTGATGTAGCCGTTGCTCATGCAGATAAAACTCTAAGAAATCATTTTCGTGAGAATATGTCATCTTATCATGTAGTCAGCTATTCTGTTCCGGATGGTAAAGTAGAATCTAAGGGGACTTTTCAAGGATACTCAGATTCTTCAGCCTGGGCACGTGGGCAATCTTGGGGACTTTATGGATATACAATGTGTTATCGTTTTACAAAAAATCTGGTCTATTTAGAAGCAGCACGTAAAATAGCTCATTTTATTATGGAAAATCGTCCTTCGGAAAAGGATTATATTCCTTATTGGGATTATAATGCACCCGATATCCCAGATGCACCGCGGGATGCATCGGCAGCTGCTATTACGGCTTCGGCACTACTTGAATTAGGTGGATATGTGGATGATCATAAATTAGGTGATAGCTATATAAAATATGCAGAAAATATTTTGAAACAACTTTCTTCGTCAGATTATTTAGCAAAGAAGAATGAGAACAAAGGATTTATTTTGAAGCATTCGGTTGGTAACTATCCGGGCAAAAGTGATATAGATGTACCGCTAAACTATGCTGACTATTATTATTTAGAAGCGTTAAATCGATACAGTGGACTGAAAAAGTTTAATTAAAGAGATAAGGTTATTTCTTCCAACATGAAAATTCTAAGTTGAGTAATCCGTTAATTGAAATTTCTTCAAGCTATCTCCTTACTTTATACTATCTCTACATCTGAAAAGGTAAAGTAAGGGGATTAAAATATCAGTAGATAAATCAGACTTTGAGCTCTGAGAATTTTTCTTTCTTATTGATTTTCCTCTAGTCAGAATTGGTCTTACAATGCTTCTCTGCCTTGTCTTTCAATTGAATATAACCAAAAAAAGATAGAAATAGTTTGCCATTTCAAAGAAAAGCCGTATTTTTGCAAGCCGATTATTATCTCAAAATGATAAGAGATTAATTCATAGCGAGTTAGTTATCCTTTGTCCGGGGAGGCTAATAAGTGGTGAAGAACAATTTTAGTAGTAACATTTAAAAAACAAAATTAAGAGTGGATACTTTAAGTTACAAGACCATTTCTGCAAACAAGGCAACTGTAACCAAAGAATGGGTTATCGTTGATGCTACAGACCAAACTTTAGGTCGTCTGGGAGCAAAAGTTGCAAAATTGTTGAGAGGAAAGTACAAACCGAACTTTACTCCTCACGTAGACTGCGGTGATAACGTTATTATCATCAATGCAGACAAAGTAAAATTGAGTGGCAATAAATGGAATGACAGAGTTTATTTGTCTTACACAGGTTATCCTGGTGGGCAGAGAGAAATGACTCCTGCTCGTTTAATCGCTAAACCGAATGGTGAAGAAAGATTGCTGAAAAAAGTAGTGAAGGGTATGCTTCCTAAGAATATTTTGGGAGCTAAATTGCTGGGTAACTTGTATGTTTACGCTGGTAGCGAACACAAACATGATGCTCAAAATCCAAAAATGATTGATATTAATTCATATAAATAAGATATAATGGAAGTAGTAAATGCATTAGGCAGACGTAAACGTGCAATCGCACGCATATTCGTAAGCGAAGGTACAGGAAAGATTACTATTAACAAGAGAGACCTTGCAGAGTACTTTCCATCAACTATACTTCAGTATGTTGTAAAACAACCATTGAACAAGTTGGATGCTGCTGAGAAGTATGATATCAAAGTTAACTTGTGTGGTGGTGGTTTCACTGGTCAGTCTCAGGCTTTGCGTTTGGCAATTGCTCGTGCACTGGTTAAGATGAACGCTGATGATAAAGCAGCTCTTCGTGCGGAAGGCTTCATGACTCGTGATCCTCGTTCTGTTGAACGTAAGAAACCGGGACAACCGAAAGCTCGTAGAAGATTCCAGTTCAGTAAACGTTAATATCTACTGGAGGAATCTCTGGAGAGAAGTACGTTTAGTATCTAAACTACCGGGACTCATCAGACTACCCGGCGGTTGGTTTAGAAAAAACAAAAAAGAAAGTAAACGATTTAAAGAAAAACAAGATGTCAAGAACAAATTTTGATACTTTATTGGAGGCTGGTTGCCACTTCGGACACCTAAAAAGAAAGTGGAATCCTGCAATGGCCCCTTATATTTTCATGGAACGCAATGGTATTCACATCATTGACCTCCACAAAACAGTTGCAAAAGTAGATGAAGCTGCTGAAGCTTTGAAACAAATTGCCAAATCTGGTAAGAAAGTTCTTTTTGTTGCTACTAAAAAACAAGCTAAACAAGTTGTGGCTGAAAAAGCTCAATCTGTTAATATGCCTTATGTAATCGAGCGTTGGCCGGGTGGTATGCTTACTAACTTTCCGACTATCCGTAAGGCTGTGAAGAAAATGGCTACTATCGATAAACTGACTAACGATGGTACTTATTCAAATCTTTCTAAGAGAGAAGTTCTTCAGATCTCTCGTCAACGTGCAAAATTGGACAAGACATTAGGCTCTATCGCTGACCTGACTCGTTTGCCATCTGCATTGTTCGTTATCGACGTAATGAAAGAAAACATCGCTGTTCGCGAAGCTAACCGTTTGGGTATTCCTGTATTTGGTATCGTTGATACTAATTCAGATCCAACTAACGTAGACTTCGTAATTCCGGCTAATGATGATGCTACTAAATCAGTAGAAGTTATCTTGGACGCATGCTGTGCTGCAATGCAAGAAGGTTTGGAAGAAAGAAAAGCTGAAAAGATCGATATGGAAGCTGCTGGTGAAGCTCCTGCTAATAAAGGCAAGAAGAAATCAGCAAAAGCAAGACTCGATAAATCTGACGAAGAAGCTATTAACGCAGCTAAAGCTGCTGCTTTCATCAAGGAAGACGAAGAGGCTTAATATAATAATGTGCCAATTTGCTAATGTGCAAGAGTGTATTGACATACTTGCATTTTGATTGGCAGATTGGCACATTTTTTGTTTTTGAAAATTATTATTCATTTAAATATAGGAAATACTATGGCTGTAACTATGGCTGATATTACCAAGCTGCGTAAAATGACCGGAGCTGGTATGATGGATTGCAAAAATGCATTGACTGAAGCAAACGGTGACTTCGACGGTGCAATGAAGATTATTCGTGAAAAAGGACAGGCTGTTGCTGCGAAACGTTCTGATCGCGAGGCTTCTGAAGGTTGTGTACTCGTTAAGGCTGAAAACGGCTTTGGAGCTATGATTGCTTTGAAATGCGAAACTGACTTTGTTGCTAAGAACGAAGATTTTATTAAGTTGACTCAAGATATTTTGAATGCTGCTATTGCTAACAAATGCAAGACTTTGGATGAAGTGAAAGCTCTTCCGATGGGTACAGGCACTATTGCTGATGCTGTAACAGACAGAAGTGGTATCACTGGTGAGAAAATGGAATTGGACGGATATGCTACAGTAGAAGGTACTGCTATTTCTGTTTACAACCATCAAGGTAAAAACTTCCTTTGCACAATGGTTGCATTGAATAAAGAAGTTAATCCGACAGTAGGTCACGAAGTTGCTATGCAGATCGCTGCTATGAATCCGATTGCTATTGACGAGAAAGATGTTCCTGCCGATGTATTGGAAAAAGAAAAAGAGATTGCTGCTGATAAAGCACGTCAGGAAGGTAAACCTGAGAACATGATCGAAAAGATCGCTATGGGCCGTATCGGTAAGTTTTATAAAGAAGTTTGCTTGCTGAAACAAGAATATATTCAGGATGCTAAGATGACAGTTGTTGACTTCTTGAAATCTCAAGATAAAGATCTGACTGTTACTGCATTCAAGCGCTTCACTTTGAGAGCTGAATAATTCCTCGAAGGTAACATTATAAAAAAGCCGTCTCATTAAATGGGGCGGCTTTATTTTATCTTCTTAATTTAATTGAATCATTAGGTTGGTCGTTTTTCCAAAATAGTCTTTGAAGTTTCATGAGCTATGAAATATAGAAATCTATACGTAGGTTTGGCAAGGGTAGGTATACGTTTATTGCTTTATAAAGCTCCAAATTTTAATCCACTATGAGCATAGTTCTTATATTTGAGATTTACAGGTCAAACTAGATAAAGATACGAAGTTGTTTCTTTTTTAAATGTCTAATTAATGTGATTTCAGTTTTATATTGAAATGACCTCTTTTATTTTAGCAAGTTTTATCCTCCGACACCTTTGGTTTTGACGTAGCCTTCTTTAATCAGTAGTTCAATGATTTTAGTTTTGAAATCACCTTGTACAATGATCTCGCTATCTTTCGCTGAACCACCGACTCCACATTTACTTTTCAGTAACTTACCAAGTTCTTTCAAGTCGTTCTCTGTGCCAACAAAGCCAGTAATTAATGTTACCACTTTTCCACCCCTGTTCTTTTTATCAATGGAAACTCGAAGTTTTTGTTTGGTTTTATCAAGAGTAATTTGTTCCTCATCATCGTCCATTTCGTAATTGAAGTTTGGGTTGGTAGAATATACCACATTCAATCTATCTTTCCAATTATTGTCTTTCATACCTGTTGTTTTAATTTCTTTCTCAAAAGTATTAAACTTACCGAAATGCGCAAAATTTGTGTCAGTTTTCCTTGTTTTGTTTAATCTCTATTAAGGTTTTACAGTCTTGGATTGTCAGTCTCAAAAAATAGTGTACTTTTGCAAAATACCAAATTTTGTAAGCAGTATGAGCACTTCTGTACGAAAAGAGGCGGATAAAGTGCCGGAGCCTACCTTACGGAGACTTCCCTGGTATCTGTCGAATATAAAACTAATGAAGGAGAGAGGAGAGCAGTATGTCTCTTCCACTCAAATATCTAAAGAAATAAATATTGACGCATCTCAGATCGCCAAGGACTTATCTTATGTAGATATCTCTGGTCGTACAAGGGTAGGATATAATGTAGATGCCTTAATTGAAGTCTTGGAGAGTTTTCTTGGATTTACTGATATGCACAAAGCTTTTTTGTTTGGTGTTGGTAGTTTGGGAGCCGCATTGCTTCATGATTCGGGTTTGCATCATTTCGGACTGGAAATAGTAGCCGCTTTCGATGTAAATCCCGACTTGGTAGGAAAGGATCTGAATGGTATTCCTATTTTTCATTCTGATGATTTTGAAGCAAAAATGAAAGAATATGATGTCAATATTGGCGTGCTTACAGTTCCTATTAATATAGCTCAGGAAATTACAGATAAGATGGTGGACGGTGGTATTAAGGCAGTATGGAATTTTACTCCGTTTCGTATTCGTGTTCCTGAGACTATTGTGGTGCAGAATACCTCTTTGTATGCCCATTTAGCTGTTATGTTTAACCGATTGAATTTTAACGAGATCAAATAATGAAAATTATTGCAGTAGGAATGAACTATGCCCAACATAATAAGGAGTTGGGGCATACACAAGTAAATATGGAACCTGTGATTTTTATGAAGCCGGATTCAGCTATTCTGAAAGATGGTAAACCGTTTTTCATTCCTGATTTTTCTAACGAGATACATTATGAAACGGAACTAGTGGTTCGGATCAATCGTTTGGGTAAAAATATAGCTTCTCGTTTTGCGGATCGTTATTATGATGCTGTTACTATTGGTATTGACTTTACTGCTCGTGATCTCCAACGGAAATTTCGTGAACAGGGAGGACCTTGGGAGCTTTGTAAAGGATTTGACTCATCGGCTGCTATTGGAGACTTTGTACCGGTAGACCGTTATAAGGATATTCAAAAATTGAACTTCTCTTTGGCTATTGACGGAAAGGAAGTACAGCATGGTTGTACGGCAGATATGTTATTCAGCATTGATGATATAATTGCCTATGTCAGCCAGTTCGTGACACTGAAAATTGGTGATCTATTATTTACAGGAACTCCTGTAGGAGTAGGTCCTGTGAGTATTGGACAACATTTACAAGGGTATCTTGAAGAGGAAAAATTGCTTGATTTTTATGTTCGTTGAATTCTTCCCTTTATAAGTCTATATCATTTGGGCAAGGATACATGATATTCAGGAAAAGGCTTGTAATTCCGAAGAAGATGTCAGCTGCTTTATTTTGATTATACATCTTCCTTTTTGAAAGATGTAGTTATTTATATCAAAGTGCTGCTAGCTTTTCAGAGATAAATGTATTTGCAGAAGAAGTAACATGCAGGAGGCTGGACAATAAGATGGGTACATTACTAGTGGAGGCAAAACGATTTGTTTGCCCTATTGTTTGGTTAATAGCTATAAGGATAAAAGCGAGAACTAATATTCCTTTTTTCATAACCATTCCACCAATTGTTTGTACTTTTGTAAATAGTGTAAATAAAATCTGTATCGTAAATAATAAAAATGAAAATAAGAGTTGGTTTTGGTTTTGATGTTCATCAGTTAGTTGAAGGACGAGATTTATGGTTGGGTGGCATTCTTTTGCAACATACAAAAGGTTTGTTGGGACATTCGGACGCTGATGTATTGATTCATGCTATTTGTGATGCCTTATTGGGAGCTGCGAATATGCGGGATATTGGTTATCATTTCCCGGATACAGCCAGAGAATTTAAAAATATTGATAGTAAGATTTTACTGAAGAAAACGGTGGAGCTTCTTGCAGCGAAAGGATATCATGTGGGAAATATAGATGCAACCATCTGTGCGGAACAGCCGAAATTGAAAGCGCATATTCCTTTGATGCGAGAAACATTGGCTTCTGTCATGGGCATAGATATTGATGATATATCCATAAAAGCAACTACTACAGAGAAATTAGGTTTTACTGGGCGTGAAGAGGGTATTTCGGCCTATACTACTGTATTGATAGAAAAAGAATAATTCCATTCATTGAAAAAGATCATCCTCTAAATAATAAATGATTATGCATCGACCTTTAAAAATATTTCTGTTATTAACTTCTCTTTTGATGGGAACTTTCTGTTGGGCTCAGAAGGGTGAATTGAAATTTAATAAAAATGGTAAATTTAAGATAGTACAGTTTACCGATGTTCATTTCAAATATAAGAATCCCGCTTCTGATATAGCATTGGAACGTATTAATGAAGTGCTTGACGCTGAACGTCCAGATTTGGTAATCTTTACCGGGGACGTAATCTATTCTGCTCCGGCAGATTATGGATTATTGCAGGTGCTTGAACCTGTAAGTAAACGTAAAATTCCTTTTGTTGTCACTTTCGGCAATCATGATAATGAACAGAAAATGACTCGTGAGCAATTATATGATATTATTCGGAAAGTCCCAGGTAATATATTACCTGACAGGGGAGACATTCTTTCTCCGGACTATGTCTTAACAGTTAAAGCATCATCGGATGCGAAAAAGGATGCAGCAATCCTTTATTGCATGGATTCTCATTCTTATTCCCCGTTGAAGGATGTTAAAGGTTATGCTTGGCTGACTTTTGACCAGATAACTTGGTATCGTGAGCAAAGTGCAGCTTATGCTGCGCAAAATGCTGGGAAACCATTACCCGCACTTGCTTTTTTCCATATACCCTTGCCGGAATATAATGAAGCAGCATCTAATGAGAATGCCATTCTCCGTGGTACCCGAATGGAAGAGGCTTGTGCTCCTAAGTTGAATACAGGAATGTTTGCGGCAATGAAAGAAGCAGGAGATGTTATGGGTATTTTCGTTGGGCACGATCATGATAACGATTATGCAGTGATGTGGAAAGATATATTATTGGCTTATGGGCGTTTTACCGGTGGGAATACGGAATATAATCATTTGCCGAATGGAGCCCGCGTCATAGAGTTAAATGAAGGTACACGTACTTTTACTTCTTGGATTCGTCAGAAAGATGGAGTAGTGGATAGGATCTCTTATCCTGCAAGTTTCGTCAAGGATGATTGGACAAAGCGTTGAAATTAGCCAGCTTGACATGGCTGAGACGTGTGTATTTAATCCCATAACTTTCATACCTGCGTGAAACCCTTGCAGATGCTACATACACAATTTGCCCCGGTTCGTATTCATGTTCTAATCCTGACAAGGTACATGATACGGAAGTGGGATTTTTTGATGAAATCGTCATGATCACTGAATTACCACTGGCGTCATTCAAGGTTAGTATCTGTTTGACATAGAATTGTGGAATGTTGCCATTCAATCTTGTTTTATATGGGTCGTCTTCTAGTCTTACTCGCATTACTTTCAGACTCAGGTCTGTTAGCTTCTCGCCGATCTCACCCAGATAACGGCTTTCCCGCCGCATTTCTTTGACTTTACGTGACATAAAGTCCAAATGTATAGAATGATAGGCTTGAGCTATTTTTACGAACCGTTCCTGCTTGGGAATTTTAGGAGTAAATTTATAGGCAATCCAGCTAAGATATGATGGATCTATTTTTAAGATTTCATGTAGAAAGTGTCCGCGGTATTTTCCGAAAGGGATAAGATCGTCGCCATTACTGTGCATTCTCTTTTCATTATACTCTACGAGGATAAGACAACGCTGTGAGTAATAAAGCATAGTACTAGCCATTCTCAATGACTCATTAATATCCGGTGATAGATTATGTATATAAATAATAGATTGTTTTTCGAGCAAGGGAGAATAGAACCACAGAGAATAATAGGGTTTCCCTGGTCTAGGTAATACTACGAAATAAACTCCAGCTTCCTTGAAAGAAGCTCTCCCTCGATTGTATTCATTGAGCTTGGCATACAATAAGGCCTGTTCGCTTGCGGTAATACCCGGTAACTTTGGATTAGCCATAATTGCGTTTGCTTTTTAAGTATATCTCAAATGTACGAATCTTATTTCAAAAAAGCAAGTCTTTTTGCAGCTTGGATAAGTTCAATTAATAATATTTTACAAACTTATTTCTTTTTATTCATCTGTTTCGGATGCGTTATCTGCTCTACATATCCTTATCACAGGATTGTCATCACTTTGTAGTGTTTTTAGTTGTTCTTTTAATTTTGCATCGATTATATAATCATACTCTTTTATATATAATTCATCACTGATGGGACTAAGTGCCCAGCTTGGGAACAATAGTTTCTACTACAAAGATACATTTGTATTATAGGAAAAGCAAATTCTTTAAACAGTAAAAAAAAAAGAAGGAAGTGAAAGAATTAATTTATTTTCTCCTTATAAACTTGTACATTTGTATCCATATAATCAGTAGAAAACTCGGATGAAAGAACGAAATAAGAGAGTATTGATTGGTATAAGCGGTGGTATTGACAGTACTGCTACTTGTCTGATGTTGCAAGAACAGGGATATGAGATTGTGGGAGTCACCATGCGTGTATGGGGAGATGAACCACAGGATGCCAGGGAATTGGCCGAACGAATGGGGATTGAACATTATGTAGCTGATGAACGTATTCCTTTTAAAGAGACAATAGTAAAGAATTTCATTGACGAATATAAGGAAGGAAGGACACCTAACCCTTGCGTGATGTGCAATCCGTTGTTTAAATTTCGTGTGTTGACAGAATGGGCGGATAAGCTGGATTGTGCTTGGGTGGCTACTGGTCATTATTCCCGATTGGAAGAGTGTGACGGACATATTTACATTGTAGCCGGAGATGATGAAAAGAAAGACCAGTCCTATTTCCTTTGGCAATTGAGTCAGGAAGTGTTGAAACGCTGTATATTCCCATTGGGAAATTATACAAAGATAAAGGTTCGTGAGTATCTGGCTGGGAAGGGATATGAAGCGAAGTCAAAAGAAGGGGAGAGTATGGAAGTCTGTTTTATAAAAGGAGACTATCGGGATTTTCTCCGTGAACAATACCCTGAGTTGGATCGTGAAGTTGGTCCCGGATGGTTTGTTAGCTCTGAAGGAGTCAAATTAGGACAACATAAAGGAGCTCCTTATTATACCATTGGACAACGGAAAGGATTAGAGATAGCTTTGGGCAAACCTGCTTATGTATTGAAAATCAATCCGCAAAAAAATACGGTAATGCTTGGAGATGCCGAGCAGCTAAAGGCTGAGTATATGTTGTTGGAACGAGATAAGATTATTAACGAGCAGGAATTGTTCAGATGTGAGAATCTGACAGTAAGGATTCGTTATCGGAGTCGTCCGTTGTCTTGTCGGGTGAAACGTTTGGAAGATGGACACTTATTGGTGCATTTCATGGAGGCAGCTTCTGCTATTGCACCCGGGCAATCTGCTGTATTTTATGATGGAAAGCGTGTTCTAGGTGGTGCATTTATTGCTTCTCAACGTGGCATTGGACTGGTAATTTTAGAAAATGGAAATTTTTAATAGCTTAAAATAAAGATAACTTATGAAGAAGTTTGTATTATTGGCGTTCGCTTTGAATATGGTCTTAGGTGCGTCTGCTCAGTTTACTTCTACTGACACTTTAAAGTATCGTATTAGTTTGAAGGATAAAAAGACAACGACCTATTCTGTAAAGAAACCCGAAATGTTTCTATCCAAGAAATCCATTGAACGGAGAAAGAAACAAGGATTATCTGTGAATGTTACCGATTTGCCGGTATGTAAGAAGTATATAGATGCTATTCGTGAGAAAGGGGTTCATATACTAGTGACTGGGAAGTGGGATAACTTTGTAACTGTTTCATGTAATGATAGCACATTGATCGATGAAATAGCTAAACTTCCTTTTGTACGTTCTACAGAGAGAGTTTGGAAAGGACAAGCAAAAAAATCCCAGAGAAGAGACTCTTTGATTAATAAGCCATTGCGTACAGATAGTTTGTATGGACCGGCTATTACTCAGATTCAGATGAGTAATGCCAACCGTTTGCATGAAGCCGGTTTTAAAGGACAGGGAATGACAATTGCTGTGATTGATGCAGGGTTCCACAATGCGGATAAGATTGAAGCAATGAATAATATCCGTATTCTTGGTACACGCGATTTTGTGAATCCGGAGGCAGATATCTATGCGGAGAGTAGTCATGGAATGTGCGTACTTTCATGTATGGCTATGAATCAGCCGAATGTGATGATCGGTACTGCTCCTGAAGCTTCTTACTGGTTGTTACGTAGTGAAGATGAATACTCAGAGAACTTGGTTGAACAAGACTATTGGGCAGCGGCTATCGAATTTGCAGATAGTGTAGGAGTAGACATTGTGAATACTTCTCTTGGTTATTATACATTTGATGATCCGACGAAGAATTATAGATATCGTGATCTGAACGGACATTATGCATTGATGTCTCGTGAAGCAGGAATGGCAGCAGACAAGGGAATGGTTGTAGTTTGCAGTGCGGGCAATTCAGGAATGGATTCCTGGAAAAAAACAACTCCTCCGGGAGATGCAGAAAATGTAATTACAGTCGGTGCAATTGATAAAAAAGGCTTGTTAGCTCCATTTTCTTCTATCGGAAATACTGCGGATGGCCGGGTAAAACCGGATGTTGTAGCAGTTGGGCTTTGGGCTGATGTGATGGGTACAGACGGTAATCTTCGTCATGCAAACGGAACATCTTTCTCTTCTCCGATCATGTGTGGTATGGTAGCTTGTCTTTGGCAGGCTTGTCCGAAGTTGACAGCAAAAGAAATTATCGAACTGGTACGTCATTCTGGTGATCGGGCAGATTTTCCAGATAATATCTATGGGTATGGGATTCCTGATTTGTGGAAGGCATACCAATCGACGATAAAGAAAAAACGATAAAAGGCACGCGTATGGATTCTCTTTCTCTTCTGGAACTGAATGCATTGGTGCGGCGGAGTCTGGAACAATGTCTTCCTGATGAGTATTGGATACAGGCTGAGTTGAGTGATGTCCGTTCCAATACGACCGGACATTGCTATCTGGAGTTTGTACAAAAAGATCCGCGTAGCAATAGTCTTGTGGCTAAGGCACGTGGATGATCTGGAATAACATTTATCGTCTGCTCAAACCATATTTTGAGGAGGCTACTGGACAATTGTTTGTCTCAGGTATCAAGGTATTGGTGAAAGTGACCGTTCAGTTCCACGAATTGTATGGATACAGTCTGACAGTGCTGGATATTGATCCTACCTATACGTTAGGCGATATGGCACGTCGTCGTCGTGAAATACTGTTGCAACTGGAAGAGGAAGGGGTATTAACATTGAACAAAGAACTGGAGATGCCGCTTCTTCCTCAACGTATTGCGGTAGTCTCTTCCGCTACAGCAGCAGGATATGGTGACTTTTGTCATCAGTTGAAGCATAATTCCGGCGGATTCTTTTTCTATACGGAACTTTTCCCTGCTCTGATGCAGGGAAATCAAGTAGAAGAGTCGATCTTAGACGCTTTGGCTCGCGTCAATGCACGTATTGACGACTTTGATGTAGTCGTTATCATACGTGGAGGTGGGGCAACTTCCGATCTTTCCGGTTTTGATACTTATCTATTAGCGGCAGCCTGTGCACAGTTTCCATTGCCGATTATTACAGGTATCGGGCACGAGAGGGACGATACAGTGCTGGATTCTGTGGCTCATACACGTGTAAAAACGCCTACGGCAGCTGCTGAACTTCTGATTCATCAAGTGACAGAGGTAGCGGAACATTTGGAAGACTTGTCTGCGCGTGTTCAACAAGGAGCCTACGCATTGCTAGAACAGGAACAGAGAAGGCTTGTTACTATTCAAGCCCGTATTCCTGTCCTTGTTCACCGAAAACTTTCGGAGGCACGTTTCTCTTTATTAACGACTCGAAAGGATTTGACTCAAGTGACTTTCGCTTTACTTTCCCGTCATCGACATAGGCTGGAGTTATTGCAACAGCGTATAATGGATGTTTCTCCGGACAAGCTCTTGAAACGTGGGTATAGTATTACTCTGAAAGATGGAAAAGCGGTAACGGATGCCTCTTCATTAAAAACGGGTGATGAGCTTGTAACCCGTTTGTCGAAAGGTGAAGTTTATTCTGTTGTTGAGTAGTAACTTCTGGTAACTTATAAAATATTTATTTTCAACCATAAATAACATATCATCGTGGCAGCAAAAAAAGAAACATATTCCCAGGCAATAGAGCGTCTTGAAAAGATTGTTCGCCAGATTGACAACAATGAATTGGATATTGACATTTTGAGTGAAAAGATCAAGGAAGCCAATGAAATTATTGCCTTTTGTACCGAAAAACTGACTAAAGCAGATCGAGAAGTGGAAAAATTATTGCAAGAAAAGAGGCTATCTGAAGAATAAAAGCTATTTTTGCGAATCAATGGATAAGGAAATAAACTAATACATAACGAAATGAAAGAAATAGACTGGGCGAATCTGTCGTTTGGATACATGAAGACAGATTACAATGTGAGAATTAATTTCCGTGATGGTGCATGGGGAGAATTAGAGGTTAGTAGTGAAGAATACCTTAATTTGCACATGGCAGCTACTTGTTTGCACTATGGTCAGGAGGCATTTGAAGGGTTAAAGGCATTTCGTGGTAAAGATGGTAAAGTACGTATTTTTCGTTTGGAAGAAAATGCGGCACGTTTGCAATCTACTTGTCAGGGGATCATGATGGCTGAATTACCGACTGAACGTTTCAAGGAAGCTATTTTGAAAGTAGTGAAGTTGAATGAGCGTTTTATTCCTCCTTATGAAACAGGTGCTTCTTTATATATTCGTCCGTTATTGATTGGAACAAGTGCTCAGGTAGGAGTACATCCTGCTAATGAATATATGTTTGTAGTATTTGTAACGCCGGTAGGCCCGTACTTCAAGGGTGGATTCTCTACTAATCCTTACGTCATTATTCGTGAGTTCGATCGTTCAGCACCTCTGGGAACCGGTATTTATAAGGTAGGCGGAAATTACGCTGCTAGTCTGCGTGCAAATAAAAAAGCACATGAGTTGGGATATTCTTGTGAATTCTATCTGGATGCAAAAGAAAAGAAATACATTGATGAGTGTGGCGCTGCCAATTTCTTCGGAATCAAAGACAATACATACATCACTCCGAAATCAACTTCCATTCTGCATCTATCACAAATAAGAGTTTGATGCAGTTGGCAGAAGATATGGGATTGAAAGTAGAGCGCCGTCCTGTGCCTGAAGAAGAACTTGCAACTTTTGAAGAAGCAGGTGCTTGTGGTACGGCCGCGGTGATCAGCCCAATTGAACGTATTGATGATTTGGAAAACGGTAAATCATACGTTATCTCTAAAGATGGAAAACCTGGGCCGATTTGTACGAAGCTGTACAATAAGTTGCGTGGTATCCAGTATGGCGACGAACCGGATACACATGGTTGGGTGACGATTGTAGAGTAAGAAATTAATTAATTTAAATAGCATCTATGTTGAAACAAAATTCTGAGTTGCGTGCTGAAGCACGTGTAGCCCTTCAAGGAAAATGGCTTATGGCTGCTGTAGCTAGTCTTATTTTTGGGATTGTTATTGGTGGATTGTCAGCAATACCATTCATTGGTGTGCTCATAATGTTGTTTACTCTTCCAATAATGTATGGGTATGTAATTGTTATGTTGAATGTATTCAAGGGTGGAGATGTTGATTTTGGAATACTATTTGAAGGATTTCAAGATTATGGACGTATTTTGAGTACTAAGTTGTTGCAAGTAGTTTATACTTTCTTGTGGTCATTGTTGTTATTTATACCGGGTGTTATCAAATATTACTCTTATGCAATGACAGACTTTATTCTGAAAGAGGAGCCTGAAATGAAAAACAATGCTGCGATTGAAAAAAGTATGACAATGATGGAAGGAAATAAGATGAAATTATTCATGCTTGATTTGAGCTTTATTGGTTGGGCAATATTGTGTCTTTTCACTTTTGGAATTGGATATCTTTTCCTTCAATCGTATAGGGGAGTATCTTATGCTGCTTTTTATAATGATTTAAAAGCACAACAAGAGAATGTTGAGGTGAATATTTGAGATTATTGTAAGCGAATAAACGTAATTTTAATAGAGTGGAGTATAGAGCAATCTGTACTCCATTTATTTTTGTAGGTTACATCAAAAGTCAGTACCTTTGCATCCTAATCAGTGAAATGATATGGGAAAAGGAAAATTAGAGAAGTTTGCCGATATGGCGAGTTATCCGCATGTGTTTGAATATCCCTATTCAGCAGTAGATAATGTGCCTTTTGAGATGAAGGGAAAGTGGCATCGGGATTTTTTTAAGAATGATCATCCGATAGTGCTTGAGCTTGGTTGTGGACGGGGTGAATATACCGTTGGATTAGGCAAGATGTTTCCAGAGAAAAACTTCATTGGGGTTGATATCAAAGGTGCCCGTATGTGGACCGGAGCAACAGAGGCTTTGCAGTCAGGCATGAAGAATGTAGCTTTCTTGCGTACTAATATTGAGATCATCGAACGTTTCTTTACTGAAGGTGAAGTGAGTGAGATATGGCTTACCTTCTCTGATCCTCAAATGAAGAAAGCGACTAAAAGACTGACTTCCACATATTTCATGGAGCGGTATTGCAAATTTCTGCAACCGAATGGAATCATTCATCTCAAGACAGATAGTAACTTCATGTTTACTTATACCAAGTATATGATTGAGACGAATCAACTTCCGGTTGATTTTATAACAGAAGACTTGTATCATTCAGATTTGGTTGATGATATTTTGGGGATTAAGACATATTATGAACAACAATGGCTTGATCGTGGTTTAAGCATCAAATATATCAAGTTTCGACTTCCCCAAGACGTTCAGCTAGAGGAACCGGATGTAGAAATAGAGCTTGATTCGTATCGTAGTTATAACCGTAGTAAGCGGAGTGGGTTGCAGACTTCTAAATGATACCCTGTCTGATTAGTTACCGATTGTACTACAATATGTCTAGGTACTTTTGTGAGTAGATAAATTAAAAATATAGATTATGACACTCTATCCTAAATTAATATTAGATGCACTGGCAACAGTGCGTTATCCCGGTACGGGAAAGAATCTGGTAGAAGCGGAGATGGTTGCAGACAATCTTCGCATAGATGGTATGTCAGTTAGTTTCTCTTTAATTTTTGAGAAGTCGACTGATCCTTTCATGAAATCAATGCTGAAAGCTGCAGAAACAGCTATTCATACTTACGTATCTCCGGATGTGCAGGTAACAATAGCAACTGAAAGTAAGCAAGCTGCCCGTCCGGAAGTTGGTAAGTTACTTCCGCAAGTAAAAAACATTATTGGTATTTCTTCCGGTAAAGGTGGAGTTGGTAAGTCTACCGTATCGGCTAATCTTGCTGTTGCATTGGCTAAACTAGGCTATAAAGTGGGATTGCTTGATGCAGATATCTTTGGTCCTTCTATGCCAAAAATGTTTCAGGTAGAAGATGCTCGTCCGTATGCAGAACGTGTGGAGGGTCGTGATATGATCATTCCGGTTGAGAAATACGGGGTAAAGCTATTGTCTATCGGTTTCTTTGTCGATCCGGATCAGGCTACTCTATGGCGTGGAGGTATGGCAAGTAATGCTTTGAAACAACTAATTGGTGATGCCGTTTGGGGGGAATTGGATTATTTTCTGATAGACCTCCCTCCCGGAACTAGTGATATCCACTTGACTGTTGTTCAGACATTGGCAATGACAGGTGCAATCGTTGTCAGTACTCCGCAAGCAGTTGCTTTGGCTGATGCTCGTAAAGGAATTAATATGTTTACCAATGATAAGGTAAATGTTCCTATATTAGGATTGGTAGAGAATATGGCTTGGTTTACACCTGCCGAACTTCCGGAAAATAAATATTATCTCTTTGGTAAGGAGGGAGTTAAGAAGTTGGCGGAAGAAATGCATGTGCCTTTGCTGGGACAGATTCCTATTGTGCAAAGCATCTGTGAAAGTGGTGATAACGGTACACCAGTTGCATTAGACGATCAAACAGTGACGGGGCGTGCTTTCTTGTCATTAGCAGCAAGTGTTGTTAGACAAGTAGACCGTCGGAATGTAGAAATGGCACCGACTCAAGTGGTAGAAATGAGAAAATAGTTATTCTATTATGTAGCTATTTTAGAGAATAATTCTGAGAAATAAATCGCTCGTTGATGCATGAAAATGTTCAACGGGCGATTTTGTTTTATTAAGGATGAAAATTTATAGGAAGAGTTATTCTGACAGATACCGGCTTTCCACCTTGTTGTCCAGGTTCCCATTTAGGCATTTGACTAATAATACGGTAAGCTTCCGCAGTAAGGGCTGGAGACCCTCCTTGTATTACTTTGACATCTGAGATACTGCCATCTTCTCGTATAATAAAAGTAGTAATTACTCGACATTTTTCATTTTGTGTTTGAGCATTTTTCCAATGAATAATGTGCTGTTCTAAATATTTGTTTAGTTTCTTTGTGCCTCCTGGAAATTTAGGGAATATATCTGGTGTCTCGCAAATATTATTATTTGTTTCTTGCTCCGTATTTTGAGAAACAGGAGGACTGAAATTGAATTTGACTGGTATTGTTATTTGGCTATTCACAGCTTTGCCATCCTTTTTCCCGGGAACCCACAGTGGCATAGTTTCTAAAACTCGGACCACTTCTTTATCTAAATCGGGATGCAAACTACGGATTATTTTAACATCCGAAACCTTTCCATCACTTCTTATGATCATCTGGGCTACTACACGTCCTTGTATTCCAAGCTTCATAATTTCTGGTGGAAGTTTGATGTTTTGAGCAAGAAATTGCATACCAGCTTGTAATCCTCCAGGATATTGTGCAGGTTCTTCTGTTATTTCGTAAACAGAATCCTTCTCAGTTGTATTATTATCATTGATTAAAGTGTCAGGGTTAGCGAACAATAGCTGTTACTCTCTTGGATGAACCCTAGCCTCAATATAGTTATAGCAACTGATACTAAGTAATGTTACTATTAGAAGAAAAGGACGTTTTATCCTGTTTACTTTGGTAAGGTTTTGTCTTTTTTTCATTTGGTTGTAGTTTTATTGTTATGGATAATACAATGTTTCTTGTTAGTATTAGCTTTTATTTTTCTAAAGCTTTCATCAATTGCTCTTTGATAACCTCTACCTTTGATAATCCGGTTTCTCTGTAGGATATATTTCCTTCCCGATCTATGATAAAATATGTTGGTACTCCTTTGATATTTAAATTTTCTATTAGATAATCCCATTGATTATCTTTTATTCTGAAATGTTCTCCGTGAATATCAGGTATCATTTTATCCCAAGTTTCCTTTGGGGAAGTTTCTCCGGTAATATATAGATAGATAATATCTTTATTTTTTAATTCTTCTTTCATTGGTGTCAATATCTTGTGCGCTCTAAGACAAGGGCCGCACCAAGTTGCCCAGAAATCTACCATTAACACATGTCCCCGGTATTTTGAGATGATAGAGGGAAACAACTCTTTGTTGATTACTTCTCCCGCTTCATTGACAGTGAAACCACTTTTCTTTTTATTCATTTCTATTGTTTCTAGCAGTTTCCTGTTTGTTTGAGTAAGTAGTTCGGTGTAAGCAGGAGAGGAAAGTTTATCTAACCGGATTTTCTGCTCTGTTGTCAAAGGTATAAAATCTTTCATAGATAAATAAATTTTCTTAACTTCAATGTTGTCGAATAAAGAGCCTTTCTCTGTGCCTAATGCTTCTTTGAGGACATTTTCCCAGTCAGGAATAATATCTAGGATATTCACCATTGACTCATACCTGTCACTATATAAGGCTTTAGTTGTATTGATAGATGAGAATTCGTTCAATACATGATAATATCCTTCTGGGATATTGATAGGATTATTTTCAAAATATTTGGCAGCTTTATCTCTGTCCAGTTTATTAATCTTTATATACGCATATTCTAGGTTTCTGATTGTAGTAGCAATGTAGAATGTTGCTATAATGTCTAATTTAATATTTAATAGTTCTTTGCAAGCTGTACTATATTTAGATTGTGCAATCTTGTTGCGGATTACTGGAATAGATTTCAAGATATAATTTTTATATTCTTCTGCACTTTTTCCAGCAATAGCTTTAAGGTGCTCCATATAATCGTGATTTCCTAATGTCATATCTAAATCAACTGTCAAAAACTCTTGTTGCAAACTAGCGAGATAACCTCTGAAGTAGGCAGTTGCTCCATAACTTTTTGCTTTCTTTTGCAAGCGTGATTGCTGACGGCAAAGTTCTTTAGGATTTATGGTAAGATATGTTTCTTCGTTTGGAGCCACAAGACATATTATGTTGCCGTAGGGGAAAGTTAGTGCAACATTCGTAACTGTTGGAATTCCAATTTCTATTTGAAAGGTCCCGTCTTCATTGATTTTAAGATAACTTGTATTGTCTTCTCTGAAAGCGGGATTGAATATATGTATTCTACATTCTCTTGGCATATCTTTTTGATAATCCAGAATTCTTCCTTTCAATACAGCTGTTCCATAAGATAGTTTTGGAATGGGTAAAGTTGACTTTTTATTAATCTTATGTACAATAACTTCTTGTGGTAATTTCTGCTTTTCAAATGCCTTTTTGTTTAGCTGAATTCCCCAGATCTTAAATGCCCTTTCATCATTTCCTTCTATAAAATCGACAGAAGTGACGTTTTTAGGTAACGCAGGGAAAATGAGTTGAAATTCGGCCTCCCCGGATTCTGGCATCCAAAATTCTTTATCTAGTGTAATGCCAATTCCTTTACGGATTGGATATAGGTTTCCGGTATTATCTTTGAGAATACTTCCTGCATCAATCTTTATCCAATTCTTGGGTTCATAAAATGCTTTGATATATAAGGTTGTAGCTGTATCACTAAGAACAATCTTTTCAATTTCAAGGGTTCTTGAATTCCATGCTGTAAAAGGAGGACATTCAATAACTTTGTCTTTTGCTTGTACCATACAGAGTGTACAAAACAGAAAACTCATAATCCATGTGACTTTTCTCATAAGTATTATATTTTGTGTGCAACAAATATAATTAAATATTTGTACTTTTCCTCATTATAATAGAAAAAAGGACAATATATCAAACATTGTCCTTTTCTAACTCTTTTTTGAAAGAAGTTTAGGCTTTATATCTATAACCTATTGCAAACGGAATGTAATGGGTAATGTAAATTCTACATTGACAGGTTCTCCTTTGTTTTCTCCTGGTTCCCATTCCGGCATTTCACTTATTACGCGAATAGCTTCTGCATCTAAATAAGGCGATACACTCTGTTGTACGTTTATATTTGATATTTTGCCATCCTTCCCGACGGTCATCTTTAAAATCACTTTACCTTGTTCTTTCTTTTTCTGCGCGATTGTCGGATATTTGATATTTTGGGCTATGAATCGCATTAAGGCCTCTTCTCCTCCCGGAAATTTGGGCATCTTTTCTATTGTATCAGCGACAGTATCTTCGTCGGATGTTTCGCTAGGTGCATAGCCCGTAACTACTACTTCTGACAGAACGGCTTTTTTCACTTCTTCCAGTGGTAGAGGCTTCTCTACTCGTCCGGTTAATGCAGTCAATTTTGTTTCTGCCGTTTTCGGTCCGTTCAACCGGAACATAATAGGAACTGTAAATTTCACACTGACTGCTTTGCCACGTTGCTTGCCGGGAATCCACTTCGGCATAATTGAAATGACTCTTTCGGCTTCTTTGTCGAGATAAGGATCTACACTGTTTATAGTTTTTATGTCTGATATGCTACCGTCTTTTCTAACAACGAATTGTACGATTACCCGTCCTTGCGTTCCTTTTTTATGAGCTATTTCCGGGTATCTTATGTTATCTCTCAGAAACAGCTGAAGTTCCTTTAGTCCTCCTGGGAATTCAGGCATCTGTTCTACAACTTGAAAAATAACATCTTCCGGAATGGTATCTTTGGTAGCAGTCACTTCCGGCTGTCGAACTATTTGTTGTTGTGATTTCACGATTTTTGGGGGCGGTGCTTGTATTTGTGGAATCGTTACTTCTGAGGGAGAAGGATCAGATTGCACAAATACTTCACCCATCATTTCTTTTGCAAATTTTGTGGTAGTGCGTGCCACCATCTCGATATTGCTGACAATCATCAACAGTATTGCTAATGGAAGAAACATTAGATATTTTGTTCTTCCTATTCCTTTTGTTCTTCTTTTGTTCATCATTTTAATTCGATTTTTGAGTGGTAAAACATTGAAACTATTAGATAAATTTGCTGCAGCCTTGTGATGAGTCAGCTCCAATAAATGATACTGGTATGATTTACTGTCATGTCCGTTTTTTAATACCTGATAGTCTGCCATATATTCCAGATTGCTTCTGACTTCGCGTTTCATAAGCCAAATAAAAGGATTAAACCAACAGGCGATACACATTATTTCGCTGATAAGAACATCTGCGGAGTGATATTGGCGGGCATGAGTTTTTTCGTGAGTAATTATTTCACTAATTTCCGATTCCGTATGAGTAAGTGGGTATATAAATATCCAATTGAAAAAAGAAAAGGGTCCACTTTCCTTCTTTAAAAGATGGATATTCGTACCTTGTATATTACTTTTAGGGCATTGGATATGTAGTCGTATAATACAACCTAATTGAATAAGAAAACGTAATAAAAGAAGCAATAGAACTCCCCAATAAACGTATCCCAGAATTAAAGTGAGTAGCTCTTGCCAATTGAAGTTCGTTTCTGGTGATACTACTATTGTCTGTTCTGGTAATATGATCGTTGCATAAAGATCTGCCATTGCTACCATAGGTTCATTAGCCTTTATCCATTCCTGGATATTCAGTAGAGGATAAAAGATAGAGATTGCAAAGAAACAAAGCAAGGCTGTTCGTCGCCACTGGAAGAAGGTGTCTTTGTAAAAGAACAACCGGTAGAATGCGTAGAACAATGCGATTGCTACGTTAATCTTCAGAAAATAGGCGAGTTCCGGAGTCATGGCAATATATATTTTTATTTATTTTCTTCTTTTCCTTTTTCTATCAGGTCAATGATTTCTTTCAGGTCATTGGCAGAAATTTTATTGTCTTTTGCAAAGAAGGATACCATTTCTTTATAAGAGTTTTCAAAGTAGTTGCGTACTACCCCGCTCATAAAATGGCGTTTATACTCATTTTCACGAATCGTGGGAGTATATTCATAAGTGTTACCTACACGTTTGGGGGATACATATCCTTTGCGTTCTAAGTTTTTCACTATAGATGCTACTGTTGTATAAGGAGGTGCCGGCTGTGGAAACTTAGCTACGATATCTTTCACAAAACAATTCTGCAACTCCCAAATGTAGATCATTACCTCTTCTTCTTGTATGCTTAATTTTTCCATAAAGATATTTGTTTAATTACGAACCTTTTGCAAATCTACGAATATTTCGTAGTTTGACAATAGATAGATGGTTAAATGTTGTAAATGTATAGAATGTATGATTGTTTTAGGGGAATATATAATTGCTTCTAGAAAGTTGTACAATTATCATTGGTAAATATGATTGGATTAGAAACTGATGAGTTATTTTCACAAGAAAAACTACTATATAAGTCTTTTTTATATAAAATAAATTAAATACTTTTGTAGCTGAAAAATGATTATGAGTGCGTTTCATTTCCTGAAAGGTTATGAGATTCTTCCCTGCACTTATGAATTTTAAGCAATGCTGCCCAAAGGGAAGAGGAAAGCAAGAAAAACTGAAAGATATGAAAAAAGGTTTGATTTTCGTGCTATTTGCACTGGTTTCTATCGTTTCTTATTCACAGACTTCTTGGAATGCTAAAGTTGGTATGAACATGAGTAACTTTACTTCTGATGGTTGGGATATGAAAATTGGTTTCCAAGCTGGTATTGGTATGGAGTATCAATTTACTGAAATGTGGTCTATCCAACCTTCTTTGATGTTTACTACCAAAGGGGCTAAAGTTAGTGATGTAAAAGCTACTCCTATGTATTTGGAATTACCAGTATTTGCTGCAGCTAGATTTGCTGTTGTTGATAATCAGAATGTAGTAGTTAAAGCTGGTCCCTATTTTGCTTGTGGTGTTGCCGGAAAATATAAGATCGGAGATGAAAAGATTGATTTCTTTGGCGACAATGGTGCAAAGAGATTTGATTGTGGACTGGGTGTAGGTGTTGCTTATGAAATTGGCCGGATTTTCTTTGATTTGACTGGTGAGTTTGGATTGACCAAACTTGGTGATGCTGACGGTTCTGCAAAAAATATGAACTTTACTATTGGTGTAGGTTATAAGTTCTAATAGATAGTACATTTACTATATTGTACTGTATTTATAATAAATCCCTTGTTCAATCGAGCAAGGGATTTTATTTTCTAATCGATATTTACGCGTCAGAAGGTTGTAAGTCTTGTAGACAGTAAATCTCTAAAGCTGGGGATTGGGAGAATCATTCTTCCTTCATGCTACTTTTTTTCTCTTTCAATTCTTTATATTTCTCAATTACATGTTTCCGGCTCATCAAGATTTGCCAACGATATACCAAACAGGTGGTTATAAAGTAAATCCCGGCTTGTATCCACAAAGCTTTATATTCAAAAGCAACTTCACTAAGAGTTGCTCCCATATTGTTGATCTTTACAAAACCATTGATTCCGAATGTTGATGGAAACAGGTAAGAAACATATCTCCAAAAAGGAGGGATGGCTGCTCCGGGCCATGAGATTCCTGAAATAAATAATAAAGGTACTGATGTGAATACAAATATCAACATACAGGTTTCCCGGTTGCGGATAGCGATGGATGCTGTCATTGCAAAGAAAATACAAGCCGCTAAATAGGGTGCCACAAACAACACCAAAGATTCTGGTTGTCCTATTTGGTTGAGGTTGAACAAACGAGGGACAACGAAAAGAACATAGAATGACACCAGTATATAAACCATGAAATAACTGAGTCCTTTTCCTAGTACAATTCGTAATGTTCCGTTGTAATGCCGGTTGATAGGAACAAGGTCTTTAAAGCGGTTATGCTCACGAGCAGTTCCGGCAGCGAGCCCGATACCTAATAATAACGTTTGCTGAATAATCAAAACTAGTACCGCAGGGATTAGGAAAGCAGCAAAGCCGGTAGTTGGATTGAATATAGAGATTTCTTCGTATTCAATCGGGTAGGCTGTAATCTCGTCTTGCCGTTCTGTAGTATTTCCACTTCGGGTTATTTTGATATCTTTGTTCATATCCAGTGAAACGGCTGTATTGGCGAGTAGCATCGATTTATAGTATAATAGCCCACTCATGTCACAGTAAATACTGACTTGAGTTTGTTCGCCTTTGGCAATGTTATCACTGAAATCAGAAGGTATATAAATGATTCCATAAGCATGTCTGTTCTTCAGCATCTGCTTAGCTTCTTCCATGTCCGCACAGTATGAAACAATTTGTATATCTGGTGTAGCGTCTACTTTGCGGAGATATTCACGACTTAAAGAAGAATGTGAATCGTCTACTACAACCGCTGGAACTTCACGAACCACTTCATTGTCATAAATGAAGCTATAAATCAGTGGATAACCCAATGGGACTAAGAGGAAGAATATCAGTACTCCCTGGTCACGAAAAGTCGTCTGAAACTCATATTTCCAGATATAAAACAGGTCATTGATGCCTTGGGCTATCTTATCTTTTAATTTTATATCTTTCATTTAGGGTATATATTTATAGTAAATCAATGCTTCTTTCAGTCGGTGAACCACAAAGAAAGGAAGCATCATAAATATTAGCAATGCCATATAGTTGGACCATGAATAAGCCATGCTATATCCGTTTAATGCCTGATCGACATAAATCAGGAAGTAATGACGTAGTGGGAATAAGTTACTCAGTGCCTGAAGAACAGGATGCATCGCCATGACCGGAAACGAAAATCCGGAGATGGAGAAAGAGATGACTCCCCATAATGAAGCAAAGCTCAGCCCCAGTCGTAAGGTAGGTAATGTTCCTATCATGACAATACCACAACATTGGGAAGCCAGTACCAGACAAAGAGTGGCAAAGATCATTGGAAAAATACCGCTATTACAGGGAAAATGTAAGAAACCATATAGGTATACATTATAGAATATTCCCATGATAAAGAAGACTACTGTATGAGGTAATAACTTACCGGCCAATGCAATGTAAATTGAATTATTACTCATGCGAAGCCATTCGCGAGCAGTGCGGTCCTTAATCTCCACGCCAATTGCATAAACGGTTACCATGAATATAAGTAACATGAGTACCCCCGGTATAATGGTGTTACAAAGATATACCGAATAATTTAGCCAGGGATTATTTAATGTGTGTGTGTCGATCACAATCGGTTGTAAATAAGCCATTGCCTGACTCTCTGTTGCACCTTTGGCATACAAGACAGTTCGTGCAGCCGCTCCGGAAGTTAGTTCTCCCATCATTTTCATATCTCTGAAAAGCAAGGAGCCTGCTATCAGATATGAATAGTTGGTATAAAAAGAGAGGGTCGGTTGCTTTTGACTTTGTGCTTCGATAGAAAGACCTTTCGGAATGTAGAAAAATCCATAGATTTTCCCTTCTTGCAGAGCAATCCGAGCATCGGTTACATTGCTGTAGTGGGCTACCACCCCCGTTTGAGAGAAAGCGTCTAAATTACGAATAATATTGCGCGAAGTGGAAGAGTCATCCATATCCACAACTCCAGCAGGCAAGTTTTGAGGAAGTCCCGAACCCATAAGGGTAGTGAAGAAGATATAGCAGAATAGGGGAGCGATCACCATACAAAACAGATAGAGTGGTCGTGATACCAATCGACGACACTCTCGTTGCATGACCTGCCATAAAGCTATATATTTCTTTTTTTTCTCTTTCATGATTATTTATCGATAATGACCGACATTCCCGGACGAAGATTTTCTACAGTCTCCAGAGTGTTAGCCTTTACTTCGAATGTCTTCAGGTCAAACTGACCAGTTGTTTTAGTTGCTTTCCAGGCAGCATAAGTACCTAGATCTTTTAAGTAATATACTTTCAGTTTGATCGTTTTGTTATCTAATGCAGGAACAATCGCTTCGAATTCGGTTCCCATAGTCAGGTTTTTGAGTAAATCCTCGCGTACATTGAATGAGACCCACATGTCGTCAAGTTCTGCAATATTCATAATGGGTGCTCCTGTTCCGACTAGTTCTCCAACCTTTGGGAAAATTTCAGAGACTTCCCCAGCTGCCGGAGCTATTAGATAAGTCTCTTTGATATATGATTCCACTTCTGCAACAGCCCCTTTGGCACGATTTACTAAAGCTTCCGCTGCCATTTTATCCTCACGTTCCGCTCCGTTTTTTGCCATCGTATATTGTGCTTTGGCTGCTTTTTCTGTAGCGATAGCCGCGTCACGTTGTGCAGTTACTTCATCCAGTTTTTGGGCGGGCATTACCCCTTGTTCAAATAGATTCTTAACTCTTTTATAAGATTTCTCGGCAATGGTAACTCCCGCTTGTGCTTTTTGCCACATTTCGTAAGCTGCCTGAATCTGTTCCTGACGTGCTCCTTTGATTGCTTTTTCATTTTGTGCCTGAGCTGCCGCTTCGGCAGCACGTGCTTGTTCCATCTTAGCCATTACATCCGGTGCTTCCAAAATAGCTAGAGTATCTCCTGCATTGACCTTTTGTCCTTCTTTCACGCGAAATTCTAAGATGCGTCCCGGAACTTTGCTTGAAACACGATATTCCGTTACCTCAGCCTGTCCCTGAATGATTTCGGGGCCTTTGCGAAGCATAAAGAAACCAACGACTGCAACAATTGCGATCACTCCCAATAAAGTGAGGAATGCAAGTAGCATATTACTGTTTTGTGATTTTGTAGAGGTCATATCATATTGATTTTTAAATTACTAAATTGTTTTTGTATAAAGAATGTCCTCGTTCTTCATTTAATTCATCTTAAAGTTCCCAAAGACTTCTCCAGATAGATTTGGGTAAGTTTCACATCTATTTGTGAATCGATTTTCTCCGACTGGGCAGACAACCAAGCCGTTTGTGCTTCGAGAACATTGCTTGTAGCAATCACTCCCTCTTTGAATCCCAGCACAGCATAACGAAGATTTTCATCTGCCTTTTCCATGTTCTTGGAAGCCATTGTTAGCTTCTTATTCGCCTCATTTACTTTGAAAGCTGCCTGATTGACTTGCAATTCAATCTTTTCTTTTGCATCTTGCAACTGATACTGTGCAATGCGAGCTTCCGCTTTGGCTGCTTTTGTTTTATAGAAACCTTGTCCCCAATTCCAGATAGGAACTTGTACCATAACTCCCACATTCCACATTCCTTTAAATTTGTTTTCAAAACTGTTGAATACAGAAGGATTGGTAGCTATATAATTTCCCATTAATGCGATGGAAGGGAGATATTCGGCGCGTGTCACATTTACTTTTTGTCCATAAATCTGTGTAGCAAGTTCAAGGCTACGTATTTCCGGTCGGTTAGCATAAGCGGTGTTCATGTCGAAATGAGTATCTGGAGTTATCAAAGGAATGTCATTCATGTTTTCATCCGCCAATGTGATCGGAGAGCTTAGATCGATACCACATAGTTGGCATAACAACATTCGGGCAAGACTTAGTCCATCCTCTACTTTGGTTAAGGTCATTTCTGCTTCATTGACTTTTACACGTACAGATAGTCCGTCGGCTTTTGTCGCTACTCCTTCGGTAATCATCTTTTCCACATCGCTGTCGAGTTGTTGAAGAAGTTTCAGATATCCTTCCGCCAGTTTTTTCTTATTGACGAGCGAGATAACTTGCCAATAAGCCTGATCGGTACTCATAATCACCTCTTGTTTGCCTGATTGATGCTGTTGTTGTGCCAGTTCTTCAGCATATTTAGTGATTTTGTTGTAAGCACGAATCTTTCCACCCATATATAAAGGTTGGGTGAGAGTAATAGCTCCTGCGTATACGTTTCTTGTATCGGTACGGAAAGCATCTACAATCGAACTTCCTGCTTTGTCGAGTTCGGGCAAAACTGCACCCAATTTCCCACTTAGTGAAGAAACGAGTGGAGCCAGATCGGGGTATGCAGTTACGATTTTTGTTGCCACCTCTCCGATAGGGCCTGCCAGATTCGTTCCTAGTCCTGAGAGTGCAGCCTTGTGGTCATCGTTCAGCAGTGAGAACTCTTTCTGATTTCTCATGTAAGCTCCCGTAGCCGAAATACTCGGAAGGTAATTGGTAAATGCAGCTTTTCGTTGATAGTGTGCTGCATTTATTTTTTCATTGCTAATCAGTAAATCCTTGTTATTGGCAAGAGCCAATGCACGACAACTATCTAGGCTAAGAACACCTTGCGCTTTGCCCATTAGAGTCAAGCTACATAGAATTGTCAGGGTCAGTACTTTCTTCATTGTGTCTAGCATCTTTAATCAGATTACTTTGTTTGCTTTTTAAATAGGCAATAATTGCATAAGCAACGATGCAAAAATAGATGCTTTTCTTGAAGAATGCAAAGAATTTAGTTTTTTTAAATGCTTATTTGTGGAGAGAGAATAACGGAGAAGAAAATAAAAAAAGGCTACTCTTCTCAATGGAAGAATAGCCTTGTAATTTATCAATAAAAAATGAAAGGCTCAATTAAAGAGCGCCTACTGTCTTTAAATCAGCGTTTGTTTTGTGAACAGCAGCAGCGCTGGCAGCAAACTTAGCTTTCTCGTCTTCATTCAGGTTCAGTTCAACGATCTTTTCGATACCGTTCTTACCAAGGATTACAGGTACGCCAATACAAAGATCTGATTCACCGTATTCACCTTCCAGATATACTGAACAAGGGATCATCTTCTTTTGGTCGTGCAAGATAGATTCAACGACGAATGCTCCTGCTGCACCTGGTGCATACCATGCAGAAGTACCCAATAACTTAGTCAGAGTAGCACCACCTACCATAGTAGAAGCAGCAACTTCGTTCAGTTTTTCTTCAGAGATGAAGTTAGTTACAGGCATACCTTTGTAAGTAGCGAAACGAGTCAAAGGGATCATTGTGGTATCACCGTGACCGCCGATTACCATACCTTCTACTTCGTTAGTGTTGCATCCCAAAGCCTGAGACAAGAAATATTTGAAACGAGAACTATCCAGAGCCCCTCCCATACCGATGATACGATTCTTCGGTAATCCCAGAGATTTCAATGACAGGTAAGTCATTGTATCCATTGGATTAGAGATAACAACAAGGATTGCGTTAGGAGAATATTTCAAGATGTTTTCTGCTACCGATTTAACGATACCAGCGTTTACACCGATCAGTTCTTCACGAGTCATACCCGGTTTACGAGGAATACCTGAAGTAATTACAACAACGTCAGAGTTAGCAGTTTGAGCATAGTCGTTTGTGCATCCTACTACAGTAGTGTCGAAGCCCAACAGTTGAGCTGTCTGCATCATATCCATTGCTTTACCTTCTGATACGCCTTCTTTAACGTCCAGCATTACTACTTCGTCTGCTACTTCATTGAAAGCAAGTACATTTGCACATGTAGCACCTACGTTACCTGCGCCTACTACGGTTACTTTTGACATAATACTATTTATTTAAAAAGTTGATAATTAGTTTTATCTTTTTTGCGCGACAAAATTACAACGATAATCCTGATTAAAGAAATTTTTCCGTAATAATTTTCGTTAAAGAAAACACCTCATTCTGTGTTACTCTGTTATGAAATGATTACTTTTGCAGCCGTTATTAATTAGCATACAGAAACTATGAATAAAAAAAGCCTTCTAATTACAGCTGTAGCTGTTCTGATAATTGCTTTTATCGGCATTACTTATTTATTGATCACCGAAAAGAAAGCTAACCGGGAGTTGGTGGAAGAGTTTAATCTGGATAAGGAAGATCTGGAAAACGAATATGCTGGTTTTGTGCAAAAATACGACGAGTTGAAGATTACCGTTACTAATGATTCATTGGCTCAATTGTTGGAACAAGAGCAATTGAAAAGCCAGCGGTTACTGGAAGAACTACGTACAGTGAAAAGTTCGAATGCTACTGAAATCCGCCGTTTGAAAAAGGAAGTGGCAACGTTGCGTGCTATCTTGTTTAATTATATTGCCCAGATTGACTCATTGAATAAACTGACTACTATGCAGCAACAGCAGATCGCTGATGTTACTAAGAAATATAACCAGGCCTCACGACAGGTCAATGCTCTTTCTGAGGAAAAGAAGAATTTGGATAAGAAAGTGACTCTGGCTGCTCAACTGGATGTTACCAATATTCGGATTGAACCGCGTAATAAACGAGGTAAGGAAGCAAAGAAGGTGAAAGATATAGTGAAGTTGGCTATCAGCTTTACAGTCGTAAAGAATATTACTGCTGAGAATGGCGAACGTACCTTATATATACGTATCACGAAACCGGATAATGATGTATTGACAAAAAGTGCATCGAATACATTTCCTTATGAAAACCGTACATTGGTTTATTCAATTAAGAAGTATATCGAATATAATGGAGAAGAGCAGCATGTAAATGTGTTCTGGGATGTAGAAGAGTTCTTGTATGCCGGTAACTATCGGGTAGATATTTTTGAAGGTGGTAATCTGATTGGTTCTCAGAGTTTCACGTTGAAATAATAGTTGGAATCTATGGGACTCAAAAGGTAATCCTTTCGGGTAGACTATATAATTACAGAAAAGCCTTATAT
>NZ_BAKK01000039.1 GCF_000614145.1 Bacteroides faecichinchillae JCM 17102 | reverse complement strand
AACTTCGTTAAATCAATATCTACATTCGAGCGATAATTGAAGCGTTTATATGAATAATTAGGATCATAAACCTCATAAGTACGCTTCATCATACCATCTTGCCCTAAGTATCCCAATGAAACAAAGTACCTAAAACGGTCGGCACCACCAGATAATGTAACGTTGTGTTGAGTCTGCCAAGCCAAATCCTTAAAGATGTATTTACCCCAATCTACACTAGGAAACATAATAGGATCTGCTTTGGTACGAAACATCTCTGTCACATATGGAGAAAACTTTAATTGATCATCTGAAATATTAGGATTGTCATTGCGTTGCGCTTCAGTATATAAACTTGCATAACTATAGCTGTCTACTCCTTTCAGGTTTCTTAAAGCCTGTGTCAAACCGAAAGAAGAACTTAACGAAATCTTCGGTTTACCTGCCACACCACGCCTAGTGGTTACAAGAATGACTCCATTTGCGCCACGTACACCAAATACAGCCGTAGAAGCCGCATCTTTTAAAACGGTGATACTTTCTATTTCATTAGGGTCCATCTGGAAAAAGGAACGTTCTACTCCATCCACCAATATAAGTGGTTTGGAAGCACTAGCTGTTAATGATCCGGTTCCACGAACATATATATTCGGATCTTCCGCACCAGGCTGCCCAGATGTTTGCACGCTAGAGACACCTGTGATAGCACCCGCCAAAGCATTAGCTACACTTCCACTGGGCGACTTCAACAGATCTTTGGTATTAATGGAAGAGATAGCTCCGGTGACAGACATCTTACTTTGCTTACCATACGCAACCACTTGCACTTCTTCCAATGTCTCCATATTTTCCACCAAACGAATTACAATGTCCGAATTCTTGCGAGGAGTTATTTCTTTTTTTACATACCCGATAAAAGATATCTCAAAAATAACAGGATTGATGTCATCAGATACACTTAACTGAAATTCACCGTTTATATCAGTAACCGTCCCAATAGTGGTTCCTTTTACAAGGATGGTCGCCCCTATTAATGGTTCCGAAGTCTTATCATCCAATATTTTTCCTTTATACACGATGGCTCTATCCCCCTTCAGCACTACCTCAGAACTTACTTCCGGAAACTTTTTATTTAGCTCATTTCCGGAAACAGCCATCAATGTAGAAGGCAATAATAGGGATGCAATAATCAAGTATATATTTTTTTTCATAATATCTCATTTAAAGTTATTATTTTGCATCAATAGCAACGCAATATTGTGCCTGCTGATTCATATCACCTACCACTAGTTGTCCATTGACACACAATGTAGGAATGAAATCATTAGCCATATAGTAGTTTCCGCCTACATAGAAAACATCTTTCCATCCCAGTTTCTCAAGTACCCAAGCAGCTTGACAAGTGCTCATTCCATCCGCAACCACCGCGCAACCTACCTTATTATCATAGGTAATACCTATAAAAGAGCGGGCACGAGTTCCGTTCCATGCCTCTCCAAGAGCAATCTCCCAATTGGTAGCATCATTGACGTACATCTCTAATCGTGTCATGCAATGTCCATTTCTCACTAGCCAAGGATGTCCGCAAGCGGCAGATATCACATCCCAATCAGATGCGGTAGTCAAGTAATTGTCAGGGTACGACTCATAATTAGGCATACGGATCATTTTATCATCCTGAATAGAAGCATTATAGAAGGATACTTTGCCTTCTTCATCAAAACCTACCGCTGCTCTCCATCCGGCTTCTCCGGTATTTATTCTGCTTAGTATTTGTCCATTCCAATAAAGCATTGTATTCTCACCAATGGGCTTTCCACTCATCGTAATCAATCCACCTGCGTCTTTTACAGCTATTTGCAGCTGATTATTGGATTTCATCGAAGCATAGGCTTTCTTGACATCCATAGTAGCAATGGCAAAAAGAGTATTATTAATAGTTTCCGTTGGTCTGTTTACACTCCAATCACCGATATATGCGAGGTACTCAGGAACTCTATCCGGAGATACATCCCAGCTCCAAGGTGTTTCAGGAGCATCATTTCTCACAGGAACTTTTACCACTGAATTAGCTGTATATACCGAAACAAAAGGATATTTCTGAGTATCTACAAAGTTATTTGTAACATTAGTAAATCCGTAAGATTTCGGATCACCCATTGCCGTAGCAACATTCAATCTTACTTTATAGGGACGGTCTATTCCACCTAATTCAATAATAAGATCTTGAGTGAGATCTTGGGTAAAATCATAAACCAGATCGCTCATGATTTCAGCTCCTTCCATTAAAGCTCCTTCATCAAAATGCAACTCAACATTACTCATATCCATGAGACTCTTATTGAAATTGACCAAAACTTCCTTGGTAGAATTCTGGACAGTAACGCTATTAGGCAACCCTAATACTCCTATTTTAGTTTCATCGACAATAGGAAAAGCTTTGGAAAAGATATTAAACCAATATTTAACAATTCGGTGATCAGGTGCTCTGAAGTTTAATACAGGATAATTAGCCAGATCCGCTTTATTAATATCTGTAGGGAAAATCAATTCATAACCATCGTTTAATTCAATATCAAGTTTTGCTTCTGAGAAATTCTCCGCAGTCTCAAAAGATAATGAAAGATACTTCCCATCTACCACTTCCGCTAGTACTTTCTCTTTATCTACTTCTACAGAGACAGATTTAAAAGGTTGATTTTGATCATTCTTTTCATTTTCATCAGTACATGAGGAGCTACATATCATCATTCCTATATATAAAATAGGAATAAAGCAGATTCTTAATAATGTGTTTTCTATTTTCATGATAAATAGCAAGATTATTAGTTTAGCAAAAATAAATATTAGACAAAAGGATTTTAGTAACAGGGGGGCTAGGGTGGTTTGTTGTACATCATAATAGATCAGATTTTAAGATTAACAAATAGGAATTGCCTGGTCATTATCTTTCCAGACAATTCAAAGATAGGGAGCTTCGATCAGTAAAAGGTCGAATATTTACCGGAATACCTCTCTAAAGTCTTCAGAAGATATAATATGTACAGAATAAGCCTACACTAGGATTGTAAACGATCCATATATTCTTTAGGAGACAATGAATATTTCTTTTTAAAACAGGTACTAAAATATTTCGGATCGTTGAAACCAACAGAATATGCCAGATCCGCTATTCTCATTTTTTTCTGCTCTTCGAGTAACTTACAGGCAGCAGTTAAACGTACATTTAATATAAAAATGGAGGGAGTCAATCCCGTTAAAGATTTCAGTTTCTCGGTAAGCACAGTGCGGGATGTTCCCATTTCTCTTACAAACTCCTGTTGTCCGAATTCACAATCACCTAAATGTGAGTTTACACAATCAATAGCTCTTTGAATAAAACTTTCGTCCATAGAGGTATATTCCAGTTTTCCTACTTCAAAAACGATTTGCTTCCTAAAATCAGCACCTTTCCGCTCTTGTTTTTTAAGAAGGTTCATTATTTGAGCGTATAATAAAGAGAAATTACATGGTTTACTGATATATCCGTCCGCTCCCGAATTATAACCCTCTATTTGACTTTCCTCGGTTCCTCTGGCCGTCAATAAGATAACCGGTATATGGCAAAACTCAAACTTGCTTTTAACTGTCTGACAAAACTCTATTCCATCCATTTCAGGCATCATAATATCCGAAACGATCAAATGAATAGAGGTACTTTCGAGTATTTCAAGTCCTTGCTTTCCATTATATGCTGTTTTTACATGGAAATAATTAGCAAACAAATTGGAGAATAACATGCACAACTCCTCATTATCATCTACAATCAGGATTGTATAATCAGATTGTACACCATCAATACGTTCCAATTCTTCGGTATTAGCTCCGCTTTCGCACATTATATACGGTAAACCCGATACAATTTGCGACTTAACAGAATCATCAATCTCATCTTCCTGATAACTTTCTTTGGTGATAGGAAGGACTATTCTGAAACAATTGCCTATATTTTCCTCGCTTTGTACTGTTATCTCTCCATGATGTTTTTCTACCAGGTCTTTCACTAAAGATAATCCGATTCCTGTTCCAATAGTGTGGTATTTTCTATAATCTCCTTCATAAAATCGCTGAAAAAGTGTGTTCATTTTACCTTTACTCATAGGTTCTCCGGTATTAATACACTCTATTTGTATTCCGGAATCCTCAATCAATCGTAAGTTCACACTAATTTTTCCTTTTTCAGGGGTATATTTAGCGGCATTTGACAACAAGTTATAAATGATTTTATCCAACTTATCCGAGTCGTAATATCCGATGATTATCTCCGGATCACTAAGAAAATCTATCTTTAGTAGTTTTTTTGCAACCAATGGGGCAAAAGCTTCTATGCAGTTCTCAACAGCCTCGGAAATATTTCCGCTAGATACACATATCTTCAGGTTTCCACTCTCTACCTTTCTAAATTCTAATACTTGTTGTATCAGGCGCATCAATCGTATTACATTGGACGACATAATCGAGTACAAAGACGATTGATCACCCGTATTATTCTTTAGATTCTCTAATGAGGCAAGAATAATACTGAGAGGTGTCATCAGTTCATGAGTAATATTTGTAAAGAACTGGAGTTTAACATGGTTTATCTCTTCTATTTTCTGTTTTTCAAGCTTACTGATCTGGATTTCATGCTGCATTTTCCAGCGATAATGTATAAAACGAATCACAAAATAGAATAAAGTACCTCCAATTAAGAAATACAATAAATAAGCCCACCATGACTTCCAGGGTTCGGGCAGGATATGAATAGTCAATGTCTTTTCATGCTTACTCCATACTCCACTTGCGCTGGTTCCTTTTAATCTGAAAGTATATGTACCGGCAGGTAAATTATTATAAATGGCAAAACGTTGTTGGGCGTCCACAACAACTTCTTTTTCATCATAACCTTCCAATTGATAAGAATAAAGATTTTCTTGAGGATTTTCATAATTCAAAAGCGAAAACTCAATATAAAAATTATTCTTATCATGTGTCAATGTTATCTCCTTTGTATAATCAATATCATATTTAGCCAATTTTTCTCTTTTCTTTTCAGGGAAATCTCTCAAAGATTGGTTATGAATCCGAAAATCAGTAAATGCCAAAGAATAGAATAAGGGCGTATCCTCAACAATCTGACTTGATTCAAATATTCGAAGTCCTTGTGAACCACCAAATATAATCCTTCCATCGGGCATTTTAAAAGAAGCATTTTTATTGAAAAAAAACTCTGAAGCACCATTAGACACTGTATAATAGTTTATTTTCTCCATTTGGAAAGAGTCATTGACTTCAAATGAAAGTACCGCACTATTAGTTGTAATCCATATCCTTCCATTATCGTCTTCCAATATATTTAATATGCCCTTATTCTCAATGGTTGAAATCGAAGAGACCGTAACAAAGGAATCTGTTTCTTTTTGATAATAAGCCAAACCGCTCCACATCGTTCCCACCCAGATTCGCTGATGGGAATCAACTAATAAACAATTGGTATTGTATATCTCCTTCTTACCTATAACAGGATACTTCTTATATTGTCTTGTAGATAAATTAATCCGACTAACACCCTCATAATTGGTTGCAATCCAGATATTCTTATCTTGGTCTTCTTTAATATCAAATATATTGGAAGATACCAAATCCGTATCAAAATGAAGCCATTCAGACAAGGTATAAAATTGTCCTTGTGTATCCAATATATATACGCCTTTTCTTGTTCCTATCCATAAGTTCCCTTCCGAATCTTCTCTTAAAACATGAATGCAGTCATCTTTAAACTTACGATTCACGTATTGGTTCAACAAAGTTATTTTACGATCCGTTTCATTATAAAACCAAAGTCCGGCATTCCAGGTTCCAAAACAAATCTCACCATTTTTCCTTTTAATAATTGCATCCACAGTGGAAGTATAAGACAATGATTTAAATTCCGGAATATCCACGTAGTTTACACAGTTCTGTGTTTCCAAATTATATTTAATCATGCCAAATCCTATAATTCCCATCCAGAATTCATTCTCGCCTGCCTGACAAATACTTCTCACCGAATTGGTATTATATTTCTCTTTTACAATCTCTAAATTGTCTACCCCATACTTATTACTTTCAGTTTGAATTTTACAGAATCCTCCTCCAAACATACTAATCCACATGAGATTATCTCGGGTACGTAAAATAGAACTAACTTCATTATAGGGTAAGCTCCCATATTCACCATCCGGAACAAAATTTTTAAAAGAGTTTATATCCTGTTCATTACAAAGAATACTTAATCCACTTCTACTTCCAATCCAAAGTCGATGTTCGTTATCCTGTTCTATATCATATATGATGTCATCCAATAAAGAATTGGAGTTTTTTTCATCATGAATATATTGTTTATAGTACATACTCCCAGATGTATAAGGGTTATTCAATTTCAGCAATCCTTTTCCCCATGTTCCCACCCATATAGAATGATTTGCATCTTCAAATACCACATTAGCGTTCCGAAGTACCGGATCAATATAAGAATACAGTTTTTTATTTTTAATATCATATCGGAATAATCCCTGCTCCCAAGCCGTAATCCATAAATTCTGCCGGGAATCTTCCATTATAGAACTAATATGTAACACCCTTTTTCCTGAAGGTTCTTTTAAATCGATACGTTCAAAATCCTCATCCTTACCTTTTCTAAAGAGTCCTTTGTCTCCCCCAATCCATAAACTTTTACCTGTCCCATACAATAAATCAGCAGCATTCAGTTGCCCTAACTCGTCAGAACGAATATAGGATAATTTGCCTGTTATTTTATTTAGTTGATATAAACCTTTTTCAGTAGCGATCCACAAATTCTTAGAATCATCCTCAACTACAGCGTTGAGGTATGAATTAAAGGATTCATCTATTCCATTATAAAGTCCATAAGTAATTATGTTATATCCATCATACCTAACAAGACCATTATAGGTTGGTATCCAAATATATCCATCTGAATCCTGATACAACTTTCGAACTTCATTAGAAGGAAGCAATTTAGATTGAATAGGAATAAATTTTAAGTCGGATACAGCCTCAGCTCGTAATACTGAGCCACTATAAAAGATTCCCAGTATCCATAGTATTAAACAAAGGCAGAACTTAGGCATATCCAAAGGGGGTGTTTCTATTTAAATTCACACAAATATAGAGATTTTCAAAGATTATCAAATAATCTCATCTAAATTTTCCATAAGTTCACCCAAGCTATTGAAGTTAGAAAAAGAAGCCGGTACAAAATTCGTTCTAATGAAAGATGACATCATAAATAGATTTACGATAACGCTATTCTACATAATATAACACCAGAAGATGTTTAATTCAGATGCAGGGGGCATTCCACAATCAGTTTTAAAATTAACAGCATTTCCTTTTAGTGAACTACCATGTAGAAATCAAAGTGATACTTGTAAACCTTCCCAATGAACAGTTCACCGTAGATCCGGATGAACGTATTGTTCAATTATTATATTTATAAATAGTTGATTACATACTAGCAATCCACCTCAAACAAAACAGATTTTGCGAAAAAAAATTGTTTTTTAAAAATATAATATGTAAATTTGCGGCAAATTTAAGTAATTGTATAATAAAATAGATTAATTCATATATATACGTTTGGGTATTAAATGAAAAAAGCTATTGGTTTCTTCTTATTATTTACAGTATTTCACTTGCAGGCTCAAGAACCGGTGACTCAAAAAGAAGAAAAAATTGTGTCACAAAACAGCCTTTCTATACAAATACAATATAAAAAAGGTTATTCCGTTGTCGATTCTCTTTTTCGCGACAACAAAGCAACTCTAGATCGTCTTGTAACATTGATTAACAGTCTTGATACAGATCCCCTAACAAGTATAAAATCCATATCCATAAAAGGAAATGCCTCTCCTGAAGGTTTTGTGGACAAAAATAGGAGCCTTGTTGGGAAACGTGCCTCGCTTTTGCGTCAATACCTACTGGACAGGACAACACTTCCGGATACGGCCATCAAGGTTGTTGCATCTGATATCGATTGGGAAGCTCTCCGTAACATGATTGCAGTCACAGACCAGCCTTGGCGCGATATGGCGATAGAAATCATCGACCACACACCTTTATTCATATATGACAAGAACCGTCGCATCATCGACGGCAAGAAAAAGCGTTTAGGAATGTTGTATGGAGGGCGTGCATGGAAGTATATGGAAAACAACTTTTTCCCGGATTTGCGCAATGCTGCCGTCCGTATAGAATATATACAGGAAAATGTACCATCTGATAATGGTATCCCCAAAAATGTAGTAGAGCAACTGTCTACAGAAGAAAATGTAGTGGAAGGAACAACCGAATTTACAATGCAGGTCGAAGAAACACTTGCTGAATCGGTACAACAGGTACCTACGGTGCCAATGTCCAAAGACAAGAAATCTACGGTACTCCTGAAAACAAACATGCTTTATGACATAGTGGCTGTGCCGAACATAGGAATAGAAATTCCCATCGGAAAAAACTGGTCTGTGGAGACGAACTGGATGTACGCATGGTGGAACAGTAATGCAAAGAACATCAGTTGGCGCACATACGGGGGAAACCTTGAAGTACGCAAATGGTTTTCTCCACACAAAGAATTCAAATCGTTCATGTGCGGTCACCATGTGGGAATCTACGGACAGATGGTGACATACGACTTTGGATGGGGTAGCACAGGATATCTCAGCGACAAATGGAGCTGGGGCGTAGGCTTATCATATGGCTATTCTCTTCCTGTAGGTAATCATTTTAATATCGACTTCAGTCTTGGTCTAGGATACCTCCAAGGGAGCTATATGAAATACCATCCGCAGGACAACTGTTACGTGTGGGATTCTACACATATCAGAAAATGGTTCGGTCCGACAAAGATGGAAATTTCTCTTGTGTGGTTCATCGGAGGACGAAAAGAAAAAGGAGGTGCAAAATGATTTCCGTTTTTTAAAAAAATAAGTAAGTATCATCTCATGATTTCCGGGAAGTATCTATTTGTTGCGGTACTGATATGCACCTCAGTATCATGCCAAAATAGGGAACTCTGCTTTGACCATTCGCACATGGTTGACTTTGAAGTGAACTTTGACTGGACAGACATACCCGATGCTGCTCCGAACACAATGGTACTTCAAATTTTCAATAATGACGGAAGTCACTATACGACTGTGGAGTTCACCTCACGCAAAGGAGGTTCGTTCAGGATAGAAGCTGGCGAATACAAATTCCTGTTTCATAACGGTGCAATGAGTACTCTTGTAGAGAGAGGAAACACATATGGAGAATATGAACTGACAACAAAACAGATTTCCCTCCTCTCCCCTATGGGCAAAGACAACAATCTGAATGCACCGCCACGTCCGGACGATTCCAAAGACGAACCTGTAAATGATATATTGGAAAATATTTGGGGAGGAAGCTATGAATATATAGAGATTTTACGGGGAGTCGAAGGCCAGTCCGTCACACTGAAGCCGGTTGAAGCCACTTCCGTATACACTGTGGAAGTTCGCGATGTGAAAAATATGAGAGATGACATTTATGTCAGTGCCGCCATGTCCGGGATGGCGCAAAGTTGGAAAATCGCGGACAACACACTCTCTGACATAACCGCTACCATTCCTTTCGATCTTTCTCGTAAGGATGAAACCACTCTTGAATCACGCTTTGTGATCTTCGGTGACAATCCGGAGCACACCGGACAGCATCATTTGTCCATTTATACTTCAGAAAAGGACTATGCACACTTTGATGTTACGGAACAGATACACAACGCTCCTGATTCCAAACATATACATATAATTGTGGCAGGCCTTGAACTTAAGGGAGAAGGAGAAGGTATGAAGCCGGACATTTCAGAATGGGAAGAGGTCGACATTGACATTCCAATGAATTAAAAATTAATTATTAATAGAAACTAAAAAATATGAGAACAATGAAAAAGCATTTTGAACTTTTCGGAGCGGCAGTGATAGCTACAATAGTGCTTGCCAGCTGTTCCAATGATGAATTGGTGAAATCCTATTCCGGAGAAGCAATCTCCTTCAGCACTCGTATGGAAACACGTGCCGTAGAAACGACATTGAGTACCCTAAAGGATTTTAAGGTATGGGGGGATGCAGAAAACTATCCGACATTCTTTTTAGAAAATGGAATTGCTACAAAAAGCACAGACGATAATATTTATAATCTCACAACAAAAGATGGCATGCCAGTATATTGGCCTGCAGGAGTAAATAAAATTCATTTTTGGGCCTACGGACCTTCTGATATAAGTGTAAAACCCTACATTGACAACACACAAAAAAAGCTTAAAGAATATTCACTCCCGAACTCATTCGAAAAGGGTGGATCGGAGCACAAAGATCTTGTCGTAGCATATACTTCTGCCGAGCATACTGATCATGGAACAAGTGTTGAGCTTAACTTTCAACATGCATTATCTAATATCAACCTTACACTTGCAAGCGGTGATCCGTCTAAATTCATGGTGCTAAAAGGTGCCTGGTTTGTAAATGCAAAGAGTCAGGCAGATCTCAACTTCAAGAGTGTTACAGAGCAAATTGACTGGCAATTAACAGATAATCAATCTGCAACTTATGGTGTCATATTCAGTGAGAAGGCTCCAACAATCACAAACGGAAGCCCTGCCAATATTATCCACAAAGACCAAAAATCCACTGATTTGATGCCAATACCTCAGCAAACTGCCAAGGCCACCTTAAAAGAAAGTACCGATCAGGGTGCATACATCCTGTTACTTTGCCGAATCATGGCGGAACACCCTGGAGAGATTCATCAGGAAGAGGGCAAGGAAGGCACAGAAGAAAATCCAAACGCTACACATCTCCATCGACTCTTCCCAATCAACGATAATACTGATATGAATGCAGAAATATATGGATATACTTGCATTCCTGTTGATTTTAATTGGAGTGCCGGTACAAAATACACTTACAATCTGGAATTCTGCGGAAAGACTAGCGGTGGTGGTTTATACCCCCCAATAAATCTGCCGGAAGGTTTACCGGAAACAGGTGATGGAGGCATAACAATTGAGCCAATGCCGGACGACAAGAATCCGGGTGACAAGATACTTGAAAATCCGATTACATTCAAGGTAACTATAGCAGAATGGACTAATGCCAAAGATACGGATATTGATATGAACTAATCACTTTTTGCAACTATGCGAAAAAACGGTTTATTGCATTCGATCAATGTAATTATGGTCGGCATGTCATTGTGCATGCTGACCTTGTTCGGATCGTCATGTGTAACAGACGACTTCGGTAGGTATCAAAACTTATCAGGAAATCTCTCGTTCGATGTTAAGGTTCAGAAGAATTGGACCGGCTGTGCGTCCTCCGCAACCACAGGCACGAGTATAAGAAAAATGTCACAATCATCGGATGCAGAGCCGCTTTATCTTGTTACTAAAATTTCGGAACCAACTGAAAATAATGGTCATGAAACGATTACCAGGGGAGTACCGGTAACATCTACAGAATCATTGGAAAAAACGGGATTCGGTCTCTCCGCAATATGCTACACTGGAACTTGGCCTGAAAAAGATGAAGATAATAAATGGACTACAAATTTCGCCCATAATTTGAAAATGACCCCAAAAGACGGGACGTGGAAAACCGACGAAAAACTCGAGTGGGTAAATTCAGGAAGGATAAGGTTTTTCGCATATCATCCCTATTCGGATAATTCCGAAGATGCAGTCATTCATTCATCAAACAGTGCACAAGGTATTCCCACACTCACTTATACCGTACCTTTAGATGTAAAAGAACAGCCTGACCTCCTATATGCCGTCAAAGACTGTGCGGGGGATGGCTCAGAAGGAGCTGTGAATCTGGAGTTCGGGCATGCACTTACGGCTATTACGATAAAGGCAGGTGACAATATGCTCGCCGGCAAGATTACCGGAGTAGAAATTTTAAATGTATACGGAGAAGGAAAATATAAGATTGGCTCTACATGGACTCCACAAGGAGAGCCGAAAGCGTTTGAAATAAAAGATATCAACGTAGATTTGTCAGAGAATAAGGATGACAAAGGCAATGCGAAACCTGGAACTGTGATCACAGATAATGAATTCACATTTATGATGATTCCTCAGACTCTACCGGAAGATGCACAGTTGATTATCTATTTCACTGATGAACCTACTGGCACTCCCCGTACTTTGGTTGCCAATCTGAAGGACACCACATGGCCCGTTGGAAAGCGCGTCACCTACTCTGTCAGTTCCACAGGCATCGTCATCGAGCCAGTATTTAAAATGACGGTAAACCGCAACGGCCAGTGGCCGAACGGAGGATATAAATTCGGAGAAGGAACTTTTGATGTGGCTAACATTCCCATGACCGATGAGGATAAAGCAGCTTATCTCCCAGTTAGTGGGTTCTTGCACGATGTAGATATTACTGCATACATCAATGTGATGCAAGAAAAGGCCGAGACAAAAACACTTGATCTTTCTTTTGAGATAGAATATTCTACTGACGGAGGAATCAACTGGAATACAAATGACGGTAACAGGACTTATGGATGGAATCCGGTATCAGATGCTACAATTAAGGCCGTTGGTGAATCAACAAAAGGAACTATTCTTCTGCCTGCACAACCAAGTTTCACCGCTTCTCAGCGTGTATTTGAGGGCATCTCGACAACGGAAGGTAAGAAAGACTGGGACCTTGTTGGAAACAATACTCTTTCCAATCACAGTGCAAATTGTTATATGGTTCACGATCATGGACACTATAAGTTCCCTGCCTATTACGGAAATACATATAAGAATGGTGATGACAAAGCATATTCCTGTCATTCGGATATAACCGATGAGGTTATGAAAAATAAGATTCTGAAGGACTTTGTTGCTGGTGACAATCGTACTGTCGCTCAGGGCCCAATCCAAGGCATTGAAAAAGCGGTGCTTATATGGCAAGACAGTCCGGATCTCGTCACCGAAATCGAATATAAAGATGGATGGGTACACTTCTGCGTACCTCAAGAAAGTCTTAATCAGGGTAATGCAGTAATTGCCGTACTCAGTAACTCCAACATATTGTGGAGCTGGCATATTTGGGTAACACACTACAATTGGACTCAGTCCATAAATACCGGGCTAAATAATGAGGAAGGTAAAGAATTCCTTTTTGCCCCATCTAATCTTGGCTATTGTACTCCGCATGAAGGAGATAAGGAAAGACCTGTACTGATGCGTATTAAGGCAATTATTCCAGGAAAAGGTGAAGTTGTTATTAAGCCAACAAACATTACTGGAGTATCTCAGCCCAACGAGAATGGTGTGATCGCTTTCACACAGCCTGCTGTAATCGCATCTATAGCTGGTGACAACACATATTACCAGTGGGGACGTAAAGATCCGATGCTTCCGGGAGTGTACAATGAAGAAATACGCACTTTGGCTGGTGAAAAAGAAGAACAATTCGACATCGCAAATAAAGTATTCTATTCCACTCCTAACTACAGGTTCACATCCCAAAATAGTACAGTACCGATAGGTGCAACCATTCGGGCACCTTATCATTTCTTTATGTACAATAACAACATACCTAAAGATGAAAGTAACCCCGAATATAATGATGCAAACTATAAGAGACGTCATTGGCACGATGGAAGTTCTGAAGATTATAGACAAAAGACGATTGCAAACTTTTGGAATTCACAGCTTATCGTAAATGGGAAAACTGGAACGGCCAATTATCCCAATAATATATATGTAGTCAAAACTGTATATGATCCGTCTCCGGCCGGATATAAGGTACCGCCACCGTCAGTCTTTTCCACATTTGCAAAAGAAGGAATCGTTTTAGGAAGCAGTAAAAAGGAAGAGGATGCAAATAGTTTTAAAGCGATATTAGATTTACACAGTAGAATAAACATAGGCTGGGAGTTAACGACAAGATCAGGAAACACAGTTGTCTTCCCATCTACGGGTTTACGGGACATGGGAACAGCCAACCGCACTATTGAATATGGCACTTGGGCGGCTCACTCCAAACTTACTTTTATAGCCACATCCGGTTTTCAGGGAAGTGTAAATACTACTGCATCAAGCAGTACTCTATTATTTTCAATTGATTATAGGCAATACACGACAAACACAACACAGCCTATAAACGCGCCTCTGGGAATCATTTATGGCACTAACAATGCATACGGTTTTTCAGTACGGCCAATCAGGGATGAACAAAAATAAATCTTAAACTCCATATTGGAAACATGGTATAAAACTAAAATTCCTCAAAAAAAATTTGAGGAATTTAGTTTTATATTGGTTTATCGGGGTGAACAATGGAAAGTATTAACATACACACCTTAATCCCCTCTCTTTTGCTCAAATTCCTTAAGCATGTGCATTTTTTATGCAGTTTTCTTGTCAGAACCAAGTGTTTGCGTAAATTTGCACACTGATAGTTAACCGGATAGTTAGATAGCATGACATTACTACTTGACTACTGGCTACTAACTTGTAGAAATACTAATACTAAAATTAATAACATGAGTTTGAAAATTGTTGTATTGGCTAAACAAGTTCCCGACACACGTAACGTTGGGAAAGATGCCATGAAAGCCGACGGAACGATTAACCGTGCGGCACTCCCTGCCATCTTCAATCCCGAAGACCTGAATGCTCTTGAGCAAGCTCTTCGACTGAAAGATGCTCATCCGGCTCCACCGTTACCATTCTGACAATGGGACCGGGACGTGCAGCCGATATTATTCGTGAAGGACTTTTCCGCGGTGCAGATAATGGATATTTATTAACCGACCGCGCTTTTGCCGGTGCAGATACACTGGCCACTTCTTATGCACTCGCTACTGCTATCCGCAAAATTGGTGAATGCGATATTATTATTGGCGGACGTCAAGCTATTGATGGTGATACTGCACAGGTAGGCCCACAAGTAGCGGAAAAGTTAGGTTTGACGCAAATTACATACGCAGAAGAAATTCTAGAAGTAGGCGAAGGTAAAATCAAAGTGAAACGTCATATCGACGGTGGTGTGGAAACTGTAGAAGGGCCTCTACCTATCGTTATCACTGTAAATGGTTCTGCTGCTCCCTGCCGTCCACGTAATGCAAAATTAGTACAAAAGTACAAACACGCTAAGACTGTTACGGAAAAGCAACAAGGTAATCTTGATTATACTGACCTGTACGACAAACGTGATTACTTAAATCTGACCGAATGGAGTGTATCCGATGTAAACGGAGATCTTGTTCAATGTGGTCTTTCAGGTTCGCCAACCAAAGTAAAAGCTATTCAGAACATCGTGTTCCAGGCTAAAGAGAGTAAAACCATCAGCGGCAGCGACCGCGACGTGGAAGACTTAATTGTTGAACTATTAGCTAACCACACAATTGGTTAAAGTAATTAAGTAGTACCACTACTTAACTACCAAAAAACATTAATAATATGAATAACTTATTTGTATATTGCGAAATAGAAGAAGGCATTGTCGCAGACGTTAGCCTGGAACTTCTGACCAAAGGTCGTTCGTTAGCCAACCAATTAAACTGCCAACTCGAAGCAGTGGTTGCCGGAACCGACCTCAAAGATATCGAAAAACAAATCCTTCCTTATGGAGTAGATAAACTCCATGTTTTTGATGGTGAAGGACTTTATCCTTATACTTCTCTTCCTCATACTTCTATCCTGGTGAATCTTTTCAAAGAAGAACAACCGCAAATCTGTCTGATGGGTGCTACCGTTATCGGTCGTGACCTCGGTCCGCGTGTTTCTTCTGCATTGACCAGTGGTCTGACTGCCGACTGTACTTCATTGGAAATCGGTGACCACGAGGATAAGAAAGAAGGTAAAACTTACAAAAACCTCTTGTATCAGATTCGTCCGGCATTTGGCGGTAATATCGTTGCTACCATTGTCAATCCTGAACACCGCCCACAAATGGCAACCGTTCGTGAAGGTGTGATGAAAAAAGAGATCCTTTCACCAAATTACAATGGAGAAGTAATTCGTCATGATGTGAAGAAATATGTAGCCGATACAGACTATGTAGTAAAAGTGATCGAACGTCATGTAGAGAAAGCTAAAAACAATCTGAAAGGTTCACCAATTATCATATCTGGTGGCTACGGTGTAGGTTCTAAAGAAAACTTTAATTTACTGTTCGACCTAGCAAAAGAACTTCATGCAGAAGTAGGCGCCAGTCGTGCTGCCGTTGATGCAGGTTTTGCAGATCACGACCGTCAGATTGGTCAGACTGGTGTAACTGTTCGCCCCAAACTCTATATTGCTTGTGGTATCTCAGGACAAATCCAGCATATCGCCGGTATGCAGGAAAGTGGTATTATCATCTCTATCAACAATGATCCGGATGCTCCGATCAATTCGATTGCTGATTACGTAATCAATGGAACCATCGAAGAAGTTGTACCGAAGATGATTAAGTATTATAAACAAAATAGCAAGTAAGGAAAGATGGCTAACTTTTATACAGAAATACCGGAACTCAAGTATCACTTGAACAATCCGATGATGAAACGTATTTGCGAACTTAAAGAACGCAATTACAGAGATAAAGATGAATTTGACTATGCTCCAATCGATTTCGAAGATGCTATAGACTCTTATGATAAGGTATTGGAAATCACAGGAGAGATTACTGGCGAAATCATTGCTCCCAATGCTGAAGGCGTAGATGAAGAAGGTCCTCATTGTGCCAATGGTCGTGTAGAATATGCATCAGGAACTAAGCAAAACCTAGATGCTATGGTAAAAGCAGGATTGAACGGTATGACTATGCCCCGTCAATTCGGTGGCTTGAACTTCCCGATTACTCCTTATACTATGTGCGCGGAAATCGTAGCAGCTGCAGATGCCGGTTTCGGAAATATCTGGTCTTTGCAAGACTGTATCGAAACATTGTATGAATTTGGTAATCCCGATCAGCACAGCCGTTTCATCCCACGTATTTGCGAAGGTGAAACAATGTCTATGGACTTGACAGAACCAGATGCAGGGTCTGATCTTCAATCGGTTATGTTGAAAGCTACTTATAGCGAAAAGGATGGTTGCTGGTTGCTGAACGGTGTAAAACGTTTTATCACAAATGGTGACGCTGACATTCATTTGGTATTGGCACGTTCGGAAGAAGGAACTAGAGATGGTCGTGGACTGTCTATGTTCATCTATGACAAACGTCAGGGCGGTGTAAATGTTCGTCGCATCGAAAACAAACTCGGTATCCATGGATCTCCCACATGCGAATTAGTATATAAGAATGCAAAAGCTGAACTTTGTGGTGATCGCAAACTCGGTTTGATCAAATACGTTATGGCACTGATGAACGGTGCGCGTTTGGGTATTGCCGCACAATCTGTAGGTCTGAGTCAAGCTGCATATAACGAAGGATTAGCTTATGCTAAAGACCGTAAACAGTTTGGTAAAGCAATTATTGAATTCCCGGCTGTATATGATATGCTTGCTATCATGAAAGGTAAATTGGATGCAGGACGTGCACTATTGTATCAAACAGCCCGCTATGTAGACATCTACAAAGCATTAGACGACATTGCCCGCGAACGCAAACTAACCCCGGAAGAACGCCAGGAACAGAAGAAATATGCAAAATTGGCTGATAGCTTTACTCCATTAGCAAAAGGTATGAACTCAGAATATGCCAATCAAAACGGATATGACTGTATTCAAATTCATGGTGGTTCAGGTTTCATGATGGAATATGCTTGCCAACGCATTTATCGTGATGCACGTATAACAAGTATCTATGAAGGTACAACTCAGTTACAGACAGTTGCTGCTATCCGTTACGTGACAAATGGCTCTTATATTACAACGATCCGCGAATTTGAAGCTATTCCTTGTTCACCCGAGATGGAACCGTTAATGTCTAGCCTGAAAAAGATGGCAGATAAATTTGAAGCTTGCACCAATCTCGTAAAAGAGACTCAAAACCAGGAACTACTTGACTTCACAGCTCGCAGACTTATGGAAATGGCGGCAGACTGTATTATGTGCCACTTATTAATCCAAGATGCAAGTAAAGCACCGGAACTATTTGCTAAATCTGCACATGTATATTTGAACTATGCTGAAGCAGAAATAGAGAAACATACTAACTTTATCAAAAACTTCGATCAGGAAGAACTAGCTTTCTACAAGAAATAATCGAAAATAGATAAACAACCTAAAAAGCATCCCTTCTCATGAAGCGGATGCTTTTTTATATTCCTTCTTAATTTCTATCATGTTTCACTATTATTCCTTACTTTTGTGTGAAGAAAAATAATACGATCTAATCTAACTACAAAAAAGACTTATGGCATTTAAACTCAAGCCTTCATACGACGTTAAACTACATTTCTCAGGACTGAGTAACACACAAATCTTAATACTAGCACTTGAAGCTTCCCTACAATTAAAATGGAATATTGAAGAAGTCTCTCCCGAAGGAATTCTGTTTGAAGTTCCAATGGGACTACATTCACATGGAGAAGAAGTGATTCTTACTATCAATGATACTAGCGAAGGAGAAGTAGCAGTCCACAGCCAATGTGTTTCCATACAATTCGTAGATTACGGTAAAAACAGGAAAAATATACAGAAGCTACAAGAAGCAATGGAAAAAGTGAAATCAACACTAACTCCGGAAGAATTCGAAGAGAAAGTCCAAAAGTTAGAAGAAGACTTCAACCGCCCACTTACCGAAGAAGAACAGGCGTACTTGCTAGAGAATGAGAAAAAATCATCTCTCTTATATTTCTTCATTCCACGTAAGAGATTTCTCGCAACCCCCATTCTTATTGATATTAATATATTGGTATTCATCATAATGATAGCTTCAGGAGTGGGAATAATGGAGCCTTCCACGCTTTCATTACTTAAATGGGGAGCTGATTTCGGTCCTCTTACTCTCACTGGAGACTGGTGGCGTACATTAACCTGCAATTTTATACATATCGGAGTGTTTCATCTTCTGATGAATATGTACGCTTTCATGTATATCGGACTTTGGCTAGAAGAATTAATAGGTACACGCCGTATGTTCGTTTCCTACTTACTGACAGGACTTTGTTCGGCTGTCTTCAGTCTTTATATGCATGGTGAAACTATCAGCGCCGGAGCTTCAGGAGCTATTTTCGGACTTTATGGTATCTTCCTGGCTTTCCTGCTATTTCACCGCATAGAAAAAGGAAAAAGAAAAGCATTACTAACCAGCATTCTTATCTTTGTAGGTTACAATCTTGTCTATGGACTGCAAGCCGGAATAGACAACGCAGCACATATCGGAGGTTTACTTAGTGGTTTTCTATTAGGAATCATCTATGTAGTAGGGTACCGATTTGAAAAATCCGAAGCTCAAAAAACGATTTCTATTGTCGGAGAACTTGGCATATTCAGCATTTTCCTATTCAGTTTTCTGATACTTTGCAAAAATGTCCCTCCTATCTATCCGGAAATCCGAAATGAATGGGACAGTGGTATTGTGGAAGCCTATTTTAACGGAGAATTAGAAGAAGGAAATGGGGAAGGATATTCAACTGACGATTCCCAAAGTAATTCACCTTCCCGTCATTTATCCACCTACCTCCCTATTACAGACAATGACACCTGGCTAACTTATTATGGTGCGGTAGAAGAATTCAGTTGTCAATATCCCAGTAACTGGCAAAAGATAACAGGCACACAAGGTATGGCTCCCAATGTTGATCCTCCTTTGCTTCGATTGCTAAACGGAGCAAATCAACTTATTATTACCAGCTTTGTTTACGATACTCAGAAAGAATTTGAATATGAAAAGGAATTATCACTAAGCCTGCCCACAGACCAAGAAGGAAAACCTTCAGCAGACTATCAGCAAACCAATGTTAATATTGCTGGTTTGCCCATGACTCAAACGATTAACTTAATGAGTCTGGATGCTCCCGGCAGACCTGGTGAGAAGATGAAGCAGATACACCTATATTATTTTCAGGAAAACAAAAAAAGAACTTTCTCTTTTGTCATACATCTCAGTGATCCGGAAGCGATGAACGATCTTAACGCAATTTTATCAACTATCCAAATTTCTAAATAAAGACATCCTTAATCGTAAAAAGAAGTAAACTAAGTATATGACAGAAAATTTATTCGTCAAAACGGGAAGTAAAGAAGAGAAATACCGGGAATTACTTCCACAACTATATTCGTTAGTAAGTACGGAAACAGATAGAGTAGCTAACCTCGCAAACTTGGCAGCTGGATTAAAGCAGACTTTCGATTTCTTCTGGGTAGGCTTTTATATGATACAAGAAGATGAACTTGTACTTGGTCCCTTTCAAGGTCCTATAGCTTGTACACGCATCCGTTACGGCAAAGGAGTCTGTGGTACTGCTTGGAAAGAAGTGCGTACACTAATTGTACCTGACGTAGACCAGTTCCCTGGTCATATTGCTTGTAGTTCCGAATCTAGATCAGAAATAGTAATACCAATTGTCAAGGAAGGAAAGGTCATTGGAGTACTCGATATCGACAGTAATATATTGAACAGTTTCGATGAAACAGATGCGCATTATCTGGAAGAAATTTGTACATACATCAACTAATTAACGGGTACAAGAATAAACACAAAAAACAGAGACTCCCATTCAAATGAATCAGAGCCTCTGTTTACTATAAATAACTCCTCCGTTTCCATCAAACAAAGGCTTCATTTTATTACCAATCGATATCTTCGATTTCACGTTCCCGATACAGCAAAAGTTGTTTATGAAGTGAATCTAGTTCACGTCTCATATCTTCCATTCTTTCCAGCAAATGATGAATAGCATCGATACCTTCCATATTAATGGATAAGTCATAATACATACGACTATAACGCTCCACCTCAGGAAGTTGTGACACGAGCAAATAATGCTCACCATCTTCGACACGTACTTCAATCAAACCACCTTCTTCCAACAAATCTATAAATGAAGGCTCAATATGACATTTGTGACAGTATTCACTGACAATAATTAATTCGGTCTGCATAGTGCTCATTCATTTTAGTTCATACTCTGTAATTGACGGAACAATTCTTTCTGTTTATCTGTCAAGTTTGTAGGAATCTTGACAGAATAGGTCACAATCAAGTCACCAAACTGTCCTTCTTTCTTATAGACCGGGAATCCTTTACCTTTCAAACGGACTTTCGTTCCATTCTGAGTTTCCGGTTTAATCTTCAATTTCACCTTTCCATCCAATGTATCAATCAGTTTTTCACCACCTAATACAGCAGTGTAAAGGTCTATCTCCACATCAACATACAGGTCATCCCCCAACCGTTTGAATACCGGATCTTCGGCAATCACAAATGTGATGTACAGATCTCCTGCAGGTCCGCCATTGACACCTTCACCACCGTAACCTTTCAGTTTAATGACTTGTCCATCGGCTATACCGGCAGGAATAGTAATACGTACTTGTTTTCCATTAACGGTCAAAATCTGTTTATGAGTTTGAGCCGCATCACGAAGTGATAGATGAAGTTCAGCATTGAAGTCCTGTCCGCGGAATCCGGCATTACTACCTTGTCCTCTGCCCCGTTGCCCAAACATCGATTCAAAGAAGTCGGAGAAACCACTGGCATTACCACCAGAAAAGCCATCACCACCGGACGAATACCAATAGCTTCCATCACCATCAGTGAAACCTTGTCCGGCACCACCGAATCCGCCAAAGCCATGTCCGCCGCCACCAAAGCCTCCTGCTTGTTGTCGTGCCTTCTTCTGTGCTTCAAACTCATCAGCATGTTTCCAATGTTCGCCATACTCATCGTATTTCTTACGTTTTTCCGGATCACTTAGTACTTCATTGGCTTCATTGATTTGCTGAAACTTATCCTTTGCACTTGGGTCATTAGGATTCAGGTCAGGATGATACTTCCTGGCTAACTTGCGGTAGGCCTTCTTAATATCATCTTGAGAAGCACTCTTATCCACCCCAAGAATCTGATAATAATCTATATAAGCCATGTTTTATGAATTTAATCGTTTATTATTCATACCGCAAATAACACACCAACAGGTCTTTTTGATGTCTATTTTAGCACAATTTATCAGTAGTTAATATCCTTCTGTTTCAACATCTGAAAGTCCTGCTTTTTCATACCCAAATCATGCAAGGGACGGGGTTCATTATGATCGTTCAGATATACCCTCGGTTTCATCGTATAAAGTGGATTTGCCACTGATTGCAAATCATCCCGATAAGCAGTCTCCACTCCTCCTAAATATAACATTGTAGGGAAGAAAGAGCCGCTGGAAGAAATGTTTTCATTCCGATTCTTTATAAGTCCTTCCCAATGTTTCGGATATGTTGTCCGATAACTTTCGGACATCCAGACTAGAAAAGGTACATGAAGTTGATAATAAGAAGGAACAGGTGAAGCATGCAAAAACAAATGGCGGGAATCATCAAAAATATCTTCCCCATGATCTGAGGTATAGATCATTGCCGCATTCACTTGCTGTTTTTCTAACAGACCAATCAGTCGTGCCAGAAAGCCATCCGTATAACGAATTGAATTATCGTACGCATTTATCAAATTATCCCTATACTTTCGTTCTGCATCAGCTGGATAATCCGGAGTAAAAAAGGCACTCTCTGATGGATAGCGTTCGCGATAATTGAAATGTGATCCATACGTATGAAGTACAATAAACTGTTTATTCGCCCCTTTGGCTAATTCCTGCTCTACCAACTTCAACAATTCGTCATCAGAAGGATTATACGTTAAGCCAACGGAATCCTCTTTAATAAAATCAAAGGTATCAGCTTCCATTCCGAAGAAATCAATAAAAGAACGGTTATAGCGTTGATTAGAGAAAAAAGCAGTTTGAAAACCTGCCTCTTTAAAAGCGGTTATGATTCCCTTCTGATGATAAATGGAATCATAACTACAGGCTGTTATATTTGATAACAGCATTGGTACGCTTTTGTGAGTAGTATTCGATTCCGTCAGCACTTTTGGAAAAGCGATTAGCCCCGACTGCTTAGACAGATTCGGATTCGTCTCCCTTTCATATCCGTATAGTTGCCAATTCAAGGTACGGGAGGTTTCACCTACTACCATGACATACACTTCTCGCTCATTCTCCGGATGTGTACTCTGAGCGTGAAATGAGAAATCCTTTGATGTCTCATGATAACTTTGAGTTAATGCATTCCGTTGAATGGCCAATGCTACATTATAGCATACATTCACCGGATACAAATCCGATTTCAGTTCATAACGGGAATCTTGTATATAAGCCCCCACAAGACTAATAAGTGAAATACCCAAAACAATAAAAGCTTTTTTCCGTTCCCTACGTATAAATTCTAAAGAAAGCCTTCGCTTCTTAACGATTGAAATCATACCCAATACCAATGCCGGAACATAAAGGACAATCACTATAATAACAGCAGGGATCAGATTATCAAGTAATTCCAGTGCTTCACTAGAATTGGTTGTTACCAAATTCAGAAACATATCGACAGCGATAATCGACTGTCCAAATAAGTAAAGTAATACAATCTGAAAAGCTCCGAAAAAAACAAATAAGAATAAAATCCACAACATTTTCCCACAATTCCGAGATAAAGTCATCAGCACATAATAACAAGCAAAAGGCAATAACACATTGCATATTTTTGCCATCAGCGGTAACGGTTCTGTAAAACAAAGAACAACATTAGGCACTATCAATATAATCAAGAACATATAAAATAGGTGTTCCTGGTTTTCTATCCATTTCTTTATATTCTTAAAAAGCTTCATTTATATTAAAAATAAATCCGGTCTGGTGTTTACCAAAACCTAAATCCAAACGTACATTTACTCTTTTCTTAAACTCCCAACGATAACCAAAGCCGTAATTAGGAAGAATATGCTTTGAAGTGAAACCGGAAAATTTAGGGAATATCGTTCCCGCTCCTGCCCATACAGCTACCCCATTCCTTTTCCACACGTGCTGCCGGAGTTCTAATTGAGCATCCATCGCACACTTATCACGATAACGTCCCTCATAATAGCCACGCATTGAATAAGAGCTTCCCAAAGTTGCCATTAGTCCCCAAGGAGGATTACCGTAATTCAGTAAAGTGTGGAACTGTCCAGCTAATACTCCTCCTTTCCATACCGTATGGTAATAACTGGTAGTCAATTCAGTACTGCTAAATGCGTATTTATTACCCAAAAATGACGGGCTAAACCGTTGGTCAATTCTTAAATAATATCCTCGATAAGCATTAGTCAGGAAATCACGTGAATCATAAAGTAAAGAAAGCCCCAGACTTACATTAGTCGTCCGCGTTGCCATTCCTTCCCAAAGTTCAGGCTTTTCAAAGTCACGCCCGTCAATATAGTCAAATACTGCCATTGGTCCCACATATAGATTCTTGGCAATACGGAACATAAAATCTGCTTTCACCTGGGCCTGAAAACGCTTATAGTCACTTTTGTTTGCCGAATTGGCTCCATTATCATATCCTTGTCCCCAATAAAAACTGGGAAAGGAATAAAAATAAAGATTATAATTCAAGCGATATTTCTCTCGAGGAAACAAATGATTCCCCCGTATCCCTAATAGATAAAACCCAACTGTAGAGACATCTCCGTAAAGAGAAACATTAGAAGGAGGTAAACTTTTATCATTCTGGTCAGTACGATACAAACCTGCGGCTACCAATCCCAAACCAAACTTGGTATCACTAGAATAATGGGGACCACCTATCACACTAAAGTCGAACTTCTTATTTTTCTTTTCTTTATTGGCATCATTAAAGTAATCAAGAAGTTTTTAAAAAAGCTTCGACTGCCCGGAATAGAATCGGCAACAGATACAACAGAATCTATCGGTTGTTCTAATGGAGTAGAATTTATTTGTGCGCTTAAAATCGTTTGTTTGAATAATAGCAGCACTAAAAATATATATCTGTTTAGCCTAGGGTTCATATATAATAAAAAGAAGAGAAGTCTGGGACAAAATTAATTCTAAACTTCTTATTAAAACACGATTACAAAGGCTTTTGTTGTTCTATTTTTCTCTTTTAACGTTTGAAAAGTCGTATAAATTCAGCCACATCTTCGTCAGTTGTATCAAAAGATGTCACCAGACGAATTTCATTTTTTTCTTCATTCCAGAAGTAGAAGAAGTAATATTGCAACATTCGATCAATAAGAGGGCGGGGCATTGTCAGGAACAACTGATTACTTTCAACTTTTTGCGTAAAAATAACATCCGGACACTTCTTCAATTCCTGATAAAGTTTTGCTGCCATAGCATTAGCATGAGTTGCATTTCTTAACCAAAGGTCATCAGTCAGATATGCAGTAAACTGACAAGAAAGATAACGCATCTTTGAAGCCAATTGTGCCGACTGTTTCCGAATAAAACGAGCTTCCCGCTGCAAATCCTTATTAAACACAATAACACACTCACCCATCATCAAACCATTCTTAGTGCCACCAAAACTAAGAACATCCACTCCACAATCTACGGTCAATTCTCGAAGAGAAAGATTCAGTGCCGCACAGGCATTCGCTATTCTTGCTCCATCCATATGGACATACATACCATTCAGATGGGCAAAGTCCGTCAGTCGTTTTAATTCTTCAGGAGTATAAATTGTTCCGAGTTCAGTACATTGAGATATATAAAGAGCTTTGGGTTGTGAATGATGTTGATCACCGAAACCATGAAGATAAGGCTGCATGAGTTCAGGAGTCAGTTTTCCATCGACCGTAACGATAGGACGAATCTGACAACCTGTCATCTTCACCGGAGAGCCACATTCATCTACATAAATATGGGCAGTTTCAGCACAGAAAATAGAATGATAGGGACGAGTCATTAACTGTAATGCAACCACATTACTACCTGTCCCATTAAATACAAACAACGGTTCACAATCGGAAGTGAAAACTTCCTTGATCTTACAAACAGCTTCTTCTGTCCATTTATCATCACCATACCCCAAAGCATGGTCCATATTTGCCCGGTTCAACGCATCCATTACCAGCGGATGCACTCCAGAATTATTATCAGAGGCAAAACTTCTCATTATTACTTCGCTTTTTTATTCGGAATGCAAAGTAACAGAATTATTTTCAGATATGCTTCTTTTATCCTATATAAACATTCACGCAAAGATAAACATATAGTTCATCACTACATTGGTCAAACTCTATTTTATTTTCTCTGGACAACCAGCCTAAGGCGGCACCTAATTCCTTATCTTTTAGCCCAGACTTTCTTTTCAGAACTCCATAGCCCCATTTCTCATTATTACTTAACAATTGCCAAACCTTACCTGCATTCAGCCCAATTTCTTTTTTATCCATTTTATACTAAAAATTTTATAGGTTAAAACATTAAGTTACAATTTCACCTGTAAAAATAACCAATTGATATTGCAATTGTTTATCCGTTTTTACTAAAATACTGTTACAAAACTCCTTTTAACACAAAAACAGAGATCTACTCTCTCAAGATAGGTTTATCAGCATATGTTATAGTAGAACTTTTCTTAATAAATATCTGTTATTATTCCAATCATCCATCAATAATCAATAAAGATATGGCAAAGAAAATAGCAGATCAGCTGATTGAAACATTAGCAGCTACCGGTATAGAACGAATTTACGCAGTTACCGGAGACAGTTTGAATGAAGTAAATGAAGCAGTTAGAAAAAACGATAAGATAAAGTGGATACACGTTCGGCACGAAGAAACCGGAGCTTACGCAGCAGGAGCAGAGGCACAGCTTACAGGTCACCCAGGATGTTGTGCCGGAAGCAGTGGTCCCGGACATGTCCATCTGATTAACGGACTATATGATGCACAACGATCAGGTGCACCTGTTATTGCCATTGCCTCAGCAATTCCTACCTACGAATTCGGAACAGAATACTTTCAGGAGACCAATACAATCAAACTATTCAATGATTGCAGTTATTATAATGAAGTGGCAACTACACCGAAACAATTTCCTCGTATACTTCAATCAGCTATACAAACAGCCATTACGCGTAAAGGGGTTTCAGTGATCGGACTTCCCGGAGATTTGGCTAAAGCTACTTCCGCCTCTGTAGACTCTTCCACACATGCTTATCCCACTAAGTCTGAAATCTGTCCTGCAGAGGAAGATTTGGCACAATTAGCCGATTTGCTAAATAAACATGAGAGAATCACTCTTTTCTGTGGTATCGGTTGTCGAGGAGCACATGAAGAAGTGATTGCTCTTTCTGAAAAGTTGAATGCACCTGTTGTATATACTTTCAAAGGAAAAATGGATGTACAATATGAAAATCCCTATGAAGTGGGAATGACAGGATTATTGGGAATGCCTTCAGGATATTACAGTATGCATGAAGCTGAAGTACTTGTGATGTTAGGTACTGACTTCCCTTACTCAGCTTTCCTTCCCGATGACATCAAAATAGTACAGATTGATATCAAACCTGAGCGTCTGGGACGTCGTGCCAAATTAGCAATCGGACTTTGTGGAGATGTTAAGATGACTATCCAGGCATTATTACGTATGCTAAACCCTAAAACCAATGATTCATTTCTTGTAAAACAGTTAAAGCGGTATGAAGGAGTAAAAAAAGATTTAGCCGCCTACACAGAAGACAAAGGAGAAACTAATAAGATTCATCCGGAATATGTAATGTCGGAGATTGATAAACTGGCTTCGGATGACGCAATATTCACTGTAGACACAGGAATGACTTGTGTATGGGGAGCACGTTACTTACAGGCAACAGGTAAACGTCATATGTTGGGCTCTTTCAATCATGGTTCGATGGCAAATGCTCTGCCACAAGCTATTGGAGCAGCTTTAGCATGCCCCGAACGGCAGGTTATAGCATTATGCGGAGATGGGGGATTATCAATGACATTAGGAGACTTGCAAACTGTTGTCCAATATAAATTGCCTATTAAAATCATTGTATTCAACAACCGCTCTTTGGGTATGGTCAAATTAGAAATGGAAGTAGATGGCCTACCGGACTGGCAAACAGATATGCTGAATCCCAACTTTGCACAAGTGCAGAAGCAATGGGAATGACAGGGTTTAATGTTAGTGATCCGGAAGAAGTATTGACTACTTTATATAATGCTTTCGAAATTGACGGTCCGGTACTGATCAATATTATGACAGATCCGAACGCACTTGCCATGCCTCCTAAAATTGAGTTAGGGCAAATGGTCGGTTTTGCACAATCAATGTATAAACTGCTGATTAACGGACGTACACAAGAAGTCATTGATACGATTAATTCAAATTATAAACATATCAGAGAAGTATTTTAAAGGAGAAGCGATTTACTATTTGTTTAATTAAGGTATAGTTTGCCTGATGTTTCATATACCATCAAGTAGATTATACCTTTTTTAAATGTTTCTTTGTATATAATCATTTTATTTTCTTATGTTTGTATAATCATCAAAAAGAGAAACACATGGAAAAACCGGACTTTTCATCTCCCTTCCGCCAATCGATGTACGCAAATAAAAAAGAATGGAATCAATTTCTTTCCATCTTTTTACTAGCTGCCGGTATTGGCTTCACCATAGCAGGTATTATTTTTTTCTTTGCCTATAACTGGGATACTTTATCCAAATTTGCTAAATTGGGAATCATAGAAGTGCTATTAACAGTCTCTGTTTTGCTGGCTGTTTTTACCCGATGGAATATACTCATTAAACAAATCTTACTTACTGGAGCTACATTTCTTATAGGTACTCTTTTTGCCGTATTCGGGCAAATCTATCAAACAGGAGCTGATGCGTACGATCTATTTCTGGGATGGACACTCTTTACACTCCTTTGGGCAATCGCCATCCGTTTTGCACCACTTTGGTTCACCTTTTTGGGGTTATTTTGTGTCACCTTATGGCTATATGCTCTGCAAATAGTTCCCAATCAGATTCTCGAAGTAGCCCTACTGACCAATGCTGTCACATGGATATGCGCTTTGGCTACAATACTGGCCGAATGGATGAAAATGAAAGGAAAACTAGGAGCACATAATGACTGGTTTATCCGTCTATTGTCCGTAGCCACCATCATCCATGCCAGTTATCAAATAATCATTGCCATGGACAATAATGAAAATATGATCATCTTTCCTTTAATCAACGCGCTCCTTCTATTCCCGTTCGGACTATATTTGGGCTGGAAACAGAAGAATCTATTCTATCTCTCTGCCATCCCTTTTGCCATACTGATGATTTTATTATTCCTGTTTATAATCCGCAGCAATTTACATAATGAATCAGCATTATTTTTTCTGAGTGGACTTATAGTTATTACCGGAACTACTTTACTTATATATACAGTACTCAATTTAAAAAAGAAATGGTATGGTACAAAATAATAGTCTGACAATCCAAGCCCTGTCAATCATAGGAGGAATTCTGACTGCTATATTCTTATTAGGTTTTATGTTTGTATCCTCAATGATTGATACGGAACTATCTGCAATGATAACAGGAGTAATACTAATTGTTGCTACACTGCTCATCAACCGAAGTTCTACAGCTTCTTTTCTAGACGCCATGAACATCACCCTCTATGTAGCTGGAGTTTTCCTATTAGGCTACGGCTTATTCCAGAACTTGGTACTTCTTTTTATCATTCTGATGATAATTAGTGTCCTTACCTTTCTATTCTCAAAAGGTTTCATCCTCCCCTTCCTTTCAGTTATATTGTTCGCTTTTGCGTTCCTTGGAGAAATAGCCCAGCTAACTTTCTCATGGGAGCTACTGGAAATAGGAATGATACTTATATTAGCAGCCTTTCTTCTGACAAATATATACGAAACAAAAGTCTCTCCCGTTTTTAAGAATCACCTTGTCAAATACAGACCATTTCATGCTGGATTATTTGTCTCTTGCATTGCATTATTAGCCATATTATCCATCCGTTCCTGGATAATCGATGTCGGCTTTTTCTGGGTATCATCCGTTGCCATCTGGATAGGAATTCTTATCACTGTCCGCAAAATTATGGAAGTGATGGAAATAAAGTCGATAGCCAAACAAACAGGAGTTTATGCTCTGTGTCTCATCATCTGCCTGCCTACCCTGTTTGCTCCCTATCTGTCAGGTAGTCTGCTTCTCATCCTGATTTGTTTCTATTATGGCTATCGGACAGAGTGTGCCTTCGCACTCTTGCTATTCATCTATGCTATTTCGAAATACTATTATGATTTGAATCTAAATCTACTCTTGAAGTCAATCACTCTCTTCTTCACAGGAATCGCTTTATTAGCAGCTTGGTATTACTTCACTCAAAAAAGAACGAAACATGAAAAAATATAGCCGGATACTGATTATCGTAAACCTGATTCTTCTATTAGGTTATTTCAATTGGTCTATTTATCAGAAGGAAAAGATACTGGAAAACGGCCAACTGGTATTATTACATTTAGCTCCAGTCGATCCCCGTTCCCTGATGCAAGGAGATTATATGCAACTCAGTTACCAGGAAGCAAGATCGGGACTGTTACAGGAGAATACACCGACACATGGGTACGCAATTCTGAAAACAGACAGTAACCAAGTGGGGCAAGTCATTCGCCTGCAAGAAAATCTGGAACCTATATCAGGAAATGAGCTGGCTATCAAATATAAAGTAGTTGATTTCCGGTTATTCTTCGGAGCAGAATCTTTCTTTTTTGAAGAAGGACAAGCTGATGTCTATGAAAACGCCGTTTACGGGGGATTGAAAGTAAATGGAAAAGGACAAAGCTTACTGATCGGATTGTATAATGAGAAATTTCAGCTAATTCAGCCAGAGCCGAATAAATAGTAACTCAAAAAGTACAATTTTACCTATCCACAGATAGACACAACGCCATGGCTGCAATACCCACCAATCTATTTCCAGTTGAGGTTTGAATTTGTCTGAAGACATACAGAAAAGATTCAATACTCCTACCAAGGCAGTTCCCTGACCGAGAAAATCATGCAAGATTCTAACATGTAGTCTTTACTATGATTGACTTTGCAGACATAACGTTTTTATACATGCAGATAAATAGACAAAGAAAGAAAAGATAGATAATCTTAGTATTGGCAGGGAGACAAAAAGAACCGCCTCCTTTTACAAAGAAAGCGGTTCTAACTTTTTTATATGTTATTCTAAAGAAGAACGATATTACATCATTCCGCCCATGCCCCCCATTCCGGGATTACCCATCGGCATTTCAGGTTTTTCTTCTTTCTTTTCTACAACCACACACTCAGTTGTCAGGAACATACCTGCAATAGAAGCTGCATTTTCCAAAGCTACACGAGTAACTTTAGCTGGGTCTACTACACCTGCTGCATGCAAGTTTTCGTAAACATCCATACGAGCATTATAACCATAGTCAGCTTTGCCCTCACGTACTTTCTGAACAACGACTGCACCTTCTTTACCAGCGTTAGCTACAATCTGGCGAAGTGGCTCTTCAATAGCACGTTTGATAATATCAATACCTGTTGTTTCGTCGGCATTGTCACCCTTCATACCTTCCAAAGCGTCGATAGCGCGGATATAAGCAACACCACCACCAGCAACGATACCTTCTTCGATAGCAGCACGAGTAGCACGCAATGCATCATCTACGCGGTCTTTCTTCTCCTTCATTTCTACCTCAGAAGCAGCACCTACATAAAGTACAGCTACACCACCTGACAATTTAGCCAGACGTTCCTGCAATTTCTCGCGGTCGTAATCTGATTTAGTAGCCTCAATCTGAGCTTTGATCTGAGCGCAACGTTCTTTGATTGCAGTTTTGTCACCAGCACCGTTTACAACTGTAGTGTAATCTTTAGTAACAGTAACCTTATCAGCAGTACCCAACATTTCGATAGTAGCTTGTTCCAGTTTCAAACCTTTTTCTTCGCTGATAACTACACCACCTGTCAGGATAGCGATATCTTCCAACATTTCCTTACGACGATCGCCGAAGCCCGGAGCTTTCACAGCACAGATCTTCAATTGAGAACGCAGACGGTTTACAACCAACGTAGTCAATGCTTCGCTGTCTACATCTTCTGCAATTACCAATAAAGGACGTCCAGACTGTACAGCCGGTTCGAGGATAGGCAAGAAGTCTTTCAGATTAGAGATTTTCTTATCGTAGATCAGGATGTAAGGTTTCTCCATCTCACATTCCATCTTCTCTGTATTTGTTACGAAGTAAGCAGACAAATAACCACGATCGAACTGCATACCTTCTACTACACCGATGGTAGTATCAGTACCTTTAGCTTCTTCGATAGTGATCACACCGTCTTTAGAAACTTTACGCATAGCGTCAGCGATCAATTTACCGATCACCGGATCATTGTTTGCAGAGATAGCAGCAACCTGTTCAATCTTGTCATAGTTGTCACCTACAGTTTCAGCTTGTCCTTCGATTGATTCTACCACTTTGGCAACAGCCTTGTCAATACCACGTTTGATATCCATTGGACTTGCACCAGCAGTTACGTTTTTCAAGCCTTCAGCTATGATGGCCTGAGCCAAAACAGTTGCAGTAGTAGTACCGTCACCTGCATCGTCACCAGTCTTAGAAGCAACCTCTTTTACCAGTTGTGCACCGGTATTCTGGTAAGGATCCGACAATTCGATTTCTTTTGCTACTGTCACACCGTCTTTTGTAATGTGTGGAGCACCAAATTTCTTTTCGATAATAACGTTACGTCCTTTCGGGCCAAGTGTTACTTTTACTGCATTTGCCAACGCATCGACACCTTTTTTCAGTTGGTCACGGGCATCGATATTGAATAATATTTCTTTTGCCATAATGATATTTACAATTTTAAAATTTATAGTTTACTATTTTAATTAACCCCAAATAGCGACAACATCGCTCTGACGCATAATCAGATATTTGGTACCTTCAACTTCGAGTTCTGTTCCGGCATATTTACCATAAAGAACTGTATCGCCTACTTTCAATACCATTTCTTCGTCTTTTGTTCCCTGACCTACTGCCACAACTTCACCTTTCAAAGGTTTTTCTTTTGCTGTATCAGGAATAATAATACCACCAATTGTTTTTTCTTCTGCAGGGGCAGGGAGAATAAGCACTCTGTCTGCTAACGGTTTAATGTTCATAGTTTTTTTGATTTTATATTGTTATACATTTATAATTAAAAGCCACCCGCCTTTTTAACGGGCGGGACGCTAAAGACATTGCGAAAAGTGTGCCAAAGTAAAATAATGTTTGTTTGGCAGAAATGGACTGACAAAATGACCGTCCATTCGGCTCGACTGGCAAAAAGTATATTTGTTCCATACTTTTTAAACAAAAGAAGTGGATTATTCCTTATAATAACGTATATTCGTGAACGAGCTTATAAATGCACTGTATGATTATGAAGAAAATAGGAATCGGCATATTCATTGCCCTCTGCGTACTCTACTCCTGTACTTCTCGGACAGGAAATGTTTCTACTGTCGAGATACCACCGACTGATTCTGTAAAACAGGACACTATTGAAATACCTGTTATCAAGAAAATTACCGCAGAAGATATCCATGTCAGCAAAGAATTACTGTATGACAAATATACACTGGAAGATACGTATCCTTACAAAGATACAACTCGTAACTTCCAATGGGATAAGATCAAAGAACGTCTTGCTTTACTCGAAACGATACAGTTGCAACCATCACGATGGGCTATTCTTCAGAATTATAAAAATAGGAATGGGGAAGCACCGCTCGTAAAAAGTTATAAAAGAAATGCTTATAAACGTATAGCAGATACGCTGGGAGTGGAACGTTATCAATCCATCCCTCTTTATCTACTGACAGATACGCTTATACCCGAACGTTACGGACAGGACGGTGAACTGACACGTTTTCTGGAAGATGGGGCAAACTTTGTCAGAGTGGAACCCATATTCACAGGAGATGAATGGATGGTTCCTAAAAGGTATGTAAAAGTGATCGGTGATACGATTGTATTTAATAAAGCTATTTTTGTGGACCGCCACAATCAGAATATCGCTACTTTAGAACGCACAGGAGAAGGACAATGGCTGATCCGCAGTATGAACCCTTCTACCACAGGACTCCATCGCCCACCATATGCGCAAGAGACTCCTTTAGGAATGTTTGTACTACAAGAAAAGAAGGTTAAAATGATATTTCTGAAAGATGGCTCGATAGAAACAGGAGGATATGCCCCTTATGCCAGCCGTTTCACTGACGGAGCTTATATTCACGGAGTGCCTGTCAATGCACCACGCACTACTCAAATAGAATACAGTTGGTCGTTGGGGACCACTCCAAGATCACATATGTGTGTACGAAATGCGACCTCACATGCCAAGTTTATTTTCGACTGGGCGCCTGTAAATGAGACGATTATTTTTGTATTGGAATAAATTTTCCTATATTTGCCACATCGTTTTTTATAGAATATCTATCATGTTTCAGAAAATCGCATTAAGTTGTTTACTTCTTTTTTTCCCGCTCAGCCATATTTCTAACACAAATAGGAAGATAATTCTGTACTTTCTTCTCTTCCCGTATCGGAATTGGCAGCAGGCGAACAGCTTTACGAAGAAATGGGATTGGCAGGTACAGTCAATTTTATCGCCTTTCGTCAAGCAGTAGCAGGTTACAACCGAATCCAAGGAAAGAAAAAACCAATACTAACATTGATCGACTTCTCTAAACCTTCCACTGAAAAAAGACTTTATGTTTTTGACATTGACAAGAAAGAGCTTCTGTATAGTTCTGTTGTCTCTCATGGGAAAAATAGTGGAGAAAATTATGCTACTTCTTTTTCCAATCAAACTGGTTCTTACAAAAGTTCATTGGGCTTTTATCTGACAGAAAACACTTATCAGGGGAAAAACGGATATTCACTTATTCTCAACGGACTGGAAAAAGGTATCAACGATAAGGCGAAAGAACGTGCGATTGTAATGCATGGGGCTGCTTATGCCAATCCTTCTGTGATTGCTTCCGGGCGTTGGGAAGAAGCTTCGGATGTCCCGCACTTCCGCAAACTGTGACAAAACCTATTATTAATACAATCAAAGACGGGAGTGTCATATTTATCTATGCTAACAATGCCAATTATCTGGCTCAAAGTAGCTTTTTAAAAACAACTACTTTTAGCAACTCATCAAACTTATAGTTCAATTCGTAACCTAAATACGGTCAATCGAATAGTTTCAAGCCTACAAACAAAGTGTTTCAACACTTGAAACTTTTAGTTCCGATATTTGAAACACTTTGTTTCACGCCTTGAAACTAAGCGTTCACCATATCGAAACAAAGTGTTTTGCTAAATTGAAACAGAGTGTTCTATAGCTTAGAACACTCTGTTTCAAGCATTAAAAATATCTTGGAACAATATTGAAAAAGAAACAATGCAATAGCGAAGTCTTCAATAAGTGATACAAGAATTATTAAGTTTAACCAAACAACTTCAAATAGAAACAATATAAAGTGTGTAAGATAAATGATCTTACACCGATCTGCAACAGTATCTTACACACCATTAAACCTTTATATATCAAACAGATATATAAAAATTGGTGTAAGATGGCAGATAAATTTCTTTTTTAAAATGCAGAGAGAGAGTTAAAGCATAGAGAGAGAATTCATAAATATCCAATATGCATGTAAATTATATATTGGCCATATATTTCCAAAGTGGAGCAGCATTCAATGCTTGCATTATTTCATTATTCTCCAACAGTGTTTTTACTTCTTCCAGTGTCAATAAATGTACTGTCAAGTCTTCTGTAGCATCCAGATGTTGATGATCAATCAATTCCACATCCGTAGCGAGAAAGCAATGTGTTAAATTAGTATGTGTACTTGGATTAGCGGAGATCACCATGTATTCTTGCCAGTTTCCTTTTCCGTATCCGGTTTCCTCCCATAATTCACGTTGGGCAGATTCTAGTGGAGAAGAATCTTCTTTTTCGCAAACTCCCGCACAAAGTTCGTAACAATATCTCCCAATTCCCGGACGATATTGTCGAACCATAATGAATTTGCCTTCTTTGGTTAGAGCAATAGTATTTACCCAATCCGGATACTCCAGAATATAATATTCAGGAATATGATTTCCATTAGGGAGCAACATATCTTCACAGCGTACAGTCAGCCAAGGGTAACGGAATAAATATTTGCTACTGACTGTTTTCCAAGGTCTTTCTTTTTCTTCCATCATCTTTTTGATTTATCATTAAGCAAAAATAATGATTTTCCGTCCTACCGACAAAACAATAGAATGAATTATAGATAAAAAAACTTACCTACTTAATAACAATTACTGGCAAGTTATCTCTATCTTTTGTACCTGTTCCAGATATTTCTTTGTTGCACTGACCATTGAACTACCCATATAGAATAAAAACATAAAGCTAATAATGATCATTAATGCTCCAATCATAGCATATCGATTTCTTTGTTCTAAAAGATCGTCATCCATATCTCTTCCTCCTTTTATTTTTTATCTGTTACAAAGATAACGCATGTAAGCTACAATTTTTTTTCAAGAATATTTCAAAAATCTTAAAAATTGAACTTCTTTAACCATCCTGGAATAATACAAACCCCAACAATCAAATACATATAATAAGTAATGATACGCCAGACAAAAGCAACAACCAACGCCATTCCCGAAACAGAGAAAAAGTCTACATAATATATTTGAAACATATATTCACTAATTCCACTTCCACCGGGAGTAGGACTGACAGTCATCACAACCCACAAGATAAGCTGACGAACGAAAGCAACTAATTGACTTCCATCCGTAGTAAAAGCAAACAATAATGCATTCACCACCAGGTAACGGGAAACCCAGGCACTACAAGTCAACCCGAACGCTTTCAGCCAGAATACAAAAGGTTTGCCACTGATTTGATGAGAACTTTCCACTAAATTATCCGTCAATTCTTCAATTGCTTTCTTCCAACGACGAAGTAACGGCAAACGAAAAACACTGATCAGCAAATGCTTTACCCATTCGGGACGATGAAATAATGCCAAATATAATAAAATAGTCCAGATTGTTACCACTCCATATACAACAAAGAATAGCAACTTGATACTTTCAGAGAAAACAGCTATAGTTCCAAATAACTCGGAAAACGGAAAGAATAACAATGCCAGCGGACAGGCTATCACCAAAAACAATTCATCTAAAAAGAGACAGGAAATCATCAATGCAGTACTTCGTCCGGCATTAATTCCTTCTTTATTCAGAAAAAGAACAATCAAACTACTCCCTCCCACCGCAGATGGAGTTACCGCCGAAGCAAATTCACAAAGCATATTGACGTTGAATGCTTTCCGCCACGAAAGAGTATTTTCGGAAAGATAACGGAACCGAGCTATCAGTCCTT
>NZ_BAKK01000040.1 GCF_000614145.1 Bacteroides faecichinchillae JCM 17102 | reverse complement strand
GGTACTTTAGAAAAGATGTGTTATATTTGCGATCGATAATTCTATATTAAACGTTTAAAGCAAATCAAAAGTATGAAGATTAAATTATTCCTAGCTGCTGTGGCAGTAACATTTTCCTTTGCTATGATGTCTTGTTCTGGTAATAAAGCAGCTAATAGTACTTCCGAAACTGAAGTAACAGATTCTGTTGCAGTTGTAGAAGCTGCTGTATGTACTCAAGTTGATTCTTGTTGTCAAAAAACAGATTCCTGTGCTATTTTTTGCGATAAGAAAGCTAATTGCGACAAAACAAACTGTGATAAAAAGGCTGATTGTGACAAGAAAGCTGATTGCTCAGAAAAAAAAGCATGTTGCGATAAAAAGTAATTTATTGATTTAGAATGATAAGTCCGGAGGATACAGAGTGATCAAACACTTTGTGTCCTCTTTTTATTTTATGAAGAATAGAAAATAACTAGTAATATATTCTTTTTTATATTCGACTTTAGCTTATGAAATGAAATTATTTTCGATAAAAAAGTAACGTATTATTTGGTGGTTAAGAAATAATCTCTACCTTTGTATCGTCAAACAATAAAAAGACAATAAAATGAATCAGATGTTTATACATATTCTACTGTGTGGTATTATTATTCTACTATCAAAGTTTAGTGGAAGTGAGTGCTGCGCGTAAAAGTGTATAATGAAAATATACGAAAGCCTTTCTCACTTCCACGTGTGAAAGGCTTTTTTTGGTGCTAATAATTATATAAATCATAAGAAGATGGACAATAGGTTATTTATTTTCGATACCACCCTTCGTGATGGTGAACAGGTTCCGGGATGCCAATTGAATACAGTAGAGAAGATTCAGGTAGCTAAGGCATTGGAATCTCTGGGTGTAGATGTGATTGAAGCGGGTTTTCCTATCTCCAGCCCTGGAGATTTTAATTCAGTGATAGAGATTTCTAAGGCGGTGACATGGCCTACTATCTGTGCTCTGACTCGGTCTGTTCAAAAGGATATTGATGTTGCTGTAGATGCGTTGAGGTTTGCTAAACATAAACGTATTCATACAGGTATCGGTACTTCAGATTCTCATATCAAATATAAATTCAATTCAAATCGCGAAGAGATTATTGAACGTGCGGTAGCTGCGGTGAAGTACGCGCGTCGATTTGTAGATGATGTTGAGTTTTATGCGGAAGATGCAGGACGTACGGAGAATGAATATTTAGCGCGAGTAATTGAAGCAGTTATTAAAGCTGGTGCAACAGTAGTGAATATCCCGGATACAACCGGTTATTGCTTACCGTCAGAATATGGTGCTAAAATTAAATATTTGATTGACCATGTGGATGGTATCGATAAAGCAATTATTTCTACCCATTGTCACAATGACTTAGGTATGGCAACAGCTAATACAATAGCGGGGGTTATGAATGGTGCTCGCCAGGTGGAGGTTACTATTAATGGCATTGGTGAACGTGCAGGGAATACTGCTCTTGAGGAAATAGCAATGATTATCAAGAGTCATCATGAAATTGATATTCAAACAAATATCAATACTCAGAAGATTTATCCGACTAGCCGTATGGTATCTAGTTTGATGAATATGCCGGTACAACCCAATAAAGCGATAGTTGGACGAAATGCTTTTGCACATTCATCTGGAATTCATCAAGATGGCGTGTTGAAGAACGTGCAAACTTATGAGATTATTGATCCTCATGAGGTAGGTATTGATGATAACTCCATTGTATTGACTGCCCGTAGCGGACGTGCTGCTTTGAAAAATCGTCTGTCTGTTTTGGGAGTTAAATTAGAGCAAGATAACTTAGATAAGGTATACGAAGACTTTTTGAAATTAGCTGATAAGAAAAAAGATATTAATGATGATGATATTCTAGTATTAGCAGGTGCGGATCGTACTCAAAATCACCGTATTAAATTAGATTACTTGCAGGTGACTAGTGGAGTTGGTGTCCGTTCGGTTGCTAGTCTGGGATTGAATATTTCCGGAGAAAAGTTTGAAGCTTGTGCTAGTGGAAATGGTCCTGTAGATGCTGCGATCAAAGCTTTGAAAAAGATAGTAGACCGTCACATGACGCTGAAAGAATTTACCATTCAAGCCATTAGTAAAGGAAGTGATGATGTTGGTAAAGTACATATGCAGGTAGAATATGATAATCAAATGTATTATGGCTTTGGAGCTAATACAGATATTATAGCAGCATCTGTAGAAGCTTATATTGACTGCATCAATAAATTTAAAAATTAAAAGAGAGAATAAAATTCAATTCTAACTTGCAAAATTATAAAGATATAAATGAATACATTATTTGATAAAATATGGGATGCTCATGTGGTTACTACTGTGAAAGATGGCCCTACACAGCTTTATATTGATCGGCTTTATTGCCATGAAGTGACTAGTCCGCAAGCTTTTTCCGGCCTGCGCGAACGAGGAATCGGAGTGTTACGTCCGGATAAAGTGTTCTGTATGCCGGACCATAATACACCGACGCATGATCAGGATAAACCGATCGAAGATCAGGTATCCAAGACTCAGGTAGATGCACTAACGAAGAATGCCAAAGATTTTGGTCTGACACATTATGGTATGATGCATCCGAAAAATGGAATTATCCATGTAGTAGGGCCGGAACGTGCTTTGACTCTTCCGGGTATGACAATTGTTTGTGGTGACTCCCATACTTCAACTCATGGTGCAATGGGAGCAATTGCTTTCGGTATCGGCACTAGTGAAGTGGAAATGGTATTGGCTTCTCAGTGTATTCTTCAGTCAAGACCGAAAACAATGCGTATTACTGTAGATGGAGAATTAGGAAAAGGAGTAACTGCGAAAGATGTAGCACTTTATATGATGTCTAAGATGACTACTAGTGGTGCAACTGGTTATTTTGTTGAATATGCGGGTTCGGCTATTCGTAACCTGACAATGGAAGGACGTCTAACTCTCTGCAATCTTTCTATCGAAATGGGTGCACGTGGCGGTATGATTGCTCCGGACGAAGTGACTTTTGAATATATCAAAGGTCGTGAGAATGCTCCTACAGGCAAAGAATGGGAGACAGCAGTGGAATACTGGAAGACATTGAAGAGTGAGGATGACGCTGTGTTTGATAAAGAAGTTCGATTTGACGCAAATGATATTGAACCAATGATTACTTATGGTACTAATCCGGGAATGGGTATGGGAATCACACAGCATATCCCTACAATGGAAGGATTGGGAGAAGCAGCTCAGGTTTCTTTCAAGAAATCTCTGGATTATATGGGGTTCCAACCGGGTGAGTCTTTGTTAGGTAAGAAGATTGACTATGTTTTTCTTGGAGCTTGTACCAATGGGCGCATTGAAGACTTTCGTGCTTTTGCTTCCATTGTAGAAGGACGTAAAAAAGCAGATAATGTAGTTGCTTGGCTTGTTCCGGGATCATGGATGGTAGATGCGCAAATTCGTAAGGAAGGTATTGATAAGATTCTGACAGAAGCTGGATTTGCAATTCGTCAGCCGGGATGTTCTGCCTGTCTGGCTATGAATGATGATAAGGTTCCGGCCGGTAAATATTCTGTTTCTACTAGTAATCGTAACTTTGAAGGGCGTCAGGGACCGGGAGCACGTACATTACTGGCTAGTCCTTTGGTTGCTGCAGCTGCTGCGGTAACAGGAGTAATTACTGATCCGAGAGAACTTATTTAATTGATAATGGATAATAGATAATTAGAGATGAAAACAAAATTTGATATAATAACAAGTACTTGTGTACCTTTGCCTTTGGAAAATGTGGATACAGACCAGATTATTCCGGCGCGTTTCCTGAAAGCAACTACTCGTGAAGAGAAATTTTTCGGAGATAATTTGTTTTGTGATTGGCGGTATAATGTAGATGGTTCTTTGAATAAGGATTTTGTGCTGAATGATCCTACATATAGTGGACAAATATTGGTTACCGGAAAGAACTTTGGTTCAGGTTCCAGTCGTGAACATGCAGCTTGGGCGATTGCCGGATATGGATTTCGGGTAGTAGTATCTAGTTTCTTTGCAGATATTCATAAGAATAATGAGTTGAATAATTTTGTACTTCCGGTCGTTGTTTCGGAAGAATTCTTGCAAGAACTGTTCGACTCTATTTATGCAAATCCCAAAATGGAGGTGGAAGTGAATCTTCCTGAGCAAACTATCACCAATAAAGCGACAGGTAAAAGCGAGAACTTTGAAATCAATGCTTATAAGAAACATTGCCTGATGAATGGATTGGATGATATTGATTTCTTGTTAAGTAATAAAAATAAGATAGAACAATGGGAAAAGAAAGCGTCAAGATAGAGATCATGGACACAACGCTCCGCGATGGTGAACAGACTAGCGGGGTGTCCTTTGTGCCTCATGAGAAACTAATGATCGCTCGTTTGCTATTGGAAGACTTAAAGGTGGACCGGGTGGAGGTTGCTTCAGCACGTGTGTCGGACGGTGAGTTTGAAGCTGTGAAGATGATATGCGATTGGGCAGCTCGCCGGAATCTGCTTCATAAAGTAGAAGTACTGGGGTTTGTAGATGGCGGTACTTCAGTTGATTGGATACAACGTACCGGTTGTCGCGTTATCAATTTGTTATGTAAAGGTTCGTTGAAGCACTGTACACAACAATTGAAAAAAAGCCCTGAAGAACATATTGCTGATATTATCAATGTAGTGCATTATGCTGATGAACAGGATATTGCTGTAAATGTCTATCTGGAAGATTGGAGTAATGGTATGAAAGATTCTTCCGAATATGTATTTCAGTTGATGGATGGATTGAAAGATTCCAATATCAAACGGTATATGTTGCCGGATACATTAGGTATTTTGAATCCTCTACAAGTGATTGAGTATATGCGGAAAATGAAGAAACGTTATCCGGATACTCATTTTGATTTTCATGCGCATAATGACTATGATTTGGCTGTAAGCAATGTGTTGGCAGCTGTGCTGAGTGGAGTGAAAGGATTGCATACGACGATTAATGGTTTGGGTGAGCGGGCAGGTAATGCTCCTTTGGCTAGTGTACAAGCTATTCTGAAAGATCATTTTAATGCGCTGACTAATATTGATGAAAGCCGTTTAAATGATGTTAGTCGGGTAGTAGAGTCTTATTCCGGTATTGTAATTCCTGCCAATAAGCCGATTGTAGGTGAGAATGTCTTTACGCAAGTTGCAGGTGTTCATGCAGATGGTGATAATAAGAATAATCTTTATTGTAATGATTTGTTGCCCGAACGTTTTGGTCGTAAACGTGAGTATGCATTAGGTAAAACAAGTGGTAAGGCTAATATCCGTAAAAATCTGGAAGATTTGGGATTGGATTTGGACGAGGATTCTATGCGTAAAGTGACGGAACGCATTATTGAACTGGGGGATAAAAAAGAATTGGTTACTCAGGAGGATCTGCCATATATCGTTTCGGATGTGTTAAAGCATGGGGTTGAAGGTGATAAAGTGAAACTAAAGAGTTATATTGTGAACCTTGCTAATGGTTTGAAGCCGATGGCAACTTTGAAAATAGAGATCAATGGCGAAGAATTTGAAGAAAGTTCAAGCGGTGATGGACAGTATGACGCTTTTGTACGTGCTTTGCGCAAAGTATATAAGGTGACTTTAGGACGTAAATTCCCGATGCTGACGAATTATGCCGTTAGTATTCCTCCTGGTGGACGTACAGATGCATTTGTGCAGACTGTCATTACTTGGAGTTATGAGGATCGGGTGTTCCGTACTCGTGGTTTGGATGCTGACCAGACTGAAGCTGCCATTAAAGCGACAGTGAAGATGCTGAATATTATTGAAAATGAATAGATGTAAGGTCGCTATTCTGAAGTATGTTTTTATTAGTATATAAATAGAAAGAATTAATAATTATGGATTTTAAAATTGCTGTATTAGCAGGCGATGGTATCGGACCGGAAATCTCCGTACAGGGAGTGGATGTTATGAGCGCCGTTTGCGAGAAGTTTGGTCACAAAGTAAGTTACGAATATGCAATCTGTGGTGCAGATGCTATAGATAAAGTCGGTGATCCGTTTCCGGAAAAAACATTTCAGGTTTGTAAGGATGCAGATGCAGTTTTGTTTTCTGCTGTAGGTGATCCGAAGTTTGACAATGATCCTACTGCAAAAGTTCGTCCGGAACAAGGATTGCTTGCTATGCGTAAGAAGCTGGGGTTGTTTGCTAATATCCGTCCCGTACAAACGTTCAAATGCTTGATTCATAAATCTCCTTTACGTGCGGAATTAGTAGAGAATGCCGATTTCATTTGTATTCGTGAATTGACCGGAGGCATGTATTTTGGTGAGAAATATCAGGATAATGATAAAGCTTATGATACGAACTTCTATACTCGTCCGGAAATTGAGCGTATCTTGAAAGTCGGTTTTGAATATGCGATGAAACGTAGAAAGCACTTAACAGTTGTAGATAAAGCGAATGTGCTGGCTTCTTCTCGTTTGTGGCGTCAAATTGCACAGGAAATGGCTCCGAATTATCCGGAAGTAACCACAGATTATATGTATGTGGATAATGCTGCTATGCGTATGATTCAAGAACCGGCATTCTTTGATGTGATGGTAACTGAAAATACATTTGGTGATATTTTGACTGACGAGGGTTCTGTGATCAGTGGTTCCATGGGTTTACTTCCTTCTGCTTCTACTGGAGAACGTACTCCTGTATTTGAACCGATTCATGGTTCGTGGCCTCAGGCTAAAGGACTGAATATTGCTAATCCATTGGCACAGATACTTTCTGTAGCTATGCTATTCGAGTACTTTGATTGCAAGGAAGAAGGAGCTTTAATTCGTAAAGCAGTAGATGCTTCTTTGGATGAGAATGTACGTACACCAGAAATTCAAGTAGCTGGGGGGGCTAAGTATGGAACAAAAGAGGTTGGTCAGTGGATTGTTGAGTACATTAAGAAAGCTTGATAATATATTGCTCATACAATGAAAAGCCTGGTGTAAAAGTGATACCAGGCTTTTTTATTGTTGATTCTAAAGGTTTCTTCAGCTTTGAATAATTGAATAAATGATGATACCAAGTGTCGTCAGTAGTCCGGTATAAATAATCATTTCTGTTTGTCGCATCTTGATATTGGAAGATTTGCTAGCCAGATTTAGCCGGACAGCTAGTTTATGGAAAATAAAGTAGAGCATCCATCCCCCGAATCCTCCGATGATAGCTCCCACTATTAAATCCCCTGGATAATGTAAGCCTAGATATAGGCGGGTATAAGAATTGGTGAGTGCCCATAGAACGATAAAGATATTCAGCCAACGTTTACGAAATAAACAAACCAGGAATATCGCAAGTCCGAATGAATTGGCTGCGTGGCAGGAAGGAAATCCGAAACCACCTCCATGTTTCCCATTTACAATATAGACTAGGTCAGCGATTGGGTTTTCCGGATTGGAAGGACGCAAACGACCTACTAACGGACGGATGAGACTATTACACATCTGATCTGCAAATGTGATAGTCAGAGCAATAGCCACTACATAACAAATGGCAACTTTCCAATGGAAGTTTTTTAGTAGTACATAGAGTATAGTGGCATACATTGGTACCCATATTACTTTTCCGGTAAAAGCACTCATGAAATAATCCCAGAACGGCGAGTGTATGCCATTAAAGAATAAAAGTGCATTAGTATCTATATCAGATAGATTTTGAATTATTTCATTCATATAATATGAAATGTATTATAAGAAAAATGATATTGGTTTATCGTTTTGCTAAATCATCATAGAGCTTTTGGAGAAATGCTTTTCCCTTTTCCAAATTGGCTCCTTTTGTGATACCTTCGTCCACTTGTATTGTATTAGCATCCAAATTGAATACCAATTGATTTTCGGGAGTAACTATACCAAATAGAGACGGTTCTGTAAAATACCCAAAATGAGGAGAGGACGGATTCAGAATATTCTTGCTGAAGGTAAACTCATCGTGTGGCAATCCAAGCTGGGAAAGCAGAGTTGCGGCAATATCTATTTGAGAAGCATAAGTATCTATTGTCTGTGGCTCTTTAATTGCTCCACCAATCATAATGAGTGGAATAGTATGTCCTTCCAATGGGTTATCTATAGGATGAGGATATCCTCCCAAATGGTCAGGAACAAGTACGATTAATGTATTCTTCCACATCGGGGTTTCCTTATATTGTTTTACGAAATCTCCCACACAACTATCTGCATAAGCGAAAGCATTGAGTACTTTATGGTCTAAACGATGAAATGGTACTTCAAAAGGCTCGTGACTACTGGATGTTTGTACGATCTTAAAAAATGGTTCTTTGAGCTTTTCTTCTTTCAAGTCTTTCAGAAAACGTTGGAATAATGTATGATCCTGTGCTCCCCATTTACCTGTACGCTCAGATAAAGGGAAATCTTTCTCAGAAATGATCTTTTCAATACCAGCAGAAACCAGATAAGAACGCATATTAGTGAAATCAGCATCTCCACCGTAATAGTATCCCAAATCGTATCCGGCATTTTTTAGTGTGCGGGGAATAGAAGGAAGGTTTTCTGTTTTCTCAGGATACTTCATAATACTGGTACTTGGTTGAGCAGGATATCCACTAATGACAGATACGAGACCACGATCAGTACGAAAACTATTGGCATAGAAATTAGTGAATAATATTCCTTCTTTACTTAATTTATCCAGATTGACAGCAACGTTTGGTTGTCCTTCGAAAGATTCCATTAAATGAGTAGAAAAACTTTCCAGGATGATGAAGATAATATTGGGGCGTTGTGTATTAAGTAATTGGGGAATACTGTCTGTTGCTAATGCTGGTTTTTCTATTATTTGAGTAAATAGTTCATCGGCTTTTTTAGGGTCCATTAAACGGTATTGTTTATCGAAGTTGTTTTGATGGGTGGCGGAATACATGAAACTGAATGCAGGATTGATTGCTGCATGGTTTATTCGTTGGTTTTGGCTGAAATAAACTTTACTTAGATTCATGGTTGATACAGAGAAACCACCGCGAATGGGGATGAAAAGAGCTGCTGTCAGTAAAAGGAGTACCAAAGATACATTTTGTCTGTGATAAGGAATTTTTAAAGGCTTCTTTTCACGAATAAGTGTGAAATAGAAAATTCCATAAAGAATGGCTGTATAAATTAGCATGGTTAATAAACCTAGTAATATAAACCAGATACTTACACTGGCTATGGCGTCTTTGGGAGAGGTAAAGAAATAGAAGATGGGAGTGGTGTCCAGACGGAATCCCCAGAAACCGTATAATCCTAAATCAACAATAAAAATAGAAGCCATAATAAAGGCGATGATACCAAAATACCATTGTCGGATATGACGAAGTATACCTGAGTCGGTCCAAGCAGAAACAATTAATAACAGACTCGGAATTGCTGTGAGGTATCCTGCTAAGGAAAGATCTAACGGTAGTCCGTGCCACATGACACTGAAATAATCGCTCCAGGAGGCAGTAGTATAGAGTTCATGGTAATAACCCATGAATAAAGGTTTTTGTATAACAAACAAAAGAACAAATAAAAAATAAGTCGTGAGAAATTGCAGGATTCTCTTTTTCATATCTGTAAACTTAAAAAGATTGAACGGAGACAAAGGTACAATTCTTTTCTGTATCTTTGCACATCAACCGAATAAAACGAGGTGAATGATGCCAAAAATTGCGAAGAAATTGACAGATTTAGTGGGAAATACTCCCTTGATGGAGCTTTCAGGTTATAGCCGGAAGCATGATCTGAAACAGAATTTAATTGCTAAGTTGGAAGCTTTCAATCCGGCTGGAAGTGTGAAAGACAGGGTGGCTTTGTCTATGATCGAGGATGCAGAGGCGTGTGGAATATTAAAACCTGGTGCGACTATTATTGAACCGACAAGCGGAAATACAGGAGTAGGTTTGGCAATGGTAGCTACTATTAAAGGTTACCATTTGATATTAACTATGCCTGAGACAATGAGTCTCGAACGTCGGAATTTGTTAAAAGCATTAGGGGCGCAGATTGTCTTAACGGATGGTTTGGGGGGAATGGCTGCTTCTATTGCTAAAGCTCAGGAATTGTGTGATAGTATTCCTGATTCGGTAATTCTGCAACAATTTGAGAACCCTTCTAATGCGACTGTCCATGAAAAGACTACCGGTGAAGAAATTTGGCGGGATACGGATGGTGAAGTGGCAGCATTTGTTGCAGGAGTTGGTACAGGAGGCACTGTGTGTGGAGTTGCTCGTGCCTTAAAAAAACATAACCCGGATATTTATATTGTTGCAGTAGAACCTGCGTCATCTCCAGTTTTAGTTGGTGGTCAAGCAGAACCACATCGAATTCAGGGAATCGGTGCAAATTTTATCCCGAAGCTTTATGACGCTTCTATTGTTGATGAAGTTATAGGGGTACCAGACGATGAAGCGATTCGTGCAGGTCGAGAATTGGCTGCTACTGAAGGGGTGCTAGCGGGAATTTCTTCAGGAGCGGCAGTTTATGCTGCTCGTCAATTGGCGATACGTCCGGAATTCAAGAACAAAAAAATCGTAGTATTGTTACCTGATACGGGAGAGCGTTATCTTTCAACTGAGTTGTTTGCATTTGACGTGTATCCGTTGTAGTGATCGTGTTTTGTCTCTTCTTTTGATATATGAGGAGAGCGTGTTTTAATTAATATGATTAATTGATGAAAAATATTTTGAGTAAGGATAAGATGAAGGTAACTGCATTTTCATTCTTTTTGAAAGGGGTTATCCTTTTATTACTTTTTTTGTTTCCGTTTACTTTACATGCACAAACTTATCAGCAGTTGTCGGAGAGGGCAATAGAATACATAGAAAAAGATAGTCTTCATCAGGCGAAAGACTTATTAGTGCAGGCTTTAAAACTGGATCCGAAGAATGAAAAGAATGCAATGCTTTTTTCTAATCTGGGATTAGTACAACGCCGTTTGGGGGAATTTGACAAGGCACTTGAATCTTATACATTTGCTTTGAATTTTGCCCCGTTATCAGTACCTATTTTGTTGGATCGTGCTGCGATTTATTTAGAGATGGGTAAAACTGATCGTGCTTATACTGATTATTGTCAAGTACTTGATGAAGATAAAAAGAATAAGGAAGCGCTATTGATGCGGGCTTATATTTATGTGCTTCGTCGGGATTATCCTGCTGCCAGACTAGATTATAATCGTTTGATGGAGCTTGATCCTTTGAGTTATAGTGGGCGACTTGGTTTGGCGACTTTGGAGCAGAAAGAAGGCAAGTTCAAAGAGGCACTTGATATTTTGAATAAAATGATTGTAGAGGCACCTAATGACGCTACCTTATATATTGCTCGTGCTGATGTGGAACATGAGATGGGGCATGATGATTTAGCGTTGGTGGATTTGGATGAAGCTATACGGTTAGATGCGTCTTCAGCAGATGCTTATTTACTGCGTGGTAGTATTTATCTGGTTCAGAAAAAGAAATCATTGGCGAAGTCTAATTTTGAAAAGGCGATTTCATTTGGAGTACCTCGGTCGGATTTGCATGAGCAGTTACAGCAGTGCCGATAATCTTCTTTTATTTTCTTGATTCTCCTACTAACTTTTTTACTGTGTCGAAGAGTAGAAACTCATACTACTTAAACAGTCTATCTTTCTGAGATTTCGCGCTAGGATTATTTGGCAAAGAAGAAAATAGGTACGGATGTATGTAACCAGTTTATTTTGTGAGGAGGACATTTGATGTAACAATTAGGTATTGTCTACGAATTGCTTGATTAGGGTTATGAAATCTTTCCCATATTTTTTCTTTTTATATTCTCCAATACCACTGATAGCTCCAAACTCTTCAATAGTAGTGGGGCGAGAAATACTGAGGAGGTGGAGCACTTTATCCGATAATACAATGTAAGCAGGAAGTGCTTCTTGATCTGCCAATTGTTTTCGTAAGCCACGAAGTGCTTCGAAAAGATCTTCATTCTCTGTGCCTGGTAGTCCGAAGGAGAATTCTTTGGAGATTATAACTTTTTTCTTTTTTCCTTTGATTGCAGATTCTTCTCGATGGATGACTGTTAAGGTAGCTTTGGCTCTGCCAAAGAGTATGTCGGTACCACTTGAGGTAATTTTTAAGTGATTGTTTTCGTTGTAGGCGATCTCAAAGTAACCTAATTGCAGCATTTGTAAGAGATAGTCTTGCCAATTGCGTACTGGAATGTCTCTTCCGGCACCAAATGTTTTTAGTTCTTGGTAACCTTTTCCGGTAACCTCAGTAGAATAGTTGCCACGAAGAATGTCAATCAGTAATCCAGTTCCAATTTGTTGATCGGTACGAATAATAGCACTTAATGCTTTTTGGACGATGATTGTACCATCGAATCTTTCAGGGGGATTTTTACAAACATCACAGTTCCCACAATCTTTAGTTGTCGTTTCTCCGAAATAATTTAGTAGAATTCTTCTTCGGCAAATGTCTGCTTCGGCATATTGTTGCATTCGCTGAAGTTTTTCCAGATTAATAGTTTGTTGATTACTTTCGGTTGCAAATTTAGTGAGCAGGATTAAGTCTCCTATTGAATAAAATAGTATAGTATCACTTGGTAAACCATCACGTCCCGCACGGCCTATCTCTTGGTAAAAACTTTCAATGCTTTTAGGAAGATTATTGTGAATGACCCAACGGACATTGGATTTGTCAATTCCCATACCAAAGGCTATCGTGGCACATACTATTTGAATACGGTCGTTGATGAAATCATCTTGGGTTTTATCTCGTTGTTGTGGAGATAATCCTGCATGATAAACACCACAACGGATCCCTTGTTTCTGTATCATCTGAGCAATAGTTTCTGTTTTACTACGACTCATGCAATAAATAATTCCACTCTCTCCACTGTGACGGTTTATAAATTCAAGGATCGCTTTGTTTTTCTCTTTTGCCTGAAAACCACGTTTTACCGTTAGGCTGATGTTGGGTCGGTCGAAAGATGAAATGAAAGTGCGTGGATTTTTGAGATGAAGTTGGCGAGCAATGTCTTCCCGCGTAATTTTATCAGCTGTTGCCGTTAATGCAATGATTGGAATTTGAGGGAATTGCTGATGAATTATTCCCATTTGTGTATATTCTGGTCGAAAGTCATGTCCCCATTGTGAAATACAGTGTGCTTCGTCAATGGCAAATAAAGAGATGTTCATGTCCCGTAACAGATAGTCTTTTTCTGTTACCAGTTTCTCCGGAGAAATATAAAGTAGTTTCAATCGTCCATCAATACAAGCACGACGCAGGTTAGCATTTTCTGTTTCGTCATTATTACTATTCAGGGCTCCGGCTGCAATCCCGTTAGATTGTAATGCTTCTACCTGATCTTTCATCAATGAGATGAGTGGTGAGACTACTATAGCAGTGCCTTCGCTGAGTAAGGCAGGTAACTGATAACAAATGGATTTTCCTCCACCGGTAGGCATTAGTACTAAAGCATCCTTTTTGTTTAGAATGTGGCGGATGATTTCTTCTTGTAAAGGACGGAAATTGTCGTATCCGAAATATGTTTTTAATGTATCTTTCATCAATGAATTTATTAAACTTTGTTGCAAAGATACATTTTCTTTAGTATACTTTATCATGTCTCGATTTCTGTTCAAGAATAAATTCCCGAAGTTAAAGTTTCTTATTATTTTGTCATATTTACACTATTTCAAGCTTTTTGATTGTTTAAGTAGAAAAAAAAATGCACAAAATAATTGTGTATTAAAAAAAAAAGTAAGACATTTGTAACATACAATGTTGCGAATGGGCAATATTAATTAATGAACAAACCCCTAACCAGTTAATTCGATGAGTGATTTAGAAAAAAAAGCAACGGAGGAAACTCCTAAAAAACGCCCTTATAATTTAAGGGAAAAGAAAGAAAAGAAAGCTGCGTATAGATCTTTGATTAGACCGGAATTAGCAGATGAGTTGTATGATAAGATTCTGAATATTGTAGTTGTTCAGAAGAAGTATAAAGACCCTGACTACTCTGCAAAAGATCTAGCTAAAGAGCTTAAAACAAATACACGCTATCTTTCTGCAGTGGTAAATTCTCGTTTTGGCATGAACTATTCTTGTTTGTTGAATGAGTACAGAGTAAAAGATGCATTGCACTTATTGACTGACAAACGTTATGCTGACAAGAATGTAGAGGAAATCAGTGCAATGGTTGGCTTTGCAAATCGTCAATCTTTTTATGCTGCATTTTATAAGAATGTAGGTGAAACTCCTAACGGATATCGCAAGAGGCATACAGATAGCAAAAAGTAATTGTGTATTCCGAAACTGAATAAAAGGAATTACCCCTGAATGAGAGTTTAGGGATAATTCCTTTTTCTCTTTTTACATTGATCAATACTAGTTATTATGAAACATTTTATATCAATAGCCATAGCCTCGACACTTTTAGTGTCTTGTGGAGGAACTAAAATAACAACTGCTAAAACAGATAAATTTGATTATACAGTGGAACAATTTGCAGATTTACAGATATTGCGGTACAAGGTTTCCGGATTTGAGGACTTGTCACTGAAACAAAAAGAGTTGATTTATTATTTGACACAAGCTGCTTTGGAAGGACGGGATATTCTGTTTGACCAGAACGGGAAGTATAACCTGAGAATTCGTCGGATGCTTGAAGCTGTGTATATGAACTATCAAGGTGATAAAGAAACTTCTGATTTCAAAAATATGGAAGTGTATCTCAAACGAGTATGGTTCTCTAATGGTATTCATCATCATTATGGGATGGAAAAATTTGTACCAAACTTTTCAAAGGAGTTTATAAAACAAGCTGTGCTTAGTATTGACTCTTCTTTGCTCCCGTTGGAAGAAGGACAAACTGTCGAACAGCTTTGCAACGAATTATTTCCTGTCATTTTTGATCCAACTATAATGCCAAAGCGGGTGAATCAGGCTGACGGAGAAGACTTGGTACTTACTTCCGCATGTAACTATTACGATGGTGTAACACAGAAAGAAGCAGAAGATTTTTATAATGCTTTGAAAGATCCGAAAAATGAAACACCGGTTTCTTATGGTTTGAATAGTCGGTTGATTAAAGAGGATGGAAAGATTCAAGAAAAGGTATGGAAAGTAGGTGGACTCTATACGCAAGCGATTGAGAAAATTGTCTTTTGGCTGAAGAAAGCGGAAGCTATTGCTGAAAATGATGCTCAGAAAGTTGTAATTAGTAAGCTAATTCAATTCTATGAAACAGGTAGTTTGGAGGACTTTGATGAATATGCTATTCTTTGGGTGAAAGACTTGGATTCACGAATTGATTTTGTGAATGGTTTCACTGAGAGTTACGGTGATCCTTTAGGTATGAAAGCTAGCTGGGAGTCTTTAGTGAACTTTAAGGATTTGGAAGCTACACATCGTACGGAAACTATAAGTAGTAATGCCCAATGGTTTGAAGATCATTCTCCGGTAGATAAGTCTTTCAAAAAAGATAAAGTAAAAGGTATATCGGCGAAAGTAATTACTGCTGCGATACTTGCTGGTGATTTGTATCCATCTACAGCTATTGGTATCAATCTTCCGAATGCCAACTGGATTCGTGCTCATCATGGTTCGAAATCAGTAACTATTGGAAACATTACTGATGCTTATAACAAAGCAGCTCATGGTAATGGTTTCAATGAAGAATTTGCTTACAGTGATGCGGAAGTTCAGTCGATAGATAAATATGGCGATCTGACTGATGAACTACATACTGACTTACATGAATGTTTGGGACATGGTTCCGGTAAGTTGCTTCCGGGAGTAGATCCAGATGCTCTGAAAGCATATGGCTCTACCATTGAAGAAGCTCGTGCTGATTTGTTTGGTTTGTATTATGTTGCTGATCCGAAACTGGTAGAGTTGAGGCTTGTGCCGGATGCAGATGCTTATAAAGCTGAATATTACAAATATTTGATGAATGGTTTGATGACACAGTTAGTGCGTATCGAACCAGGTAATAATATTGAAGAGGCTCATATGCGTAATCGCCAGTTGATTGCTCGTTGGGTATATGAAAACGGAGCGGCTGATAAAGCTGTGGAAATGGTGAAGAAAGACGGAAAAACTTATGTTGTGATCAATGATTATCAGAAAGTACGCGAATTGTTTGGTAAATTGTTGGCAGAAATACAGCGTATCAAGTCTACCGGTGATTTTGAAGGAGCTCGTAATTTGGTGGAGAATTATGCAGTAAAAATAGATCCGGTTCTTCATGCGGAAGTATTAGAACGTTATAAGAAACTGAATCTTGCTCCTTATAAAGGATTTGTGAATCCGAAATATGAATTGGTGACAGATGAAAATGGTAATATTACAAATGTTACCGTATCTTATGACGAAGGTTATGTGGAACAAATGTTGCGTTATAGTAAGGACTATTCTTCGCTGCCTTCGATAAATAATTAGAAAATGGATATTAAAGAACAATTGAAAGATATTAAAACACAGCTCCGTCTCTCTATGAACGGAGCTGTGTCTCAAAGTATGCGTGAGAAGGGATTAGTGTATAAACTCAATTTTGGAGTAGAACTTCCTCGTATCAAAATGATTGCTGGTACCTATGAAAAGAATCATGATTTGGCGCAAGCATTATGGAAAGAAAATATTCGTGAATGTAAGATTCTGGCTGCGATGTTACAACCCATTGATACCTTTTATCCGGAAATTGCTGATATTTGGGTAGAAGACATTCAAAATATTGAAATAGCAGAATTAACCTGCATGAATCTTTTTCAGCATTTACCGTATGCACCTGCAAAATCATTTCATTGGATAGCCGATGAACGGGAATATGTACAAACTTGTGGCTTTTTGACTGTTGCCCGTCTTTTGATGAAGAAAGGAGATATGACGGAAAGAGTTGCCGGAGAATTACTTGATCAGGCTATATGTGCTGTTCATTCAGATAGTTATCATGTACGAAATGCTGCGATGTTAGCCATTCGCAAATATATGCAACATAATGAAGAGCATGCTTTTCAGGTGTGTCGTTTGGTAGAAGGAATGGCAGACTCTTCTATTGAAGCAGAGCAGAGGTTGTATTATATGGTGAAAGATGAATTGGGTGAGTGATAGTTCCTTGTTGTTTAACTCATAAATTATCCTTCATATAAATATCACAGAAAATCTTTTGCTTTCCGCAAAAAAGGCTTAACTTTGTTCGCGCTAATTTTGTGCTGATGATGGAAACTCAAAATGTGAAAGATACGGTACGGCAGATATTCACCGAATATCTTACTGTAAACGGGCATCGCAAGACTCCCGAACGTTACGCCATACTCGAAACTATTTACTCCATCGAAGGACATTTCGATATTGATATGCTCTATTCGCGAATGATGGACCAGGAAAACTTTCGGGTCAGTCGGGCAACTCTTTACAATACCATTATTCTGCTAATCAATGCTCGTCTGGTCATCAAACATCAATTTGGAACTTCTTCTCAATATGAAAAATCATATAATCGTGAAACCCATCATCATCAGATATGTACTCAATGCGGTAAAGTGACTGAGTTTCAGAACGAGGAGTTGCAGCACGCTATTGAGAATACGAAGTTAAGCCGATTTCAACTATCTCATTACTCCTTATATATATATGGATTATGTAGTAAATGTGACAGAGCGAATAAACGGAAAAAAGTAAATAACAACAATAAAAAAGAAAAATGAAAGTAGATGTTCTATTAGGATTACAATGGGGCGACGAAGGTAAAGGAAAAGTTGTCGATGTATTAACACCTAAGTATGATGTGGTTGCTCGTTTTCAGGGTGGTCCGAATGCAGGTCATACACTTGAGTTTGAAGGACAAAAATATGTACTTCGTTCCATCCCTTCCGGTATTTTTCAGGGTGATAAAGTAAACATTATTGGTAATGGTGTAGTACTTGATCCGGCACTGTTCAAAGCCGAAGCCGAAGCTCTTGAAGCATCAGGTCACCCGTTGAAAGAACGCTTGCATATCTCAAAGAAAGCTCACCTTATTCTTCCGACACATCGTATTCTGGATGCAGCATATGAAGCAGCTAAAGGAGATGAGAAAGTAGGTACTACAGGTAAAGGCATTGGTCCTACTTATACGGATAAAGTAAGCCGTAATGGTGTTCGTGTAGGGGATATCCTTCATAACTTCGAACATAAATATGCAGCTGCAAAAGCTCGCCATGAGCAAATCCTGAAGGATTTGAATTATGAATATGACTTGACCGAGCTTGAAAAAGCATGGATGGAAGGTATTGAATATCTGAAACAATTCCATCTTGTAGACAGCGAACATGAAATCAATAATCTGTTGAACGATGGAAAGAGTGTACTTTGCGAAGGTGCGCAGGGAACAATGCTGGATGTAGATTTTGGTTCTTATCCATTCGTTACTTCTTCCAACACTATTTGTGCTGGTGCTTGTACTGGTTTGGGGATCGGTCCTAATCGTATTGGAGAAGTTTATGGCATTTTCAAGGCATATTGTACACGTGTAGGTGCAGGTCCTTTCCCGACAGAATTGTTTGATGAGACTGGAGAAAAGATTGGTGCATTGGGACATGAATTTGGTGCAGTGACAGGTCGTAAACGTCGTTGTGGCTGGATTGATTTAGTAGCATTGAAATATTCGGTAATGATCAATGGTGTAACTAAATTGATTATGATGAAGAGTGATGTACTTGATACGTTTGATACAATCAAGGCTTGTGTTGCTTATAAGTTGAATGGTGAAGAAATCGACTATTTCCCCTATGACATAACAGAAGGAGTAGAGCCTGTATTTGCTGAACTTCCGGGTTGGAAAACAGATATGACGAAAATGCAGAGTGAGGATGAATTCCCAGAAGAATTTAATGCTTATCTTAGCTTCTTAGAGGAACAGCTTGGTGTACAAATCAAGATTGTTTCTGTAGGGCCGGACAGAGCTCAGACTATTGAACGTTATACTGAAGAATAATAAATAGTTCTATCATATTTTGGAGAAAGGCGGAGTTTTATAATCTCCGCCTTTCTTGTTTAGAATTTTAATTGCTGAGTAATGTGTTTTAATTAATAGATCATTTGGCAGAGAACATGTTGATAACTAGTTTTGATATAATACTTATTTAATAATAATGCTTTATGAGAACACATTTTATTTCTTTCCTTTTATTATTAGGTATAAGTTTGGGAGTATTTGCCCAGTCTTCTTACCAACCTACTCAGGAAAATCTGAAAGCACGTCAGGAGTTTCAGGATAATAAATTTGGCATTTTTCTACATTGGGGATTATATGCTATGTTGGCTACCGGTGAGTGGACAATGACAAACAACAATCTGAATTATAAAGAGTATGCCAAACTGGCAGGTGGTTTTTATCCGTCTAAGTTTGATGCCGATAAGTGGGTGTCAGCTATTAAAGCTTCTGGGGCAAAGTATATTTGTTTCACCAGCCGTCATCATGAAGGCTTTTCGATGTTCGATACTAAGTTTTCTGATTTTAATGTAGTCAAAGCTACCCCTTTTAAAAGAGATATTATTAAAGAATTGGCCGATGCTTGTACTAAATATGGAATAAAGCTTCATTTTTATTATTCTCATCTTGATTGGTCACGGGAGGATTATCCGTGGGGACGTACTGGGCATGGAACAGGACGGCCGAACCCCAAAGGTGATTGGAAGAGCTATTACCGGTTTATGAATAATCAGCTAACAGAATTACTGACCAATTACGGTCCGATAGGGGCTATCTGGTTTGACGGATGGTGGGATCAGGACCAGAATTCAAGTTTTGACTGGGAACTTCCAGAGCAGTATGCGTTGATTCATGAACTACAGCCGGGATGTTTGGTTGGAAATAATCATCATCAAGTACCTTTTCAAGGGGAAGACATTCAGATCTTCGAGCGTGACCTGCCGGGAGAAAATACGGCCGGACTTTCCGGGCAAGATGTAAGTCAATTGCCTTTGGAAACTTGTGAGACAATGAACGGAATGTGGGGATATAAGATTACCGATCAGAATTATAAATCAACAAAAACATTGATTCACTATCTGGTGAAGGCTGCAGGTAGAAATGCAAACTTGTTAATGAATATTGGTCCTCAGCCGAATGGAGAACTTCCGGAAGTAGCTGTGGAACGGTTGAAAGAGGTTGGTGAATGGATGAGTCGGTATGGTGAAACTATTTATGGGACAAGAGGTGGTATTATTGCTCCTCATGAGTGGGGAGTGACAACACAAAAAGGAGATAAACTGTACGTCCATATTCTTGATTTGCAAGATAACGCTTTATTCTTGCCTCTGATTGGTAAGAAAGTAAAAAAGGCGGTTTTATTTAAGGATAAATCTCCGGTTCGATTTACCAAAATGAAAGAAGGTATTTTGCTTGAACTATCAGAGGTTCCGAAAGATGTTGATTACATCATTGATCTTACTATTGACTAATTTTTAGCTAATTCTTCCTAAAAGCAAGGGAAAACTATTCTTACATTGATCGTTTCCCCTTATTTTTGGCAAACTATTTGTTTATGTAGTATTGAGTAATAATTTAAAAAGAATAAAGTATGATTTCACCTTGGGTATTATTTATTGGAATTGCCATTGTTAGCTGGCTAGTACAGATGAATTTGCAAAGCAAATTCAAAAAGTATTCAAAGATACCTACCGGAAACGGAATGACAGGTCGTGATGTAGCTTTAAAAATGTTACACGACAATGGAATTTATGATGTAAAAGTGACACATACTCCCGGACAACTGACCGACCATTATAATCCTGCCAATAAGACAGTGAATTTGAGTGAAGGAGTATATGACAGTAATAGTATCATGGCTGCTGCAGTAGCTGCACACGAATGTGGACATGCTGTTCAGCACGCACGTATGTATGCACCCTTAAAGATGCGTAGTGCATTAGTTCCAATAGTGAATTTTTCGTCTTCTATTGTAACGTGGGTTTTATTAGCCGGTATTTTGATGCTTAGTACATTCCCTCAATTATTGTGGATTGGTATTATTTTGTTTGCTACGACAACTTTATTTAGTTTTATCACTTTGCCGGTGGAGATAAATGCAAGTAAACGTGCACTTGTTTGGTTGAATTCATCTGGTATAACCAATTCATTCAATCATTCACAGGCGGAAGATGCTCTTCGTTCAGCTGCTTATACCTATGTAGTAGCTGCCTTGGGGTCATTAGCAACATTGATTTATTATGTTATGATTGCAATGGGAAGAAGAGATTAACCTTCTTTTCTCAAATATAATGAGCGCTTCCATAGTCTTTTGTAGTTGCTACGGAGGCGTTTATTGTTTTCGGGAATATTATCCGGATTAATCTAGGATTTTGAATTTACGTATGAAAATTCTGAACTTTCATTTTTGTGTATTATATGTATTTATTGCATTTCTTTCTTTGAACTACGTTCATGCACAAAACTTATTCGGTAAGTGGAATCGTTGTTATGTAGACGGGCAAGATTCTATAGATATAAATAATGTTTTCCGGACGTATTCAGTTCCGGAAGGTTATCCTTACATGGAGGAAAAATCACCATTTAATGTTTCTGTGAATCATTCTTGTGTAGGGATTTATACTGACAAAAATTTCTGTGGAAAGTGTGTGAGTTTTGCCTCTTTTGATTTTAAGGATGGGGAAGAAGTCGAAATAGAAATAACCTTTAAAGATTCAATCCACTCTTTTGAGGTCTTACCTAAAAATACAATATTTACAAGTTTAAGACAATCTTCTGTTAATGGCATTTGCTTGAAACTAAAGAAGGCTGACCAGCAATTAACATTAGTAATTAATGATGAGTATCAGGGAGACGTGCTTCATTTGTTTTGTAACAGCATAGATTCTGCAGTTCCTTCTGTTTTAGATTCTGGTGGCTACTTATACGATTCAAAGCAAAAACTTTATTATTTCGGACCTGGTTTTCATAGATTGGCTAATTATTTCCCTAATGGAACACTCTCGATTTCTGGAGATCAAAAGATATATATAGCTGGTGGAGCAATACTTGACGGACAATTAAGGATTAATGATGGAAAAGGAGCGAAAATCTATGGGCGTGGTATGGTGATGAATACAAAACCGGAAATAGTACTTTCTATAGATAATTCTTTGGGTGGGTGTAATGTAGAAGGAATTGTTATTCATGGACATAGAGCACAATGTTGGTGTACTACAATGTCAAAAAGTTCAAATATCAATTTTTCAAACGTAAAAGTGCTGAGTACCCGTTATGCGTGTACAGATGGTATTGATATTATTAATTGCTCGGATTGTGAGTTTGACAATGTATTTGTGAGGAGTTGTGATGATGCCATAGCTATTAAAGGACTGGCTCCAGAAACGCAGGCCCCAGCTGATTGTCTCCCCAATAAAAACCTTATATTCCGGAAGATGCAATTGTGGAATGATTGTAATAATGCCTTTGGTATAGGAGCTGAAACACGTGCTTCCGTATATGAAAACATACAATTGCTGGATAGTGAAATTCTCTATTCGTACGATGATCCACATCATCATACGGAACTTGACGAACGTTCTGCTATGAATATTTGTGCATTGCAAGGTACTTATTTTAAAAATATACTTTTTCAAAATATACGAGTAAACAGGTGCGAAAGATTAATTGGCATGGGGTTTAAAAATGATTTTTGGTTTGGCTCGATTCAAGGGAATCAAAGTTATTGTGGAGGGATTGATAATGTGATTTTTCGTAATGTTACCTGTGAGAAAAATAGTGGAAGCTCTATTGCGAACGAAATTTGGCTCTATGGTTGGCAAAAAGAGGGCACTTCGCAAAAGAAGCTTACCAACATCCTTTTTGATAATGTGCGGATAGAAGGCCAGTTATTAAAAGACGATCACTATTCAGGTTTCCGGACGAATAATGTTACTGGGAATACACTGGTCAATTATCGTTTTATTAATACATATTTGAATCAATAATAAATTCTTTTAATGAGCCAGAAGTAAAATGAACTATCATTTTGCTCTGTCATTTAAAGATATGAAACCGATGGATCTGATCTCTCTTGCTGCATCAAAGGAGAGATTCTCTACTACGCTCCTTGAATGTCAGAATGGTGCAACTGTTGGATTTTTGCCTCTCTTTATATTTTATTGTGGTATTGTGTCGAGATGCCTGTGTCTGGCAAACCTTGATTTATTTGAGTTGTATGTGCATATCTCGAATATTAATTATCACTTTCTTATTCTGTTCTAATAATTCTTTTAGGGTAATTGTTTGCATCCCGGGAAGCATGTTACCAATAGCGAAGCTTTCTACATCATTCTTCGTAGGGCGATAGTAGCATAATATGTTTTGTATATTTAATAGAGGATATTCGATTCCTTTTTTGTCAGAATTAATAGTTTGGTTGGATAAGGTAATTTGATTAGTCCCCATACTATATTGTGGAATTAGTCGTAATAAATTGTTGCCTAAATAAATATTATCTACTTCATCATTAATAAAGAACTGTACATTACAAGCAGTCATATATCCTAATATCAATTCTTCAGCAATAGCTATTTTTCTATTTTTCATAGAATCGTCTTCAAATTCAATGATCTTCATTTGATATTTAGTCGCTTCTTTTGACGAAATCTGACATTCTTTTTTATCAGGTGAGAAGTAAACTTCAGATGTTGTTTTGTTGATTTTTGCATTTACACATAATCCATTGTCATTTAAAGTTGCGGGGAGAATAGATTCAGGACTGTGCCAGTCTATGTTTGGTTTTCCTATTGGTTCTAAAGCAATACATCTATTTAATCCTCCTTTTAGATCAGGAGCTGTTTCAACAAAGCTCTTTGTAACTTTAATAGCTGATGTATAATCTCCGATGGCTGCAAAAGCGGCGGCTCGTATATTTAAAATTGTAGTTTTTGATCCTTCTTCTTCTAGTTGCTTTTCATACTTAGTTAATAATGAATCTGTATATTGAATACATTTCCCTGATTGTTCTTTTAGTAATTCTAAAAAACTATAGATGATCCAGCGTCCTTTTTCATCTGTTGTTGCTTCAAACCATTTACGATTTGCATCTAAGCGGATAAAGTCACCGTTATTAATACAAATAGAATAATGAAGAGGGTGCGTCCGATAACCTTTACCGCTGAATGTCATTTGATCAAGATCTAAAATACAAGATTCGAAGCTTGAAGTATATGGGAATCCCAATAACCCTTCACAAGCACCTGCTATATCATTGTGTCCTTGTCTGGTAAGGAACTGAACAGGATTTTCAAGAATAGAGTGCCATTCCAGAGAATTCTCCTGGATAGACTCATTTGTATAAATAAGATTGCTGTCATATCCTGTATCAAACATATACTCTTCCTTCTTATTATTGTTTAGCTGTTGGATATAGGGATGTCCGTTTCTGAAACATACATTCGGTTGAAGAACTTTCTTTTGATCGTTTTTCCTAAAAGTGACTTTACCCGGTGAAAATTCGAGGGATGATAATTTCGCTAGTTCCTGCATTCCCAAAGTATTACTTTGAGAAAAATAATCCGGAGCTTGTGGAGATGCTACTTTAACATTGATATTGTGATATACAATGTTTCCTACTTGCATTTTATCTATTATTCCAGTAACAGCTTTTATATCTCCAAAATAACTTCCAACAATAACTGTATCTCCTAGCATGCGAACATTGCACTTTTCTGCTGTAGCATAGGAGAGAAAGGTAAATGGTGCTCCTGTATCGATAATGACATTCGGTATTTCAATGTCATTTATCTGAACAGGTATTCGAAGCGGAAAGTTCTGCGGAGTTTGGATCGTACAGATCTTCTCATTAAAATCTATTCTACTATCAGGTGTTCCGTCTAATTGACGGGCCACAGATTCAATCCAGGCAAACTCAGGACCTGTCTGAGAAAGAGAATCTTTTTCAAAGCTTCTGCAATAGATTGCCAATTCATTATATTTTCCTAGTTCGTAAAGGGCTTTAGCTTTTAAATATTTATATTGGGGAGGATAATTCTCAGAAGTATAATATGTGTACAATGAGTCGATACTTTTAATAAGTAGTTCTGGGCGGTTGAATGCGTTGCCGATACATATTTGCGCATAAAGTCTCATACTAGGTTCAAAATAAGCGGCAGAATCATTATGTAATTTCCATATTTCAAAGAAAGAATCATTAGAACCTAATTCAATGAGTCTTTCAGTGTAATTATTCAGAACTTGGCTTTGTATTTGAAGAATATGTCCGGTAAAAAGCAAAAAGCAAATAATAGTTTGATGGAGATGTCGTCTATTCATGCGTTTAATTTTAAGTAGGATGTATTTCATTGCAATGTTCGTCATTTATTGTGATAAAAACAAATATTCTAGTGCTTATTTCTTTTCTTTTTTGAACATCTACCTTATCTTTATTTATGAAAGTGAGCTTATTTAAAGTTTTAGTTAGTCGAGATTTTCAATAATTTGCTGTAAATTTGCGCAATTAAAACTATAAACAGTAATATTATGGCAGCAAAACCAAGTATTCCTAAAGGAACTCGTGACTTTTCGCCGGTAGAAATGGCGAAGCGTAACTATATATTCAATACCATTCGTGATGTATACCATCTTTATGGTTTCCAGCAAATAGAGACTCCATCTATGGAGATGCTTTCTACGTTGATGGGTAAATACGGAGATGAGGGTGACAAGCTTCTTTTCAAGATTCAGAATTCGGGAGATTACTTTTCAGGGATAACCGATGAAGAACTTTTGAGCCGTAATGCAGCTAAATTAGCAAGCAAGTTCTGTGAAAAAGGATTGCGTTATGACTTGACTGTGCCTTTTGCTCGTTATGTGGTAATGCACCGTGATGAAATCACTTTTCCGTTCAAGCGTTATCAGATTCAACCGGTATGGAGAGCAGACCGTCCGCAGAAAGGACGTTATCGTGAATTCTATCAGTGTGATGCTGATGTGGTAGGTAGCGATTCGTTATTGAATGAAGTTGAGTTAATGCAGATTGTAGATACGGTATTCAGTCGTTTTGGAATTCGTGTATGTATTAAAATCAATAATCGTAAGATTCTTTCCGGAATAGCAGAGATTATTGGTGAGGCTGATAAAATAGTGGATATTACCGTTGCAATTGATAAACTGGATAAGATCGGTTTGGAGAATGTGAATGCCGAACTGAAGGAAAAGGGAATCAGTGATGAGGCTATCGCTAAATTACAACCGATTATACTTTTGAATGGAACCAATGCTGAAAAAGTCGCTACTTTGAAAAAGGTTTTGGCAACAAGCGAAGTAGGTATGAAAGGGGTGAAAGAAAGTGAATTCATTCTGAATACCTAGAAACGATGGGATTGAAGAATGAAATAGAATTAGATTTGACATTGGCTCGCGGATTAAATTATTATACTGGTGCTATTTTTGAAGTAAAAGCATTGGATGTACAGATTGGTAGTATTACCGGTGGAGGTCGTTATGATAATCTGACAGGAGTATTTGGCATGTCCGGTGTCTCCGGTGTTGGTATTTCTTTTGGTGCCGATCGTATTTTCGATGTGCTGAATCAGTTGGAACTTTATCCGAAAGAAGCAGTAAATGGTACGGAAGTATTGTTTGTGAATTTCGGTGAAAAAGAAGCAGCTTTTTCTATGGAAATGCTACTGAAAATACGCGCTGCAGGGATTCGTGCGGAAATATTCCCGGATGCAGCTAAGATGAAAAAGCAAATGAGTTATGCCAATGCTAAGAACATTCCTTTTGTTGCTATTATTGGAGAGAATGAGATGAATGAAGGCAAAACTATGCTTAAGAATATGGAGACAGGAGAACAGAGGCTAGTTTCAGTAGAGGAATTAATAGTTGCATTACAGAAATAAGAACCTTTTCTCTTTAGGCATGGATTTCACAGATTTCACGGTTTTTGGGGTAATCCAAACTGTGTAATTCGTGTAATCCGTGCCTTTAGTATTTTTCAAAATAGGCACAGTTGGAATTTAGTTCAAAGATTTTGTCCATATGATTGTTTTTCTGGACTTGGCTTTGTATTTGAGCCAGATTCCCTATAAAGAGTAAAAAAACAGCCAATAAGCCTTAATGTTTTTAGCGTAGTCATGTTTTTCTAGATTTTTGTGGTGTTATTTTTGCGAATCTAGGAAAATATATATTATATCAAAAGTTTTTATGAAAAAGGTGACTAGTTTTGTTTTCGGGCGGGATTTTTCTCTTTATTGTATGGCGGAAATAAGCATGTTTACTTTATTGAAAAGTTAGTAAAGAGGAGCTTTTGATATGCTCCTCTTTAGAATATAAGATAATGAGATTTAGATGAATTTATTCCTTTTATAGATGTCGTTCTGGATACATTTCATTCCACCATTCCGGTCGTTCTTGCAGCCATCGTGCAAACCAAGCCATGATAGAATTATGCCATTTGATGCGTTTATCGTAATCCGAGATAAAATGGTTCTCTCCATCTACGGTGATGAATTCGACTGTTTTTCCTAATATTTTGAGAGCATTGAAAAGCTGAATACTTTCCCCGATAGGCACATTAGTATCGACAGTTCCATGCAATAGCAACAATGGAGTGTTGATTTTATCTGCATTGAACAGAGAACCTTGTTTGGTAAACAGTTCGGGATTATTCCATGGATAGCTGTCAGCGGCAGCAATAGAATTATATCCATAGCCCCAGTAACCTTCTCCCCAGTAACTGGTTACATTACTGATACCTGCATGTGATACAGCGGCCGCAAAGATGTCAGTTTGAGTCTGCAAATACTGAGTCATAAATCCACCATAAGAAGCACCAATACATCCGATTCGTTTCTCGTCTACAAACGGATGTGCTTTACAAAATTGCTTTGTTCCTTCAATAATATCATCGGCAGTACGCTTTCCCCAAGCATTGACGTGACGGGCAGAAAACTCTTGTCCGAAACCGATCGTGCCGCTAGGCTGGATGACATATACTACATAATCTCGCGAGGCAAATAACTGTGCACAATACGGGCTACTGATACCGCGGGTTGTAGGAGTCGTTCCACCGTAATAATATACAATCATCGGATATTTCTTATTTGGATCAAAATTGGGAGGTAAACACATTTTTCCTGTAATTACAGTTCCGTCTGAGGCCGTAAAATTCCAAGGTTCGGTTTTTCCTAATTCAATTTTTTCCAGAATTGGTTTCATCGGATCTGCCAACAATCGGGACGTTTTCTTTTTCATATCATATAGGTAGGCAACACCTGTATTATGATCTGATTGACCGATATAAGCTGCTATCCATGGATTATTTTCTGCTAATGTGAAAGACCCGGTAACATCTGTTTCTAAATTCAACTTTTCAAATTCATTGCTTTTGGGAGAATAGCGGTAAATGTTTTTGCAGTCACCATCATCCGTGTTGAAGTAGATACATCCATCTCCTCGGTTCCATTGCAAAAGACTGACGGTAGGATTGAAGTCTTTGGTGATCGGTTCCATCTTACGGGTAGCCAAATCCATAATAAATGCCTGAGTGTCGTAATCATTGGCAATAGGATGATTGCCGCAATTTTTACCAATCCCCCCAAAAGCTTCGGGGCTTGCAGTTAGTAATAGTTTTTTTCCGTCCGGAGAATACTTTGCTCCTCCCAGAAATCGTTCTTCGTGGAAAAGAGTATCTACTTTCAGTGTTTCCAAATCAACGAGATAAAGAGAAGACAGGGAGTAAGGACGTTGGGTGATATTCTCCCTTGAAGTACTGTATATCAGATATCTACCGTCCGGAGAAATGTCTTGTAAATAGGTACTGTGATTACCGTAAGTTAAACGTTCGGAAACTCCATCGATTATATTATACTTAGCAAGGAAACTGCGTCCGCGAGTATTTGGAATGCGGTCTGCCGGACTGACAATACGGCGTAAATTCCCTGTTTCCTTTTCTCCTTCTTCGTAAGGATAATAAATAAGATACTCCTCAGTAGGCGACCATGTGAAATTCTGTTCGGGAATTCCTTTTAGAATTGTTTCTTCCTGTAACGTAGCAGGATCGAATGTAAGTACATCATTTCCGCTAGAAGCAGTAGCAGTGTAATACAACTTATCGCTTTTCGGCATCCAGCGCATGCCATCCTTTACATTTTCTAAAATCACTTTTCCGCTTTTCAGGTCGGTGAGTTCGCAATAGATGCGTGAACGCTTGGCAGAGTGGTTGTTCCAATAGCGGGTTAATAGATATTTTCCACTGGGAGAGATGGATACAGCAATAACCTTGTTTCCGTAGACTGTATTGTCGAGAGCAAAACGTTTTTTTGCATTTGGGTCCAAAATGCAGGTAATATCTTTGAATTTCTTGTCTTTTATAAATTCACTTTTTAGCGTGGGTATGGCTTTATCTTCGGAAGTAGAAAGTAGTTTGAATGTAATTTCATAATCTCGTTCCGGTTCCAAGCTAATAGCAATTTCATGGGAAGAGGCAGAGGTGATGCTATCTTCGACATTCTCCTTTTTGTGTTTGGAAACTCCATCAATGAAAGCTTCCCAGCGTACAGGTGAAGTAACTTTTAACTTACCTTTAACGAAACGGTCTGCTCTAATTTGTGTCTTGAGCAAATAGATTTTACTGTCTTTCTCAGCTTTCGTTAGTTTTAGAAATCCGGTGGTGTCTACAGTAAGCGTTTGCGTAGGTGCATCGGGTAAGTCCAATACTACCGGAGTCTGAAGTAACATTTTAGTCGCATACTTTTCTCCTTTTGGATTGATACTGTCGTTCATAATAGGAGTACGTACATCAATTGCATTACGAACTTGGTATTGCGTCAATCTGTCCTGTGCTTGGAGAATAACGCCGGTTGCCAGAAAAATGGCTAAAATCATTTTTTTCTTTTTCATGTGCAGTGTATTTTATAAGTATTAGTATTCGATGTGTTCCAATATTTCGTTTAAGAAAGCGATAGCTACTCCATAATTTGTCATAGGTATCTTTTGTTCTCGGGCACGTTCAATGCGGTTGAGTACATATTTACGGTTGAACATGCAAGCTCCACAATGTATGACTAACGAATATGGAGTTAAATCTTCTGGAAAGTCAGTACCCGAAACCATGTCGATGGATAACTTCTCACCAATTCTTTTTCGTAATAATCGTGGGAGTTTTACTCTTCCTATATCCTCTGAAAGTGGAGCATGGGTACATGCTTCGGCTATTAACACGCGTGATGATTCTGTCAGACTTTCAATGGCAGCAGCACTTTCGATATAGAAATGAATATCCCCCTTATAACCGGCAAAAAGAATGGAAAAGGACGTGAGTTTACTCTCTTCCGGCTTCTGTTCATAAACTGTTTTGAAAACTTGTGAGTCCGTAATAATTAATTTTGGAGGACGGGCAAATACTTTTAATGTTTCCGACAGTTTGTCGGTAGTACATGTTGCAATGAGGCACTTCTTGTCTAGTAATTCACGAATCGTTTGTACTTGTGGCAAGATCAGTCTGCCTTTAGGAGCCTGAATATCTTGAGGCATAACAAGTAATACAAGATCGTTTTCAGTCACAAGTTTACCGGTGATACTTTGTTCTTCAAACGTTGTAGGTAGCTTTTCAAGAATAGCCAGACGGATCTGCTCAATACCTGTCCATTCTTTGGTACTGACTAAAATAGGATTATTTCCTAAAAGCTCTCTTATATGTTTGGCAAGAGATTCTGTCGTTTTCCGAATATCCATTTTGTTGATTAGAAAAATAATCGGAATATTCCTTTCTTTCAGTTGTTCATACCAATAGAGTTCCTCTTTCAGCTCCGGTTCTTCATCTGTAGCGTCACCTCCACAAATCATAATAGCAATATCTGTTTTCTCTATCGCCTTTTGGGTTTTTTCAATACGCATCTTTCCCAATTTCCCTTCATCATCGAATCCCGGTGTATCGATAAACAGACAAGGACCTATTCCCTGAATTTCCATAGCTTTCGATACAGGATCAGTCGTAGTACCCGGAGTGTCGGAGACAAGAGCTACCTCCTGTCCCGTCAATGCGTTAATGAGAGACGATTTTCCACTATTACGCTTTCCGAGTAGAGTGATATGTAGCCGGTTGGCATTTGGAGTATCTGATAAACTCATAATTTATGGTTGGTATGAAATGAATGATTGCTACAAAACTACATTTTATTATTTAGAATCTAAAGTCTCTTTTGCCTTCAGTTATCTCTTTTAAGTTTCTAATTGCTATTTTTCTGATTTTTGGGTTTGGTATTCCTTCTACTTCCTTTTGAATCAAAAAGACTCCTTTTTTTCGAGTATCTTCCGAGGCATAATCTTCCAGATATTCTTTCAGAGTCATTAAAGCATTCGGTCCACAGCAATTGGCAATTTGGCCGGATTTGACCAATGACATAAAACGGTCTCCGGTTCGTCCTTCCCGATAACAGGCAGTACAGAAACTAGGAATATATCCCAGCTCGAGTAACCAATTTACTACCTCATCCAATGACCGGGTATCGCTTACATCAAACTGAGCAGAATTATTTGTTGGAAGTTCTGTTTCTGCATATCCGCCGACACTAGTACGGGAACCGCCACTTATCTGTGAAATCCCTAGTTCTAGCACCTTTCTACGAGATTCTTGTGATTCACGAGTCGAGATTATCATTCCTGTATAAGGAACGGCAATTCGGATAACCGCTACAATTTTACTGAATATCTCGTCAGAGATCGCATTGGGAAAATCTCTCGCATCTATATCGTCTGCCGAACAAATACGAGGCACGCTGATAGTATGCGGACCTACTCCGAATCGGGCTTCCAGATGTTCGGCGTGCATTAGCAATCCTACGAAATCATATCGGAACGTATTCAGACCGAAAAGTACCCCCATTCCTACATCGTCGATTCCTCCTTCCATAGCACGATCCATAGCTTCCGTATGGTAGGCGTAATTACTTTTTGGACCAGTGGGATGGAGATTCTCATAGTTTTCTTTGTGGTAAGTTTCCTGGAATAGAATATATGTGCCGATTCCCACTTCTTTCAGGCGGCGGTAATTTTCTACTGTAGTAGCAGCGATATTCACATTAACCCGTCGGATTGCCCCGTTTTTATGCTTGATGCTGTAAATCGTTTGGATGGATTCCAGAATATATTCTATCGGATTCAACGAAGGATGTTCACCGGCTTCAAGTGCCAGACGTTTATGCCCCATATCCTGTAGTGCAATTACTTCTTTGCAGATTTCCTCTTGCGTTAGTTTTTTACGGGCAATTGTTTTATTCTTAGCATGATACGGACAATAGATGCAACCATTGACACAATAATTAGACAGATAAAGTGGGGCAAACATCACAATACGATTGCCATAAAACTTTTGTTTGATATCTTTGGCAAGATGAAAGATTCTTTCTATCAGGTCAGGCTGATTGCACTCCAATAGTAAAGCCGCTTCCTTGTGAGTCAGTCCTTTGCAGAGAGCAGCTTTTTCGATAAGTTGCTCTATCAAAACACGGTTATTCTTATTAGCCTGTGCATACTCCAGAGTTTCCAGAATCTCTTCGTGGTTGATAAACTCTTCTGCTTTCGATGAATCTGCTTGGTATATCATAGTTTTCTATTTAAATTCTCAACTCTCGTTTTTCAACATCTCATGTTTGAAGTCCCCTCTGTCAGTCGAAATCTCATATCCGATGGATTGCAATTGTTTTTGCAAGAGTATTAATCCTTCGGCCGATTCAGCTCCCAGAGAAGCCTTGTTGTTATATAATTCATATTTTTTCCGTTCATCGCGTGGCGATAGGTTGGGCATGACTACATTAGCACCTGCTAAGATACCTCTTTCCCGTCCGTCGGGCGCTAGAGTGGCAAGCGCTGTTGTTGCCGGAATCAGTGCTGAAGGTGCATGAGTCGAAAGATAGATAATAAAAGCAATGTTTGTTCTACTGTTCCATTTGGAAATTGTGCAAAAGGTGTATCATGATGGGGTAGGAAAGGTCCGATACCAATCATTTCCGGACGTAACTTTTCGATGAATAGAATATCCTGTATGAGATGTTCTACTGTCTGTCCCGGGCTACCGACCATGATTCCCGATCCGGTTTGATAACCGATTTCTTTTAAATTCCGCAAACATTGTATCCGATGTTTGCAAGACATCTCAGCAGGATGCAATTGGCTGTAATGAATTTCATTATAAGTTTCATGCCGTAAAAGATACCGGTTTGCCCCTGCTTGGAAAAAACGTTGGTAGGTTTCGTATGGTTTTTCACCGAGCGATAAGGTGATGGCACAATCGGGATACTGTTCTCGGATCGCCACTACAATGGCTTCTATCCGGTCATCTGTCAAACCGGGATCTTCTCCACCTTGTAGCACGAAAGTTCGGAATCCGAGTGCATATCCTTCTTTACAACAATCAAGTATGCTTTCCATACTCAATCGATAACGTTTAATATGAGGATTCCCTTTTCGGATACCGCAATAGAAACAGTTATTCCGGCAATAATTGCTGACTTCAATCAGCCCGCGGATATAAATCTTGTTGCCGAAATGCTGTAGGCTAACCTCTTGTGCCTGCTTATTGATGTGACGCAGAGTTTCCGCGTCACATTTAGTTAGTAACTGTCGAAATTCTTCCGATTGGAGAGTTTTTTCCTGTCTTAATTTATCGATCCATTGTCTCATAGCTTTCTTTCCGCTTGAGCAACTCTTGCGCCAACTGGCGACGTCCCGAGACAATGTCATTATGTGTGCTAGGACCGGTAATACAACCACCTTCGCACGCCATCACTTCCACAAATTGTCCGGCTATTTTTCCTGTCTTGGCAGCAGCACGAAGTACTGCGATATGTTTCTTGTTGATATCTGAAATCTGAATTGCATTGATCTTATCCGCTTCCTCTTTCAGATACGCCTTGACTGCTCCCATTACGCCACCAGCCTGAGCAAAGCCATGCGCTTCACGAACAGAAGTCTGAACGACAGAGAACGTTTGAACTTCTTCCAACTGAATATCCAGTCCGTCAAGAATCGAACCAACCTCTTCAAAAGTGAGGATAAAGTCTACGGCTTCATCGCGGCGTACTTCTTTTCTTTTGGCAACGCAAGGACCGACGAATACGATTTTCGCATCCGGATATTTTTCTTTAGCAATTCTCGCTGCATAGTACATGGGCGAACCTGTGCTTGAAACATAAGGTTTTATGCCGGGAAGATGTTTTTCTACTAGTTCAATGTATGATGGGCAGCACGAAGTAGTCATAAATGGCTGTCCTTCTTCCAGCTTCTCCAATAATTCATGGGCTTCGTTGCTAGTGGTCATCATTGCACCTTCGGCCACTTCAATGATATCAGTAAATCCTATTTCTTTGAAAGCTCCGTATACCCGATCAATGGAAGTATGGAATTGACCGAGAATAGATGGAGCAATGATAGCCACCATCTTCTCACCTTTACGGATACGTTGCAATACATCAAATGTTTGTGAGATTTCGAAGATAGCACCGAACGGACATGCATTCATACATTTTCCACAATAGATACATTTACTTTCATCAATGTGTTCAATGCCATGTTCGTCTTTGCTGATCGCTTTTACGGGACAAGCTTCTTCGCAGGGAACAGGGATATATACAATTGCATGATAAGGACAACTCTTATGGCAGATGCCACAACTGATACAAGTATCATGATCAATCATTGCTTGCCCGTTTTTCTTGAAGCGTATCGCATCTTTCGGACAGTTGATATAGCAACTACGAGCTACACATCCGCGACAAAGATTACTTATTTCATAATTGATCTGTACACAAGAAGAGCAGGCTTCATCAATAACGCACATGATATTCTCCTTGACTGGTTCCGGACGGTTCAATGCTATTTTTGCATAATCAGAGAGTGGAGTTAGTTCGTCATGTTCATCCGTCATGTCAAATCCCATTAGTGGGAATGTTTTATATTTCCAAACTGCACGTTCTTTGTGTACACAGCAGCGTCCCATTGGTTTCGATTTGCGCGGACTCAGTTCAATGGGAAGACGATCTATTTTTTCTACTAACTGATCAGTTTTCCAGAGCCTTACAAGGTCAGCCAGCAACTTGTGCCGGACAATCATAATATTATTCGTAAATGCCATATTGTGTTTAAAGGGGTTGTTAGCGTCTGCAAAGATAATTCTTTTAATTCTGATTTTTGAATTTTTATTTATGAAATATTCGCTGGAAAGGAGTTTGTGTTGTAAAATTCCGGGCTTAAAACTCTTCTTGAATGTAACATCTTCTTCAAACAAATGTTATGTCTGAGTTGTTCCTTTGCAATCATATTAATAAAAGATAATGATAGGTTTATTCAACGATTGCTTTCCGCCGATTATGGACGGAGTTTCATTGACGATACAAAATTATGCTTATTGGCTGAATAAAAAAGCCGGTAACGTATGTGTGGTAACTCCAAGTGTGCCTGATGCCAAGGATGAGGGAACTTATCCGGTATATCGTTATTCTTCAATTCCTATTCCGATGCGTAAGCCTTATCGATTGGGCTTTCCACGCATTGATTGGCCTTTTCATGCCCGTATTAATAAGCTTTCTTTTGATTTGGTACACGCTCATTGCCCTTTTTCTTCTGGATCATTGGCAATGCGTATTGCTAGATCACAGCATATTCCTCTTGTGGCTACATTCCATTCCAAGTATCGTTCCGATTTTGAACGGGCTATCCCCTGTAAAAAAATAGTCGATTATCTGATTCGTAATGTGGTTCGTTTCTATGAGATGGCAGATGAGGTTTGGATTCCTCAAGCTTCTGTTGAAGAGACTTTGCGTGAATATGGATATAAAGGGAAAGTTGAAGTAGTGGATAATGGTAATGATTTTGCTGACGGAGCACCCATAGCAGAATTAAGACGTGTGGCGAGAGAAACGTTAAAATTGAGTGATGATGAAATGATGTTCCTGTTTGTTGGACAACATATTTGGGAAAAGAATCTCTCTTTTTTGTTGGAGGCATTGGCGCGGATAAAAGAACAGTCGTTTCGAATGTATTTTATTGGTACAGGATATGCCGCTTCGGAAATCAAACAAAAGGCATGTGAGCTATCGCTCATGGATAAAATAACTTTTGTGGGAAATATAACTGAACGTGAACGGTTAAAACGTTACTATGCTGCTGCCGATCTATTTCTCTTTCCTTCATTGTATGATAATGCACCGTTGGTAGTACGTGAAGCTGCTGCTTTACATACTCCCTCATTGATGATCAGGAATTCTACAGCAGCTGAAATCATCTCGGATTCTTCAAACGGCTTTCTGAGTACAAACAACGTAAATGCTTATGCTGAAAGGATTACTGAATTAATTCGGCAACCCCGTCTGATTACTAAAGTAGGAGATGAGGCTTCGCGGACCATCGCCCGTTCTTGGGAGAATGTAGCAGAAGAAGTTTACGATCGGTATATGAATCTAATGGTACGGAAGAAATTGTGAAAGCGATAAAGAAACCTTTTAGATTCTCTTATGTGATTATTCCTGTCGTAATCGGCCTTTCGGTGGTAGGTTGGCTGTTTGGGAAGGAATTCAATCCTCAAATATTCTCGGATATTCATTTTTCCTGGAGATTGTTGGGTGGTCTGTTGCTTGCCTTTCTGTTTATGTTTGGGCGGGATGGC
>NZ_BAKK01000041.1 GCF_000614145.1 Bacteroides faecichinchillae JCM 17102 | reverse complement strand
CCCCCCGTACTGACATGTTCGTACTCATACTCCGTAGTGGATAATAAAAAGCCGTTATCCTTGTAACGGTCCACCCGCTTCAGCTTTCCCGCCAGCCATTGGTCCTCGGACATGTTGATGTATTCGTCCGCATGCTTTCCCGGATTGTTGGGAAGGGGGCATACGAGACCTTTCAACTCACTGTAGGAGTGGCTTATCTACTTAGTGAAGTTCTACAGTCTTCGACCGTTCAATCAAGTCATTCTTACACTTTGTGATGACGAATAAATCTTACAGGGACGGGAACGGAGGAGGGCGGCACTGTTGCCGATAAAGTTTCCATTGGTTCGGATGGACATTATTAAGCAAGGTATTTGTGGCAGTACGCGAATACGTTTGAACGGGTAGTGCTTCAAATTTCTTTTTGCTGACAAGCTGCAATTCTTCCGTTTTCCTAATGAAGAAGGGGGACTTTGGTGTTCTATGAATAGTTAATGTGTTCATGGTATAATTGTTATCAGGATGTTTATAGTTTATAATATCTGTTTTATTTCCGGCTGTTGTCACATGCTGTTACGCATAAGCCGATGCAGGCCGTAAGAATATGGAAGCCTTCTGTCAGGTATTACTAACGGGACCGTAAAAAATCCGATGAGAGCAGAGCTTTTAACAAAATTTATGCCTGGGGCTGCCAAACAACTCTAAGACCTCAGTGTATTATGTTTCATATTGATTCCTCCTTTATAAATGATTAAAATAGTTAGTGTATTTGCGCGCAAAACTCGTGTATCGGTTTGTGAATAACAAATATATTTATTATACACACTAACTATACGCGTTGTTATAATGCAAATATACTAACTATATTGTAAATCCCAAATATAATATTAGTATTTTATACTGTTTTACTAATAACTATTAGCTAAATAATAGTATATGTAAGTGCAATACGCCAACAAATCTAAAGGAATTGTAGTTATAGCAAGATAATTACTAACAGAAAGACTAACAACAGCAAATTAACCGAAGCGTGAGAATAAGTTTTTAAAGCCCCAACAATATATTAAATGACTCAGGAGGGGACATCTTACTATGCCGCAACAATTAACTACGACTACTAAGCATTGCAAAACGGTTATTTTATTGTCATTTGTCACTTTTAAGTGTTATACATCTGAGAATCAGTTGTAATATGGTGACAATAGACCGGTGACAATAGAGTGACAATACACATCTGCAGCATTTCTATTGTCACTTTCATTTTGCTGTTTAGCAACAGAATACACTGGCTGTCATGTGTTTAAGATGCTATTATAAGAATAGGGAGATTAGGGCATATTGTACCCATTCCATCCGTTTTTTGGAAAAATCATAGTCTTGCTATCTTTGCATTACTTGTTTTTTGGAGAGTGGACAGACGTTTTACCTCACCATTACTCTCATTCAGGAAAAGCAGAAAGAGCTACAGAAAGAATACGGGCGAATAGGGCAGAAGAAAGATTTAAAGAAATCTATGGAAACAGAAAAAAGCTAAGATAACATGAATTTAGTTCCTATCACTATTTTCATATTATAATACAAGTTTCATATATTCGAAACTAAAGGTTTCACTCTTTGAAACCTTTAGTTCCTCGGTGTGAAACTATTAGTTTCACTGCATGAAACTAATAGTTCGACTATATCTTTTATACTTAGTCTTTTCTATCTTATCAGTTAGAGACATTTACTTACTATCTCTATCTAGATTGTACAGTCATTAGCAAATGAATCGGATAATTATCTTCGGCAACAGTCATTCCATTTGCTGCATAACAATCGCTTTCCGGGTCCGGCATACTCATTTGTGGCTGCAAAAACTCAGGAGATATCAGAACCGGTACTGTCTGTCTGTTTGTTTTTTCATTTTGAGTAGCCACTTTTTCTGAAGACACAAGTTTTTCTACGTTGTGAGTAGCAGTTAATACCTTCGTTGGCTGCGTTTCTACTTTTTGATATACAGTATCTATCTTTTCGTGTACGACGATTACTGTATCCGTAATAGCCAACCGATTATCCGGCTGTGATTCTTGTCCACCCGAAAACGCATAACCGATTATCCAGCCTAACAAACAGGCAGCAGTCAGCCACCAAGGGGAAATTCGCAACTTTTTCTTTTGATTTTGCTTTTTCCTGATAGACTCCATAACAAAAGAAAAAGAGACAGGAGAATAATCCACCTTTTCCTGTTCATATTGTTTCTTCGCAGAACGAATCAACCGTTGTATTTCCTGTGATTCTTCCAATCTTTCTAAATCATCATTTTTCATAATCACTTGTTTGGGGGTTATAGTTAGATAATGAATGCTGCAATATTCTTAATGTATAAAATAAGCGGGATTTCACTGTTCCTCGGGACAATGGAGCACTTGTGCAATTTCCTGGACCGAAAGTTCCTCTTCATATCGAAGAGTATACGCTGCTCGTTGCTCGTCTGTCAGGCTTGTGAGGATCTTTTTCAATTGTTCATTAAACACTTGCCGATCATAAACAGTCTCAAATTCCGGAGAAACGCAATAATCTTTTTCTTCCATATAGGACTGTTGAGACATATATTCTTCTACAATCTCACGATGTCGATATTCATTTTTACAGAGATTGTACGCCATAGAGAAAACCCATGTAGAAAAACATTTTCCTTGTTGATAACTGTCTCTTGCTTCATAAATACGAAGAAACAATTCCTGTAGAAAATCATCTGCCAAAGCTGCATTACCGGAAAACATCCGCATGAAAAATCCCTTCAACCGGGGAGCGTACCTCTTATAAAGCTCTTCAAAGGCTTTTTCACTCCTTTTAGTGACAAACCGTTCCATGAGTTGCTCGTCCGTTTCGTCATGTTTGAAAGTTCTGAATAACATCATGGTTCCACTCCGTCTATAAGTTTCTGAAATTCGTCTCTCCTATCAACAATTTTAATAACAGACTCTCCTTTCTCCTTCATTTCCAATTGACGAGCCATTACTGCTTCTATCATTTTCTCATATTCAGTAGCAGCTTTAGAAAAACGAGTATGATCCAAAATACCCTGCAACAGATTCTTCAACTTCACATATTGGTTTTTATCCCCACTTGTACGATAGAATTGTAGCAATGGTGCAAAGGAGATAATATAATTCCAATTAGCAGTCATATTGTACGTAATACCCGGATGATAGCATACCCATGGACGACGCAAATAATCTAATAAATAAACCTGCTCATAATTCTTTCTCGCAACTGCTATGTTATTATATGGCTTCAATGAATACTTTAATACTAATCCTTCGGAATATAACTTGTTCTTCAAAGCTTCTAACAGATCCTTTTGAAACACAAATTGGCTGAAATACACCGGGCGTTTTTCTTTTTCCAGAAAATATTCCGCTCCGGGTGCTATCTTTTTACTATCTGAAAAGATTTTCAGATCTACACCCTGCTTCTCCCAAAACCACTTGCCTGTTCGGGTTTCATTAAATCGACCGAGGATATGATCTCAATATCCGCAAATAGTCCTAGTCCATATTGAAGTAAATGATGATAAAATATACTTAATGTCGGTTCGGAAACGAGTACAGAATTTCTCTCCAGACCGACTAACTCGTTGTAACAATAGGAGAGAAGATCGGAAGAAAACAAACCACTCTTATACCATTCATAAGCTATCTCTTTCATCTTTTCTATCTGATGCATCTCGTAACAATAACGTATGTCATCCAGAAAATCCCGTTCACAAGTCCGTTTTAAAGAAAGTATCTGTTGATGAATGCGTTCCTGTTGCTGTGAATCAGTGTTCTGCAACAGGAAATAACGATAGTAGGTACGAGTATCAGGAATAAACTTCTTCATTTTTTTTATACACGTACTCAATTCCTTTCGAAATTCCTGCTTCTTTGAAGAATCCTCTTCCGTTTGCCATATTGCAAAACAGGCGTACGCGTAGTTATCCCATGCCTTTTCATTCCTTTTATCTTTCTTCAATTCTATTTTCCAGGCTTCCTTCTGCGTCTGATACCAGGAAATCTCCAAAGATATAGGATATCCCATCAAAGATATCTCCAGAGGCTTTGTATTCTGGGCAGTTGCTACCTGTCCCAAAATGATGAGAAAATATAATAAATAGATAAATCGCCTCATATTTCTTATCAGTTTACTCAGGAATTAATACTTTTCAAATACTGCTCCCGCACTTCTTTGGTACAAGATTTCGCATCGTCGATAACAGTCCGCAGAATTGAATACAGTTTATCATAATGATTATGATCTTCCGACTCTTTGTAGAATTGTAACAGAGCTTTAAGGGCAGGGATATAATAAAGATTAAGTCCGTCATTCACTTTAGGATCAAAGGCTGACACAGCAAGAGTTTGAGGATAAAAAGACTCACGCAGATAATCCATCAAATACACATTCTCAAAGTTCCGCCGCATAACTGCCAGATTATCATAGGGTTTGGAAGAATATTTCATTAACAGGCCTTCGGAATGCAAATTATCTTTAAGAGCATTTTTAGCCATTTCATCCATTGTTATCGTAAAATAAATAGGCCGATTGCTATACTTAGCAAAATGTTCTATCACTCCTTTGAGTTCTCTGGAGTAGCTTTTCATAAAGTCACCGGGCGAAGCATATGAGATTGTATCATTTTCTGCCTTTCTATATTTAGGTATCCCCAACTCTTCAGTTACTTTATCTATAGAAAAGGAGTTGGTCAAGAAAGGATACATAATAATCTTCTTATCCGCAAACTGGTCTTTTACACTCTGAAGTACCCTGACACCGTACAAATCAAAGCACCCCCCCATAAAAATAATAGCATTTTTCTCTGCCGAAGCTAACTCATTATAGGCAAAGTTCAGTTGCTGGGGAGGAAATTCTCCGGATTCATACCAACGTTTACAGATCTCTTTCAACCGTTTTTCATCTCTCAATGACACAGCCACATAAGTAGGATAATGTAAGACAGCATCAGGCCATTTCTCTATGATCTCGTCAAATGACATTCTCTGTTCACCCGGCTTAATATTCGAGTTCCGCGTAATAGCATAAGTAGCAGTATTAGGTATATTTTGCTTCATACCTTCCAGCATTTCATCCATTTCCTTTTGGATATCCGAGTCCGGAGCCGGATACTTTACCGATGGTTTCATTGACTGCATCAATGAAACACTTTTAAGTATTTGAAGTACTCCCGAATATTCCAGCCATGCTCTTTCGTCTTTAGGGTTATCTTTCACTTTTTGTTTTGCTTGATCCAGCTTATCACGCATACTTTTTACAACCTTTGCAATTGAGTCCGGAGATAATATGTTGTCATTTAAAGCCGACTCAACTTGAGAATATGACAGTGTAGTGTAACAACAAAACAGGATAAACAACAGATATTTGATAGTTTTCATCATTTACTCTTTTTTAATTCGACATTGTTTTCAATAGAACGGTACCGACAAAGCATACACGCGAAGAAAGGAAACGTTCAAACAAAACAGTATTTTCTTTAAAAAAAAGAGAACTAACACTTAATTCGATCATCAACGCCCGATTATTATTTCGCAAACCTTATCCTGAAAAGCTCTTGCTTTAGCTGCTGAAAGCACATTCTGATTCATAATGGCAAATGCGACTTCATGACCGTTCTTCATTCTCAAATATCCTGCCAATGCATTAATAGCTGTATACGATCCGGTTTTTGCATGTACATTCTTATAAGCAACGGTTCCTTTCATTCGGTTTTGCAACGTCCCGTCGATTCCGGCAATGGGAAGTGATTTATACAACTTCTGAAAAATGTCAGTCTGAGAATAAGCATATTTCAGGAAATCTACAAGCAGGGCAGGAGTGAGATAGTCATAATTCGATAATCCGCAACCATCTGCAATCTTATAGTCTTTCGGATCGTGTCCCAATTGCTCAATCAGATTCATAATCTCGGTAATCCCGTCTTTAGCCGTTACATATTTCTTACCTGTAGCTTGCGCCCCCAGACGACAAAGAAAAGCTTCTGCATTCAAATTATCACTTTCCTTCATCAATTGATTCAAAACGTCTTGCACCGGAGTTTCCCGACTACTCATCTTTTGTACCCCAGCAAGAGGAATTTCAGCAAAACCATACGATTGGGGAACTACAATTCCACGCCCCTGAAGTCGTTCAAGAAATGCGTGCATGAAGTAACACTTTGAATCATAAACATTGACCCAGGATTTACGAATACCATCCATATTACCTTTTACAATGATATTATTCCCATTAGTAAGCCAATCACGTGAAACAGAGAACTTTCCGGCAGACGGAGTATGTGTTTTTGCCTGATTCGTCACTGTATAATAAGAAGAGATCGGTTTACAAAAGACTCTTGCCGAATCTCCCTGTTGAGCTCCTGGGGCAACTTCCACTTCAACAATACCTTTACAATACATTAACGGAGACAAATAAGGTTGATAAGCTTCCGGATTATCATCCCATGCCCAACCGCTTCCCCAATAAAGTGAGTCTTTCATGGATACATCTCCATAGACCTGTCCGTTAATCACCGAAAAAGGGAAAGTGATCACCTCTCTTACCAGCGAATCCATTGCCAGTTCGTCAAATTCAGGATCAAATCCTCCTACAACATATAGATTGCCTTGCAAAGTATCATGCTCTATCACACCGTCATACCACACCTCTGTACGAAAAGGATCATCAGCTTCGGGACGGGACAGAGCAGTAATTGCCGTCAGTAACTTCATTGTCGAAGCAGGACGGGAGAGTTTATCAGCACGAAAATTATATAATGGAGTCTTTGCCGTCAGATCATAAACAGATATCCCGACTTCAGAGGCTACGGGAAGCATCTTTTTGATTAATGAATCAATTTGAGAAAAGTCACTCTGTCCCCATAAGGGCAAAAAACAGATAGACAATACAACCGATATAAAAGTTTTCCTCACATAAAACTGTTTCTTCATATTTCCTCTATAATCTTCCTCAATTACTTAATATTCTGTTTCACTTTATCTAAAAGCGACCCTTCTCCATATCCCGACCACACATCTTGAATCTTTCCGTCAGGGGCAATAAGTACATAATACGGTATTCCGTTCACCTGATAGCTTGCTGCAAGCCCGGTACGTCCTCTACGGAGTTCATTCCACTGATTACCTTCCATACCCTTATTTTTTATATATTCTTTCCAGTTGTCTTTCGGATCTTCACTGATACTGACTACTACAAGTTTGTCTTTATACATTGCTACAATCTTCTTCATTTCAGGTATAGATTGTACACAAGGTCCGCAACCGCTACTCCAGAAATCAAGTAAGATGTAATTTCCTTTAAACTCTGCAAGGTGATGTAACGCATCCGCACTGTCATATAAATCTCCATCCACCATTGCATCTCCCACGCCAACAGTAACAGGTGGATAAATATATTGAGTAATTTCCTGTCCGGCAGGTGTTTGTTTCTCTTCATCGGACATTCTGGTATAAAGCTCTTTCACCTCATCCTTATAGGGCATAATATTCTCATATTTCATCATAGAAGCATACAGTAACAAATTATTAATCCAAACCTTAGAAACGGGAGCACTTTTCATATATTCCATTTCTTTTTTCCAGATTTCCTTTTGCAGCGGATTTTCCAGCTTCCGAATAGAATCTATTTTAGCCCATGCTTTTTTAGCAAACTCTTCATCTCCCGGATGATCAATAAACATCATACGCTGCCAATCATAACTGGCAGCTAAATGTTGCATCAATTCTCTTTGCTGCGTCATGGCACAATCCATAAAACGGTTCTCTTCCAATTGTTCGGGAATATCACTTTCTATCGTCCAGGTTCTCAAAAGTTTATCTTGACCACTGATTTCAATATACTTCCCCGGTGCTACCCACACGTTCAACCATATACCGGGAAAGCCTTTGCTTTTAGACATTATTAATAACTGTCGAGTGTCCGAAATGGTGTCACGAAATGAAAACTCTCCATTGGTCAAGGTATCTTGAGACAGCAATTTTATAATATTCCCTTCACTCACGTACAAACCAATGACAACACTATCCGGAACATTCTTCAACTTTCCATAAATGAAATACTCATTTGCCGGAATATTTCTCCTTTTCTGAATTGAACAGTTGATCATAGTCATACATACAAGCAACGATAAGAAAACCCAAACAACACACTTTCTCATTTTATCTTCTAATTTATATAAAACAGTTATAAGTTACACAACATAATTAATTCATACTAAGATCAATTATAGTATCTGTCATTAGCTTCGCTCAAAACACCTTTTGCTTTTAGACGACCGTAAGGAGAAATAAACTTTTCTAGAATAAATGTTTTCTCTCTGTATTCAAAAAGAAAAAATCCTCCACAAGTTCAGGATGACAAAATCAACCTTACAATACCTCCCTGAAAATTTCACCTACAGTAGGGTGAGGGAAGACTATCTTTTTCCATTGTTCAGCCGTCAGTCCTAATTCAATGGCAGTTCCGGCAAGTGTAATAATCTCCGAAGCCGGATTCCCCATTACATGTGCACCTATAATTCGTTCTTGTTCGTCCAGAAGTATTTTACAAACTCCATTCACCCCTTCATTTTCCGCCACAAAACGACCGGAATAAGCCATCGGAAGTTTCACAATCCGATAATTGATCCCTTTCGCCAGAGCAGATTCTTCTGTTTCGCCTACTCCCGCAATCTCCGGATTGGTATAAACCACTCCCGGAATAGCACGATAACTCATACTGTCTTTTTTGCCTAAAATAGAATGTATAGCTACTTCTGCTTCACGAACAGCAGTATGAGCCAATAAAGAAAAACCGGTCAGGTCACCGCAAACATACACATTGGGTTCGGAAGTCTGCATTTGAGCATTTATTCTAATAGCTCCACGCTCTGTTCTTTCCAGATGAAGGTTTTCAAGCCCGAAACCTTTCGTCACAGGACGGCGCCCCACACTAAGTAGTAAACGATCAGTCTCTCCAAAACTTTCTTCTGGTTGAGAAAGGCAATCTGAAGGTTCGTTCTCCAACATAGGTTTATAGGTATATCTTATCCCTTCTTGAGAGAGTGACGGGGAGAAACTTGTAACCTTCGTACTAAGCAGGAATTTAATTCCCCGCTTTGCATATTCAGCCCGCAACATGCCGGAAAGCTCTTTATCCATGCCACTCAGAATTTCATCCATCATCTCAATGATGGTCACCTCTACTCCCAGACTATTAAAGAACGAAGCAAACTCCATTCCGATCACTCCGCCACCGACGATGGCCAAAGAAGACGGTAATTCTTTATTGTTCAATGCTTCGCGATGTGTCCAATAATCTATCGACTCTACACCGGGAATAGGAGGAATAAAAGTCTCGGAACCTGTACAAAGTACCAGATTTTCTCCTTCAAATACCTCTTCACCACAACGAATTGTGTTCTTATCAATAATTTGAGCTTCACCTGATACAATAGTCACATTATTTGAAGTCAGCTTTGCCTTTACTCCCAGCACTAATTTACGTACTACTTTCGTTTTCCTTGCAATAATTTTGGGTAAATCAAAAGAGACTTCTGATATATTCACTGCATATTTTGAAGCATGTTTGGCGCTATCGAACGTTTTTGCAGAATAAAGTAATGTTTTTGTAGGAATACAACCTTCATTCAAACAGACACCACCCAAACTATTTTTCTCGATTAGCAATACATTCAAACCGGCTTTACCGGCAACTTCGGCAGCTGTATATCCTGCAGGACCTCCACCAATAATGATCACTTGGTATTTCATAGTAAATAATTTATATAAATTTTATATATGATTTATGGTTCATTGATTTAATCTTTATACTCTGTATGCTAGACATATAATCGGACTGACACATATTAGATGTCCAGCAATCGTCCTCAGAATATGTTCAAGAAGAGAATATGAGTTCTAAATCATCTTTTAGAATCAAGTTTCTCACTCAACATCCTTTTTTCAATCAACTGCATAAATTCCTGTTCTTTGACAGGCATTAGTGCTTCATATTTTCTTTCATCATATTTTATCAGCACATAACGAGTCACTGAAAACCGACCGAATTTCATGGAATGGCATTGCTCAATAAAACCAATCTTGGAAATAGGAATGACTTTCTTACGGCTAAAACGTCCCTGATGTATAATTAGTGTTCCGTCCGAAGTTACAGTATAAACAGTATGAATAATCTGTTCTATCAATACGATCAACAATAACACCATAAACACCGCCGGCAAGATATATTTGCACCATAAAGCAGCAACAGCATTCACTGTAAACAACGCCAAAGCAAAATACTGATACCAAGCAATACGAGCATGAAATATTCGATTCATTTTGTCAGATTTTTGCGTGCAAGGTAGCAATTTTATGAATTAGTGACAACGAAAAGTACAACGAAGTGAGTTATTTTGTAGCTTTGCGGTGAGAAATAACAAAATTATGGTAAGAAAGTTCGATTTCCTCGTCATCGGCTCCGGAATTGCCGGTATGAGTTTTGCGCTGAAAGTTGCGCACAAAGGTAAAGTTGCTCTTATCTGTAAAGCTGGATTAGAAGAAGCCAATACATTTTTCGCCCAGGGCGGTATCGCTTCTGTTACTAATCTTGCAGTAGACAATTTCGAAAAGCACATTGAAGATACGATGATTGCAGGTGACTGGATTAGTGACCGTACAGCAGTAGAAAAAGTAGTCCGTAACGCTCCCGAACAAATCAACGAACTGATCAAGTGGGGAGTAAACTTTGATAAGAAGGAGAACGGAGATTTCGACTTGCACAAAGAAGGCGGCCACTCTGAGTTCCGTATCCTTCACCATAAAGATAACACTGGGGCAGAGATACAGGACAGCCTGATTGAAACGGTGAAAAACCATCCGAACATTACTGTATTCGAAAACTTCTTCGCAGTAGAAATCATTACCCAACATCATTTGGGAATTATTGTAACCCGTTATACGCCCGGTATTAAATGCTACGGTGCGTATGTATTAAACGAAGCTACCGGAGAAGTAGATACATTCCTCTCCAAAGTAACGGTAATGGCAACCGGCGGATGTGAAGCCGTTTATCGCAATACAACTAATCCGTTAGTAGCCACAGGAGATGGAATCGCTATGGTTTATCGTGCCAAAGGTGCAGTAAATGATATGGAATTTATTCAGTTCCACCCCACAGCGCTTTTCCATCCGGGAGACCGCCCAAGTTTTCTCATCACGGAAGCTATGCGTGGCTATGGTGCCGTACTCCGTACACAGGATGGCAAGGAGTTTATGCAGAAATACGATTCACGCCTGTCATTAGCACCACGCGACATTGTAGCACGTGCCATCGACAATGAAATGAAACAACGCGGAGACGACCATGTTTATCTCGACGTAACACATAAAGACCCGGAAGAAACCAAAAAGCACTTCCCGAATATCTATAAAAAATGCCTTAGCCTCGGCATCGATATTACCAAAGATTATATACCAGTAGCTCCGGCCGCTCATTATCTTTGCGGAGGCATCACAGTCGATCTGGATGGTCAATCCAGTATCCGTCGCTTGTACGCACTGGGTGAATGTTCATGTACCGGTCTGCACGGTGGAAATCGTTTGGCTTCCAATTCGTTGATAGAAGCCGTGGTTTATGCTGATGCAGCTGCCAAACATGCTTTAAGCGTACTTGAACGCTATGACTTTAATGAAGACATTCCGGAGTGGAATGACGAAGGAACGATTTCTACGGAAGAACGGGTACTGATCACTCAAAGCATGAAGGAAGTCAATCAGATTATGGAATCTTATGTCGGTATCGTCCGCAGTAATCTTCGTCTGACCCGTGCTTGGAATCGTCTGGATATTCTTTATGAAGAAACGGAAAAGCTATTTAAGAGCAGTAAAGCTACCCGTGAACTTTGCGAACTTCGTAATATGATTAATGTAGGTTATCTGATTACACGTCAGGCTATGGAACGGAAAGAAAGCCGGGGACTGCATTATACGATTGATTATCCACGGAAACAAGAATGATCAAAAAGTACCTCAATCATTCAATATGAGGCTGAATTCTAAAACTTCATCAAATTAAAACTGAAAGTCTTAAAATTCAGCCTCTTCATTATACTAGTTATTTACAGTCATTTATTTGACCCGAGTGAAATGCAAACGAAGTGGAGCTAATTTCATAATAGGATCTTCTCCATAGTCTTTCATCATATCATAAGTATTCGTCATAAAATCCGTAGGTTCAAAATCATCAATAGTACATTCAAGTATATCTTTTCCGTCTGACTTTATAATGCGGAAACCAACAACTGCCGCACGATTACTAGTATTATTAGCAGAAAAATTTACATTAACTGAAGGAAACTGTAATACTGCTATTTTCGCAGTTACTTGATATCGAGTACTCTCTTCCTCAATTGTCTTTTCAAGTTCCCCTTTATAAGTTACCGTACAAGATTCTGTACCAAAATAGTTTTTCAGGTCACCACTTAAAGTAGGAATAAAAGTATATTCTTGATAAGAATTACCCTCAAATTTAATCTGATCCGCAGAAGTTCCTGTTGGAAATTTAGTAATATCTTCTCCCCACATATTTTGATAGAATGTTAAATTAGATATTTTATCAAATGCCCATGTGCCAGTTAATATATACGGACCGCTAATAGTAATTATAATGGAAGCATTATTACCATAAGCATATCCATCTCTTTCTACCAAGCGTAACACCAGTTTATCTTTTCCTTCTTCCTTCTTCAGGAATTTAACAGATACAGTTCCTTTGTTTTTATTTTTAAGAACAGTAGCATACTTACCACCATCAAACGAGAAATGAGTACCTTCCACTGCAGTAGAAGAAGGATCAACCTCTATATCAAATCTTGTTTCCTCTGATACTTTATAAACAGCTCCCGTCATAGTTTCAAGAGTAATACCATAAGAAGTAGCTTCGGTTAAAATACCGGAAACATTATCAAATGACATAATAACTCCTGTATTGCCAAGTAATTCCACAGATGTATAGCTTCCAACTCCAACTTTAAAACCCGCTGGAGCCGTTCCCAAGTTAACAATCAACTCTTTATCTTCTTCACCAATATTTTCTTCGATACGTTTTACTTTAAGCACGGCTTCTGTCTCACCTGCTTTTAATGTAATCGATTTACCCGCTGTAAAATCTGTACCTTCCACTGCTGTCCCCGAAAATAAAACTGGTATAGAAACTGTAGCAGAAGCAGGTTGATCTGAAATAAGCCTTAACTCTATTTCACCTTTAGCTAAAGAATAATGCGCCTGATTAAAATTCAACTCTATCAACTCTACAAAGTTATCGTCATCATCAGATGAACAAGACGTAACTACTAATGAGCACATCACAAATAAATAAAACAAAATTTTCTTCATAATTTTCATCGTTTTTTAATTAATAATTATTGAGATACATATTCATTATACTCCTGCTTAATAGCATCAATCACAGCAGTTTCATTTGCATTTAGTACAACTGGATCCGGTATTTTGTATATCTCACTGCTTACCACAGTTTCTCTTGGCGGTACTTCATCTATATCCTCACAAGCAGAATACATACAGTTTGTCAATAACAAGCAAACAATTAGTACACCATAGATCATTTTCTTTTTCATACTCTCTTCTCCTTTCATTTTAATTCTGTATATCCGGGATTCTGTATTAACCCATCAACTAATTCTATCTCCCTAGGTGAAATGGGCAGCGTATACATATACTTTTGAGTTACATATTTGCGACCATTGTATGCTGTCCAATACTCAGGCATACCGTTTCTTTTCTGTTCAAAAAATCGGTCTCCCTCCAAAAACAACTCCTTCCTCCGTTCACGTAAAATTAGGCCCATCAACGGGGTCAGAGCATTTCCTTCCGCATCAGTTACAATAATTTCTGTATCTTGAAGAGAAGGCAGATTATCCATTTCTAAATCCTTATAATCATTAATACGATGAGCGCGTAGTTCATTAATTGAACGCAATGCCAATTCCGGCTTATCTAAATGGTAATAACACTCCGCTTCCATTAGTTTAAACTCAGCTATACGCATACCACAAAAGAAGGTCTTTATAGCTATCCTTTTATTATTTACCCAAAGTGCATAACGTATATCGCTTACTTTTTCTTCCTCAGTAAATGTATTTAAAAACCTCTTGCTCACAGGACGATATTGAAGATAAGTTTTTGATGCTGTTATTTCAGTCATATCAACAGTCATCCGATATGATTTCAATAATTGATTCCCTACTAGGTCATAAGAAGTAGACATCATATTTTTATAAGCATCTCCTTTCAATAATCCATACTTTGTGAGTAACTCTTGCGCTAATGGTAAAGCTTTTCCCCATTGTTTGGTCCAGAAATATAAACGAGCTAAATAGCCTTTAACTACATCTTCTGTAAAGCGATAAAGGTCATTTTTCATATGATAGGAAAGTGAATGATTTAAATCAGATTCAATTAAATCAATTGTTTCCTGCATTGTACTACGAATAGGTCTTTCTTCCATATCAAATGACATCACCAAAGGTACGCCTAACTGATTTTCAAAGCTGCCAATTTGCGGCACTTCACAATAAAAACGTAATAATTGGTAATAAGCAACAGCACGCATAGCGTAGGCAGTAGCACGTACTTCACCTGCTTCTGCTGTTCCACTTTCTTCCATTTCTCCCAAAACAATATTACAGTCACGTATTATTTCATAATAAGTACTATATCGTCGTGAAGCAGCTATTGAACCAACTAAATTTCCTATATAAACATTCATAAGCCGTCCATTCTGTGAAGTAAGACAAACTTCAAAGTCATCTCCATACGCCCCATCCATATCCAATAACACCGACGAATTTCCAACCAGAGCCTCATCTATTCCTCCATCAATTTCATTCAACCAAGTATGTAATAACGCTGAAAATTCTTCGGATGTCTTAGGTATTGTTTTTCCATACGGTTTGATATCCAAATAATTGCTACAGGAAATAAAAGACAATGTTATAAGTCCATATATCCATAAAATAATCTTTCTCTTCATTGTTTTCCTCCATTTAAAATCCGACAGAAAGTCCCATTGAGAATGTACGTGGAGTGGGATAAACCGCTCCCGGAGTCTCTGGGTCAATGCCGGAGTAGTTTGTAATAGTAAATAAATTACTCATACTGAATGACAATGCTAACGAATTAATATGTGCTTTCTGCATCCACTTACCCGTAAAATTATAGCCTATCATTAACGAACCAAGTTTAAAATAAGACACATCTTCTAACATAGAAGCTTTAGTTATAAAATCTATAGATGGTACAAAATCATCCAGTCCAAGATCTTCGCCATACGCATCAATGATACGCGGATGACCGTTGGTAATTGGATTGTCCGGCGTCCAACGATTCACAACATCTTTCGCCACATTCAAATGATTGACATATAAATCATTCTCCTGTGTTGGTATTGTCTCTAGAGTGTTTCCTGATAATGTACTGTAACTAATAGGACAATTTATATTATTTAAAATTTTCCCGCCTAATGAGTAAGTTCCTCCTATACTTAAATTCAAGTTTTTATAAGAAACCGAAATAGAATATCCTCCATTAGTAGGAGCAGTACTAGTTCCTAAATAAAAAGAATAGTTATTAGCATTTCGACGGTCTTCTGCTGTTGTAAACACAGCGTCAGGACGTGATTCATATGTATAAACACCTAATTTTTTATCAATTTTGTTTACCTTCCCACTAATAATAGCTCCCAAAGGATAACCCACATGATTAGTTCCCCAACTACGATACCCAGAATTAACATCATATTTTAACAACTTATTCCGATTATAAGCTATATTTGTAGAAACAGAAATATTCCAATCTTTTGTTTTTAAAACATTGGCATTCAAAGTAACTTCAATTCCTTGATTTAATAACTCCGAAGTATTGTAAGATTGAGTAGAAAATCCCGTAGTATAAGGAACATACACAGTTGTAACTGCATCACGTGTCCGACGATCATAAAGTTCTCCCTGCAAACGGAAACGATCATTAAAAAAGCCCATATCCATCGATATTTTCATATCTCTTGTTTTTTCCCAACGCAAATGTGGATTTGGTGCATTCTTCAGATATCCCATACGATAATAATCTGTATCTGTCCGACGGAATGATGAATTATAATCCATTACTAATTGCGGATAAACACTTTTATTTATATTTCCAGTATATCCAAATGCAGCACGAAATGAAAGACTACTGATAACAGACTTCAAGGATTGCATAAAAGCTTCTTGATCTACATTCCACGACAAACCTAATGAACCCGTAGGATTAAATTGTTCTTTACTCCCAAAATTATTAGAGCCATCGGTACGCCCTGTAAAACTAAGAACATAACGCTGTTTAAACACATAATCAAATGAAAAATAGAAAGATGCAAATGCATCTTCTACAATACTTTGTCCCGACAACCCATCTATAATAGCAGCATAAGCTAATAAATCAGCATATTCTATCTTAGTATCTGACGGATAAGTAGGCGTTGCTGAATTACCCGTCACCGGATCATACCCATATCGTTTTTCATAAATACTTTTAGCATATTGCCCTCGAATCTCTGTTCCCAACAAAGCACTGATATAATGATCTTCAGCAAATGTATTGAAATAATGCAACTGTCCTCGCAAATTATAACTGGTATTATATGCCGAAGTCTGTGTGATTGAACCATATATACGATCTGTATTATCATCTTTAAAAGGACGGTCTGTCCATGCCGCATAAGTATTCTTTCCGTTAATATTATCGGTCGTATTTGAAACATAACCATACGAAGCCAGACCTTCAAAACTGAAATTATCGAGAATATTCACACTTAAATTAGCAATTAACGAAGCTGAAATATTTTTCGTATTATTGGATGTTTCATTGATCTCGCGGAATATGTTATATCCATCTTTTGGTAATCTTACATCATAAGAACCATTAGCATGTGACAAACTATAATAAGTTTTATCTGCTGCATACGAACCGTCTTCATTATAAACCTTTTCATATGGATTAGCAAAATAAGCATACTTGAATGGATCCACACCCAATGAAGAGGAGTTTGAATGTTGCATCGCCATATCAGCCGTAAAACCTAATTTTACCCGTTTATTGGGTTTCATGTCTATTTTAGCATTTACATTATAACGATCATAATCTGTTTTCTTCACTAATCCGTTATTCTGTGAATAACCTAGTGATACGTAATATGAATTCTTTTCTGAACCTCCGGATAAAGACAAATAATGGCTCTGCGATACAGAATTCTGAAACAGCTCTTGAAACCAATCTGTCGTATGTGCTCCCAAAGATTCAATTGTTGCATCTTGTTGTTCCTTGGTCATGCCGGCATATTGTTTATATCCAGAACGAATCATCCCCACAACACCTATTACCGGATAATTACTACCCTCTGCAAACTTTTTTGCAGAAAATTCATCCCACAATTCTTGTTCCCAAGCCAACTTTTCTTTGGAATTCATCAAGTTTGCATCTCTAGGAGGGCTTGTAACAATAGAAACATTCGTAGAATAATTAATTTGCATCTTACCCTCTTTTCCTCGCTTCGTTGTCACAACAATTACACCACCCGCTGCACGAGAACCATAAATAGCAGCTGCAGAAGCATCTTTCAAGACTGTAACAGATTCGATATCACTAGGATTAATCCCAGCAATTCCATTCGTAAAAATGTCATTAAAATCTCCAGCTTTAATTCGGCTAGTTTCGATACTCGGTATGTCCCTCTGTAAAGGAACTCCATCTACTACCCATAGCGGCTCAGCATTACCTGTGATCGTATTTGTACCTCGAATACGAATCTTTGCAGATTCCCCTGGGCGACCAGAAACAGCTTTAATATCTACACCTGCAATTTTCCCCTGCATCAACATATCCAAATTCGCTGTTGGCGCACCTTTCAAATCTTTTGCCGTTAATGTTGCTAATGATCCCGTAGTACGACGTTTGGTAGTACGTTGATATCCTGTGACTACCACTTGATCCAATTCAGACACTACATCTTCCAACGTGATATATCCGGAAATAGGTTTAGTCACTCGCATTACTAAAGGTTTCATGCCGACATAGCTAAATTCAATTTCAGCATTTTTATCAACCCACAACGATACCTCACCATTTTCATTTGAGATAACTCCCTGAGCTTTGCCTGCTACTTTTACTGTAGCTCCCGGCAATGGATTTTTGTCTGAATCCACTATAGTCACCTTAACTTGGATCGTAGCATCACCTTGTGGCCTTTGAGCAGACAAGCCTATAGCCATACAGCATAAACAACTTAATAGAAATACTCTAAATATTCCCATACACCTCATAAGCTTTTATTTATGGTTAATAATATCAATATGTCTTTGTGAAGGCCGAAGAAGATTCTCCACAAAGTAGTAACGAATCAGGTTCTGATAATAAGGGCTCATCACCCCATGGTCTTTCCCTGGAAGAATAAACATATCAAAACGCTTATTCGCTTTAATCAAAGCATCCGCCAACCGATAGGTAGAGGAAGGAGGCACATTCTTATCTACATCACCGGTAATCAGCATCAACTTTCCTTTCAAATTACCTGCTAACTCCATATTAGTAGGAATCTTCACGGAAAAAGTCATTTTTCCCGTCTTAGTATCTTTTTTCTCATTCAATCCATGAAATGTTTCTCCCCACCATTGAATATATATATTGTTATCATGATTGCCGGAGGCGGCTACTGCCACTTTATAAAAGTCCGGATAAGTAAGGATTGAGGCTACCGTCTGAAAAGCTCCTCCGGAATGACCGTAAATACCTACTCTATCTAAATCAATATAAGGATATTCCTTAGCCAACTGTTCTATCACATATTTGTCATCTGCCAACGGATAATCACGCAAATTACCATAGCTAAAGCAATAAAAATCATGTCCGCGCAATGGCGAGCTCCCTCTCGGGGCTACATTGATCACAATAAAACCCAACTCCGCTAAAGACTGATTACCATTATCATCAAGTACGAAAGATTGAGGAATCTGATCATCCTGAGGACCCGGATATACATTACTTATAATCGGATATTTCTTGCTCTTATCCAAATGAGAAGGCAGATACATCAATCCATATAAATCTGTCTGTCCATCGGCCGCTTTCACTTTCAACAGCGTAGGGGCTGCCATCCGGCCTGCCGAAGATCACTGCCATCCATTTGGTCTACCTTAAAATTCTTCCTGGGATTTTCAATGGACAACACATTCATCACCGGAAACATATCCATACGCGAATACTTATCTACCGCATATTTCCTATCTCCGGAAAGAGTCAGCTCATGATTGCCATTACCAGGAGTCAGCAAAACTTGTTCCTTGCCATCCAAACGCGCTTTATAGAAAAAAGTATAATAAGGATTTATGCCTTCCTCTTTTCCGTATCCAGAAAAGACCATTTCTCTTTTCAGCGTATCCACATGAACAATGTTACCGGCTACAAGATTTTCACCTTTTGTGATACGATTCAGCAATTTTCCGTTATGATCATAAAGATAATAATTCCCTTTTCCCGTACGCTCTGACCACCAAATGAAATATTTACCTTGCTCCAATATCTTATAATTAAACAAAGTAAGATTGATATGAGGAACACACTCTTCCGAAATCAGTTCAGTGACCGTACCGTCTTCCACATTTATCCGGCAAAGATCTATTTTGTCGGCCTTACGGCTTCTCCGGGTAATATATAATGCGGTAAGAGAGCGGAAATAATCCATTGCCACAACCTGATCCGGATACTTTTCGATAGGTAGTAGTTTCCCTTGCCCCCGATCGGCATCATACCAAAACACACGATACTGACGTACTCCCGCATCACCTGGCATAGGCATTTTAAAGGTATTCATAGTAGGACGTGAATTACCCAGTGAATGAATTAAGCTTATTTCTTTCACTTCACTCATGTCCTGCATCATATATATATACCGATGTCCCAGCCAAAAACCTTTCGAATTGGTAGATACCGTATCCTTCGAATTACGATAAGTATAAGAAGCATCTTCTTTTCCGTCAAACGTGACTCGTTTTACGGACCCTGTCCGATTATCTCGCACAAACAAGTCATAACCACTTCCTAACATACTATATAAAGAATCAGCACTATGGCAAGATTTTTTAAGATCTAAACGATCTATCACTTTCTTCTCAACCGGGATTTCAGACAGCTTACCTGTATTCATATCATAGACCATTGATTTGCCTTTCTTATCGAGATAAAAGCGGCTAAAATCATTATTCTTAAATTGATACCCATACAGCTGAATATCTTTTGCATCCAACGTATCTCCAGTAATCTGAGCATATTGACGGACAAACAGTTTATTATCCTTTATCATGCTTTTTCTTTTCCCATTTTCAGCATTCACCAGATAATGCCGGTTTCCATCTTGACTTTTTACGTCATAAGAAAAATAGTGGCTGCCTTTTATCCAATTGGGATAAAGAGTCCTACCTTTTATATATTGTTCCAAAGAATCAGCGGAACATTTTTCAGCCTGCGTCCAATTCGCTTCCTGAGCAAAAACAGACAGGGAAAAAATGCTTGAGAATAATATAAAGATCAGTTTTCTCATTTCTTATATTCTATTGCTAATTTCACAGCTTGTAATGCGTCCACAATACCCCCACTCGTACAAAGCCCTTCTTCCTGCATCGGACGAACGCTTTTTATCAAAATATCCTTGACCTGCGCAGCTTTTAATTTAGGGAAATATGCTCGAAGCATAGCAGCTACAGCAGTTACTACCGGAGCCGCAATACTTGTTCCCTGCGACTTCATATATTCGTTGCCGACAGTGACTGAAGTAATATCTTCACCCGGAGCAAACACATCAACTCCCTTCTGCCCATAATTGGAGAATGAACACATTTTTCCTCGTTTATCTGATGCCCCCACTCTTAAATAGTTAGAGAAAATAGCTCCCGATTTATCTTTTGCCGAAGGAAAATAAGCAACATCATCGATATCCTTTTTATTATTTCCCGCTGCCTGAACTAACAAAACATCTTTTTTTGCAGCATAGGCAATGGCTTCATTTACCATCTCCGCATTAGGAGACGTATATTTACCTAAACTCATATTAATGACTTTAGCACCATTATCTACAGCATATCGGATAGCAGTTGCTATATCCTTATCATATTCATCGCCATCGGGTACGGCACGAAGTATCATCAACTTAGCTTGCGGATAAACCCCTGTCACCGAGACATTACCCACTCCTTGTCCGGCAATAACTCCAGCCACAAATGTGCCATGATCACAACCTTCCACCTGTAGGATAGTATTTCCATAAAAACGGTCCTTTGGATCCGTCATATCATCTCCCATCAACAGTCGTTTGTCCGCATCATGTTCAATACCATCAATACGTTTTTTCATCAAATTGAACTGTGACCTATGCGTATCTCTGATTTTTTTCCATAACGCATCTTTCCCTCCTTTATACATATCGACAAATAGAGTTTGGCAGGCTTTATTCCATTTCTCATTATCAATGGGTAAATGAGTGAGTCCGTTGATTGTCAACGTGTCTACTGATACTCCCGGTGTCACTTGCAATACAGAATCTACCAACTGATAAGCATCATCTTTCATGGCAGTATATCCAAAAAACTTTATGTAATTAACGATACCTGCTTTCTTCTTCATCATATTATAATAAGCATACTCGTTAACATCTTTCACAGAAGCGGAATCCTTGTCTTTATACTTTGGAAAAAGTCTTTTAAATTCACGATATTCTTCGGTACCAGCACTAATCATGTTAAAAGTTCCGTCTTTGGTTCCTAAAAAATTCCAACCATGTATATCATCCGTGTATCCGTTTTTATCATTATCCTTTCCATCCTGTTTCTCTTTGCGGTTAGTCCAAAGAGCAGATTGAAGATCGACAACAGTAGTATCAATACCAGAATCAATAATACCGACAATGATTTGTTTGCGAGGGGTCAGTTTTTTGGTTTTTAAAAAATGTAATGCATCTTCAGATCTCACCCCTTGTAATGTATCATTATACATTTTATGCCATTTCAACGAAGGAGAATGCTGAGCTACAGAAATGTTTGATACACTAAGGTAGACAAACAAACAAGTCAATAATTTTAATCTTTTCATATATCGCTGCTTTATAGTTACACATTTAGCAAAGCAATATGCAACGTTTTCACGCAAAAATACGATATTATACAATAATAAACAATACTGTATATTAGTTTTTTTAGCTGAAACATAAAAATAAAGAAAAAGGAATAAATATACACCTTAAAAGTAGAAAGAGAAAAAGCAGATAAAAGAAAATAAAGAAAGCCGCGATAGAGATCCCATCGCGGCTTTCTTCTTCGTATGCTACTATTTAATAGTTTTCCTTTTTCACTTCGAAATATGCTTGCGGATGCAGACATGCCGGACAAACTTCAGGAGCTTCCTTACCTACAGTAATATAACCGCAGTTACGACATTGCCATACCACCTCACCTTCTTTAGCAAATACAGTCATATTCTCGATATTATTTACGAAAGCTAAATATCTTTCTTCATGACCTTTTTCAGCAATAGAGATATTACGATACATAGCAGCGATCATCGGGAAACCTTCTTGTTCCGCAACGTCTGCAAAGTGAGGATAATCCAATGACCATTCTTCATGCTCACCCGCAGCAGCTGCACGCAGATTTTCGAGTGTATTACCAATTACACCTGCCGGATAACTAGCAGTAATTTCAACCATACCGCCCTCAAGGAACTTAAACATACGTTTAGCATGTTCTTTCTCTTGGTCAGCTGTTTCAGTGAAAATAGCAGAGATTTGTTCATAACCTTCTTTTTTAGCAACACTTGCAAAATAAGTGTAACGCATTCTTGCTTGTGATTCTCCTGCGAATGAAGTTAACAGATTCTTTTCTGTTTGAGTTCCTTTAATACTTTTAGTCATAATTCTGATATAATTTAATTGGTGTAAAACCTATTTAGACGTAAATTGTCGCTTTTTCTATAACGCAAATATAAGATTTTTGTTCATAATCAGCACCTTTTTCTTTATTAATAAAAACTATCACCTCATTGATAAAACCTATCAACAAACAAATAGTATGTTCCAAAACATATTTATATGAATTATTTTATCTAATTTTGCAACCTCTACATTACAAAAGAGCAATAAATATACAAACAACCTATAAAAAATGAAGCTATTTGAATTTAAACCCAAACTGGTTTCTTGTCTGAAGAATTATTCAAAAGAAACATTTATGGCGGACTTGATGGCAGGTATCATCGTAGGTATCGTAGCACTTCCTTTAGCTATCGCTTTCGGTATCGCTTCAGGAGTATCGCCGGAAAAAGGTATCATTACTGCCATCATTGCCGGATTCATCATTTCTCTATTAGGAGGAAGTAAAGTACAAATTGGGGGACCAACAGGTGCTTTTATCGTCATCATTTACGGCATCATTCAGCAATATGGTGAAGCCGGACTGATAATTGCCACTTTGATGGCAGGTGTTCTTCTTATATTATTAGGAGTATTTAAACTGGGAGCTGTCATTAAATTTATTCCTTACCCTATTATTGTAGGTTTCACCAGTGGTATTGCCGTCACTATCTTTACCACACAAATTGCAGATATATTTGGTCTGACATTCGGAGGAGAAAAAGTACCGGGTGATTTCATTGGAAAATGGATCATTTATTTCCAGCATTTTGATACGATAAACTGGTGGAATACTATTGTAAGCATTGTCAGTATCTTTATCATTGCTATTTCTCCCAAGTTTTCTAAAAAAATTCCAGGTTCATTAATTGCTATTGTGGTAGTGACAGTCGCCGTATATTTAATGAAGATTTATGGCGGAATAGAGTGTATTCCTACCATTGGTGATCGCTTTACAATCAATTCCGAACTTCCAGATGCTACCGTACCAGCTTTAAATTGGGAAGCTATCAAAAATCTATTTCCGGTAGCTATTACTATTGCAGTATTGGGAGCTATCGAATCTTTGCTATCCGCTACAGTAGCAGATGGTGTGATAGGTGACCGACACGATTCTAATACAGAATTAGTCGCACAGGGTGTAGCAAATATTATAACTCCTTTATTTGGTGGTATCCCTGCTACAGGAGCTATCGCACGTACGATGACTAATATCAATAACGGAGGTAAAACCCCTGTAGCCGGAATTATCCATGCAGTAGTCCTGCTTTTGATTTTACTATTTTTAATGCCGCTTGCACAATACATTCCTATGGCGTGCCTTGCCGGAGTGCTGGTTATCGTATCTTATAATATGAGTGGCTGGCGTGTATTTAAAGCGCTATTAAAAAATCCTAAGTCAGATGTTACGGTATTGTTGATTACCTTTTTCCTGACTGTTATCTTCGACCTGACAATTGCCATCGAAGTCGGGTTAGTCATAGCTTGTGTTCTTTTCATGAAGCGTGTAATGGAAACTACAGAAATTTCAGTTATCACTGATGAAATTGACCCAAACTCAGAATCTGATATCACCTTACATGAAGAACATCTGACTATCCCCCAAGGAGTAGAAGTATATGAAATCAATGGTCCTTACTTCTTTGGTATTGCTACCAAATTTGAAGAAACAATGGCACAATTGGGAGATCGACCGAAAGTACGTATCATCCGTATGCGTAAAGTTCCTTTTATTGATTCTACCGGTATTCATAATCTGACAACACTTTGTCAAATGTCTCAGAAAGAAAAAATAACTGTTATTCTTTCCGGAGTCAATGAGAAAGTGCATCATGTATTAGGTAAATCCGGTTTTTACGAATTACTGGGAGAAGAGAATATTTGCCCCAATATTAATGTAGCATTAGATAGAGCAAAAAGCATTATTTAATAATGAATAAGAGTTCTATAGATATTTAGAAAAAGACCGATTACTTATTTCTTCAATGTATAAATGGTCTATTTGCATAATAGAACTGGTTCGTTCCATATATTGTGGAACGCAACAAAACAACTGTGGAACGAACCAGAACTAACAATTATATTTTAGAATTGATGCATTCTCAACTGTTTATCCACCAATATTCCATCCTTCATCTGCAATTCAAACTTCACTTTTCGTTTTGCTTTAAACTTTAAGATGAATAGTTCTTCGGACCCTTCCAGTGATTCCTGCTTTCCTATATTAACAAATGTAGGATAAAGAGATTTCACTCCATTCGTATGCAAGCGGTCATATGTCAGGTTTTCCAGCGCTTTCATATTCAACGGTTCAACACCTACAAACTCATAATCATTCTGGTCATAAGGTAAAGCAAAGCTAAGTGCATTCACTGATTGTAGTTGGTTACCTTTTACATGAATTTCTACGATTTCATCCTTTTGATAGATCTGTTTCGGAGTAGTAATGAATAAAGAACCTGATACCTTTTGGACAACTTCTTTATCAACCCCACCTTCCAGCTGTGTTGTTACTACAGAAATATCATAAGCATCAATCAGATTATTCATATTGATATCTCCTTTACTGATATATCCTTCATAATCAGAATCTCCACGACGTAATCCAGTATAATTCATATAAGAAGTCAAATCATTACGGTCTATCTTACCATCATTATTAATATCACCTTGCAAATAACTGCTGGTTCCAGGTACTTTAAATACATATATTTCACGACCTGAACCATAATTTCCAACACCTGCCGTAACAACTAGTTTAATGTATCGAGCAGAAGGATGTTCCTGGAAACTGAATACTTTTACATCTGCATTTCGTTGCCAGTCAAAAGCACCGGCTTCGGTCCAGTTTTCCTTATCCATACTATAGAATACGGTTCCTTTCAATAGGGTTCCATTTCCTGCATCTGTACGAGGTAAATAGTGGAATTTATCTAACTGATTGACTGTCTTAAGATCAATAATCAAATCCAATGGAATGGAATTGACACTATATTTTGTATGCCAAATATCTCCTGACTCAGCAAAATCGAACAATCGGTTTACTCCGGCACCACCTTGTGCAGCAGCAGAAGACTCACCTTTAATGCCATGTATAGCAAATTCCAACGGATTTTCTTTCGTCGTTACATGTAGTTCTGCCCAATCAGAAATACCGTCTTTATTAACAGCACGCACTTTGAAACTATAAGGCGTTTCTGCAGTCAGATCTTCAAATAACAATTCTGTATCTTTGATAGTGGTATAAAGCATACCATTAAATTCAATTTCATAATAATCAGCATTAGCTACTTTATCCCATGTTGGTTTCAAAGTATATGCTTCTCTGTTTTGTTCAGATACCTGGACATTTTGCGGAGCTGATAAAGTACCTGTTGTCACACGATAGCTGTTTGACGGTTCAAAGCGGAAACCTTCTACTTTCAACATTACCGGATTCACTGTTACATCTGTAGAAACAAGTTTAACACGTAACTGCGGATTCTTTGTAATCACCACTTTTTCAAATTCACTTCCTTTGGTTGCAAACTTATTCAAGTTAGGAGCAGCCTCATACCAATAAACATTATCTCCTTTGAGGAAATCATCAATAGTAGTCACTTCTGTCAATTTCACTCCTTTATTACCTATCTTTGCCACAAGTTTCTTAGGCTTTTCCGAAACATTGATACGTAATTCAGTCTTCTTTTCTTTCACCAATCCGTCAAAATCTCCTTTTACCGGATGTATGGTAATTGTTACACGATTCTTGTTATCTACATCCGATTCAATCAGGGTAGTGGCAAATCTTCCGTCTTTATATGCTTCTGTCACTCCATCATCGTCATACTCCACCATGGAAGAGTGCTGATTGGGATAGAATTCATAAATACGAAGAGAACGGTCTATTTCGGTAACATTATTATTGGGATTATTCATTGGGATAATAGCTCCGTTCTTGACAAATACAGGTAATTTCCAGATAGGTGCATCAAAGTTATTTATAACACAGTTACCCTCATACTTCTCTCCACTAAAATAATCAATCCAGGCACCTTGGGAAGATAGATACCATTACGAATATCATTTCCCTCTTTATCCCCTTTGGTAATTTGATAAACAGGAGCTACAAGAAAATCAGTACCATACATAAACTGGTACTGCGTTGCAGATCCATGTGTATAATCATTCGGATATTCGAGGAACATAGCCCGAATAAGAGGGAGCCCATCTACCGCTTCATTAGCATAACTATAAGCATAAGGAATTAATTCTGATTTCAGTTTCAAATACATCCGGTTGATAGATGCAGCAGGTTCTCCAAGAGCATGAGGATATTTCTCATTGGCTCCCCAACCATCCATGTTCAACTGCATTGGAGTAAATGTCTTCCACTGAAAATCACGAATATTAACCGCTTTATTCTTACCACCAAAGATTCCATCCATATCCGAACAGATATTCGGCTGGCCGGAAAGTCCGGAACCAATATATGTCGGTATATGAAAACGAATGTATTCCCAAACACCTCCGGTTTGATCACCTGTCCAGATTCCGGCATAACGTTGAGTTCCTGCCCAGCCATCCAATGATATGATAAAAGGACGGGCATTATTTCCATAATAAGGCATGATATGACCTACATCTCCTACACCATTTAATCCGAAAGAATATCCGGAACCTACCCACGCTACATCAGTTTTCAGTACACGTACTCCTGCGTCACGAACTTCTTTAACAATATCACGTTGCAACAAAGCACTCACTCCCTCTTTAGGATGTAAATCCGATTGTGTCCATAGTCCGATTTCAACTCCATTCTCACGAGCATATTCACCTAACTTTTTCAAGTTATCAATATTTCCATCCAATGTTTCTGTTTGCCCATAACCGGCACCGTAACCGTCATTCGGTAACAACCACCCAAGAGGCATATCCTGATTTTTATAACGATCAATCACCCCACGAGCAGAAAACTGATAATTATTTTTTTCACCATTCAATGATTCCTTAATGCCCCCATTATCTTTCTGACTCTCTTTATACCGTTTCCCGTCTTCAAACAAAATTCCATTCGGATCTTCTTTCCAATAGTCACGATTATAAGCATTCAAATGTCCTTCATAAAAACCAAACTTAGGAAGCAGAACCGGATTTCCTGTTAATTGATAAAAATCGTTTAACAAAGCAACAGCTCCGTCACTTACCATATAGAAAATATCCAGATATGGAGATTCATGAGACAATTTTACCATTCCTTTCTCTGTTACACCAAAATCATATTCCCCTTTCTTGAAAGTATACCACATCATTCCATAACCATTCGTAGACCAATAGAAAGGAGTAGGTGAAGCTACTCCGCCATCTGTCCAACTATTTTGGTTCTCAATAGCGATTACTTTATTTTTATGAGAAAAACGTCCATTCTGCACACCTCCTCCATAAAAGTATTCTTCTGGCTTCTCTTTCAAAGTAACTGTTACCTTTTGTGGCTAAATGCCACCGGAACCATCTCTTCAATAACGTATGCATTAGTTGTCAGATTAGCAACTTTCATCAAAGTTGTTTCCTTATCCAATTCAATACGTACTTTTCCAGTAGACACCGTAATGACATTCTCATCTCCTCCTATTTTAAACTGAGAAACTTTACGTCTGGGTTGGTCAACCAGTATCTGTGCTTCAGGAGTTGCTTCAGGATCACGAATAATACCTCCGGTAGGATCTCGAAAAATACGGAATATATTCTCTCCATAAAAATCTATTGTTATCCGTTGCTGATCGGATAATAATACTTCAAAAGTCGTAGAATTAATCTTTTTCACAGCAAGAATACCCGAAGTCTGCTGATTTCCCGTCAAAATACCATCTTTATTATTCGTTACTGCAAATGTCTGCACTACCGGATACAGGAACAATAATACGAAAATACCTTTAAGATATCGTAAACAAGAAGAATAAGTGTTTTCCATTTTTATTATTATATAATATAGTATCAAATATTAATAAGAAGCTGTAACCGGAATCCCCGTTTTATTTATCAATTCTACAATCCGGTCTAACTCTTCATGAGTAGCTTTCTGCAAATCATGATCCGGTGTTTCCCGATCAATTGTATAAATCATCACTTGTCGGGGGGCAATTTCTTTCACTGCCTCCAGCCAGGGAAGTACAAAATCATCTGTTGTATTATCCACATCTTTCCCAAGATAACTTCCTTTCAAAAACATAGTTTGAACAATACAATTCCCTTTGAATTCCTTCATTTTTTCAATGATCTGCCTCACTGAATATTTATCATTGGGACGATCCAATAAATGAATATACTCTTCATTCACCGTATCCAACTTCAAAATGTTATTATCTATCTTATTCAGAGCTTCGAAAACAGCCGGACGATTAATGAAGGTAGAATTACTCAATACACTTACTTTTGCATTCGGAAAATATTTATCTCTGAGAGCAAGCGTATCTTCTATAATTTCCAAAAAATGGGGATGAGCAGTCGGTTCTCCATTTCCTGCAAAAGTAAATACATCAGGAGTAGGTCCGTTTGCTTGCATATCTTTCAGCTTTTCTTCAAGAGCCGTACGAACTTCTTCACGAGTAGGAAGAGGTTTTCTTGCACGATGATCGGCATTGAAACCACATTCACAATAAATACAGTCGAATGAACAAACCTTGCCGTCTGACGGTAATAAATTGATTCCCAAAGAAACACCCAAGCGGCGGGAATGTACAGGACCAAAAATGGGTGAAGGATAGATAATAGTCATTTTATTTCGAATTTTGACAATTTACAGTTTGACATTTAAGCGTATATTCCCATATATCTTAACACTGCACAAAGATACTAAAACTTGATACGTAGTTGCATCTGTATATCCGCTTTTTTATTTCCACGAATTAAATCGTTACCGGAACCTATCTCATCTCGATTTAAATAAGTAGTTTCTCCAAATTTAGTTATAAACATCCAATGCTCATTGAAGTCATAACGAAAGTGAGCAACACAACGAAATCCTTGTCCTTGAAACGAAGGAGTATAAAATGTATAAAGTAGTCCTTTCTCAGAGATATATACTCTAGAATCATAATCATCTGTATAAAAGTAACTGCCCTGAACTTCAGCAAACAGCCTGGTTCCGGGCAGTCGATAAGATATCATCCCTGTAGCCTGATATCCTAGGCTAGCAGCTTTGTCCTGAGAATAAAAATGATTATATTCTAAAGTTGTACGAAAAGATAACACTTCATTTAAAGAATAGTTCAAACGATAACGAAGTTGATGATGATAAATTGGAAGTATAATACTACCTTTAGTTCCTGACAGATCCCGCTCTTTTTGTTTATAACGGTACTTTAAATACATCGATAAATTCTCATGTGGAGAAAAGGTTGTCTGAATCAGAACATCTATCCCATGAGAACCGGTTTTACTGATTCTATACTTTTCCATGGAAAAGAAAATAAATCGCATGAGGCTAAAAAGTTCCAATAACGAAAAGGGGAAGTTTCAACACCCAGATAATATCCCTGTTCATTCTGAACTGTACTTCCTTCTCTAAAAGAATGAGCAAACATCGCCCAATAATCAAACGAATAAAACCGTTGTATCAATACCAAATGAGTTCCTTCCATCAATGAATACTGAAAACGATTCAAAGAAGCCCAACCTTTTTTTCCTTTAGCCATCTCTCCCTGAAAAGAAAAACGATGCCATTGATATGCATAATCAATACCTAAATTATAGAATTGATTACCATGAAGATTATACTTAGAATAGCCTGTTAATTCCGGTTCATAAGGATGGTTGAAAACATAGTAAATACCTGTGATTCCCAGATGAATATGGCTTTGTTGATAACTTATATTTCCACCTGTTAATTGCAAAGTGAACAAGTCTTTTTTATCCGCTTCCTTTTGGCTTCGATGTAACCCTGCTTTATAAATAGAAGTTATTTTCCCATCTGTTAATACTCCATCCATCGACCGATGTGAATAAAAACTGGAAATATTCAGCTTTTCAGTAAGAGACACAGTAGCCGCCACTCCCCGGAAATAATTCACTTCATCTGTTGAAGAGTGCTTCTTGATACCCTTTCCTCTGGATGTAAATGAAGAAGCATAAATAGTCTTTCCCATTAGATAATCAGTGCTCACTACCAATCCTTGTCCAAAATTTAACCGATAGTTACCAACAGATAATGTTTTCAACCGACCGCAATTTTGTAATAACAGATAAAATGAGTAATAATCATAACCATAACGGTTATGTAAAGCTCCAAAAGGTTCTCCGGCATCTTTCTCTGCAACTACTCCGACATAAAGTCGATTACTATATCGAAATCCATATTTCACAGAGTTATAAACAGAAGGTCCTAGATAGGTATGTTCATAACCTTTTCGTTTATAAAATGGTATATCCATGCGAGTTAGTACTTCATGCTTTCCATACTTCACTGCATTTTTCAACATACTTTTCCACTGAAAAGAAGATCTATTGTTAATTTCTTCAACACATACAAAAGGCAGTAAATATTGAATGGTTCGCTTATCCATATCCTCTACTAACTGAAGTTCATAAAGAGTCTTCATCGAGCCATGTACATATACATAAGCCAATAAATATTCTATCTGTAAATCAGTTAAAAAAGGAAATTGTTCCAATTGTTCACGAGTAGCTACATTCAAATTAATAGGTTCTTGTAAACGAACAGAAAGTTCCTCCAATTCATTTTCCCAATTTTGTTCATTAACAGAATTATTAATATCATTATTAACAGATAAATCTTCAAGTACATCATCTAGAAGGCTATCAGGCTGGTTTTGAGCACTACAAGCAGGAATAATAAACAGGCTGTTTATAATACTTATCAACCAAAAAAGTTGATTTCTTTTCATTTGAATTTATGTTTCATTTCCTTGTTGTCAGAGGAAAAAGTCCGTGAAGTTACTTTAAATAGGTTAATACCCCAATGAAAAACAAGAATAATAAAAAAAATATGAAGATAATATCTTATTTTTGTCATGTGAATAAACGACTTAACATATTATTAATGACAATGTTTGCTATGTTCTGTTCACTCCATGTACAGGCTCAGGAAAAGCAAAGCATTAATGGATATCTGGTTCCAATGTGTATCTACGAAGGTGATACCATCCCTTGGATCCAGTTAAGGCCTGTTTATATCTTCCGCCCATTAATATTTAAAAACAGAAAAGAAGAAATAGAATATAATCGACTGGTACGAAATGTAAAAAAGGTATATCCTATCTCTAAAGAAATCCATCGTGCTATTATCGAAACTTATGAGTATCTTCAAACATTACCCAATGAGAAAGCTCGTCAAAAGCATATTAAACGTGTTGAAAAAGGATTGAAAGAACAATATACAGCTCAAATGAAAAAATTATCTTTTGCACAAGGAAAGCTGTTGATAAAGTTAGTAGACAGACAAAGTAATCAGACTAGTTATGAACTAGTAAAAGCTTTTATGGGACCATTCAAAGCAGGTTTTTATCAAACATTTGCTTCCTTATTTGGTGCTAGTTTGAAAAAAGAATATGATCCATTGGGAGAGGATAAACTAACAGAAAGAATCGTATTAATGGTTGAAAGCGGACAAATTTAATGATACGTTATAAACAAGGATTATATGCTGGTTATTAAATGATTAACAGAGATATGAACCACTTATTAACCAGCTGTTATATCTTATCAACTAAGCTTTTTGAATAAATCCCAGATTACAATACCCGTTGTCACAGAAACATTTAAAGAATGTTTTGTACCATACTGAGGAATTTCGATACAGCCATCCGAATGGTCAATAACTTCCTGTTGAACCCCTTTCACTTCATTTCCCATTACGATAGCATATTTCTTCGTTTTATCTAATTCCAGCTTATCCAGCATAATGCTACCTTCCACTTGCTCGATTGAATAAACAATATATCCCTCTTTCCGAAGGTTGTCAACCGCATCAACAGCGTTATTAACATATTTCCAATCTACAGTAAACTCAGCTCCTAAAGCAGTTTTATGCATCTCAGGATGTGGAGGAACAGCTGTTATACCACACAAATAAATACATTCAATACGAAATGCGTCTGAAGTACGAAATACAGAACCTATGTTATGCAGACTACGGATATCATCCAATACAACTACTAGAGGCAGTTTCTTAGCCTGTTTAAACTCTTCCGCAGTAATGCGGTTCAACTCAGTTATTTTTAGTTTTCTCATGCAGTCATTTCTATTTAATACATACCGGTTACAAAAGTAATTCTTTTCTGTTAAGAGAGGTGTTGATAACGGTTTAAAACCTGTCAAAACATTCAGCAAAGATTTTAAAAAATAATTCTTGCATTATTCAAAAGAAGATGTAGAAGAGTATCCTTATTAACATTCCAAAAAAGTAAACCATAACTTTCTACCTCATCTTAAACACATTTTTCAGCATTTACTTAGCTGTTTATATCTATAAAGTTTTTAACTTTGCAACTTATCAACAAAGAGTGAATAGCTTTTTCTTATTCTACCGGAGTTCTATGATAATGAAGTATATAGATAATATTTAATCTATTTTTCATTCGTTCATAATGAACTAATAAAGTTGAAGTAGAAACTAATAACTTATCCGGCAAGAAAAACAGGATTTTTTTCCTAACACTATTAACAGGCTATTATCACTAACAAAGGATTTTTTTTTAAAGAAAAGAAAAAAGAATATTATTATGAATGATCTGATAAAAGCTATTAACGAGCTGAAAAAAGAAAAGAATGCAATCATTCTGGGCCATTACTACCAGAAGGGCGAAATACAGGATATCGCTGATTACGTTGGTGACAGTCTGGCATTGGCTCAATGGGCGGCAAAAACGGAAGCAGACATTATTGTGATGTGTGGTGTTCATTTCATGGGTGAAACAGCAAAGGTACTTTGTCCGGATAAAAAGGTGTTAGTTCCTGATATGAATGCTGGCTGTTCACTGGCAGACAGTTGCCCGGCTGATAAGTTTGCACAGTTTGTCAAAGAGCATCCGGGATATACTGTTATCTCATATGTCAATACAACAGCTGCTGTGAAAGCGGTAACAGATGTAGTGGTAACTTCTACCAATGCAAAGCAGATTGTAGAAAGCTTCCCTCAAGATGAGAAAATAATCTTTGGACCGGATCGGAATTTGGGTAATTATATCAACTCAGTTACGAACCGTAATATGTTACTTTGGGATGGTGCTTGTCATGTACATGAACAATTCTCTGTGGAAAAGATCGTGGAATTGAAAGCAGAACATTCTGATGCAATCGTATTGGCTCATCCCGAATGCAAAAGTACAGTGTTGAAACTGGCTGATGTGGTAGGTTCTACCGCAGCTCTGTTAAAGTATGCAGTGGACCATCCGGAAAAGAAATATATTGTTGCTACTGAATCGGGTATTTTACATGAGATGCAAAAGAAGTGTCCGCAGACTACATTTATTCCAGCTCCTCCGAACGATAGTACATGTGGGTGTAATGAGTGTAGCTTTATGCGGTTAAATACGTTAGAGAAGCTCTATGAGTGTTTGAAGAATGAGTCTCCGGAAATTACGGTAGATCCTGAAGTGGCAAAAAAAGCTGTAAAACCTATTCAACGAATGTTGGATATTTCGGCAAAGCTGGGATTGTGATGGCATGGATATGGATAAATAGAAGATTAATAAGTTCATATCACAGTAGTAAAAGATGTATTTGGCGTCATTCAATATTGACGGAGACCAGTATTATTCTGTGAAGTATGTGAACCATTCGGATAAAGAAGATTTCCTGAAACTGGTCAGTTACAATACTCATTATGAACTGATGGACATTCCGTTTGCTGCTATTAATGCAATGACGATTGTGAAGTTTTCTATTAGAGGACACATGATGATGTAAGGAGCAGATATAAGAATGTAATCAAACCAATAACGCAGAAAACGAATAGTCAAAATCCGTTTAACTTGACTCGAATTTGTTTGG
>NZ_BAKK01000042.1 GCF_000614145.1 Bacteroides faecichinchillae JCM 17102 | reverse complement strand
AACCTATACGTTTAAGGAAAATCAGGTGGGAGTTTTTCCGATTACCATAACAGCATCCAACGAGGATGGTGAAACCAAGAAAGAGTTGGAGATAGAGGTGGTCGAGAATATGCCCTATAAGGTTGTTTTCCCTGCCCCGTCTTATGAGCAGTCTGTTTCCACACGCTATACGTTTGTCGGGCGACCGGTGTTCTTGCGTCCATTGCTGGACTATTTCGAGAATCCGCAATACCGCTGGAGCGTAGACGGTAAGCCCGTGGAGGGTGAAACCGGTCGGGTATATAAGTTCACCCCTTCGTTCGCCGGAGAATACCGGATAACCGTCTCTGTCACCGAAATGCAAAATGGCATATCCGTGGAATCCGCCGTCACCGTAGTTTGCGTGAACGGGTCGGAAGCCTCCGGATATCGCGCCGCTTCAGGTGCGAGTTCAGCCTATTCCAACAGAGTGTATGAATATACGCCGGCTCCCGGACAATTCATCAACGAAACCAATACTGGCGGTTTTACCGGTAGCGAATCGACCCGAGAAGCGGCCGTCGAATATGCTTCCAAGCGTATTGCCAAGCAAAGTTATGTATCTCTCGGCTCCTTTGGCGGTTACATCATAGTAGGATTTGACCACAGCATTCAGAATAAGGGCGGATATGATTTTGCGATTCAGGGCAATGCCTTTGATTCTTCCAATGAACCAGGGATCGTGTGGGTGATGCAGGATGTCAACGGCAATGGGCTTCCCGATGATGAGTGGTACGAACTGCGGGGCAGCGAAACAGGTAAGCCCACCACCATTCAAGATTATGAAGTGACCTATTTCCGACCCGCCTCGGATGGATCACACACTTATTGGATTGACAATTTGGGAAACACCGGCTGGGTCGATTTCAATGCCTACCACACGCAACCTTACTATTATCCGTTGTGGATCACAGCCGACTCCTACACTTTGTACGGTACTCGACTACTGCCACGCAATTCACAAAGTCCATCCACGGGTTACTGGAGTAACTCTCCTTATGACTGGGGGTATGCGGATAATTGCGGTTCCGATATGTTGACTGGTGATTCGTATGACGGTTCTGGACAGAAAAACGGATTCAAAATATCTAATGCCATGTATCACGACGGCTCTCCGGTAAATCTCCAATACATCGACTTCATAAAAGTTCAGAATGGAGCCTTGGCTAAAAGCGGCGTTTTAGGAGAAATCTCTACCGAAGTATTTTCGTTCCAAGATTTAAATATGAACAAATAAAATGATAAATGATGAAACTCAAACAAATTTTTATTGCATTCCTTTCGGTCATAGCATTATACTCATGCTCTGAAAAAGAGGATATCCCGGCAGATGCCGACGATAATTTCATAACGAAAGTGACCGTGTCGGTTGCAGGAGAAACTTATTCCGCCGTTATAGCATCAGACACCATCACCGTGACCGTCCCTTATACCGTGTCGCTGAACGGGGCATCCGCAACAGTCGAGTTTACCCCTTCCGCCAAAATCATGCCTGACCCAGCAACAATCTCCGACTGGGATACGGAGCGCACATTCCGAATTACCTCCTTTAACGGCCAGGCGCATGATTATACTTATTTGGTTATCAAGGATGAAATCCGTAGCAAAGGCAACGTTGAATTGAAAACTCCGGCGGAAATCGTATCATTTGCGGCTACCGGAACATCCATTATAAAAGGCGATTTGGTTATTGGTTCCGACAGTGATGATGCCGAAAAAATCAAAGATATTTCAGCCCTCGGAATGTTGAAAGAAATCGAAGGGAATATCATCATACGCAACAGTTATACCGGTGGAACGCTGACCGGTTTGGACAACATTACCAAAATCGGCGGCTTGTCGATTGGTTCGGAGGAAAACTCGGCTGCGAACGAAACGCTGGAGATGGTCTCCATGACCAAATTGAACGAGGTAACGGGCAATATTCATGTGTACAACAATGGTGTAAAATTCGTTCAGTTTGATCTGCTAAAAGCTATTGAGGGTGATTTTGTTATCAGTTCGTCCACATTGGCAACGCTTCAAATACCCGAACTGATAAACGTCGGAGGGGCATTAAACATTTTCGGTATGGGTAAAGGTGCAATTAGCACGTTGGTATTTCCCAAAGTACAGACTGTTAAAAATTCGTTGAGTATTAATGAAATATCAACTTTAAAATCTATCTCTTTCCCGGAACTTATTGAAACAGGAAGTATTAATTTTTCATCTTTGCCTATCGAGTTTGAAAAATTATCAATGCCCAAGCTTTCTGTTGTTAATGGAGATTGTTTAATTATTTCGAACTATATTCAAGGAGATTTGTTTTCTACTACAGGAAATGTTTCTCTTACTAATCTTGATGAAATGTCGAATCTGGCAACCGTAACAGGCATTCTTTCAATTTGTAATTTCAATGAACTTTCATCATTATCAAATCTTAAAAACTTAAAAAGAATAGGCTCGTTAAAATTAGAGAAGCTGATAAATTGTTCTTCACCTATAGATATTAGTGATGCTGTTTTTTCTGCTAAAGATTCAGAAGAATCCATTATACGCATCTCGGAATGTAATAAATTGCAAAAACTTATAACGAAAGATGATCTTTTGAATGTTTCTGTTGATATTCATGCTTATGCAAATAGCTATGTTGATTTCAATTTTAAAAAGGTAAAAAAATTATCATACAGAACACCAGACAAAAAAGTTTTTACCCTTCCAATTGAAGAGGTACACGGCGACTTTTATTTTGGTGCAGGGATGAAATCTGGCATCATTGCAAATAATCTTAAATTTGTTGACGGCTATATGCATCTCAAAATTGGCATGATGGTATCGAACTTAGAATTTTCGAAACTTGAAAAAATAGGCGGTCAATTTTTTATGGAGGGGACGCTTAATACTCCTAAAATGGTTCATAATTTTAGTAATTTAAAATCGATTTGTTGCAATTCAAATCCATCATATGCAAAAGAAGGTAAGTGGTCAACCAACAACCTTCCATATGGAGGATTAGATATCCGTTCTACAACCACTTATGAGCTTTTTCCTGTGCTTGAAAAAGTTGGAGGAGCGGGAATAACGATTCATGGATTTTCCGCTTTCTCATGCCCTGAATTAGTTACTATAGCTGGCTCTTTAAGTGCAGATGCAGCTTCCAAGCTAACATCTTTTGATATGCCGAAACTTAAAAGTTTATCAGGAGTAAATCTCGTTAGGCTTACTGCTTTTTCTGATTTTTCTATGTTTGAGGCTTTTATCAAGGATAATCAGATTACTGAACCAAATTGGATTGTAAGTGACTGCAAATACAACCCCACCTACCAAGACATGAAAGACGGGAAGTACAAGCCTGCCGAATAGATAACCAAACAATAAATTTTCTGCCAATCCTCAGTATGCTTACCGTAAGGTAAGACTACCGAGGATTAACTATAAAAATAACGGTATGACCTATCACCAATTGAAATATCTGCTATGGAGCGTAGTTGTCGGAGTGACACTATCCTTGACATCCTGCATGAAGTGGGACTACGGCGATACCGTGGAGGATTTCAACGCCACGGGAGCCGGACTGTTCATTACCAACGAGGGCAATTTCCAGTACGGCAATGCCTCGCTGAGCTACTACGACCCGGAGACCAAACAGGTGCAGAACGAAATCTTCTTCCGAGCCAACGGCATGAAGCTCGGCGACGTGGCACAGTCAATGATCATCCACGACAACAAAGGCTGGGTCGTGGTGAACAACTCCCACGTTATTTTTGCCATCGACCTGAACACCTTCAAGGAGGTGGGACGCATCGAAAATCTGACCTCCCCGCGCTATATCCATTTCCTGAGCGACGAGAAAGCCTACGTCACCCAGCTGTGGGACAACCGCATCTTCATCATCAACCCGCGAACGTATGAAATCATCGGACATATTCAGGTGCCGGACATGACGATGGAAAGCGGCTCGACGGAGCAGATGGTGCAGTACGGGAAATACGTCTATTGCAACTGTTGGAGCTACCAGAACCGCATCATCAAAATCGACACCGAGACCGACCAAGTTGTCGATGAACTGAAAATCGGCATCCAGCCCACATCGCTGGTCATGGACAAGTATAACAAGATGTGGACGATTACTGACGGCGGCTACGATGGTAGCCCCTACGGTTACGAAGCCCCCTCGCTCTACCGCATCGACGCCGAGACCTTCACTGTGGAAAAGCAGTTCAAGTTCAAGTTGGGTGACTGGCCCTCGGAGGTGCAGCTCAATGGCGACGGGACGAAGCTCTACTGGATTAACAAGGACATCTGGAGCATGGACGTGACAGCAAGCCGTGTGCCGGTGCGCCCGTTCCTTGAATACAGCGGCACGATTTATTACGGACTGACGGTAAACCCCGCCAACGGAGAAGTGTACATCGCCGATGCCATCGATTATCAGCAGCAGGGCATGATTTACCGCTACTCGCCCGAAGGGAAATTGATAGATAAATTTTATGTCGGGATTATCCCCGGTGCATTTTGTTGGAAATAAGAAAGGAGGCAATATGAAAAGACTATATCTGTTATTCGCTTTGACGGCATGTCTCCCCACGGCACTCTTTGCGCAGCAGACGGAAAGCAAAAAGCGGTCGGCCTGGCATCTCACCATACCGGAAGTCACGGTCATCGGACATCGGCCGATGAAGGAAATCGGCGTGCAGAAAACGAAGTTCGATTCGCTCGCACTGAAAGAGAACATCGCTCTCTCGATGGCCGACATCCTGACCTTCAACTCGTCCGTGTTTGTCAAGAGCTACGGCCGCGCCACGCTCTCGACGGTCGCCTTCCGCGGCACGTCGCCTTCACACACGCAGGTGACGTGGAACGGGATGCGTATTAACAACCCCATGCTCGGCATGACCGACTTCTCCACCATTCCGTCCTACTTCATAGACAACGCATCGCTGCTGCACGGTACTTCATCGGTGAACGAAACGGGCGGCGGACTGGGCGGTCTGGTTAAGCTTGGTACCACCCCCACCGTCGCCGAAGGGTTCAACGCCCAGTACGTGCAGGGCATCGGCTCGTTCAAGACCTTCGACGAATTCGCCCGCTTCACCTACGGCAGCGAGCGGTGGCATGTCTCCACACGTGCGGTCTACTCCTCGTCGCCTAACGATTACAAGTACACCAACCACGACAAGAAGATAAACATCTACGACGAGGAGAAGAACATCATCGGACAGTACCACCCTGTGGAGCGCAACCGCTCCGGTGCATTCAAGGATTTGCACCTGCTTCAAGAGGTCTATTACAATACCCGCAAAGGCGATAAATTAGGTCTGAACGCATGGTACATCAACTCTAACCGGGAACTTCCGATGCTCACGACCGACTACGGCAATGCCGCCGACTTCGAGAACCGCCAGCGGGAACAGACTTTCCGCAGTGTCCTTTCGTGGGATCATATCAAAAGCAACTGGAAACTTGGCGTAAAAGGCGGTTACATACACACATGGATGGCCTACGACTACAAGCGTGAGGTCGCACCTGATAACTGGGCGTCGATGACCCGTTCCCGTAGCAAGGTAAATACGTTCTACGGGCAGGCTGAAGGTGAATACAGTCCGACAAAACGTTGGTTTTTCACCGCTAATGTATCGGCTCATCAGCATTTGGTACGCAGTGAGGACAAGAACATCATCTTGCAAGATGGCGGCAAGGCCATCGTGGGCTATGACAAGGGACGTGTGGAACTCTCCGGCTCTGTATCCGCCAAATGGCAGCCGATAGATCGGCTGGGCATGTCGGTAGTGTTGCGAGAAGAAATGTACGGTTCCGAATGGGCTCCGCTTATACCGGCTTTTTTTATTGACGGCATCATTTCTCCGAAAGGGAATATGATGTTCAAAGCTTCTGTTTCACGCAATTACCGTTTCCCAACGCTGAATGACCTCTATTTCCTGCCTGGTGGCAATCCCAATCTGAGAAACGAGCGTGGTATCAGCTACGATGCAGGTGTAAGTTTCGAGGTCGGCAAGAAGAATATCTATAAGTTGAATGGCAGCATGAACTGGTTCGACTCCTACATCGACGACTGGATTATCTGGCTGCCCACCACCAAAGGATTCTTTTCGCCCCGCAACGTGAAGAAGGTGCACGCCTACGGCATCGAGGTCAAAGCGAACCTGGCCGTGCAGCCGGCAAAGGATTGGCTCATCGACCTGAACGGCTCTTATTCGTGGACACCCTCTATCAACGAGGGCGAGAAAATGTCACCTGCTGACCAGTCGGTGGGCAAACAGCTGCCCTACGTGCCGGAGCATTCCGCCTCGCTGACAGGACGGTTGTCGTGGCGGTCGTGGGCGTTCCTTTACAAGTGGGCGTTCTACTCGGAGCGTTTCACCATGTCAAGCAACGACTACACGCTGACAGGACACCTGCCCGAATATTTCATGAGCAACGTCTCCTTGGAGAAAAACCTGTTTTTCAAACCGGTGGACGTTCAATTGAAATTTGCAGTCAATAATCTCTTCAACGAGGACTACCTTTCGGTGCTCTCGCGCCCCATGCCCGGTATCAACTTCGAACTGTTCATCGGCATCACCCCGAAGTTCGGAAAAAATAAGAAGAAATCCGTAAATACAAATTTGTAACAATATGAAAGCATTGAAAAATCTGAGCCTGATATTGCTGCTTGTACTGACATTCACAGGCTGCCATGATAAGAGTTCCAAACTTGCCGATTTCAACCGAACGGCCTATACACCTGAATACGCTTCGGGGTTTAACATAAAAGGTGCTGACAGCAGAAAGAGCGTATTGGTTACCGTCACGAACCCTTGGCAGGGAGCCGACAGCATTACCACGTGCCTGTTCATCGCCCGTGACGGCGAAGCCGCTCCCGAAGATTTCACCGGTCAGGTACTCAACGGGAATGCCGGACGCATCGTCTGCATGTCTTCGACCCATATCGCCATGCTTGACGCGATCGGCGAAACGGGGCGCGTGGTCGGGGTATCGGGTATCGACTACATTTCCAATCCCGATATTCAGGCACGACGCGACAGCGTCGGCGACGTGGGCTATGAGGGGAACATTAACTATGAGCTGCTGCTCTCGCTCGATCCCGACCTCGTACTGCTTTACGGCGTGAACGGGGCCAGCTCGATGGAAGGGAAACTGAAAGAACTGAACATCCCGTTCATGTATGTCGGCGATTACCTGGAAGAGTCGCCGCTGGGCAAAGCCGAATGGCTGGTGGCATTGGCGGAGGTTGCAGGAAAACGGACAGAGGGAGAGAAAGTGTTTGCCGAGATTCCGGTTCGCTATAACGCTTTGAAAAAGCGAGTAACCGATGCAGCCATCGATGCCCCTTCAGTGATGCTCAACACGCCTTACGGCGACAATTGGTTCATGCCCTCGACCGAAAGCTATGTCGCCCGGTTGATCAAAGATGCCGGAGGCGATTACATCTACAAGAAGAACACGGGAAACGCTTCCGCGCCCATCGACCTCGAAGAGGCGTATCTGCTGGCCTCGCAAGTCGATATGTGGCTGCATGTGGGTATGGCGAACACGCTCGACGAACTGCGAGCCGCCTGCCCGAAGTTCACCGACACCCGGTGCTTCCGCAACGGATACGTCTATAACAACAACGCCCGCACGAATGCCGCCGGCGGCAACGACTACTACGAGTCGGCCGTGGTGAATCCCGACCTCGTGCTACGAGACCTCGTAAAGATATTCCACCCCGAACTGGTCGCAGAAGATTTCGTCTATTACAAGCAATTAAAATAAATGCGCTCCCGTTCCGTCCTATTATTTACCGCACTGGCTGCCCTCACCCTCTTCCTGTTTCTGCTGGATTTGGCGGTGGGGGCTGTCGCCGTGCCGCTCGGCGATGTTTGGGCGGCCTGACGGGTGGCGATTGTCCGCGAGCGACGGCGAAAATCATACTGAATATCCGACTGATTAAGGCGGTGGTCGCGTTGCTGGCCGGAGCCGCCCTGTCGGTCAGCGGTCTTCAGATGCAGACCCTCTTCCGCAATCCCCTTGCCGGGCCTTACGTGCTCGGTATCAGTTCGGGCGCGAGCCTCGGCGTGGCACTCGTCGTACTTGCCGGTGTCGGCTCGTCGATAGGCATCGCTGGGGCGGCATGGCTCGGAGCGGCAATCGTGTTGGTTGTCATCGCCGCCGTCGGACACCGCATCAAAGATATCATGGTAATTCTGATTCTCGGCATGATGTTCTCGTCGGGAATCGGTGCGGTCGTCCAAATATTGCAGTATGTTGCCAACGATGAATCCTTGAAAATGTTCGTCATCTGGACGATGGGATCGCTCGGCGACGTGACCTTCAATCAGCTTGCGGTACTCATCCCGTCGATTATCGCCGGATTGTTGTTGGCCGTAATCACCATCAAGCCGCTCAACCTGCTGCTGTTCGGCGAGGAGTATGCCGTGACGATGGGGCTGAACGTCCGTCGCTCACGCGGACTGCTGTTCCTCTCCACGACGTTGCTGGCCGGCACGGTGACCGCCTTTTGCGGTCCGATAGGTTTCATCGGGCTGGCCATGCCCCACGTCACGCGGATGCTGTTCCGCAACAGTGACCATCGGGTGCTCGTGCCGGGCACCGTTCTTTCGGGTGCTTCCGTGCTGCTGCTTTGCGACCTCGTTTCCAAACTGTTCACCCTGCCGATCAACGCCATCACCGCGCTGCTGGGAATCCCCATCGTGGTGTGGGTGGTCTTGCGCAATAAATCCGTTACGGCATGATAGAATTACACGATTTATCCATAGGCTACGGGGATCGAACCTTGCTCAGCGAGGTAGAAGCCACAATCGAAAAGGGCAAACTGACAGCCTAATCGGCCGCAACGGTACGGGCAAATCGACGCTGCTCCGGGCTATTGCCGGGCTGAACCGCCGTTATTCCGGTCGAATCCTGCTCGACGGACGCCCCGCCGCCGATACGCGAACCGCAGAGATGGCCCGAACGCTGGCGTTCGTCACGACCGAGCGCACACGCATCGCCAACCTCAAATGCGAGGACGTCGTGGCTATCGGCCGCGCACCCTATACCAATTGGATAGGAAGGATGCAGAAGGCCGACACGGAAATCGTTATGCGGTCGCTCGCCTCGGTAGGCATGGAGGACTATGCGGAACGCACGATGGACAGGATGTCGGACGGCGAGTGCCAGCGCATCATGATCGCGCGGGCGTTGGCGCAGGATACACCGATTATTCTGCTCGACGAACCCACCTCGTTCCTCGATATGCCCAACCGCTATGAATTGTGTACGCTGCTGGCACAGCTGGCACACGACGAAGGGAAATGTATCCTGTTTTCGACCCACGAACTCGATATCGCCATGTCGCTCGCCGATGCGATAGCCCTTATCGACCCGCCCCGACTGGTATGCTTGCCCACCGAAGAGATGCGCCGGAGCGGCTGCATCGAACGGCTGTTCCGCAATAAATGCGTGACGTTCGATACTGCGACAGGTGTGGTAAAAGTCCGATAAACAATGATCCGCATATGAAAACGCAGCAGGAACTTTGCGATATACTCGGTTTCATCGCCGAATACGCCACCTATCAGCTCGGCTCGGGAGTTCACACCTCGCGGGCGGTCCGCAATTCACGCCGGATCGGCGAAGCGCTGGGCGTGGACGTTCAGTTGTCGAGTTTCCAAAAGAGTACGATACTGACTGTGCTCGACCTCGGGAGCGGCGAGTCCGCAACCCGTGTGGTGGCAATCCCGTCGCTCCCCATCAGTTTCGAGCGGAACTCTGATTTGAGTGCCTTGAGCTGGGACGCATTGGACGAGGGCCTCTCGCTCGACGAAATCCGCAGCCGTTACCGGACGCTGGTTGACAAACCGCGCATGGACCCGATCTTCACGCTCGTGTTCGTCGGACTGGCCAACGCCTCGTTCTGCAAGCTCTTCGGCGGCGACTGGACGGCCGTGGGCATCGTCTTCACGGCGACACTCGTGGGCTTCGCCGTCAAACAGCGCATGCAGGCTCACGCAGTCAATCACTTTCTCGTCTTCGCCTGCTCGGCTTTCGTCGCGTCACTCTGCGCCACGGCCGCCTTGCGTTTCGACTGCACAGCCGAGATCACTTTGGCCACCAGTCCGCTGTTTCTCGTGCCGGGCGTGCCGCTCATCAACGGGGTCATCGACATCATGGAAGGACACGTCCTTATGGGTGTCAGCCGGCTGGTCAACGCCATGCTGCTGATCGTCTGCATCGCCGTCGGTTTGTCGGCCACTTTGTTAATGGTTAAAGATTCGCTGCTATGATCGTGACGGATATTCTGCTCGACGGACTCTTCGCCGCTGTCGCCGCCATCGGATTCGGGGCCATCTCCGATCCGCCGATGCGAGCCTTTCCACGCATCGCCCTGCTTGCCGCCATAGGCCACGCCTTGCGTTTCACGCTGATGCACTGTTCCGCACTGGATATCGCCACCGCATCGCTTTTCGCGGCCTTTGCAATCGGTATGGGCAGCCTATGGCTCGGCCGCGGTGTCCGCTGCCCGATGACCTGTCTCTACATCCCGGCTCTGCTGCCGATGGTGCCGGGCATCTACGCCTACAAGACGGTTTTCTCGCTCATCATGTTCCTCCAGTCGCTCGATCGGGCTGACGAAGGGATGCGCTACATGCAGCAGTTTTTTCTCAATGCCACCGTATCGCTGAGTGTCATTGCGCTGCTTGCCGCCGGTGCCACGCTGCCGATATTCATCTTCAAGCGCCGGGCCTTCTCTATGACCCGACGCACACGAAAAAATAGTTAGGTTATGGAAATTTTTTGGAACACGATCGCGGCCTACAATGCCGCAACCTGGCCTGCGCAGATTGTCTTTACGGGCATTGCAACCCTGCTGCTTCTGTTGCTCTGCCTGCGGCCGACAAACACTGTGCGCATCGCATGAAGAGTTTCATGGCGATGCTCAACTTTTGGATTGCCGGAGTCTATTACATGATCTATTGCCGACCGCGCGAATATCACGGCATGTTAGCACTCTTCTGGGCCATCATGGTGGAATCTGGATTTATGACCTGCTGGTGAAACACGCCTCGCTCGAACGCACCGGCCAGCACAACGCATTCGCTGTCCTGCTCCTTGCCATGCCGTTGATATATCCCCTCTGCTCGCTGGCGCTGGGCCACGAATTCCCCATGATGACCTCGCCCGTCATGCCCTGTTCGGTGGCGGTTTTCACCATTGGACTGATGCTCGCCTTCTCGGAGCAGGTCAATATCGTGCTGGCCATGTTCCTCTGCCACTGGGCGCTGATCGGACTGTCGAAAGTCTACTTCTTCGGCATACCCGAAGACTACCTGCTGGCGTGCAGTACCGTACCTGCACTCTACATCTTCTTTCGGGAGTATGTCCGAAGCAACGCCGACCGGCCGACGAAACCCTCGGCCCACGTACTCGATGCACTGCTCATTGCGCTGAGTCTGGTCGTCGGCATCTTCTTTACCGTCACGCTCCTGCACCAACTCGACCTATTCACCCAAATCATCTGATTTATACGCGCATGCTCAAACAAATATTTTACCATTGCAATGGACTCGAGCCGATAAACCGGCACATAACTCGATATTACCTTTATAGCCCTTTTCTCGATTTACCGGTTCTGCTGACGAAGGAGATGCGCCTGAGCGGCTGTATAGAACGGCTGTTCCGAAATAATTGCGTGAAGTTCGACACTACAATAGGATTCATTAAAGTGAAGCAATGACTGAAAAATATATCATAGAGAATTTCACGGCAGGCATCGGCGTGGATGAATATATTTCACGTTTCCGGGATGAGAAACGGTTTGTCGAGTTTTGCAGGCAATGCCCTAATTACGGTAACAGTTGGGGATGTCCGCCGTTTGATTTCGATACCGGAGAATTTCTGCGCCAGTACAAGTATGCCTATCTTATGGCTACCAAAATTATTCCTATCGAAAAAGGCATCCCGATAGACAAATCACAAGAGTTAATCAGACCAGAACGAATCAGGATAGAAAAAGAGTTGCTGGAACTGGAGCACAGATACGGAGGCAGGGCATTCGCCTATGTAGGAAAATGCCTATACTGTCCAGATTCCGAATGCGCCCGCAAATGCAACCGTCCTTGCCTGCATCCGGACAAAGTACGTCCCTCGCTTGAAGCATTCGGATTCGATATAGCACGTACTCTCGGAACTTTTCGGGATAGAACTGCTTTGGGGAAAGAATGATATTTTACCAGAATATCTTGTGCTCGTAAGCGGATTATTTCATAACTCGACAGAAAATATTATCAGTCATACGAAGCGTAATCCGGATTCAGGAAACCTATAATCTTATTACTCTCATTGATAACGTTATGATAGCCATTCACAAAAAAGTCCCTGCAATCCGGATTATAGATTGAGGGACTTGATGAAAGTTAATGTAAAAACTAAAAGAATAACTCCACTTTCGTATGCCTGTTGGCTTCGACCGGCACATGGTCAGCTATGCCGCCCCTGCTTACCTTGACGATGCGTTCGATCGGTATGCCACGCTTTTCTAATTCTGCAACGATATGATCCGCTCTCAATGTGCTTAATGAACCATTAAGCACGGGAGTTCCAGTCGAACTGTCGGCCGCGCCGGTCACTTTCACGGATAATCCGTATTTCTTGGCCACGCGAGCCAGTTCATCAAGGTTAAGCATTTGGGAAGCATCCGTCAGGTGCGCCGTATTGAGGTTAAAAAAGAAATAGACAGGCGACCCGATGCAATTTCCGGCTTGTATGAGTTCCGTCTTTTCAGAAACGATTATGCCCGGTTGTTCGGAATCATCTCCGTTGTTGCCATATATAATACTTGCAGAATCAAGTGGCGAGATTCCATCCCAATGCCGGTTTTTCAATCTTGCCCGAAGTGAGTTCAATCCGCTGTAATTATTTCTGGGATAACCTTGACGGCGGTCGGTCTCATCGTCATTAACCAGATGACCGTACTTGTCAAGCAAGCCTTCTATTTCCAGAATTTTCAACAATTCTGCGAGCGTCCGTCGGTTGCGGTCGTACCAGTCTTTATAACGCTTGTTTTCTCCGGACAAGACATTGGCATAATCCACGAGCCACTCATTCTGACGAATGTAAGGTGTTGCATCAACCGCGCGTTTCCAACCGACCTTTCCGAGATGAAACGTGAAACCGGCGGTCAGCGATACCATGTGGTCGCCGAGGCGGTTCGGGCGTCCGTAACCATCGAAGTCCTGAAAGGTGGTCGTGCCGGAGAGTTCCAACATGGCACTTACTCGTTTGGAAATCCGATATTCTCCCTGTACGCCATACGAAACAGCAAAGGGATTATTCCCGTTAGAAGCATTGTGCAACAGGCCGACACCGGCAAAGGGAGCAAGATTCCAGCGTACCTGTTCTTGCCGGGCATATCTGCGGCCAAGGACATTCCACAGCAGATCCGCATGGATATGGTGGTATTCCTGATTGGACAATGTTCCATCTTTGAACTGCACACCGCTGTAATTGATACGTGCACCGACGGACGGAGTGAACCATTTTCCGACTGCGAAACTGTACGAGGGTTTCAAGCGTCCGAAGAGGTCTTCGCAGCCGAGAGGTGTGCCGAGAAAGGCGGACGTACCCCCGGCAATGCTGACAAACCAGTTGCCAGTCCGGGATGCCGGAAGTACCACTCCGTCAAGATAGACGGGCTGTATCGGTTGCCGTTCCTCCGAGACATTATAGTACGGTGTATGTTGTACAGTATCCACCTGTACGGGTTGTACACTTGCCTGCGCCTGCAACGTGCAAAGCACGGCCAATATAAAAAAGATCTGTTTCGTCATATTCCAATGATATTATTCGTTATACTTTTTGATTTGTAATAAGGCGTACGCCACTTACCGTTTGGGTTTCTTGCCAATGGCCGGGCGCATCATGCGGCTCGCCATCCTCATGCAGCGGAGTGCCCATGCACGGTTGTCCTCGTCCTCGTCGCGTCCCCATTTCAGGTCGCTGCCGCCACCTCCGCCGCCACGAGTTTCGGCAAAAGTGGTGGCATCATCGACCATACCGAGAAACAGCATCGTCGCGCAGTGCATCACGTCTGTACCTTGTTCCGCTATGGACTGGACGAGCGAGCCGTCGAACAGTTGCCGTTCCGCCACGTCCATCTGTGCCGATACGTTCCTATACTCGCCGACCACATTTTCCAGCAGGACATCCTTGAGCAACGTGTCCACTTTGGAATGTACATCATGGGAGTATTTGTAGGCTTCCTCCTTGAGTTCCCCGGTACGTTCCTCAATGGCATCCATGTTCTCTTTCAGCTCGGCAAGCTGCCGGTCAGCCGTCTGTAACTTCTCCTGCTTATCTGCCAGTTGCCTGTTGATTCCGGCCAGTTCTTTTTCCAGACTTTTCACTTGTGCGGCTAATTGTTCAGCATCACCCTTGTTCGCTTTCAAATCCTGTTCGGCTGCCGATAGCAGGGCCTCTTTTTCGGCTTTCGACTTCTCAAGGTTATCGACCATTGTCGTAAGCCCCTTGACCCTGCGCTCTGCCAGACGGATGTCCGATTGGAGGTCAGCCAGAACTTTTTGATGACGGCTGATATTTTCCTCGATGGTCGTACATTCTTCCGATAGCATACGGCGGTATTCTTCGGTAGTCCTGTGCCGTGCGCCTGTTTCGGATATGCTTGTTCCTCTCGACATTCCCCACCTTGTATTGACTTCGGTGAAAAAGTCGGTATGAAGCTGTTTCATCCTTGCGCTGTATTCAAACTTGTCCTTACCGGCGAATATTTCCTTGTACGCAAAGCGACCGTCTTTGATTGGCAGGAGCGTACAGTGGACGTGCGGATTCAATTCGTCAAGGTGTACGATGAATGCGGCGATGTTCTGCTCGCCATATTTGCCACTCACGAATGAATAGACGTCTTTCGCCCAGCGTTCAATATCGCTTTCTCTTTTGATATGGATATTGTCCGCATCTTTCTCGAAATCCACTTTCTGCGTGCCGAATGCGAGTTCGTGCATCCGCTTACGGGAACCGCCGAAAATGAAGTTCACCACCGTGCGGTACTTCGGTTCTGCCAGTCCTTCGTTGGGGTCTTTGATTCCACGCCTCTCCAATATGTCCGCCATCCGTTCGGGAATGTTGCGGCTCGTGTCGATGGGACGTACCTTGCCTCCGGGTGCAATCTCGAAGTTCAGGTGTTTGCGTGTGGGGTCGTAATTCCCCTTATTCATAGCGTACTTTTCCGCCCTTTCACTGCGATCACGCAAGTGTTCGTTACTTTGGGCTGTGGTGATGCCTTTCGACACCTTCACATCAAGTACCTGTTTTTGATCTGCCATACTCTTTTCGTGTTGTTTCGGACAATCCGTCCTGTCCCAGCTTGCTGCTTGCCCGGACAGCCTCCCGACGGTCGATAGACGGTCGGGGTATTAGGCTCCCCCTTCCCTTTGTTTCGTGGCAGACGGGCAAGCCCGTGTGCCTCCTATAACCGGCAGGATGACCGTTAAGGGATGGAGGCGGATTGTTCGCGTTATACAATCTGTTTTCGACTCCCGGTTCAATCCACCATCGCCTGTGCCTTCGCCAGAAGCGATAAAAAGGGTTTGCGAAGCGATTTGAGGCGTTCTTGGTCTTCGTCCATGTCGAAGTCCGTCACTGATGCCTCGGTGTCGAGAATCAGCCCGGCGAGGTCTTTGGCGGACTCGATGAAAGCTGCCCATTCTTCGCCGAGGTCAAGCCGGAAGAAATCCACAAGCGGCGAACTGTCATCGAATCTCGACTTGTGCAGGATTTTTTGCAGGGCGGCGTGGGCGATGCAGCACAGGGCTGTTTCACGATGTTCCGTGACCAAAGTGCCGGAATGTGCGGAGGTCGTGATGGAATGGGTGTCCGAACAGTGTCCGGCGTCACGGTCGGCAATTTCAGCCTTTGCCAGACTTACGAGTTGTCCACACATTACGCCAGTTTCGGCAGCGGTCGTTTTGCCGATTACCCAATCGGACAATACCTCACGGAGCTGTCCGGCAAAGTCCGGCTGCTCCTGTGCATCGCGGGGCTGTGCTGCCTGACCGGATTGTACGGTCATGGTAATGACCACGCTTTTGGGAAGCTGGATGCGGGTCAGCAAGCCGAATGCCTCCATTGCACTCAAAAAAGAACGGACGGTAGCCCTGTGCCAATGCCACTCCGATGCGAGGTCGGAAACGGTCAGGTAGCACTGGTTGGGTTGCAGCACGTAGTCCTTCTTTCTTAAAAACGGGGAAACGAAACCTGCCAGTGATTTGTCCAACAGGTCACAGTACGCTTCGGTGCGTGTCTTGCGTTCATCCCCTTTCTCCTTGAGATATTCGAATACCTCCCTGTCTGCCAATATGGAAACAGGTATCTTTTGGTTATTTTTCATTTTCATTCGGTTTTAATGATTCATATTGTGCGGATATGTCAGTGTTGCCGCTGTCCGCTTCATGCGGCAGATTTGCGTGATGATTGTCGTGATAGGATTCTGACAGCATTCCGGGATGCTTTGCCCATCCGGAAAGTGTCCCCGTGTCCTTGCATTCGGACATGACCCGAACGGAGGGATAGAACAGGGCTGCCAGAAGAAGATAGGTAATGGTTATCGCCAAGGTGTACAGATGCGCACAAAGCCGATGACCAGTGCGACCGATGCGAGTGTGACAAATGCACCGGGGCGGTCAAGCAACCTGCGTAACCAGTTGTCCGTCCATCGGAACGAGAACATTGCGGCACAGACACCGGTAGAGAGTAGGATTCCAAACTCACCCATATGTCCACAGGCATATACATAATGGAAAAGAAGCAGGCATATCAGCCATACTTGCACATACAGTTTACGGGCGTTGCCGCTTCGTGCCATTGCCATGTAAAAGGGTGTCATGAACCGCTTGTTGTTCTTGTACAATGACATTGATACCCCGAAAGGTATCGCGCAGAAAATGAGTAGCAGGATATTCAGTAACATAAGTAATAGGGCTTTTCGGGTATGGGAGTGGGGCGCACAATGAGTTCCAACTGGACAATACCGTATGTCGCCAGTCGGATAAGGGTTTCGGCATCCTTGGGCGAAAAGTACATGGCCGCTTTCTTGATGCGCTGCTTGAATGTACTGTCTTGCTTTCGGTAGATGGCCAAAGCCTTGTCCAGTTCGTGTTCGGGAATAGTCCATGTCGTACCCTCGGCGTGTATGCCGTTCGTCTTGAAGGCACGCAGCACCAATGTACGGGAAACGAGGTAATCGGTGCGGTCGGTTCTTGAGATGATATGCTCCTTGTAGAGATTGTCATCGGCAACCTCTATCCACGTCCGGTAGGTGTTGATGCAATAGACCATCTGTCGGTATAAACTTTCTCTCATATGAAATTCATCAGCACGTCGGACTTGTCTTTCTTGTATTTCAGGAACCCGCTTTTGGAGTGAAGTTCCAAATCGAGGCATAGGTCCCCGTACATCTGCTCCAAAGAATCATAGATGGTAACAAGGATGCTGTTTACATTACCCTCCGTATCAGTCTTGGCGTTCATCTTGAACATCTGTCCGAAAGCGGGATTCGAGTATGCACAAGTGCTATGACCGAATTTTTCCGTCCGCATCGGGATATGGTGGTAAAGCGTGATCAACTCCATGTCGTCCTCGAACATATCCATTACTTCGTCCAGTTCGTAAGGGGTGCGCAACGGAAACGTAAGCAGCACATAGTCGCCGTAGAACTGCGGTTCTTCCATCGTCGTCACATCGAGCAACTGCGGAAGTTGCAGGGGGACGAATGCCATGAAGTCATTATAAAAATGTCGTAACATATTCATATATTTTTCTGTTGTCATATTTTACAGCGTGTGTATGAATGCTTCCATCAGCATTCCGGGCAGCTCGTCCAAGCGGTTGTCTCCTGGGTGCAGCATCCTGCCCAACTCTCTGAAAGCGTCGGGTGTCTGCGAGGCAAGCATATCGAGTTGCTCTCTTTCTTCGGCTGAAAGCAACGCCAAGCAGAAACCGTCCAACGACGAATAAGGCTGGAGAAGCATCCAGATGTAGGCTTGTGCCTGTGCCGGTGTCTTGACTTTTTGATTGCAGATGTCGTCGATACAGGTTCGGACATTCTGAATCAGCCTGCGGTTGGTGCGCATGGCCAAATAAATCATGGCATTGCGATAGGTGATGTCGTTCCGTTCGGCGGCAAGAAATACCTGTGCGCAGCATCGTTCCGTGTCATGCGTGATGTCGGAAAGATTCTCGCCGTCGAAATCAGGCAGACGTGAAAGGAATGCCCGGTACACAGCATCCTCCTTTTCGATAAAGGTCGTCAGGTCTGCCATACAATGAATACCGTAATCAATCGTTTCAGCAAGGGTAGCTCGATAAGTGGCAAGAATATGTTGTCGGTTTCTCTGACTGACGGGCTGGTTATCCAATGAGGCAAAGAACGGCCGGATTGTTTCAGCCACACGATGCAACTCTTTGTCTTCAAGATGCGGCGAGATTTGTTCTTTTACCCACAGTATATCCTTATAAGTGCGTGTTTGAGACAGCACCATCCGTGAAAATTCCATGCGGATGGAATCATGTATCTGTTCACACTCTTCTCTTACAGTGGAATGAAGCCGGCCAAGCGTATCACATTCGAGATACAGGAATACGGAATCCCTCAATGTTTGCCATTGCTTGAGGTGTCCGGTCAATTCTTTAATGGAGAGTCTTTTCTGCCTGCGTATGTCAGACAGGTATTCCCTGTATGTTCCGGCAGGGTCATTCTTGGCTTTCGCCAATCGTTTGCCATTGCCGTTGTCGCATGACGCGCATAGGAATACGGCAATCGAAACGGCAATTATTTTGGCAAAGATTATCGGCTGTTTTAAGTTCGATTTTGATGTTTTCATACTATATTATTTCGTACTATTTAGTGCAAAACTATATATTATTTTTGATACTTCGCATCCGAAAAACCGTATTTTGCGCATTTTTTAATATCGTACTTAATAGTATGATTACCAATGAAAACAAGTGAAGATAAAAACATGAAAAATGTACGATTTTCGTTTTTTAATATAGTATGATTCAGATACTCGAATAAAACTTGTATATTTGCACTTGTTATCATGAATATTGTATATTGATATGGCAAAAGTCGGTTATATATTCGAGGCGAATTCCTACGATGCGTTTGATGCGGATAAGGAATGGATGCGCCAGTACGGGTGTGTACAAGTGGTTGAAGAATCGGTCGGACACGAGACGCTCAGACCGAGATGGAAACAACTGATGTCGAATCTTGAAAGAGGCGACGAATTGGTGGTGTCAAAATTCAGCAATGCCGTGCGTGGTTTACGGGAACTATCGGCATTGATCGAGCTATGCCGCATCAAGGTCGTGCGTATTATCTCCATTCACGATAAAATTGACACCGACAACAAATTGTTTCCGGACACGACACCGGCGGAAGTATTGGCCATGTTCGGGGCATTACCGGAGGAAGTGGCTGTTTTGCGGAAGTCGTCAGATAAGATTATACGCCTGCAGCAGAGTATCAGTATTCCGATTACCAAAAAAAGTATGAGTAAAACTGAACGGGACAAAAAAATCGTGGATATGTATAACAATGGGTATTCAATCCGTGATATTTGGAAAGAGAGCGGTGTCCGGAGTAAAAGCACCGTGTACAGCATTCTCAATAAATACAAGGTTCAGCTTAACCGAACACCGGGACGCGTGCCGGGCATCCGGAAATAGAACTTATAAATCAAATATGGATATTGAAAATCAGTAGATTACTTGCGTAATTCATTATTTTTTCGTATCTTTAAGTTGGATATAACTATAAAAAATAAGACCTATGGGAGATATTATAATTTTATTGTTGGTATTTTTGGTAGTGGGCAGGCTCTTGAGGGCGTCTTCGGCGGATTCAGTAAAAGCAGTTTTCGGGATGACAAATAAGTTTGGATTGTTATAACAGGCGGATATTTGTTAATTTTGCACCGTATTCATTAAAATCAAGAACAATATGACAAAAGCGGAAATTGTCGCTCAGATCTCACGGCAGAGCGGAATTGAGAAAACGGTTGTGATGACTGTGGTGGAATCATTCATGGAAAATGTAAAAGAGTCGATGGTTGCGGGAAACGAGGTGTTCTTGCGCGGCTTCGGCAGCTTTGTTATAAAACGGAGAGCTGAAAAGACGGCCCGGAACATTTCGAAGAATACGACAATTAAAATTCCCGCTCACAACATCCCTGCATTCAAACCTGCCAAAGCATTTCTGAATGCGGTAAAAGAGAACAAGTAGAGTATAAAAGTACAGATGGTGCAACAACACCGTAATGAGTAAAACAAAAGCGACCCAAAGGCCGCTTTTGTCGTGATAAGGCAAGGATTATTTCTTGCCTTTTTTCGCTGGTTTGGCCGGCTTTTCAGGAGTCTCCTCCTTCTCGACGGGCGGATAGAACTTGACGGCGACTATCACGATACGGTTGTGTTTCACACCGCTTTGGTCGCTCCATTCTTCGGGCTTGAAATACCCCTCGACGGTCAGCATCGTACCCTTGGTCAGTTGGTCGAACGACCCGGTGTTCTCGTTTTTACGCCACGCCTCAAAATTCATAAAGGCGGAAACGCGTTTGGATTCCTCGCCATTATTCTCCAGTCGGCTTACTGCCAGAGGGAAACGTGCTACACTTGCGTTGGTGAACTGACGGATTTCTGCATCCTTTCCTACGAAACCGGTTACTACGAAATTGTTTTCAATCTTTTTCATAATGAATTGTTTTTAGAAGTTATTAAATCAATTTTACGCTGCCTCAAAAAGTAGGTGCAGTTAAGGGAATGCACCAAGGCCGGACGCATCAATACTCTTTATTTTTGTCCGTAGGCAAAACCAGAAGGCTCGATAAAGGAAGATTGTACGGCTGTGCCATTGGTCAAGACTTCCAAAGTCGTTCCCGTCTGCATACTATCTTTGCATCGGAAAATGATGATGACTTCGGCGGAAAACTATTCTGAAAATGAGCGGAAAGCCGTAGTTGCAGGGGAAGTGAAAGAGCAATCCGTCCACCGGCACAATGGTGCGCGTTTCGGCTGTAAGTCCGCAGAATCGGCAGGGATTTTCGTGTAATTCGGTCGGACTGAATAGAGGTGGCTACAAACAGAACACTGAACTGACAACAGGTGGCGATACCGCAGAAGGGAATATCAACGAAGTGGCGACAAAAGGCGGAACGGGGTATCGGGGTGCTGCCATGTTCCCGTCCGGCAGAAAGAATAGGGGACAAAAGGGAAAAAGGAAAGAACCCTGCTTTTCGGAAAAGCGGACGGCAGCTTTTCACGAATGGCTGGTTTTTACAAAAGGATATGGCGCAGCCAAAAGAGAGAGATAGATGTAAAAAAGGGAATGCGGCGTGGCAGGAATGGAAGATTATCCCGTTCCTGCCTGTATCATCAAAATTCTGCCATGATTACCCGATGCTCGAAAATCTTTTTTTGATTACTGGGACGTCTTTGGCAGACCCATAGGTGATGCTTGCCATAGCCGAAGACGAAATAATCATCAAGACGTGTTTTTTCTTGTAGGCGTTCCATGCCGGTACGCAGTTCCGTTTCATCGGTTGAGAAAAGAATCGTGTTGATGATACGGAAGTAGAGTTCTGTTACCTCGTCACAATAAGGACAAAAGCTATGCTCAATCGTTGCTTTCATGTTTCTTTGATTTTAATTATACTTCTACTACGTCTTCTATTCGACCATACAAGACAGAGCGCAACGCAGTCTTGTCAATGGCGCAATACTCGGTGATATGTCCGTGCTGTTTCACGAAATATCGTTTGAGAACATCGGAGAAATCAAAGAAGTAGCCCATCAATGCGATACCTCTTTTGAAATGGATGCACTCTTTCACGTTTCGGGTAATCCAGTTCTTGTCTTCACGGCTCAACTTGTCTCCGTTATCAAGTTGTTCCCGTAACTGGTAAACCCTGCAGCCTTTCAGCTTTTCTAATTCGGGTACGTCCCATTGGACGAATTTCATTGCTACCTGTTGCATCGCTCTTGGATTTAATCGTAAATAATCACTTCATCACGGTACTCGACCACCTCTTTGCCACTGCTAAGACGTACCACTATTTTATTGCCGAAGTCGCCGACAACTGTTCCCTCGGAGTAGCCTTTATAGGGGGTAAGCAGGGTGCAGTGCGCACCTATAATTTCGCTATCTTTTTCGTATTCGTACATAGTCTTGTCATTTTAGGGTTACAACTTGATATCCCATTTACCCTGTGAGAAGATTCTGAAGCTCACGTATTCGTCTGCAAATTCGTAGGACAGAATTTTGATATAAGTTTTGTCTTTGGCTTCCAACGAAGCTATCAGCCTGTCGATTTCTTCTTCCGGATAAACCCAACGAGAGGTAAACTCCGCATCCACGCTATCGCTGTGTCTATTGACAAAGCCGTCAAAAGTGTCATCCAAGAATGCCTCTATCTTGTCGAGGTCTGCTTTGTTTTCCGTCCTTGCGTAGAAAATGTTTGTTGCATAGTTTGCCATAATCCTAAGTTTTAAGTTTTTTATTTTCCCTCTTTTAGCATTTCAGCTACTTTCGGGCTTGATTGAAAATTATGTCGCCTCAAAAGGTGTTATGGCTCTTTATGCAGGGTTTCACGACCAAATACGACCTCTGCAAAGCGGAGCGTGGAGATTTTGTCGGGAACCGTCAGGCTGTGACCTTGAATACAAGAAAGACATGACAAGTACCTTTGCGACACAATTCTCATCAGGCAGACCGAAAGTTGGGATGCGAGGATAAAATGCCTATGGCAGAAGTTACGATAAAAGGAACTTCCGTAAAATTGGGATGCAGCGAAAAAAGAAAATATCGGTGCGATTATCTTCTCTTTTGACTGTGAATATAAAAGTAAGGGGGAGAACTTCGGTAAAGGTTTAGTTTAGTCTATTAGCTTATATATATGCTAAACTAAAGTAAACTAAATATAGGCAGATATATTGGACTGCCTGTATAGGTGTTTTGAGGGAAATGGTTACCTTTGCAAAAAACAATGTTCCTTGAAAGAAACAGAGATTTGTCCTTTTTTCTTTTGGCTGTGGTTATTCATCCATAGATGACTGCAACAATCACTCTTGGCGAGAGGATGAAAATCGTGTGAAATGACTTGGAAAAATACTCAAAGTACGAACAAGTGAAGAGAAAGAAAGGTAGTGCAAATAAAAAAACAAGAAAATATGATAATTCGTGTTTCTGTTCCTAATTTGTTCCTTGATAAAAACACATCACAATATAAATTGTTAATTTATAAGATATTAAGATGTGAAATTTTGAGATATAACTAAATTTTCCAGATTTAACCAGGTCTAATAATCCGTCAGTACAAGTTTTGCAATATGTTTAGAACTATTTCTGTTTCGTTATCGTACTTTTCTGTTTTACTATTCACAAAGAAAGACGAATTATTGGAAAACAGCAAATAAATTCCGCTATTTTGTATCATGGACTGTTTTTTTAAACACAAAAATAGAAGAAAGATACGCAAAAAAGCTGCACAGGTAGAAAGAAAATGCCACTTCAAAAGGAGACTTTGTAACTATAACATCCATACATTACCGCTTGGAATGCTTACACTGCCGCTTTTGCAGATAGTTATAATTGTTCTTTCCATCACATCGCTATTGAAATTTCATGGAACGACTGGTTAAGACGGTCACCGAACACCGTCAGGTCCTTGTCGATTTTCTCGGTGGTGATCTTACAATATTTCTGCGTAGTGACTATGTTCGTGTGTCCTAGAACCCGGCTTACACTCTCGATCGGAACGCCCTTGCTCAAAGCCAGCGTAGCGAACCCATGGCGGGCTGTATGGAATATACAAGGCGAAGCAAGCGAAAGCAAACAAGTAATGATTAAACGTAACACGTTTAAAATGAGCAATGTTTCTGTATTTTGCTAAATATGGGAAATGCAAACAGCAACAGAATATTGAGGTTGTTCAGTTACCAAACCGTTAGCCGGGCAGTTACCGAAACGAAAACAGGTAACGGTAAGCGATGAAAAGAAGTCCTCGCCGTTTTGTTTGCACTCATACACAGTGTTTTGTATATCAAGGAACGCTTATAAGGCAAGTAATTTTGCACTAAAAAGTATAAGCGTATGAAAGTAGAGATATTCAAGGTGTTGCTCTACCTCAAAAAGAGCGGACCGGACAAGTCGGGCAAAGCCCGATAATGGGAAGAATCACCGTGAACCGAAGTATGGCGCAGTTCAGTTGCAGGCTGTCCTGCATGCCGGAACTGTGGAATCCCCGTGAAAGCCGTCTGAACGGGAAGAGCAAAGAGGCGGTCAAGACCAATGCCAAGATTGAGAAATTGTTGTTGGCGGTAAATACCGCTTTTGACAATCTTGTATCCCGCAAAGTGGAATTTGACGCCGCCGATGTGAAAGACCTTTTTCAAGGCAGCATGGAAACACAGATGACCCTCATGAAAATGACGGACGTTGTCTGTGACGACCTCAAAGCCCGTATCGGCATCGACCGCGCGAAAGGTACTTATCCCGGCTATCACTATATGCGGCTGGCACTCGGAGAGTTCATCGAAACCCGATATAAAGTCAAGGATTTGGCTTTCGGGCAACTGACGGAACAGTTCATCCACGACTATCAGTCTTTCTCCACGGAAGAAAAGGGGTATGCGATAGATACCGTCCGCCACCACCTTGCCATCCTGAAGAAGATATGCCGCCTTGCCTACAAGAAGGGGTATTCCGAGAAATGCCATTTCCAACATTTCGCCCTGCCCCGGCAATCGGAAAGGACACCGCGGGCATTGAGCCGCGAATCGTTCGAGAGAATCCGTGATGTGGAAATACCAGCTTACAGAAAATCCCACATGCTGGCACGTGACCTGTTCCTGTTCGCCTGCTACACGGGCGTGTCATACGCCGATGCGGTTTCCATCACGGACGAGAACCTGTACACGGACGACAGCGGGGCATTGCTGCTGTCTTTATAGAGATACTCGGATGGCAACCCGACAGTCAGAGAGTTTCCATCCTTCACAGCCTCCGATTGATAGGGATAATATGCAAAAGCAAACTCCTCTTGGTTTGCATCCGGATTACCGGTAAATTCCGTGATACCGTTTTGGGTGCCGGCATAACTGAATTTCACGTTTTTGGTTTCTACACCGTACACACCTATTCCGTCAAGTTCCCCCCAATGCAATTGATTGTCAGCATCAACTGTCATACGGGTATTTGTACTTTCTATTCTGGCATGCAGCACACAGTTCCTTTCAAACGGTTCATTGTTTGTATGGTTGCCATCCGTACAAGAAGCCAACAACCCCAGAGATATTAGTCCTAATATTACCTTCTTCATTTCTTCGATAATTCAATCATATAATTCCCGGATGCGGTATTTAGTATATGGGCAATACAATATACCCATGACATATTTTCAACACACACAACTTTACAAAAGTAACAAAAAAACAGCGCATTTAGAAATTTTCAGTTTCTAAATACCGGATATGCCCATTCCTGTTTTTATGCAAGAAACTATTCATCTTGTACAGGTCTTATTGCACAACCAAAATGTTTAAACGGATAAGCCAAACCAGAAACAGATGAAGTATTGAGTCCCTTATTCGCTTTGTCAAAATTTAGGACGTATGGATACGGACTTGTGCCTGGTCGCATAGTACCTGTCCAATAATATCCTTTATCGCTACTATACCATGAAAGACCTATTCTGTATCCGGTAGTTGGAAGGAATATACTATTTCCATTCGGGCCTATGACTTTATATCCATAATAGCCATTCCTCTCTTCCCAAATCCATATGCAAGCGGAGATCAGTTCCTGGAATTCGCTTTGAGTGGCAACCCTCCATTTACCTCCCCATTTTACTTTAGCAACATCATATATTGTGCCACTTATTGAACTGGCTTTGGGGTAATCGCTCTCAATTTCGCTTTTCTTTATACCAGTGGGATCTCCCCATCCAATTAATCCATTAAAGTACCTTGTCATGTCGTCTTGGATGTTTTCAGGGGTCAGTGCCGCATAGTCATCATATCCCATATCTAAATTTACGTCTGCCCATTTCACACTCAAGCCTAAGTCTACCGCGTTTGCCATATCAAGACCGTACTGGCTCCAGCTTATAGTATAAAAACCGTTGCTGTCCTCAATTTCAGCAATTGTATTCGATTGTTCATTCAAATAAACCATATTGTCATATTCGCCTAATAATGTGTAGCCATTAAACGCCAATAAGATTTCATCTAATGGCAATGCCCTTTCTGGAATAACAACGACCGTATTTAATTTGCCGTTTTTAAACGCATAGGCAATAGTTTCACCTTCTGATTGATAGCATAACGTATTATCTGTATCTAACAAAACAACACAATCTGCCATCTTTGAGGCTATTTGCGTTTTAGAACTTCCCCATTCCAGGTAGGGCTTGAAAAATGAATATTGTGGAATCGCATTCTCTTCCCCTTCATCATTACATGAGGAAAAGCAGGCTAATGCCATTAAGGACAAAATGAGAAGTGTAATATTTTTCATGTCATTCATTATTTTTATTCTGTTGTTGTATAGCCTTATTCCGAAGTGCGTTCATCCTTCTTTTTGCTATCTGGAAATAATAGTCCAGTTCATTATAATCAGTGCTGTCTTGTCCATCATTGCCACTGTTCTCCCCACTGTCATCACCATTCTTTTTTACTGTTACAGTACAAGTCGCAGTAAGACCATTGCTTGCAGTTGCAGTTACTACGGCAGTGCCATATCCGTTGGCTCTGAGAACATTGTTTGAATTGACATACGCGACAGATTGATCGGATGATGACCACGCTACACTCTGATTCGCATTGGAAGGTAGAATTATAACCTCCATCTTATGGGTTTCACCATTGTTCAATTCGATATTGGCAGGACTAATCTCTATACTTGTAATTGTTGTTTCCTCAACAAATACCTTGTAATCAACATATCCGGAACGCTGATATATATATTGTCCCGTTGTTGGGTCCAACTCTCTATAATAATATTTGCAATGTATAGTAGCATATCCGCTAAATGAATTAACCGCCTCTATCTCGCAGGAGTACATAGTTGTTGAAACGATCTTAACATCATTGGGCCGAGAGGAGGTCCATGCAGGCTGTCCCGCAAGCACTTTGGTCGGTAAAACAGACGGGGAAAGTGTTTTGGTATCCCCTACTTTCATGCGAACTGTCTCTGCGCATATACTAGAAATGCTGATGATTGAAAGCAAGAATAAAACGAATATTTTTTTCATTGTTTCTATTGAATGATCGGTTATACATTATGTATTGTATCGTGGTTGTCCCTTCTTTCTTTTCCGGCAGCCATACACCTGGCATAACAAGCAGTCACAGCTTTCAATCCCGAAACATTAAGATTCACACTTACTATCGCATTCCAGCTTGAGGTTGGATGCTATTCGTACCATAGTGTTTTTGGCACCGGTTATTTTTGCTTCGTCTTGTATGGATATTGCACCTTCAATGGGGGGCTTTGTTGTTTTGTAATGCTTTTTTGATTCTCGCGAAGCCATATTACATTGTTATGATTGATTTCAAGAGTCATTCCCAATTAATCCATAGGCAATTTCTTTTATAAGGTTGACATCTTTATTTTATATATAATTTGTACAAAGGTACTAAATAGGAAGAACAACTAAAAATGCAATAGTAGATAAGGATGTACCATTCATTGCCATTTTGAGATTATATGGCATAAAAAAGCTACTATTATATATAAAAAGCGACACCCTTCCAGAGACTTTTTGTTTATACTCATAATGATATTGCCCAAGTCTGAAAAATAAATATACCCTATCCATCATCGGATAAGGCACACAGCAATTCTACTATATATATTGAAGATGTGTATTTCTGATGGTGCAAAGACTGCGTAAAAAACTGACATATCACTACTGCCGTACATTCTTCCATTGATATTATTGGAATGGGACTGGCTTATAAACATAACATCTCATCTTGTTTTTATGGGTAATTTAGGGATGTGCCTTGAGTCTACGGGAATGATATTACAGACTCACGATAATCCATAGGCACTTTTCATTCATTGCCCCTAAGATAACCGAACATTCCCCACATGTTTTCCGTTATATCCATTCAAGCCTTCCGGATAATGGTGTAATCTGTAGAGTCTGGTTCCGGTTATATATCTCTTGCCGGTAGTGTTCACTGTATTCCGGAAGGCTTTTTATTATTTTGTAGGGTGAGAAGCCAGTCCAGATTCAAGATAATGATGAAACATGCAAATAAAAAATCCCATTCCCTACCTCTCTTGGCATGGGAAATGGGAAAACAAACAAAACAAACAAGCTCCTCCGTTCTTCACAGAAAAAAGAAGCGGTCATATCTTCAAAACGAGTGGCGCCGTGTTCTCTGATCGCAATGGCAGCACCCACACATTTATCCATTGTCCATCTATTATTTTTTTTGCAAATGTAATATGATTACTCAAAATCAGATGTTAAATAGATTGAGCTATTGCAAAAATTATTCAAGATTATTGGAGACAAATATATAATATCGATACCGCCGCCGTACATTTTCCCCCACTAAGACATATCCAGTTCTCCAAATGATGGATATTCAAGTTTTTGGGGAGTAAAACCGGCGGAAGTGATATATATTTTTTATCGGTTTGTCCTTGAAAGTCATATGTATTATATCTATTTTTGCCGATGAATTATGACCTTGATAATTTGAATGTTATTCTGAAGGGGCTTTCTGTCTGTAATAGGATGGGAAGCTCCTCTTCATTTCTTGATTGGAAGATAACAAATGAAAAATTGTTACCCGGACTTTTTTGATGTACATTCTAATATATATAGAGAAGTAAAAAAATACGGGTGAAATAATGATTAAATGAGGATATAGAAGAGTAGACCGGCTTCGCAGTCTACAAAAGTGAGGAAAAAAATAAAAACATCCTTCCTTTTCTTCCACTTTGGAGGGTACGAAGTAGCCTGTCTTCTTCAATCTCTCATTAACACCTACCATAGCCCCTTCAATCAATTCCAGCGTTTTCTTTGCTCCTTGGGTTATTCCTTGTTCACACAGACCGGAAAGAATATAGAAACTGTAAACATCCCGAATCCCTTTCCAAATCTCCGGACTGTACTTACACTTTCAGTATCAACCACTCATCTTCATCTGATAACTTTACTAGGAAATCTTGACACGCCGAAATGACTGCCGGACAAATCCATTGGGCCACCATCCGCATATTCTCCCCGCTTCAACTTACACACATAAAAAACTGCCGTCTGACAAAACCCCGAAATCCTTAGATGTGTGATTTTAAAAAAATGTTCAATTTCAAAAATGAAAGAAACATGAAAAAAGAAACAAAAAGAATTTTGGAAAAGGCCCAGGCAGGTGATGCAGAGGCCCAGTATCTGACCGGTATGTATTATGAGGATAAGGGGGATGTCAATGAGGCTTTCCTATGGTATGAACGGTCGGCTACGCAGGGATTCGTATATGGAATCAACGCCGTTGCCGTGTATTACCTGAAAGGGATGGCTGTAAAGCGTGATACCGGCAAGGCAATCGCCCTTCTGGAAAGCATCGCGGAAAAGGAACCCACAGCGAAAGCCAATCTGGGCCATATATACCTGGAAGGGCAGGGATGTCCGCAGGATATAGGGAAAGGTATCGGATTACTCGGGCAGGCTGCGGATTCAGGTGACGGACTGTCGGCTTTCACAATGGGACATATACGCCTCAAAGGCCTGTTTGGGACTCCCGTAATGTACAGGGAAGCGACAGGATGGTTCGAGAAGGCCTATGAACTGGGGATATACGACAGTGTGGATTTCCTCTGTGCCCTGTATGAGGGTCTGTATTCACGGGGCATGAGGGACATCAGGAAATACAGGTTATGGTCGGATGTCAGAAAAAGCCTTGAAAAAGTTCCCTGCGCTGGTCCGGCAATGCCGTCATCCGCAAAGGGAGGCAATGTACCGGTATTCGAGGAGACAAACGGCAGACAGTACATCATCATCGGCGGGGAGAAGGCTTATGTCGATCTCCTCGTTGCTGAGACATTCCTGGTCAATCCTGATCCGAAGGCCTATACGGAAGTGGAGCATATTGACGGCGACATGTCCAACAATGCGGCTGATAATCTCAGATGGATAAAGAAGCAATAAAGTCTATGGTAAGGAATATGAAAACGACATTGACAGAAAAGATCAATTGGACAAAGTACAACCTAACTTATCCGGGGCTGGGTGATATTATACAGATGATTCGTACGGGAGACATGCAATTACATGACAATGAGTTTAGAGACTATACATTGAAGCAGGCAATAGAGCATATCAGAAGTGTAGCCCCGAGTGACATGCAGAAATGGAAAGCCAGACTCCTGCCCGCTGTTGCCTATAACGGTACATTCAGGGAACTTAACGGTGCGGGGCTGATTGAATACTCGCGTGTGACGGCATTGGATTTTGACCATATAGCAACACCGGATGAAATGATCCGGTTACGGAACAAGCTGATGATAACCGAATGTGTCCTGAGTGTTTTTGTTACACCCAGTGGAAATGGACTGAAGGCTCTGGTCTTGCATGACAATACAGATCCGGCCAGACATGGGGATTTATATGAGCAGCTACTAAACATGTTCTATGTGGCTGACAGGAATGATGCAGGCTGTAAAGACCTTGCACGCAGAAATTACCTGAGCTACGATCCGGACATATGGGTCAATCCAAATCCTGAACCGTACCCTTATGTCCCCACCATAAAGCCACAGGTACAGATGCCACAATCATCCGGGACAAGAACAGTGTCGGACAAAAGCATCATCAGCATCATGAACTCCCACTGGAAGAGGAACAATCCTGAATATTGGAAAAAAGGCAACAGGGGAAACTGCATCTTCAGGTTAGCCTGCTGGATGTGCAAATGGGGTGTTGACGAGGAATTGGCTACTGAGTATTTCATTGATGGCTGGGAAGATGACACAATGGATGAAAAGGAAATCAGAAGCCATGTGGGAAATGCCTATAAGACCGAAGAGAAGAACTTCGGAACATTGATATTTGCAATACACTGATTTAATCAACCCTTTAAAAAACAATTATGGCACTGACAAAAAGCGGGGTAACATGTATCCTTTTGTTACCCACACGTGGAATGCAATAAAAGGGATATGTTTTCATGACTGCCCCTATTGTTACATGAAAAAATTCGATGGTCTGCTTCCTATACGGTTTGACCCCAAGGAACTGGAAGTAAACCTGGGTAACGGCAATTTTATTTTCGTTGGTAGCGGAACGGATGCCTGGGCTTTCGATATACCTTCGGACTGGATTACCCGGTTCCTGGATTATTGTAACCTGTTTAATAACAACTATCTTTTCCAGTCCAAGGACCCTTCACGTTTTTTGGAGTTCATGGGTCATCCGGTAATACAGAAATCGGTTTTTTGTACGACCATTGAAACCAATATTTTCTATCCGGGCATCGTGATGAACGCTCCAGGTACCCGGGAACGTGCCCAGGCCATGCAAGAATTGGCGAGCTTGGAATGAGAACCTATGTGACCTGTGAACCTCTGATAAAATTCGACTTGCCCGAAATGGTTGAACTTGTCAGCATGTGTTCTCCTGTACAAGTCAATATCGGCAGGAACTCACGACAGGACATTACCCTTCCCGAACCGACAAGGAATGAAGTGCAGGCATTGATAACCGAACTTCAGAAATTTACCAAAGTGGTAGTCAAATCCAATGCCAAGTGCTGGATTTGAGAATGTACTGACTGATTGGAAAGATAAAGGAGATGCTGCATAAGCTCTCCTTTTTTTTATCGTGTATGCTGCCTAAAGACGTTGGCAGAGTGATATGCAGTATAATACATTATGAGTTGACCGAAGGCTAATGAATTATACATATACTACAGATTCTATTATCAATATCCACTCAGGCGGCGTGAGTACAACAAACGAAAGAGAAGAAAATATCAACTTTTTTTCTTAAAATTGGGATTATCACTTATATACAATAGATTTCATAAAAGAAAAAAGTGATGCGTTCCGTTTACTCATCAATGTGTAAAAAAGGTATATAAAAAAGTTCAAACCTTTATATATGAAATGAGTATAAACAAAATAACACAATTATGAATAATGATATAAATAAGATAACACATATCGATATGCCGAAAGGATGCAGGTATATGAGTGATGACGACAGACTTCTGAATGGTATGTTACCTTTGGACGGTAAGTTTATCCTGAACAAGACCGTAACCGGATGTGGGGGTACATCCCTGTTTCTCAATTCCGATTTGCAAATAGTGATAATCTCGCCACGCATCCAAGTATTGAAAGAGAAACACAGTCAGTATCCGGAAACCTTTCTCTTCCACATTCCTTTATGTAATAACCGGGGAAATGCGATACAAGAAAAAATGAGTGATTTGAATACATATTTGAGTTATCATCATGGTAATTTCCCGTTCGGTCAGCAGTCAAGCCCCGCCAAGATACTGGTTACACTGGATTCATCGGACAAGGTTCTTTCTGTGCTTGAATCATGGGGGATGACAGATGCCTTCCTCTTTGTGGTTGACGAGTTCCAGTGTCTTATGGGTGATGCCACATTCAAGGGAAGTACGGACATGAATTTTCTCGTTTCTCTTGACAACAGGGTGGGACGTATCTGTTATCTGTCTGCAACCCCTATTCCCGATATATTCTTGGATCATATCCCCCAATTATCAGGAATTCCATACTATAAACTGGAATGGGATCCGGATGTGATTGAAGAACCCACGTTGAAGGAAGTGATGATGAAGAAAGGTGAGAGTGCCGAAAAACTATGTAACCGACTGATACAACGTTATAGGGAGAACGGTTATTTTGAAAGAAAGGTAGTGCAGGGAAATATTGTCTGTTCCCGTGAAGCCTGTATCTTTCTCAATGAAGTCAGGTCCATCAGGAATATTATCAGGCAAAACAACCTGAAACCGGAAGAGGTTACGATATTATGTTCGGAGAGCAAGGCCTCAGATTTACCGAAAGGTTACACGACAGGAGGACTGTGTATTGACAGGAATAACCCGAGAAACAAGCCTTTCACCTTCTGCACAAAAGCATCATTCGAGGGTGTTGACTTCTACTCGGACAATGCCAGCACCTATATCTTCATCAATGCGGGTCGGGAATGCCAGACACTTGACATTATGCTTGACATCCCACAGATTCTCGGCAGACAGAGGCTTGACATAAATCCGTTCCGGCATGATGCCACGATATATTACAAGACCAGGCCTGAAATAATGTCGGAGGAGGAGTTCAGACAGAAACAGGAAGCGATGAACCGGAAATCGGACAATATTCTTAATACGTTCAACAATGCCCCGGAAGATACCAAAAACTTGTTGGTTGAACTGTACCGGGACAAGGCGTTAGAGAACAGGTTTGTGGACGATTATATTGACCTCATCCAGAAGAACGGGTATACGACAATCGGTTTCAACTATCTTGTAATGGTGGCGAAATGGAACCAGTGGTATCAACGAAACTACTATTACAGTAACTCCTGCCAACTCCTGACCAGTATTCAGTCTGTGGTAGGTATGCGACAGAAACCGGAAGAGGTGAAACAGTTCGAGCAGTGGTATTACAAGGCTCCCGACAAGGATAGCTTTTGGGATATGCCGATTTTAGAAACCGATACCCACAGTATTACCCTCTAATCCTGCAAAACCCGTTCATCGATCTGAAATATCACGACTGGTACGACAAACTGGGCTACCGGACATTATACAGTCTGGATTTTCATGAGGCTGATGCGGAGAGGACCTATGACAACCAATGTGCGCAGGAACCGATAAGGGAGGCTTGCAGGCAGGAGTTCGTTCCCGGCATGCTTTATTCCAAACAGGAGGTAAAGGCCAAGTTACAGAAGATATACGACAACTTGGGACTTTCCGGGAAAACAGCCAAGGCAACAGAACTGAAACTGTATCTTCCGTCATGGAAAAACAGAGGACAAATGACAGGGGCAGGAAAGTGTATTTTATCAAGATACTGGAAGCATAGACAAATAATATGACAGTACGTCCATGGATAGGACGGTACTGTTTTTTTCTTGGCGACCATATGCTGACATTCCATCTGTCCAGTCAAGGGAAGCAAGGGGATTAAAATCACATTACCCATGTATCACATAAATGATGATATGCAAGGGTCAACTGAAAGCCTATTGTACCATATGTTACTGTAATTAATAATAATACTCACTCAAGCGGCGTGAGCCTACATCTGACGAAGAAGAGAATAGTATATAATTTCAGATCAACTTTTTTTGCTGGAATGAGGGAAATTACTTATAAATGATATGTTTCAAAGGAAAAAAAAATGATTGATAGCGTTCCGTTTACCCTTTCAATGATGATTTGGAAACTGGAAAAATTGATAATACGGAAAAAGTGTATTATTGCCAAACTTGTCACTTATTCTTCCGGCTGTATATTCCCCAAAAGGCAGCAAGAGAATTGGGATCTTATTCATTCTAGCCAAGGTATGATTGCTATAAATGAAGATATAGCAAATCGGACAATGCAATCTTTCTGTATAACCGAATCACTGTCGGATGAGTTGACAGAATGCATCATTTTTTTTCTCTATAAAACCTATTCTATTTAAGTAATAATCCCAATTTTAGGAAAAAAAGTTGATTTTGGGATATAATATATTTTCTCTTTCGTTTGTTGTA
>NZ_BAKK01000043.1 GCF_000614145.1 Bacteroides faecichinchillae JCM 17102 | reverse complement strand
CTTCTTATAAGATATGTCAAGACTGGACTTGTCTGTAAAGCTGATTTTTGACGATAAGTCATTTCTGATAAAGCCCTCCAAACCTATGTCCTTTAATTGTTTAATCATAGTTTCTCTATCTTGCTCACTATGTCTAATATCGCTGTATGTATTGATAAAATGTTGCAAGGCTGCTTGAAGGATTCTGATTGTGTCCTCCCTTTCAACAACATAGCTTTTCTTGTTGTTCTTCTTTAGGGTGATACTTGTAGCTTCCAATAGGGTAGCATGAAAATAGCTAAAGTCCTCCAATACGGACTTGTTCAATGCAGGTGCGTTTGTGCCAATATCCTCTATAAAGTCATATACGAACAGAAGTAGATACCAAAACTTGCTAACGTCCAACTTATACGCTTCAATGGTATTCTGTAAGTCTTCATTAGTCAGGAACTTCTCTTTGAAAGAATCATCCAGCTTTCTGTATTCTCGTTTTTTGTATTCTTCCAAAGTTCCTTTGAATGTTTTCATTTCTTGGGTTCTCTCGTACCTTTCTTCAACAGACAAGTTTCTTTCCGCATATCTGTTGGCGAATATGGCAGGCGCGGAAGATTCTACGGGTATCATTCCCATATCTGTTTCCGCATAATCGGGCAGGAAGTGGTTGGCTACCTCCCACACATATTCTAAGAGTGGTTCATTTAGACATTTGTAGCTTTCATGCCAAGCCACTTTTAAATCGGGCAGTTCTTCTATCTGATACATAAGTACATTCATATTAGTTATACTGCAAAATAAAAGAAAAGTCTGCAATCTTTTGCGGACTACAGACTTCTTTTTGTTATAGTAGGTTCTTCATTGCATTGCTTATCTGCTCATTATCGAAACTGTCTAAGTAACTTGCGTTATCTTCTCCGAGCTATGCCCTAAAGATTCACTGATAATAGCTGTTGAAACTTCTGCCCGTTTGAGAACTGTCGCATACGAGTGGCGTGCAACGTATGTAGTCAAAGGTATAGGCAGTTCCAACTTTTCACCTATTTCTTTCAGATGCTTGTTTACCTTTGCCAAAACTTTATGCAGTCTGTTTGCTATCTGTATCTCTGTCTTATGGAATGGTGAGAGTACAGGAAACAAGTACGGTGATTTCATATTCTTGTACTTCGCTATTATTTCCATTGCTTCTGCTTGTAATGGTATGCTTATCAGTTTCTTTGTCTTTTCTCTGTTGTAAGTGAGGTGGTTCTCTATTATGTTGGAGTATTTTAGTTTGGCTATATCTATGAAGTTTATACCTGCATTCAAATACGAGAATATAAATATGTCAATAGCAAGGCATTCCATAAGAGAAGTGCCTTTGTATTGCATTACTTTCAGTATGTCCTGCTTATTCAAAGCTCTTTTTGCGGTCTGCTTGTTCAACTTGGAAACTTTATAGGAGTGGAACGGATAACAATCGCTTTTAATCGAATGTTCCGTTATCGCCAGATTAAAGACGGCTCGTAGGTGTCTGATTCGTGTACTTATGGTACTTACTGAAAGATTCTGTTCTTTCATCCATTTCTCATACCGCTTTAGCCAAGCAACATCAATATCAGAGAATGGTATGTCAAGATGCTTGTTGAACTTTATAAAAGACGAATAGGACACTTCAAACATTCCTGCGTATCTGATTCTATTCTCTTTCTGTAAGTTCTGAATATAAGTCAGATAGTATTCACCTACCGTTTTATTGGTAGTGTTGTTTGTGGTAGATTCAATAAGAGTTGTAGCCGTAAAGTCCTTGCCTGCTATTCTTTTATCCAAAGCGGTTTTCTGTATCTCATTGATTTTTTCGCTAATGAGAACGGCTATTCTTTCACGATTCGGACATTTGTCCTTTGGTTGGTTTGTCTTGAAGTCCCATAATTCCGCTTTTATGGATATACCAAGACTTTGAAACTTTCTTTTGCGGTCTTTACAGACGCATAACATCAGAGGATGTTCACCATTACTAAGAGTTTTTGATTTGTAACACAGCACTTTAATTGTTTCGCTCATTCGGTTTTCCGGTTTACACACTGGTTTACACAAACGTAGCAAAATATAGTGTATATAAAGAAAAAAGCAGCTATCTAAATTAGATAACTGCTTGATTTTCAAGTGATCCGCCTGGGGCTCGAACCCAGGACCCCAACATTAAAAGTGTTGTGCTCTACCTGCTGAGCTAGCGAATCAATCCTTTTGCTCTTTCTTTCAAAATGCGGGTGCAAAGGTAGAACATTTTTTTAGAACTCCAAAGCATTTCAAACATTTTTATTACCTTTGTGCGATTATCAACAATATACAATAATAATATATGGCTGACGATAAAAAAATTATTTTCTCAATGGTGGGAGTGAGCAAAGCTTTCCAACCAAATAAAAATGTGTTGAAAGACATTTACCTGTCGTTTTTTTATGGAGCGAAGATCGGTATTATTGGTTTGAATGGTTCCGGTAAATCTACGTTATTAAAGATTATTGCAGGTTTGGAGAAATCCTATCAGGGAGAAGTCGTGTTCTCATCAGGATATTCTGTAGGATATTTGGCGCAAGAACCATATCTGGACAATACTAAAACTGTTAAAGAGATAGTAATGGAAGGTGTACAACCAATCGTTGATGCACTGGCGGAATACGAAGAAATCAATCAAAAATTTGGTTTACCTGAGTACTATGAAGATCAGGATAAAATGGATGCTCTATTTACACGTCAAGGAGAATTGCAGGATATTATTGATGCTACTGATGCTTGGAATTTGGATAGCAAATTGGAACGTGCAATGGATGCACTCCGTTGTCCGCCTGAAGATCAGTTGGCAGAGAATCTTTCTGGAGGTGAACGTCGTCGGGTAGCTCTTTGTCGTTTGTTGTTGCAAAAACCTAATATTTTGTTGCTAGATGAGCCAACCAACCATTTGGATGCTGAATCTATTGATTGGCTTGAGCAATATTTGCAGCAATATGAAGGTACGGTAATTGCCGTAACTCATGACCGTTATTTCCTTGACCACGTAGCTGGATGGATTCTTGAATTGGATAGGGGAGAAGGTATTCCATGGAAAGGAAACTACTCTTCTTGGCTAGAACAAAAGACCAAACGTATGGAGATGGAAGAAAAAACTGTCAGTAAGCGACGTAAAACGTTGGAACGCGAGTTGGAATGGGTGCGTATGGCTCCAAAAGCTCGTCAGGCTAAAGGTAAGGCTCGTCTTAATTCATACGATAAATTATTGAATGAGGATGTAAAAGAGAAGGAAGAAAAACTGGAAATTTTTATTCCGAATGGTCCTCGTTTAGGTAATAAGGTGATTGAAGCTAAGCATGTAGCAAAGGCGTATGGTGAAAAACTGTTGTTTGACGATTTGAACTTTATGCTTCCTCCTAATGGAATTGTTGGAGTAATCGGTCCGAATGGTGCAGGAAAAACGACACTTTTCCGCTTGATTATGGGACTGGAAACAGTAGATAAAGGGGAATTTGAGGTAGGGGAGACTGTGAAAGTAGCTTATGTAGATCAGCAACATAAAGATATAGATCCCAATAAAAGTGTTTATCAAGTGATTTCCGGTGGAAATGAATTGATTCGTATGGGAGGACGTGATATCAATGCGCGTGCATATCTTTCTCGTTTCAATTTTGCAGGAGCAGATCAGGAAAAGCTTTGTGGCGTACTTTCTGGTGGTGAAAGAAATCGTCTGCATCTGGCCATGGCTTTGAAGGAGGAAGGTAATGTGCTATTACTCGACGAACCTACCAATGATATAGACGTAAATACGTTGCGAGCGCTGGAAGAAGGTTTGGAGGATTTTGCAGGTTGTGCAGTTGTTATATCTCATGACCGATGGTTCCTTGACCGTATTTGTACGCATATTCTAGCTTTTGAAGGAGATTCGAATGTATTCTATTTTGAAGGATCATATTCGGAATACGAAGAAAACAAAATGAAACGCTTAGGTAATGAAGAACCGAAACGTGTTCGTTATAGAAAGTTAATGAATGATTAACACGTTGCAATAGTCGGGAAAATAAGACAATCTTTTGTATTTCAGCAGAAAGTCTCTACAAATACTTGTAGAGGCTTTTTTGTTTTGTTTACATTAAAATGTTTATCTCTCTTAATTTATTGTATTACAAATGTAATGTAAATCTAAATAATATTAATTATCTTTGTACTCAGTTTAATGAACAAAACAATTAGTAAAACTAATCAATTACATTATGTTAAAAAGAATGCGATCTTTTCTAGTGGTAGTAATGTTGCTAATTACTGCTACGATGAGTGCGCAGGTTACGACTGCTAGCATGAGTGGTAAAGTGACGGCACAAGATGAACCGATTATTGGAGCAACAATTACTGCTATCCATGAACCTTCTGGAACACGTTACGGCACTGTGACCAATGTCAGTGGACAATTTAATCTTCAAGGTATGCGCACGGGAGGACCCTACAAAGTTGAAATTTCTTACGTAGGTTATCAGGCTGCTATTTACAAGGGAATTAATTTATCTTTGGGAGACAATTATGTATTGAATGTATCTTTGAAGGAAAGTTCAGAATTGTTGGATGAAATTGTAGTTACTGCTACCAGAAATAGTAATATGAAGAGTGACCGTGCAGGTGCTATTACTAATATCGGAGAAGCGCAGATAGCAATGCTTCCTACTGTAAGTCGTAGTATGAATGACGTTATGCGTTTAACTCCTCAGAGTGCAAATACAGGGAACGGTTTTGCTGTAGGCGGTGGTAACTACCGTCAATCGTATGTAACAGTGGATGGTGCTGCTTTTAGCAATACTTTTGGTATCGGTTCTAATTTACCAGGTGGTGGATCTCCTATTTCTCTGGATGCATTGGAACAGATTGCTGTATCTGTTACTCCGTTTGATGTTCGTCAAAGCGGATTTATTGGTGGAGCAATCAATGCAGTTACTAAGAGTGGTACAAATGATTTTTACGGAACTGCCTATACTTTTTTAAATAATGAGAACTTGAAAGGTAATAAAGTAGGTGATTTAGAGTTGGTTCGTGAAAAATCTCAATATTATACTTATGGTGCTAGTTTGGGTGGTGCTATCATTAAAAATAAACTATTCTTCTTTGTGAATGGTGAATATGAAGATAATGTAACAGCAGGTCCTGCTAGTAAAGCACGTGTCAATAGTACGGATGATTGGGGAGCTAATACGGCTAATATTAATCGTCCGACTGTATCGGATATGAATGAAATCCGTAATTATTTTATAGATAAATATAGTTATGATCCGGGACGTTATCAAGGATATTCTATTAAAACTCCTGCCTATAAAGTCGTAGCTCGCTTGGATTGGAACATCAATGATAATAATAAATTGAATTTCCGTTTTACTCGTGCACATTCAAAAGATAATAGTGGGCCTACATCCTCAACATCACCTCTATATGCGTCGGATATTTATCCTGGAGGAACAGTAGATAATATTTCAAAAGGTTCAGGTACTGTCCTTAGTAATGGAGCTTTATATTTTGAAAATTCTCGTTATTTTAAAGAGTACAATTTTACATCGTACGCTTCTGAATGGAACTCTAAATGGTTAGATGGCAGATTGAATAACATGACACGTATGACATATTCTTTTCAGGACGAACCAAGAAGTTATAATGGCGCAGTAGATTTTCCTACTGTTGATATCTTGAAAGATGGTGCTGTGTATGCACGTATTGGCCCTGATATTTTCTCTCCGGGAAACTTGGCTCAAGCAAAAACATTTGTAGCTACAGATGAGATTTCTTATACTACAGGTATCCATAATTTCTTAGCTGGTTTCCAATTCGAATATAATAAAGCGACCAACGGTTTCCAACAAGCAGGTAATGGATTCTATGTATTCAATTCTTGGGAAGGTTTCAAGAATAACGAACTACCTTCTGCATTTGCTATTACACATTCCAATGCAGCTGACTATAGCCAATTTAAGGCTCAAATGAAAACATTGCAATATTCTTTGTATTTACAAGATCAGATGAATATTAGTGATAACTTTAAGTTGATGGCAGGTATACGTTTTGAATTACCTAAATATCCTTCATTAAAGAATAACTATAATGAAGATTTTGCAAAATATGATTTTGGGGGAGTAAGCTATTCTACAGACCAGGTGCCATCGGCGAAGATTTCAGTTTCTCCACGTGTTGGATTTAATTGGGATATCACAGGAGAACGTAAGTTTGTTTTACGTGGGGGTACAGGTATTTATGTTGGTCGTTTACCATTTGTATGGTTGGTTTCTGCAGTGGGTAATTCAAATGTTGGCCAGTATCAATATAAATATTCAGATGTAAATATGGCTACTTTGAAGCCTCATTTTCAGCCTTCTGTATCTGGGGTATTAAATGAATTGTATCCGAATGGCAGGACAACAGATATTGTGGCGCCTATTGATCCGACTATTATAGATAAAGATTTGAAGATGCCATCAACGTGGAAGACATCTTTAGCTTTTGATGTTAAACTTCCGGGTGACATTGATTTCTCTGTAGAAGGTATATTTAATAAGGATATTAATCCTGCTGTGATCTCTAATAAAGTATATAAGCCTTCAGAATCTACAATAACTTTCAGCCCTAATGATACACGAGATGTATATACAAAGTACTCTGATCCATCATGGTTAATGGCCCGAAACAGAATGCTTTTTATATAGAAAATGGCGGTCATAAAGCCTACTATTATTCTTTCACAGCTCAGTTAGCTAAATCGTTTGATTTTGGATTGTATTTATCTGCTGCGTATACTTATTCAAAAGCTAAGTCGTATAATGATGGTATTGGCGACCAGGTTACTTCTTCATATAAGACAAATACCTATTCTGTAAATGGCATTAATGATCATGAAATGGGATATGTACTTACGTTACTCCAAATCGTGTTGTTGCTTCTGCAGGTTATCGTGTAGAATATGCGAAGAAATTTGCTTCTTCTTTATCTCTGATTTATGAAGGAATGAATATGGGATATGCCGGAGGTTATGGTTATTCGCGTTATTCATATACTTTTGCAGGTAATATTGTAGGTGATGGTGGTGCAAACAATTTGCTATATATCCCTGCATCCAGAGAAGAATTGAACGATTGGACATTTGTTGAGAAGACAAAGAATAGTGTCGATGGAAAATATTATGATTATAAGATGGATGGCCAAGTATATACAGCTGATCAACAGAAAGATGATTTTTGGGCATATATCAATCAGGATAGTTATCTGAAGAAACACAAAGGTCAATATGTAGAACGTGGTGGAGCTATTATGCCTTGGCATCATCAGTTAGATTTGAAGTTTATGCAAGATTTTTACATGAATGTAGGTGGCAAACGTCATACGCTTCAATTTGGTGTTGATATCAAGAATTTTTTGAATCTATTGAATTCTGATTGGGGATTATATAAGACAGTGAACAGTTCTAATTTATTGGCATATGATGCATATGGAGAAAAAGGAACAGGAATTGGTAAAGGTTATACATTCCAGAAGAGCAGTGGTAAGAGATTAACAGATACTTATACTCAGTATAAGAACTTTAATTCTACGTACTCTGTTCAGTTTAGTGTTCGTTATATCTTTCATTGATAGTAGCAATTATTTAAAATAAAGGGATGACAAAATAGAATTTTGGAAGTGAAGATCCTATAGATTAAAATCTCTTGAGAACACAATCCTCTTATATTTACTCTTTTCGGTTCATGAAAAGGCTAATATAAGGGGATTGTTATATATAACTATAAGAAATATGTAGTAGATGGGATTGTGTTATAGTCATAATCAACAGTATGTATTAAGATTGATAATCGCTGTCATTTAGCTCTGCTATTTAGTTACGGCAATCAGAATGAAATAAAAATCTTCTCTTGATGATCTTTTGAATGTGTAAAAAAGGAATTAGTACTGCATAGATATCATATTACACTTTTGTTAGAGAACTTTCATTGGAGAAAGAAGTCTTGTCTTCTAATGAGCTATCGAATTTACATTCAAGGATTATGATTGTACCTAATTATTGAATCACTTTAGATGGTTCTTTATCTATTTTAATTGTGTAGTATTGTGACTTATAAGTAACTCAAATACACATGGTCATAAACTGCTTAAAACGATTAATTATTGATTTTGCCATTTCATCTTCATAACTACAGGATTATGATCACTGTAATTAATATCTGGAGAAAAATAATCCACTCCTTCAAACTCCTTAGAATGAAAAATATAGTCGATTCTTAGTAGATGTTTAAAATAGCGGAAAGTGTACATATACCCATGTCCGCAGGTCTGGAAACCATCATTCAGATTTCCTTTTACTGTACGATAAGTATAAGAGGAAGGTAGAGAGTTGAAGTCACCGCAGATAAGAGTAGGATGAGGGGAAACTTTAATTAGTTGATTGATTTGATTAGCTTGGGCAGCACGTTTCTTGAAGTTATTGTGCAGACCATCAGCAAGGGTGATAGCTGCAAGTTCAATTCTTGCAGAGTTATCAGCTTTAAGTTCCTTTTCCAGCTTACGTTTATTACTGCTAACATCAGTGGTTTGCAAGTGATTGTTGAATAGACGGACTGTACGTCCATTGAAGTCGATATCACACCAAAGGCTACAGTTGTTAGACTCAGGGTAGGTGATAAGCTGTTGATCCTTGATAGGATAACGGCTGAACAAAGCGAGCTGAAGAAGATTTTCTCCTTCAGGAGAAGGAGGGATATAATGATAAGGCCATTCTGAAAGTGCTACATAAAGGCTATCTATTCCAAACTCTTTATTGATACCAAATTCCTGAAAACAGAAAATATCCACTCCTAGATTCTTCATGCATTCGGCTATTTGTTTACAGGAATACCCCGTATGTTCCTGATTAAAGCTATCAACGTTGTAAGTTGCTACCGTTAAGAAAGTAGCAACAGAATTTTCATTTATCGAAGTAGCTACTGAGTCAACTTTCTGATCAGATATTTGCGAAATATTAGGATCAGTTTCCACTAAAGTCTCTTGATTAGCTTTCATTTGAATTTCTTGTTCGGATACTATTTGAGTTTTTTGATCATTCCTAATTTGAATTCCCTTACTATTACCTGCTTGATTTCTCTTTTCGACAATCACACTTGTTCTGGGTTTAGCAGCCGAATCAAAGAGAGGGAACTGCAATACACGACTTAAAAATGTCCAATTACCAACAATAGCAATGATTGGGATAAATACCCAGTATCTCCAACGAATAATCCAATAGATGGCCACAATTAGATTCATAAGCAAAAGCATAGGTAATATTAACCCGATGAAAGACAATAACATTGAGTTATCTGGTGGAGTATCTTCAACAAAAGCTCCGGCTAATGTAAAGATTGCAAGAATTCCTGTTAGTATAATCGATATATAATAAAATAATCTGTAAAAAGCTTTCATACTTCCTTTGATTCCTATTTTTTTATTCAATTTATTGTATATACTTATTGCTGTCAAGTTATTGCCCTACTTTGCCCTTTTGCTATCTCTCATTTTTCCTATCTGGTTGTTTCTGATCTTTTAAGTTTGCGGTAGCCACTGCTTTATTATTTCCTTTAACTTGACCTGTGAGATCGGTTTAGCAATAAAGTCATTACATCCAGCTTCTTTAGCAGTTTTCAGATCATGACCATATGCATAAGCACTTTGAGCGATAATGGGTACATCAGATGATAATTCACGAATGATTTTTGTAGCTTCGAATCCGTCCAGATTAGGCATCTTTATATCCATTAAAATGAGGTCTGGTTTTACTTCATCGTACATGGTGACAACTTCTATGCCGTCATGTGCGCGTACAAGCTTATATTGCTTACCTAAGATAGCTTTCAGCAAATCATAGTTACTGTCCATATCCTCAGCAATTAATATGGTAGGCTTAGAAAAAGTCTTTTCTACTTTGTGGGTAGTAGAGGTAGACGATTCACTGTCTACAACAGGATTATTACTATCGGATTGTTGAGACTCATCGGACAATGTAACTATTCCGTTTGGTAACGTCGATGATTCTGTCGAAAGTTGTTCCGCTTCATAAGGTAGATGAAAAGTAAAAGTAGTACCTTTACCTATTTCAGATGTAACTGAAATTTCTCCTCTAAGTCTTTCAATAATCGTTTTACAGATTGACAATCCCAATCCAGTACCCTGAGCATAATTATTCAGTTTAGCGAAGCGTTCGAAAACACGTTCTACTTTACTTGGCTCAATACCCGCTCCAGTATCTGTAACGTGAAAGATAATATGATTATCCTTCTGTTTAAATCCATAACTGATATTTCCTTCTTTCGTGAATTTGAAAGCATTTCCGATCAGATTTGAGATACTTGGAACAGACGGTTCTTGTCCGTCGTTATCATTAACTTCTCGTTTGAAGGTTCGTAAATCAGATCAACCCCCGGAGGAGTGCGGAATACATGAGCGTCGTGTACCTCTTTACAAAGTTTGTGGAGATTTGTAGGACTATAAGTAAATTCTACAATTCCAGATTCAATCTTTGAGAGATCAAGTATCTCATTGATCAATTGCAACAAACGTTCATTATTGGCTTCAACAATTTCATAATATGATTTTCGTTCTGCCCGATCTTCACTTTCGGCGATTAAATGTGAAAATCCGACAATGGCATTTAGTGGAGTACGGATTTCATGGCTCATATTAGCAAGAAAGGCAGACTTTAAATTATCAGATAATTCAGCTTTTTCTTTAGAAGCTTGTAATTCCCGTTTCATCAGTTCCATAGCTGTGATATCCCATTCTATGCTGATGATAATTGAAGAAGTCATGTCGTCACCGTCTACACGTATTTTTCGTTTGTCAAGGATCAGTAAATTTCCATTCTTATCTTTTCCTTCTGTTGTCCAATGAAGCTCTTTTCCGGTAGTGGCAACTTCAATATCTCCTTTTCTTTTCTCTTCAGCTACTTCTAACGGATAGTAGTCGAAGTCATTTTTACCGATAGAATCTCCATTACAAATATCTCGGTTATATGATTCTCGGTTTCGATAGATATAACGAAAATCATTGTTAATATCCTTCACGACGATACCTGCGGGAAGATTGTTGATTGTCGTGTCCATGATTTGATTCAATCGTTTGATTTGTGCCTCATAACGTAACCTTTCAGAAATATCATGGCTGAACGACCAGTAACTTTCCTCTCCTGAATCATTGGTAACATTATACATAATACCCTCGTACGCCAAAATATCCTTATTATTCTTGGAAGGGTTTTGGATGATATAATTGCTTCCTGAAGTCATAATGCTCCTACATCGTTCACGCCACTCCTTCTGTGTACTTATGTCGGCCACCACCTCATAAATTTTCAGCTTACTGATATCCTCATTTTCAGTAATTCCATGATTTTGCATAAATTGGCGGTTGGCAAAGATGAGTGTACCATCTTCTTTAGTGGCGAAGATACTCTCCTTGGCATTATTGATCGCGTGTGTTAAGGTATTGATATCATTTCTGCGACGTTGAGTATCGGTGATATTCTGTATATACCCTTCGATGTTAAAGCTACCATCAGAAAGTCGTTCGTGCGAATATGCTTGGAGTTGCACATAATATATTTCGTTATTATGAAGAATACGGTAGCTAATACTTTCCTGATCTAAATTTTCTATATTTCTTTTGCACCAGTCATTAAAGATACAACGGTCCTCTTCAACGATGGATTGTATATAGTTGTTGAATGAAATGCTTTTTACATCTTCGGTACATAAAATACCGGTATGTCCCATATAATGGAATATATTTTCTCGGGTGTTGTACATCCACTGTCCAATCTGTGCTACCTTCTGTATTTCTCGTAGATTCCTGTTCATTTGTTCTAACAGGCGTTTTACATTGCTACGTTGCGTGATATCGCGATATTGGCACAGTACCATGTCATCGTAGGGGTACATGATACATTTGAAATAATACGTATCATTTGACAATTCTAATTTGAAATTCTTGGTGATACTTCGTTGTTCATTCAATACAGTTTGGAAAATAGGTAGCACCTTCTCCCTTGTATATTTGGGGAGTAATTTAAATATATTTTTGCCAAGTAATTTTTCTTCTTGTAAAAACCACAACTCGCTATGAGTATTGATATCTATGCAAACACCGCCCCGATCAATCAGTAACATCGTATCAGCAGTCAGATTTAATATCCTTTGTGCATTGTTTGCATCATGTAATGTTCTGTTCATGCCCTTTAATTGGATTATAGGAGTTATCTCTCTCGGCAAAGATAATAAAAGAATTGGTCAATTGTTTGTACAATCTATAAAATTATCAATCAATTAGTTGTATTTTCTGATATATTGAGTTAAGACTCTGCTCGTTTTGCTTTTTCCCATGCTCCATTTCCTTTTTTTCGCTTTAGATAACCGATACCTTTTAGTACATTAACGTTCATGAAAAGGAAGTAGTATGGGATGAAAAAAATCTTATTTTTTATTTGTTTGGTAGACAAATAATATCCCCAGTATCCCATTGCATAGAACAGAATCTGTAAAATGAACAGTATCCCGTAGAATACAGGCGCGCTACCAGAAAACAGAAGTACTATATTTAGTGGAAATAATGCGAACAACAAAAATGGGGTAACAGACCATCGTAGTACCCGGTGTGAGGTGTATTGAAAACTGAGAACCCCATACCGGAAGGGATTTAGTAAAGGACGTAAACGAGCGATGGATTGCAATCCACCAGCAGCGATACGTATCTTTCTTTTTTCTTCTTCACGCATATTCGCAGAACCGCTTTCGATGGCGTAGGCATTGGTGCTATAAGCAATAATATATCCTTTCATTGTAATACGGAGGGAAAGGATAAAGTCATCTAATAAAGTATCCGGTTCCATTGGCTCAAAAAGCTCACGACGTACAGCGAACAACTCTCCGGCAGCTCCAACAGCAGAATAAAGTCGTGTATCAAGTGCTTTTAAAGTTGATTCATATTTCCAGTAAATTCCTTCTCCACTAGCAGCAGCTCCATCTTTGCTTTGTACAGCAATGCGTTTTTCTCCTGCTACGCAGCCAACTTTGGGATTTTGAAAAGCGAGTACTATTTCCCGGATTGCTTCACTATTTATCATTGTATTAGCATCGGTGAAAACAACAAAGGGAGTTTTAATAAACGTCATTCCACGTGTCATGGCAGCAGTCTTACCTTGTCGTTTAGATTGAAAGTAGACAGTTGACTTTCCGTTCCATTGGGTTTGTAGGCGGTCGTTGGTTCCATCATTACTACCATCCGTCACCCAAACGATGTGGAGTTTTTCCGCAGGATAATCCAATGCGAGGCTGTTTTTCATTTTCTCATCAACTACATCTTCTTCGTTGAAAGCTGTGATGAAAAGAGTCACCTCCGGTAGATCACTATCTAATGACGGAAGCGAGCGTTTTACTGGTTTTATGAAAAGTTCTTTCAATTTAACAAGAGCGTAGAGTAGAATACCGTAGCCCAGATAAGTGTAGAATACAATGAATAGGGCAAATCCAAAAAGGATTTCGAGACAGAGGATAAAGGTTTTATTCATAGTCATATATAATTTAATATCATGTGTCTTATTATTTAATCCACTTTTTTAATCACTTTTTTATTGAGATATTTTAAAATGTTTGTAAAATAAATGGCATTTTCTTTATTAGTATGGTTAGACTTAACTGCTTCATATCTTTTAACGAAATGTTCTACATATTCAACTAATCGTTTTTGGCAATCTTTATTCATTGTGATACTATTAAAGGTAATGCGTACCTCATTACCGGTATCGTCTTTATTTCCCAAAGAATGAATTGCCAGAATAACATTGGACGGTAAATCTTCATTTTGTAGATGCCTTATATCAAATTATATTTCAAATGTGGTATAGAATTGCAATCCTTATAATTTCTATTCATTATTTGGATATAGTTTGTAACTAATCCATAGTTAATACTATTCAATTACTATTTTATCAGATTAGATTCTTCGTCCTTGTATTCCGACTTTTTAGTAAACAATCCAGTCATCCCTTTTATCGCTTTGATAACACGTACCTGGAAACTATTGAATAATGAACCATCTACACCGACTGTTCCATATCCGGTAATAGCACGAGCTTTCCTGTTACGTACAAAAACGATTCTTCCGTACGTTTTCAATTGCAGTGCCAAATACCCATCCTCTCCACGTTTGATATCCGTACGGATACCCACTTCTTGGGCATAGTCTGTACGATAAGCAAAAACCAATCCTCGCACACTTAGCTCTGGACGCTTGAAAGATTGCAACCATAAATGCATGTCACGAGCTGTTTCATAAAAAGCTAATCCCAATTTAGAGTGTGATTTGTCGGGAACATAACTCCACAATGCACTTACTGCAACAACTCCGGGTTGTTCAAGCATGTCAATCATAGTCTCTACATAATGAGGCGGATACATAGTATCTGAATCAATGTTTATATGATATTTTCCACGTGCATGATTAAGGCCACAAGAACGGGCAAAGCCACAGCTATGTTGAAATTCCGTATAATAAGGTACGCCACACGCTTCAAACACCTCAGCCGTGCGATCTTTTGAATCATTATCCACTCCAATAATTTCTACCGGATACTTACATTTCATTTCACTTAATGACCAGAGACAGGCCAATAGATGCTTTTCCTCATTATATCCTATTAGAGATATAGTAACAAATGGAGATTCGCTTTGTAACTTTTGCAGATTCCTGCGTACCTTACCAATCACGCTTTTCGGAGCATCCGCAAACGGTTTTTCATATACCTCTAAATAAGGTTCATACCACTTAGTCATACATTACTTATTGTTGGTTAGTGATTCGAATAATTGTTGCCATTGGGACATAATGTTTTCAGGTAGATAGCGTTTTATATTCTCTCTTGCCATACGCCCCATTTCTTCACGAACATTTTTCTGCTCTATCATATAATTGATCTTTTCCGCAAATTGCTCTATGTTTCCGTTTTCCACGATCAAGCCATCCTCGCCATTTCTGATAATCTCTTCCGGTCCATGCGGACAATTAAACGAGATGCAGGGCAGACCGCATGACATTGCTTCAAGCAATACAAGACCGAAACCTTCCCAGCGGGAGCTCATAACATAAAAGTCACTCTTCATATATTTATCCAGAATCTGTGGTGTAGGATCATGAAAGTGAATCACCTCATTGAGGTTGTGTTGTGAGACTTGGTGAGTCAGTTTTTCTTTGTCTTCACCTGTTCCGTAAATATCTAGATGCCACTCCGGGTGATGCTCATGTACAATTTTCCAGGCATTAATCAAAAGATCATACCCCTTTTGTTTGGTGAGTCTCCCTACGGTAATCGCTCTGTTTGTCTTAGGATATGGGTTGAGTTTTATAGGATAATGTCCCAGCATATTGGGGATGACCACTGCTTGTTTTACGTTCTTCCAATTCTCTGCATCTCCAGATGTAAGAGCAACCAACACCTGACATTTACTGATTGTTTTATAAACATGATTATCATACAACCTTGCTATAAATCTGCGAATGCTATTAGGAGGAAAATTTTGTTGTTTCTCATTGGATTCTTTGGCAGTGTGAGCTTCAATAATACTAACTGCTCCATTAGCTAAACGGATCATAGCGCTTATTTCAAATAAAGCATAAGTAGTGCAGCATATAACATCTGGTTGAATTTGTTTTAAGCATTTTTTCAGCCGCTTCTTATATTCGTGCTTCATAATGAGCTCTAAGAATCTGTGCTTGATTCGGTCATAACGGGACAAAGTGAAAAAACGTACGTTTAAATCGATATGCTTTACTTTGGGCGAAAGAGGAAAAGGGTGGGGATGATCTCCTTGTTCACAAGTGATAATTGTAATTTCGTTAGAAGTGTGTTCTGCGAAATAATTCATTTTGTCCGTTAGGATACGCTCTGTACCTGCCGTTTTTGCCAATGATTGAAATATGTATACGATTTTCATAATACGTATCTAATTTTTATGTTTTCTATACGTTTTTAGTGCACAAATATATCTTGCCAGTAAAAAAGTAATCATCCACCCCGGTAATAAATTTAAGATATATGTTAGTGTGTTAAACGTTCGATAATTTTTGAGTTTACGAATATCAGAGTAATTCAGAGGATGTTTCAATAACTTTTTGATCTCTGAAGTTTCCAGTCTAGGAACAAACATCTTACGTTTTTCTATGGCAACGGCGGCAGTATCTACACAAAGCTTCATCGTCTTTGTTACTAGATTGTCAAAATACGGTTTTCCAGTCAATTGCTTACATCTCTCTTTGCAATACTCTCTGATCTGTATATGTTCTCTGATTTCTTCACGTGGAATCTCTGTACGGGATTGATAGTTCGAGAGAGAACCTTCCCGTTTGATATATATGTAAGTAATATCTTTTATTAAAATAGCTTTCTTTACTAAAGGGATAAGATCATAATAGAAAAGCAGATCTTCCCAGATAGTGACCGGCTGGAATTTAACGTGCGTACTACGAAGAAAAGATAAGTCATACAGGACATTCCACGTAAAGGAGCGTAGTGTACGATATAAGTTCTGATTGGCAAATTGAGCTAATTGGTCTTCACCGTCGAACCGCATGTCTGATAATATAAAATCCGTTCCACGTTTTTTCTTGTTTTCCCATTCTTCCCGATAAGATGCATAAGTTAATTCCATCTTTTCTCTGTTGGCGGTCCGATATAGTATTTCAATACAATCAGGCGTGATAAGATCATCACTATCTAGAAAGAAAAGGTAGTCTCCTTGCGCTTCGTCAATGGCCGTGTTTCTGGCGACAGCCACTCCCAAATTACAGTCATGTGATACAATACGTATATCTTTTCCCCGTAAATGATTTTCCTGTAACTGTCGGATCGTTTTTACAGAGTCGTCCGTTCCTCGATCATCAATGATAAGGAATTCTATCTCCCGAAAAGTCTGGTTTAGGGCAGACTTCATTGTTTCATTAATATATTTACCGGCGTTGTATAGCGGGATGGCAATCGTTACAAAATACTTCATACTCAGCTTATTTTAGTAATAATTTGTTTGCTATATTCTTCACCTGCGTCGGCAACCTGATTTCCGTCGGCAGTCTCGTTTACATATTTTCGTTCCAGTTTTACTTTTCTTTTGGCTCCCATTCGCCACCATTCGTATTCTACATCTACATGTCCCGCATCAATTGCCTGATAGCCGGCTTGCGACAGATCGTACGCCAATACAGTAGCTGTGGGACCCAGAGCAATAAGAAAAAGAACATCCTTTTCCAACTTTCGGGCTTCGTTTAGGATATCATCGTAGCGGTCGAATGCATCTCTTGGCGGACAAAGAATCCGACGGATACTCCGAACATTGTCAAACAGATCATTACCGACTCCCAACCGACTTTTCTCCCCTTCAATGAACACGATATCTCTGTCATTCCAAATGCCTTTCATAGTACGAAACCAACGTACAGAATCCTCTTTTTGTGCGAAATCCATATAAGGACGTGTGACAAAGGTATTATAGTAAGTTTGTCCCGGAGTGAGGAACTGATCCCAGTAGGAACCGTATAGGAAAAAATGAGTTCTCCAGAACCGGCGGCTTTTCCGATTGTAACGATATAAGTTCTCAAAAACATCAGATATACATACAATGTGCCCTTCTTTATGGCTGGTTAGCACTTCTTTTAATCTCTGAGACAAATGCTGATTTCCTTTCTGAAAACCAATATCTTTGTTCGGATTAGTGAGCAAAAGTTCTCCGTCGCCAAAGCGGCTGACTGAACAATGACTTGTAATAATTTTTTTAATTGTTTCGTCGATAGAAGCAACTTTAGGAATGATATTTTGCCGTTTTTGCAAAATGATATACCAAAAGTTATACCACTCTACTGTGCTGCCATATTTTAATTTGTAGCGAAGTATCTGTATGAGTTGCCGAACATTCATTTTACTGTTTTTTTAAAGAGTTCATCCCAATATGGTATAATATTTTTAATGTAGAAACGTTTGATATTCTGTATGGCATTTTTCCCCATTTCTTTCCGAATATCTTCGTGTTCGATGAGATAACATATCTTTTCTGCTAACTGATCGATATTTCCATTTTCAACGAGCAATCCATTTTCTCCATCCATTATGATGTCACGTGGACCACAGGGGCAGGTAAAAGACACCGGAGGTAAACCGTGCGCCATAGCTTCGCCTAGTACCATTGGCATTCCTTCATATCTTGACGAAAGAACGAATATCGAACTTTCGATCAGTTTGTCGGTTATCTTGTTCGTCGGAGGATTGAGATGACAAGAGTGGCTTATATTTAAATTTTCTGCTAATTGTAAGTAAGACTCCCGTGCTCCATCACCAAAAACTTGTAACTCCCAATCCGGATGGTGTTGGCTTACTTTTTGCCAAGCTTGTAGGAGCAAATCAATTCCTTTTTGGTAGGTATATCTGCCGATAGCTATCACTTTTTTGCTGGTTGAAGAAGAATGCACAGGTATATTATCAAATGAAACCGGATTGTGAATACAGATTACGTTGTTCAGTTCAGTCCAGTTCTCCAGATCTTCATTGGTTAGTACGACAAATGTATCTAGTTTTCTGAGTTGCTTGATGAGTTGTTTCATCCATTGACGTGAGATCATATTACAGATAAAAGCCGGTAGCGGACCTTTGAAAATCCGGTAATTACTTTTATCGAAATGTATTTCTCCTATTTTCTTGCTTCCGTCCTTAATGGAGTTGATAAAGTTTATGTCTTTTCTAAGAAGGGAAACAGTGATATCCGGTCTTAATTCTATCAACTTTTGTGAGAGCATCTTTTTATATCGTCTCATATAAAGCTTATATTTCAAAACCTTTAATGGGAACGGTGTATGGTCGTACATCCTGTAAAAGTTGATATCAAAATTGACTACGTGTACCTTGGAAGATAAGGGATAAAAGAGGGGACGTCCCTTTTCCTCTGTCAGACATATCGTAACATCATATCCTAATACGTCTGCCAGATAACTGGCTTTCAAAGACAGTACCCGCTGCATACCTCCGGGACCATACAGGTCGTCGGTGCAATATACTATTTTAATGGTTGAATTATTCATAGACTGTCTATAACTTTATTCATTTGTACTTTCCATGATAGAGTCTGCTCGATGGATTGCCTGATCTCGTGCGGCGGTATTGATAGTGTTTGTTGGAAACGGATGATTTGTGCTATGTTAAGAGGTGATTCATCTGGTTCTATTTTGAATATATATGGCATTCCTTCAAAATCATCATCTATTTCAGAGTAAACAAACGGGATACCTCGTGCAGCATACTCCCTGTTTTTCAGGGAACGTAAGTGAGTGATCCCGCTTCGGTGTCTTGCAAGACTACCTATTCCTAGCTTACATTGGTCGAAAACAGCATTCAAAGCTTCACCGAACAGGGGGCCGTGAAAAATAACATACTCTTGCAGATTATTTTCGTTTGTTAGACAATGGTAGTTACTTATTACTTCGGGCACTCCTTCACCTACGATGTGTAAAAATACTCGGAGAGGGGGCGTAACATTACTCTGATAATATTCTGCCAATCCACTGATGGCGCGGTCAAAACCATGCCAGGGATGAATAGTAGCAACTGCTATTAGATGCAGCTCATTATCAGAAGGGTGCGGTAGTTGTTTTTTTAAAGGAACAACCTCAAAGTCAATTCCATTGGAAATTTGAATAGTAGGTCGCCCGAAAATAAAAGAATCATTAGAAAAAGTAACAATTTTATTTATATAATGAGCCATGAAGTGTCTGAGGTATTTATCGATCCACAGCACTCGTTGATAACCAAAAGATAACCCTTTATATTCTTGATCATAGGGATAAGTTGGTATTTCTAAAGCAATTTTTATTCCTTTTCTTCGTAGTTTTCGGTAAAGGTTGATCAAGAAGGGAGTCGTATTATGGTCCGACCGTGCATAGACTACTTCTATCCCTTCTTTCATTGCATATCGGTAGACACAATCCAGATTGGTACGCTTTCGTATTTTTCCTTTAATCCCGTTTCCATAATCTTCTATAACCTGATCATCCACCATTCGGCGCTTCCAGTTATCCGTATCGTCCAGCCAACAGATACGTATATCCACTCCACACTCTTTTAGCGCTTTTACTTGATAGCGTATTTTCTTACTGATTCCGTTGGACTCTTCGAAACCGTGAAATATGAGGAAGATTGCTTTCATTTGTTTGTTTGTCTTTGTTGATTATGAAATTATTTCTTTTTCTTTAAAATGCTTTTCGCTTTACCTATGAAGTTATAAGTATGCGTCAATTGTATATATCCTCCAAAGATAATAAAACTAATTATACATTTCGCGATCAGTGTAATAAAAATGTTCATTCCTTCCATTGCATAATTTAGAGGTAAGAGGCAGGCTGCAACTAATAGACTGACCACTATTGGCGAAAAAAGTTGTCGTACGAACTGCCATAAGCTTCTTCGGAAGGTTATTCGGTACATTAGCCAGAAACATTGTGCAAAGTTGATTGTAAATGTAACAGTAATACAAGTGGCAACTGCCGTCAATGTGCCGAAGTAGAAGATTCCGAATAAGATCCCCGTCACGTTGAGTATAGACGAAAATACTCCGCAGATAAACAGACTTCGTGTGTCTCCTGATGCCTGAAAAATGGAGCCGGAAGAAGAAAGTATAATTTGAATGCCCACCGAGAGTGATAAGATCTGGAATATCGGAACGGATGGTAACCATTGGTTACCGAAAATAATAAGTGTCACTTCTTTTGCAGTGAAAAGGAGCAGCATACTCAACGGCAAACCGATGAATGCCAAAAATTGTACAATGCGTTCGTATGAGGATGCCAGACACTCTTTGTCATTTTGAAAATCGCTGAAAATCGGGTGCATCACAGGAGTGATCACTTGTGTGATATTCTGTAATGGAAGCATCATGAGCCGATAGGATTTCTCGTAATAACCCAAAGCAGACATATTCATATATTTTCCAATAAGTAATTTATCAATATTACGGCTGAAATAATTGATAATATTGAATAAGAATTGGTAGGCGGAATAAGAGAAAATCTTCCGCAATACCGTTATTCCCAGTGTCAAACGTAGCCGTTGTGGATAGCGTTGATAGGAAATGGCGAATAATAGGATGCTGGATAATATAGGATTGATAATCAATGCGTAGAGCCCTGCTCCATAGATGGCGGCAATTACGGCGGCAGCGCCACCGACTACTTGGATCGTAAAACTCCGAATGGCGATGAATTTAAACTCCTTATTCCGGTAAAACATCGTACCGGGAACTATATTCGTAGAAGCAAAAAACAAATTGACTGCCAGTAGCTGACAAAGTGTTCGTAGAATATCACTTTTGTAATAGTCAGCAATGGGCCACGATGCGGCGAAAAATAAGATACTGATTCCGATTCCTGTCCATACGGTGAACGAAAATATATCTGTTAGTTCTTCTTTTGTCAATGATTTATTTTGTACGATAGAGGCAGATACCCCCATGTCTGTGAAAATGTTGAAAAAAGCGATAATGACACTGGCGATTGCTGCAATACCGAAATCGTCGGGTGAAAGTAAACGTGCTAGTATGCCTGCTACAACGAGTGAAATGATGATTCCACTATACTTGGCCACAGCCGTATAGAATACACCGCAAAAAAGTTGTTGTTTGATGTTATTGGCCATTATTTGTTAGATTATTGCTTGATAAATGGTTTGAATAATAAAACACCTATACCTTTGGTTGATACATATCGCTTATACTGAAAGATAAAGCGGAGTATTAAATGTAAACGTTTTCCTGGAGGAAGTGTTTGAGCTTGCCATGAGATAGCATTCAGCATTTGTGAGAGGTGCAGATCAATAACTTCTCTGATTTCTTTTTTGTGAGCTTGCTTCTTGAAGCCAAGAAGTTCTTGTGTAACAGTGAGATATCCTTTTAAATTATGGGATGAAAATTTGCTTGTCATTATTGAGTTTTCACGTAAGCGACGTTGGAAAAAAGCTCGGTGGATACATGCTACTTTGGAGGCTTGCAGGTAAAGTTTTACCATGAATAATTGATCTTCATGCACAATGCCTGGATAAAATAGTAGATGACAATTGGTAAGATACCGTCTTCGGATGACATTGAGACAAGGGGAAGGGGTAAAAACGTAGTTCTGTAATTGCATTTTGAGCACCTCGATGCCACTGTACACTTTATTATCCTCCAGTTTTTCAGTATGCTGATAACTTAGTTGAGGAGTGTTGGTGAAACCATCTTCTCCAAAAGTATGGGCATCAAAAAAGACAAAGTCCAATTCTTCTTCTTCACATTTATAGTAGCACATTTCAAGAGCGTCCGGATCGAGCAAATCATCACTATCCAGAAAGTAGAGATATTCTCCTTGGGCATGTGCGATTCCTTTGTTACGGGCTACGGATACTCCCTGATTAGCTTGTGAATATGTCTGTATACGGTTGTCATGTAAGGCAAGTTCTTCTACGATTTTCATGCTTTCATCCGTCGAACCATCATTGATGATAATGATTTCAAGTTCCTTCAGTGTCTGGCTCATGATACTTTCCACTGTTTGACGAATATATTTTTCAGTATTATAAACGGGTATGATAATACTGACTTTGATTTTATTACTTTTCATTTTTATAATCAGTTGCACATCATTTAGATGGCTTTTACTCATTTATTGTTTGTTAAGTTCATGTAAACCTGGGCGTATGCTTTTCCTATTTTTCTTATATTCATGTGTTCTAATGCATACGAGTAGTTTCCTTCTCCTTTGTACCAGATAGTCTGCAAATTTCCTTTTTCCAACGCTTTCACGATACTTGGCGGGTCGTCAGGATTGAAGGACGGATTACTTGTTTCATATAGCAATTCACCGATATTTCCCACGTTAGGCCCGACTACTACCTTATGATACAAAAAAGCGAGCGGGACCATAGCCGAGTTTAATGCATCTTTTCGTTGGATAAACACCAAGTCACTGGCAGCAATATAGTACGGCAAATCGCAATTATCTATTATTTCGTCTTTAGCACCGGCATGTATATTTAGCCATCGGTTAAGTAAGGGTATTAGCAGATAGTAACCTATACGGGAGGCCCAGCGTTTTAAGAAATTGCGACCATATTTCTTGATTCTTGAAAAAGGGTAGAAACGGGGAGCTACCAATAACTTATTGCTTTTATTCCACTTGCGGAATGCATCCAGTGTCATGCGTCTTTCTTTATTATTACGGAATTTTCCGAATGCAGTAACGATAAATGCATTTTGTGGCATTTTGAGATATTGACGCGCCCGCTCTATGCTGATATTTTCCCGATATGTATATTCGTAAATAGGATGGGGGATGATGATATTTCGGTCATTGGGATGTCCCTGGGTAAATTCATGAAGACTGTAACGTCCCATATGTACTACAATGTCACTTTCCGTTTCTATTATTTCATAAACACGACTAATGATTGCATTCGCAGAGGATGGACAGATATTATGGCGAGTGTATACAAAATGCGCTCCCTGTGAACGCCACCAATCGATTCGCTTTTTTAGACGAGAAACCACGTTAGGATCGTTGCAGTTCCAACCCACCACTTCTTCGGGCCATTGAAAATGAATGATATCATAAGTTGTGTCAGACTTCCAAAACTCTTCGGTAGAACATTGGACATCAATACCGCTCAGCCGGATAGCCTCGCACAATATAAGTGCAAAAAGGTTATCTGTATCGCTGGTTTCTCGAAAAATGATTAATGCTCTTATGTTTTTATCGTCCGTTTTACAACCGTTCATGTTTTGTTCAAGTTAGTTTTGACGAGCTTATACTCTTGATACAAAGATATTAAAAGTTATAATAACTTCCTCTTTTTGGTGCAATTCTTTTTGTCGCACTTTTTCTTTTTTTATTTTTTTCGTTGTATTGTTCCACCAGTTAACCACTGATTCGGAGTATTTTCTGTTCTTGGATGAGTTTTTCCTTATCATAACATTCTTGTAGGAAGAGGACTTATTTCGGATCATATCTATCTATATCATCTAAGTTCGTTAATTCCATGATTATACATTTTTCTTCGAGTATTACTTTATGGATCTGATAGTAGTGGTGGTGAAGCATGAAGATGCATTTTAATGTTTTATAGTGTTGGAAGAATGCTTTGGCGTAAGTCAGTATGTGACAGTTGCTCATGTATTCCAACCTCCATTTTGTACTCGAATTGAGAGAGGATCGCATATTTATTTTGTTGTGAGACAAGGAGGATAACATACGAATTTCCGTTTGTTATAATGCTATAAAGTTGTGTTTTTTACTGAGATATACAAAGGTGTAGAGAGCGAATATATAGAAAAGGAGAAATATTCTATTGATTTCTGACTATGTTTTCTATGGACTCATCGCTATGTATTCTTTAATCCTGTCTAATCAGACCTGACGTGGTATTATCTCGGAGGCGGATGGCTGTTGTTGTACATTTTGTTAAAGGCAAAGTAGTCCTTAATATAATTGATTGATCTCATTAGATTATTCATCTTCCTCTCCATGCTCTGTATGTATAAATTTCTTGTTAGCTTCTTTGAGCTTAAACAGATTAGCTATCATGATGATTGCCAATGTTGGTACTTGCATGAAGGCTTTTCCTAGTTTCTTATTAAATAACTTTCTGGGCACAGGAAGTATCATTGCAATGACTTGGGCTACTGAAAGTATCCACCATTTTATTCCCATATACCATTCATTACTCTTATTTTGAAAACTTATCCATATACAAATGACAGTAATCAGCAGAGTGAAGCCGAAAACCCCTGTTAATTGTACTAGGCGAGGTGGTAACATCCATTGAAGTATTTTGTCGCAATAATCAATATTGCCATGTAGCAATGCTTTCGGAAATTCAGGCAATGAAGCACGTAATGCTCCGTATTGAGCGGCGATCCAGCGTTTACGTTGATTCTTGATTGTTTCTTTCTTCTGCGTTTTTTCATCATATACAGGGAGTTGTGCTAAATATTCGGTGTGAACTCGTTGTTTTAGTAACAATGCTTCCAGTTCTTTATCTTCTCCGGAGGTTTGCAGATGTTTTACATTTTGTCGGAACCAATTCGCATCAAAAGCCATTCCTGATCCGGCCAGACCGGCTGATAGGCCAACTGCATTGTGTCCGCTACGGAAAAATCCATTATTGATCTCTTCGCTGACTGCATCTAAAATAGAAATATCTGTATTTAATTTTTTGCCTGTTCGTCGTGCTTGTATTGAACGGTATCCGCTTTCGAATGCACTGTTGATTTCTGCTAGGAAGTTTGGGATAGTAGTATTGTCGGCATCCATGATGACAACTATGTCGTGACTCTTATTCATTGTGATATCCATTGCCAATGATAATGCTTTAGCTTTGGAACTATTGGTGTAGTTAGCTGTTTGTAGCTGGATGGGGAGTGTTCGTAAGGTGTCGTTGGTGGCGGGTTGCATTTGGTCTGAGATGACAACAATGTCGAATTTATCTTGCGGATAATCCTGCTTGAGGAAACTGCGGACGGTGGATACAATTACACGATCTTCTTTATATGCGGGAAATAGTACCAGAAAACGGCGCTGTGTCTTGGCTATGGAGAATTTGTGCGGACGGTAAAATTTGGAAGCGATTGCGTAGAATAATAAATAAAAAACGCAGAGTGCTAACGAACTAAAGAGTATCCAGTCAATCAAGGTAAATATATGCATAGTTGTTCTTTATTGAGTGTTTTTTCATTTTATTGAGGAAGAGGGTGTAAGGAAAACACCTTCTACAATTCCTTTCCATACAGCGAAAAATAGGTCGAAACGGCCTTTCAAAGCAAACTGAAGACTGTTTTTTCCGGCGGCTATGGTAGATTGATAAAGTATAGACAGTAGTCGGTGAGATCCTGTACGGTTACGTCGGGCGTAGAGTAGACGATTGCGCGTCATGTAGTAAGTACGTAGTTTACTAAGTTGTCCGGTGCTTTGGCTCTCTTTATGGAAAATAGTGCAACGAGGTTCATACCATAGTTCGTAGCCAGCATTAGTCATCTGAGTACACCAATCCATTTCTTCGTAATATAAAAAATATATTTCCGGCATCAAGCCACCTTTTCAATCACTTCTCGTTTTATTATCATAGCAGCTCCATGTAAATAGGGAGAAGGATGCGGGGTGTCGAAACGCCCATCATCTATGTGCCCGAAACCGATAGGGTTGTTTCGTAGAGTGATGGGGGTCAGTGGAGTGAATCCCGAAAATTGTATGTTTTGTGGTGGAAAAGCAAAACGTATTTTGGGGGAGACAGCACCTATTTCCGGACGACTTTCAAGACGTTCTATTAGGGAACGGAATCCGTCTGTTTCGATGTATGTGTCGTTGTTGATTAGGAAAATGTATTTTCCTTTTGCAAGGTGGATACCGAGGTTGTTGCCTCCAGAGAATCCTAAATTGGCCTTGCTCCTCAAAGTGATAACATCCGGATAACATTTACTGATCACAGTCGCTTCATCTACACGTGATGCGTTGTCTACAACGATGATTTCATAACTTACGGAGTGAATATTCTTTTTTAAAGATTCTATCAGTTCGCAGGTATCGTTGCAACCATTGTAGCAGATGGTAATGAAAGAAATTTGAGGTCTGTCGGTCATATTTTATCCGTTTGTTGTTTTACGTTCTGTGTCTTTCCCTTGTGTCTTGCTGTATCCGTTTGTCGATATGTGATCCTGCGAAGCAGAGGGCGAAAGCAGTGTATATGGGTATGGTATTAGGGTATTGCATCACATCATTGGTATAGGCCGACAGGAAGAATCCCGCTGCCATGCAAAGCCATGCGGCAAGCAATCCGCGCAATCGTTTATTTATTATTTTGAACATAAGTATCCAAGAGCACCATGCGAAAAGAGTGCCATGAATAACGAGATAAAGTATGAGCCCAACTATTCCTGTCTCTACCCATACCGATACAAGCCATGAATCGGGTGGGTAGGGCATGCGTTCTTTGGGGTGAAAGTGTTCACCTTTAGATAGTCCTATTCCGTAGCCGAAAGGTCTATGAATCATCAGTTCTCTCATTTTTTTTCGGTTATCTATACGCAGAAGATAAGAAGCATCTTCGGAAGGACGGAAAGCTGTACGCATCTTACGTATGTATTGGTTACTATCACCGATATCGGTAAACAAGAAGAACATAAATATTAATGCTAAAACTGAGATTCCTGCAATAGTAATTTTTATATTACGAGAGAGAACAATGAAAAGCCCTAATGCACCTACAGGAACAGCAATTGCAGAACGGGTTCCGGAGATACCCATACCATAAATTGCTGCTATAACAATGAATGCAAAATAGACTTTCAACCACTTATTTTTCACATAAAGTAAGGATATTCCAAAAAGAGGAATAGCTAATGCCATATGTACACCAAAATTTGCTGCATCACTGAACAGTGAGAAATAACGGATACCAGACCAAATTATATGCGTTTTGGCGCCTCCTAATACAAATAAGAAGTATTGTTCGCGTTCATTAAAACCGTAGTTTTTCTGCCAATATCCTTTAGCTGCAGCTATCAGAATGAATATAGACCAAATGATTAATAGCCATTGGATTCCTTTAATGTTACGGATAGCTAATGGAACCAATACTGCGCATATCAGTGGATAAATAAAGTAGTGAGTGATAGAGACATTCCAAGCTGCTTGAACATTGTTTGGATTGGCAATTTCTAATACATAATACAACCCCAATATCAGAAAGAGCCAGAACATACCATTATGACTTTCGCTCCAGTCTATTTTCTGGTATATTGAATATGAAATGACCAAGACTGCTATGAACAACGTAGATACCAATGTGCTTATCCCTATTGGTATTATTATCACAATACCAATTATAGCTATCAGAAACTGAATGATAAATAATGTATAAAAACCTTGTTTGGAATATTTGATTATTAATAAAAAAAAGAAAAAGGCTAATGGTAATAGGCTAAACGCTAGAAAGACAGGAGTAGATGTACGAAAAATAGCTTTATATAAAACATATAAACCTCCTAACAGTATTAGATACACCCATCCTTTATTGGCAAAAAAAATGCCCACTGCTATTAAATTTTCACCGTATTTTTTCTTGTTAATCGTCATCTTCATTAGTTACGTCCTTTGCTTGTTCCTTTCTTTTAAACAATGTTGAGACACTTTCGGTCAATGCCAATTGAGATAGGCGGTAAACCATTTTTCTCCATATTGAATAAGGTGGTAACATACCAGTAAAATCTTCTACAACATTACGTGCTGCATAAGTTAGATATACATAAAGAGGTGTTTGTACAACTTGTTTTTGCAGTTTTTCGACTAATAGCTTGTCAGTTTCTTTCCAGCCACGATCAGCTCTGGAAACTACTATATTCAGGTTTGCTTCTTGTAATAACTCCGGTGCAATATTGATTTCACGCAAATTGGGGTATTCAACAAGTAGTATATCTTCTTCTTCTGGAATGTAAAAGTCGGTGATACTTTTAGCAAGGTAAAACTCACGAGAAGAGGGGGTAAAATCTTTTCCCCCAATCACCGTTCTTACTTTTAAACCGATACTACTCCAATACACTTTCAGTTGTTCAATAAGTTTACTCTTACCTTCATTGCCTTCTGTACTAATGAAATTGATTATATACGGTAATCCTTCTTTCTTTTCATTACAGAATTGCAAAATACTACTACTTAATTGCTTGGTGGCAATGTTTTGAGCTTTTTCAACTTGACCATGATATTCTAAAATAGAGTTTTTAGGGAAAGCACCCAGTAAGGGAAGGCCAACAAGTCGGCGGGTACGAATAGCGTCACGTAAAGTACGGTCTAAAAGTTCAAGAATAAGGAAGAATCCTAATATGAACAAAAAAGTACCAGCACAGGTGGCCATTACTATCTTTCTCAATTGAGTGGGCATTGGACTGATTGGATAGGCCGGAGTATTCAGAACCTTTAGGGTTGCCGATGTCATTTCCAGATTCTTCCTTCGCATAAGAGCATCATTATAACTCTTGAGCACCGATAGGTAATTCTGTTCTATAAAATTGATATTACGTTCTTTACGTTTGATAGTAGAACCCACAGGAGCATAAAACTTATACCTTTCATCTAGTGCTCTCTGGCTTTCTTGAATAATTTGTAAATCAGATTTGGCTTTCTCAAGTTTTAAAGTTTGCTCCAACCATTGTTCAATGATATTGTTTTTGGACACCCCTTCTTTGGTGTATCGATGTTCTACATATTTATCTGATAAGTTGGATAACTCTTTACGAGCTATTGCCAGACTGTCTTTATAACCTTTAAGTATTTCTTTCTGTTTGGGGCTCTCACCACCGGAGACCGTTTCCATTTCTGATATTTTTCCTGTAAGTGAAGAAGCTTCATTCAACTTATTCAAAAACTGAATATTATTGAGTACTTGCTTTGCGTTACTGTTCATGTGTGTTTCTAATTCGCTTAGCATAGCTTTTGCGCTATTAACTTCTATATATGCATTTTGTTCACGTAACTCGAATTCTTTATTTATAGCGGCAATCTCTTTAGTTTCATCATAATAATTAATGATACGCTTATCTACATTATATTTTGTCAAGGAGTCTTCATTTATACGAAGTTCCTTTCCAATACGTTTGAGTTCACTGTTAAAATATTCAATTACCTTATCAGTCTCGGCATAACGTAGGGCACGATATTCATTTACAAATTCTTTAGTGAGAATGTCGATTGTATTATATGCAATGCCCGGATCATCTGCTTCATAGCTTATTTCTATCAGATCACTAGCCCCTTTACGAGCTGCTTGTATATTTTTAAGCTCATTATAGCAATAATGATGTAAGTTGTAATAAAAGATACCATATAGGTAGTTAGACTGAGTCGGCTTTAAATATTTGTAGAAATTTTCCACAGTCTTGTCTTCGCTGCTTTTATCTATCAAGGCAAGTATTTCTTTTCCATTAGGACTTTGACTCAAGTGGTTATAAATCCTGTTGTAATTACTTGCTTTGATGTATTCATTGTCTTTATGGGGATCACCGTTTATCAGGCTACGTGCATATAAACGCATAGATACTCGTTTCAATGTACTTTCTGATTTAATGATATTCATTAGATTATCCATAGCATTCTGTGCGGTTGCCCAATCTACTTTGCTACCTCCACCCTCCATACTATATCCTGAAGCGACTCCTGTGTAGAGCGTCGCTTCTGTATGGTAGGTCCTACCTATCATTTGCTTTCCCAACCACCATGTAGCGGATGTTATAAGGATTGTACCAATGATTAGCCACCAGCGAATACGGTATAAGAATCTGGTGATGTAAAGTATGTATTCCATAAATAAGTTTTATTTATTTTTGAGGATGGAGGTACGTGTAATTACTTCAAGTACCATCAAGCTCTTTGTGAGTTCGGATTTGCTATTTTCAAATTTCTCCTGTGCTACTGATTGTCGGGATTTCTCAGATGATAGATCATTAGAGTCGATAACACCGTTAGCAAAATCCTTTTCGGATATACCGTACTGAACATTAGCCAGAATAAGGGCTTCAGCATTTAACTTTAATATATTTAGTTGTGATGTGGCAGTTGCATATAATAGGATAATCTCTTTTTTCATTTCTTCAAACTTGGCTTCTTTTTCAAGTTCCGCTGTACGTACACTTAACTTTTGACGTTTTATCCGCGCAGTTAAATCAAACAGACCATCTAACGGGATATTGACCCCTGCACCTATTGTATATCCATTCTGTGCTTGTGTGGAATAACTAAGATAAGGGACAATAGTTACATCAGTAAATGTGGATTCGTTACCGAACATACCATATTGATAACTGCCACGCAAACTGAAAAAACTAAGGACGGCGCGTTTTTCTTTTGCGAGTAATTTTCGTTCTATTTGTTCTTGTACTACTGCCAACTCATAGGTGGGAGCACTTTTGGCATTCTCAAAAAGAAGATCTAAAGGTGGAAGGGTGATTTTAGAATAATCTTGAGGTTCTAATTTTGTGTAGTCACTCACTTCCTGTGCTATGATACTTTTTGTGGGAATTATCAGTAGCAATGTTATAATAATAGGAACTTTAAAATGCTTCATAATGAACTTATGTCTTTGTTCTTGTTTGTTTTTCAATATACAAAGGTAATAATTAAGTTCATTTAGCGATGTTTTTCTATTTTTTTTTTGCAAAAATTGTGTAGATTATAAGGATATGTCAGCTTAAAAAGCTTCGGTCATGTTAAAATAGAACAGATTTTGTTTATTCACCATGTTTCTGCCAAAGTCTAGACGAACGTTCATACGGGGCTGCACTTCAATGCGTATACCCACTCCAAGGTTAGGTAGTACACCTTCAATTTTGCCTGGAGTAGGCCCCATAAAACCACATCCGCCCCATGCCACATATCCTACGTGGCTTAGCATTTTTTTCATCCAAGTGCTTTTGTCAGTATTAATCATTTGACGGTATTCTACCATTACCACATGTGATGACTTGTCACGATATTGGCCCATATAATAGCCACGAAGATCGAATGGAGTGCCACTAAGAACATACTTTGTTAATGGTACATTACCGAATACATTTTTTGTCTGTGTTGTCCAGGCAAGAACTCTGCGGTGTCCGAGACTTTTATACTGACGATAGTCGATTTCTAAACGATAGAAATTATTATCTCCACCAAAAGCTTTGTTGTATATCATGCCACGAAAATCAAGGTAAATACCTTTATATGCATTCGCTGGAATATCCCGCGTATCATACGTCAGCAAGAACCCCAAACCAGAACTTTGATTACTATAACCTTGTTCTGTGCCTCCTGCTGCTATGTATGACGGTTGCTCTACCAACTGGGCAGGTTTGGTAATTTTATCATAATTGAAGTCAATTTGAGGACCTGCAAAGAAATCACTTTTTCCTAAACGGAACAGGAACCAGGGATTCAACTGAATACCACTATAACGGTATTCGCTTGTCTCTTTTCCACGTTCGTAATCCTTGTTGGTCATATATCCGATGCCATAAAAATTCTCTAATGTATTTTTGTATGAGAAAGTTCCAAAGATACGAAAATGGTCGCTTTTAAAGAAAAGTTGTGGTTTGGTCATCAGGTTTAATCCTCCTTTGAACATGAGGGCGATTGCCATGGGAACTACTGAACGTCGTTGGGTCGTGTCACTTGGATTCATTCGAAATGTCATCAATGCACTACCACCTACTAATAAACCGAAGTCTGGAGTATAACTGGGTCCACCTAATATATTATAATGAAGATTCCGCTTTGCTACACGCTGACGTCGTAATGCACGTTTCGAAAGAATAGGAGTGGTGTCTGCCAGAACTACAATGTCATCACTTGAAATGACGTTGTTGAGGTGTGTCATTATTTCTTGTTGTTCATTGCCTTCTACTGTTATATAGGTGTTTCGGGCTAATGTAATGTTGGTGACTAGGAACATCATCAATACAGCTACTATATATTTCTTCATATTGTCTCATTGAATAATTCGGCTACAAAGGAAACTATTTTATTTTGATTAGTTTTTATTGTCATAGATAATAAATCTAAAAAAAGCTAGGCTGAAGGAGAATTAATAAGCTTTCTATATTTATTGGAGGAAAAGCCTTTTCCTAATAAAATAGGTAGGTGTTTTTTACAAAATAGTATCATTGGGTACATTATTATCGTAATGGTTCCACTTATAAAAAATGCTGTAGAAGTCGAGTATGAAATATCCTCGGATAAATGTAGATATTTCTCAATGGAGAAATTGAGGACTCCAATCAACATCCAGTGTATACCCAAAATAACCATGGTTCCTATGGAAATATTATATATGATTTTGGAATTAATACGGTTTAATATAAATCCAATGCCTAGTATCATGCCACTCCCTGTGAAACCCAATGTATAGAATTTAACTGATTCTAATAACGTTGTATAATTAGAATTATATCCTGTCCGGATTAATGTACCAAATATGATGGTAAAGAATGAAAGCCAAATAATACTTTTATATAAAGAATCTGAAATATATTTTAGATTGATATGTTTTAATGCTTGTCCTGCAAAGAAGAATATTATCAAAGTGAAAAAATGGTGTATTGCATAAGTTACGTAAAGAGATCTGTTGTTTAACCAGAAGCATATGAGTATTGAGAGTATGCAACTAAAACATGTAATTGGAACAGACAGTGATTGTTTTTTTTGTATACAGTAAGCATATATTTTGAATGATAATAAGCAGTATATAAACCACGTAGGCCCATTAATTGCGTTTGAAGCTAATGACTGAATAATTGGACGTATAATACTGTCATATATAGTGAATGATTGATGGAAGACTAAAGATTCTCTTACCATCCAGTATGGATAAAAAATGAGTTGATAGATTAAATAGGGTACAAATAAGGTTTTGAAATTTTTTTTGAATTCTTCTTTTGCTGTTTTTTGAGGTTTATATAAATATCCGGATATAAGAAAAAACAATGGCATATGAAAAGAATAGATTATTGATATAGCTATGGAGTGCATTGGCAAATGTCCCCAAATGACTAAAAAAATGGCAATGGATTTACACCAATCTACCCAATTGTATCGTGTTGAATTTATGTTTGACATCTTTGTATGATTGTTTTGTTTAGGGTGCAAATATATAACTATTTGTTATATTTATACTTCTGTGGGTTCTTTTTGAAGATCATTTCTTTAATTCATTAAACTATATTTCTTTTGAAATCTTTTGCATATGTCTGATTAATCAGTGATCTTTGCAAACATACAGTTCATGTTCACAAAAGTAAAGATGATAATAGAAT
>NZ_BAKK01000044.1 GCF_000614145.1 Bacteroides faecichinchillae JCM 17102 | reverse complement strand
AGGAATAATCAATCGCAAGAATCGCTTGCGGTTGATGATGTAGCGGGGATGGTTCCGTGCAGCCTGCATCTTCATCAAACCCCACTCGCCATACTTGGCATTCAGGTGGAAGGTCGCCCAGACAAGTACCGAAGCAGAGATGACTCCCAGTGCGATACATATCCATTGGTTCACGTCTGCCATATACAGCACCATAAAGGCTATGAGTATGGCGAGCAGACCGCCGGCGAAGATGAAGAGGTATTGGCTGCGTAGCCCCTTGAACTCGGGGCTACGACCAATCCCTTTGTTGATTTGATAGACCGCCATATTAGAGGAAGAATGAACGTAAGATGGTGGCGGCTACAATCAAGAAAATACAGGCACCGAACCAAGAGGCTGCGGTCTTCGAGGTGTCAGGGTCGCCCGAAGAGAACTTCGAATAGACCTTCACGCCACCGATAAGACCGACTACGGCTCCCACTGCGTAAATCAACTTGGTACCAGGATCGAAATACGATGTTACCATGTTGGTAGCCTCGGTGATACCTGCGATACCGTTACCCTGTGCGTAAGCACCTACTGTTGCGAGCATAAATGCTGCTGCGAATAATACTTTTTTCTTCATACGTCGAAATGTTTTTTAGTTATACAAAAAGTGATTTCGACTGCGAATATATAGCACTTAATTCATTGATTTTCAAATCGGTCTATACACGTCATAACGTGTCATCAGATGTCATAGTTGGGGCGTTTTGAAGGGGGAAAAAGAGTGTTTGTATGGTACAAACTGTTGCTGCTTTTACCGCAAAAACAAAGGACAAGTTGCCACAAAAACAAAGTGTAATACATCACAAATTCAAAGGATAAAATACCGCAAAAATTAAAAATGGTTCCGACAATTATTGATACCTCCAATCGGAAAACGCAGTTTTTTGAGGCTTAATTTTATAGGAAAACGCACCTAATACTGCTAAAAATGGTGGAAAACGGCATTTTATTATATGTAAATTCGGTGGAAAACGGCAAATATGGCATTATAAATTTGGTGGAAAACGGCATTTCGGGCTTAAAACATTTGGTGGAAAATATGAAAAGCCTTATCTTTGCATCAAAATCAAAGACTATGGCAGAGGATATAATTCGTTTTAAGAGAAAGATGTATGACACTATGCTCAAGTGGAAACAAGAGCGTAATGGGGATACTGCATTACTTATTCAGGGAGCTCGTCGCGTTGGCAAATCAACTATTGCTGAGGAGTTTGCACGAAATGAGTATAAGTCATACATATTAATTGATTTTTCTAAAGTATCTAAAGAGGTAAGTGATTTATTCAATGATATATCCGACCTGAATTACCTTTTTATCAGGTTGCAATTTATCTTTCAAGTAGAATTACATGAAAGAGAGTCCGTTATTATATTTGATGAGGTACAGTTGCAACCATTAGCAAGACAAGCAATCAAGCACCTTGTAAAGGACCATAGGTATGATTATATAGAAACAGGCTCTTTAATTTCTGTAAGATCTAAAAGTAAAAACATCATCATTCCAAGCGAAGAGACAAAGGTTGATATGTTTCCAATGGACTATGAGGAGTTCAGATGGGCATTAGGTGATACGGCGACCATACCGCTGTTGCGTAGTGCATTTGAGAAAAAGATATCTCTTGGTGATGCTACTCATAGGAAACTTATGCGTGATTTCCGCTTATATATGCTTGTTGGAGGTATGCCTCAAGCTGTTGCTGCATACATTAAAACCAACAATTTTACTGCGGTGGATTTAGCTAAACGAGACATTATTGCTTTGTATGAGGAGGATTTCGGCAAGATTGATGATTCAGGACGAGCAAAGGCTATGTATGATGCTATACCAGCTCAATTAAGCAGGAATACATCTCGCTATCAAGTTGGAAATGCCATACCAGAAGAGAAAGTGGATAGAGTTATCAATATCGTAAAAGATATGGAGGATTCAATGACAACCAATATCGCATTTCATTCGGATGATCCAAATGTAGGTTTGGCTCTTACCAAGAATCCTGAGTATTTTAAGATGTATACTTCTGATACTGGTCTATTCGTTACACTAGCATTCAAGGATAGTGATATAACGGAAAATATTATATACGAGAAATTACTCAGCGATAAACTAAGTACTAATCTTGGATATGTATATGAGAATATGATTGCCCAAATGTTAAGAGCAACTGGAAGAATTTATTCTATCATACTATACCTTATGCAGATGGCAAGAAGTACTATGAGATTGATTTTATCATCACCGAGAAGCATAAAATTTCTCCTGTTGAAGTTAAATCATCTGGATATAAGTCCCACAAATCATTGGATGAGTTTTGTACTAAGTTCTCAGATCGAATAATGAATAAATATGTGATTTACACAAAGGATTACAAACGAGAAAATGGCGTAGATTACATACCTGTTTATATGACCATGTTCTTGTAAATTAAGTTAGTTGAATAGCAATAAGAAGCGTTCAAAAAAACAGGGTAAAAAGATGTACTAGGATAAATTTCAATACTTTACAAAATCACAAACGGGCGAGAAATTTGTAAGAATCATAAGTTTTCGTCAGTTTATCTGTATAAACACGAGTTTTTGAAGTCGGAAAAATCTGCAATAATTCCGACTAAAAAGGAGGCTTCAAACAGTATATAATTTTCTACCTTACAAAATCTTAATACTTATCGAATGTGCGGAAAACTATGCTATGGTTTTAGCGTGAATGGATAGAGAGTGAAAGTAATTATTTCTTTGGATTTTTTCATTTTTCGGCAAATTATTTGTTTGGAAAATTCCATTTTCATTCCTCTTAACCTTCATAATATGGAAGTTCAGTTCGTTATTTTGTTAGATTTATGGAAGTAGAAATCTGAAAAAGTGCTTATATATGGAAATAGGATTGTATTCAGATATGTCAAGGTCGGAAAAAAACGCTTTTATTCCGACCAAAATCGAGCCGCAAAACAGCATTCAATATGCTTATATATAATATATTGCACACTGGATAATGTGCGATAAACTATCCTTGATGTTATGCGTGCATTTTTGATTGGCTCACAAAGTTCATAAAGGTTTCAAAAATCCGAGAACTTTTACCTGCAATTTTGTTTAATACGTTGATTACATTGTGATTAACTAATCTCGTAAAGGGTTCACAATTGGCTCATAATGGGCTCAACATAGTAAGGCAAGAATCATAATGCACGAGGCATTACGATACTTGCCTTACTTGTTAATTGGAATAGCGGAAGCCATATAAAAACGCTGGCACCACGATTCACATCGGAGTGCCAGCAATGAAGAAAAAGACGAATTGAAATGAAAGAAAATAACAACTATCAATAAATCATGAAAGAATCAATTATGTTTCTTGTCTTATGGAGAGCCAGACATCAACTTCACCTGTGCACACATCTCTAAAGTAATGTCGCCGAACAACCACCCAAGATTCATATCCGATAGCATCCAGAACACTCATTTTTTCATATCCTCGATTGGGCCAAAGTGAGTTTGCATCTTGTTTCGCCAATTGCAATCTGGCGTCAGGTGTTAAAAAGCCCTCCAAATTAACGATATCGCCCCTATTGGGAAGTGGAGTATCGCCCCAAGTCAATGGAAGTAGGTTAAATATTTCACTTACATTTGCAAATACATTCATCATAGCATTGTCAATTTTAGGTTATACATACTTTTTGATATTAAAATCCTTGATTTTTCGCTCTCGTCTTTTGGACTCTGGCAGAGGTCTGCCGAACTCATCCAAATAATCGAAAAGCAATCTGTCAATCTTTTGCTGGTCGGCAAGCTCATTTTCAATGAGTCGCAGTAATTCAGTTCCTGGCAACTTATGAAATATCGTTTGAGCAGCACGAAGACCATTCTCATCGGAGTGTGTATCCGAGCTCAACACATCTACCATATTGTTCATCTCTTCATAGGTCATAGAGGTGTCAAAATCAGGGTCAGGCATAATACCTTCAGGCTCCATCAACTCTTGCATGTCCTCTTCGGTCAAACCTTTTTGAGGCTCAAAGTTATCCTCTACATCATCGGGGTTGACATCCTTATCCACAGGAAGTTCTACCTGTTTCAACTCCAACGAATGTGTGGGTATTGTGCGAGCAGCATTAATATCCTCGTAGTAGATAATGTTGGATTTACCCATTACTTCATTCGGATCATCATCAACGGGAGGACTCTCTTCTACCTTCTTATGCGTTTCTGTTTGGATTGGCTTAGGCTTATCCGTAGGCAAATCCTTACCGTATATTTTCTTGCGTCTTTCACGCTTGGCTTTATCAGCCATTCGTTTCTTTCGGTATTTCCATAATCTGACACGAGCTATGCGTGCCCAGTTATGCAGTTTGTCCCACAAACCGTAAATTTTGCGGCAGAACAAGAATACCCAAAGATGATAGAATATGAATAAGGCAGACAAGACCTTAACTGCGAAATATATTTTTGCCTCCATAACTACATGATTTTTGCTCTTTCGTCATTATACATCTTGATAATCTCAGGCTTGTATCTGTCTAAATGTCTGCAACAATGTTGCTGACAAATCCCGATATAGTAGCCTTGGGATCAATTATAGGCAACAGACTCCTAATTAAATCCAAATTCTCTCTATCGATGTACACATGTGAGCGATTAAGGGTACTCTTACATTTCAAGAATCGCTTCCTATAGAAACTGCATTTGGAGTCAATATCTGCATCCTTTGATATAGTATCTACCAAGGTCTTTATGGCTGTTTGCTCTTTCTCTGCATATGATTCAACAACCTCCTTAGGTTTAACGATTACTTCTGCCGATTCCGTTGATACCGTAGGTACTGAAGGAGTTTCAACCTTCGGTTTGCGTTGCCAAGGCCACTTGCGATTTTCGAGTTTCTCGATTTCCTCCTTTGTTAGAGGTCTGCTGGTAACAGTTATGCCTGCCTTCAATATAATAAGGACCATAAGCATAATTACTGATGCAATCAATCCGGTAATAAGTAAAATTTCTATTAAATGTGTCATAATTACTTGTTGTTTAAAAGGTTATTAATTTCGTTTGTTAGTAAGTTATCCATCTCATCACGGTATTGTTCCAAATGAGCATTAACGATGTTGTCTATATACCTTGATATATTGATGTTCGGAGCCACAACCGAGAGAAATCTCCGTACAGCATTATGTGTTTCCTGACTCAAATAGGTCTGCTGCCTATGTTGCACGGTTCCTTCAGTCAGAAACATCTTGCGGTAATCAAAGGAATCCTCCTTACGCTTTTTAGGCTTAACGGTTGTTTTCTCCTGCACTGCGACTGGCGGTTTCTCCTCTGGCGGATTTTCCACGACCTCGGCCGACTTGGTTTCTACGGGAGGTGGTGCATTCTCTTTCTGCTTTTCTCTCCCGAAGATGGGGATATCGCCGGCCATAATCTCCTTGAGCATATCCTCATCGACTTCGATTTTCTTCTTTGCCATAGCTACTTCAGATTAAGTTTCACAATCAGTTCTTCGGCTAACTCGGCCAGCCCGCTACCTTTGAGAGCCTTTGCAGGTGGAGGCATCAATGTACATCTGAAATAGTTCTTCGTCAGTAGCGACAGCTCCTTGTCGTAGCGATTGGTATGAGGAACGACCGTATCCAAAACAGTCAATTCCATCTTCTTCATAATAAGATTGTAGGTGTCAAAGACCTCGGTCGAAGCACGACCATCCTTCTTGTTCCAGAAGAAGAGGAAATCCTTGACGGGAACATCTTTTCGCTTCTTGCTGTAGTCAATGACAGTGGTTGAGAAAGCAAGACTGCTCTGCATAACGATACGGTCAGGAGCAATCGGAGTAATGACATAATCCATATTGACAATGGTGTTGAATACTCCGCGAGAGTTCACCGTACCCGGAAGATCTACAATAATCAAATCGTAGTCGCCCTCCTTGGCTAATTTGTCCGCAGCATCACGGGCTTTCTCTGCCTCAGCTCCCACTATGGGATAGGCTTTCTTTTGGATACGGTTCCATTGGTTGATCATCTGCTGCTTAAAGTACTCGCTGTTCTCCACGGTACGCATATCTCGTTCTTTCAAACGGATTAAACTGTACTGCGGATAATCGCAATCTACAACAGCCACATTAAGTCCTTTAAGGTAGTGGTAATACCCGGCGAGCAATATCGTCATAGCCGACTTGCCGACTCCGCCTTTCTGGTTGCACATAGCAACGAACACTGGATTTTTCTTCATGTCTCAAAATTTTTAGTTATACAAAAAAAATGTCTTCACTCTTGACTGAGTGGCAGAACGCTTGAAGGGCTTCACTCGTGCTGGCGGTCAATCTATCCATCTCGCACTCTTGCACTCACTCGGTCTCTCAATCTGTCATTCGCTCAGTCGTGCATGATTGCTGTCGTGCCGTCCATCTTTCACTCCATCATTCGCTCAATCTTGCAGTCGTGCACTCGCTCTTTCAAGCAGGCTCTCACTCCATCGTTCAAGCACTCTTTCTATCGCTCATTATGGCACTATCGAGGGCACTTCAGCACTCATTCACACCGCAAAGGAATAGCGAAAAATTGGAATAATCACTATGTCGTCAAGCCTCTGACTACACATGTCATCATATGTCATCACATAGCATATAACTCTCTATTTACCAATAGAATACACCTGTCTAACTTTGCACCCGAAAGGTCTATGGACACACAACGAACGGAGTTTTCGGATGCTTCTCTCTGAGAGGAACGGCGATAGCCAATTTTACGAAGGAAAATTCATGTTCAAGCGAACATAGCAAGTTGTGTTTTCGGCAGCCCGAAATATTTCGGGCAACCCAAAACAACTTGCCGCTCGCCTGACGGCTCGGGGTGGGATTCACTCCAAAGTCGTGAATCCATGACGGAAGATCAGAAACAAAAACATCAATGCGTATGGAAGAAAACAAGAACAGAAAGACAAGAAAAAGTGCAGGCCGGAAATCAAAATCCGATCCTGCCGTGTACCGTTACGGAATCAAATTCAACTCACGGGAGAATGCGCAGTTTGAACTCTCGTTCCAGAAATCGGGTATGGCTTACCGTGCAAGGTTTATTAAATCGGTACTACTGAACAGGGAAATCAAGGTGGTCAGAATCGACAAGGCGGCAATGGACTACTACGTCCGCCTTACTAATTTCTACCACCAGTTCCAGGCCATCGGTAACAATTACAACCAGACGGTAAAGGCAATCAAGAACAACTTCGGGGAGAAACGGGCATACGCCCTGCTCCGCAATCTGGAAAAGACGACCTTAGATCTGGTGGTGCTGAGCAAGCGGATCATCATGCTGACCCGTGAGTTTGAAGAAACCTACCTTACCAGAAAACAGAGGGAGGAAGAATGACATGGTGGCAAAAATCAACAGGGGCGCGTCACTCTACGGGGCTGTCATCTACAACCAGCAGAAAGTGGACGAGTCCACGGCACGTATCATTTCGGGCAACCACATGATTGCCGATGTCACGGGCAATCCGGAGCATGTCATGAGGAACACGCTCTGGGCTTTCGAGAACTACTTGCTTGCCAACAGGAACACGGAGAAGCCGGTGCTGCACATATCGCTCAACCCTTCGGTGGACGACAGGCTGACCGACAGCCAGTTCGCGGACCTGGCAAGGGAGTATATGCAACGCATGGGCTACGGCGACCAGCCCTACATCGTGTATATCCACGAGGACATAGACCGCAGGCATATCCATATCGTTTCCACCTGCGTGAACGAGAAAGGGGAAAAGATTGACGACGCCTACGAATGGAACCGCTCGATGAAAGCCTGCCGGGAACTGGAACGGAAATTCGGACTGAAACAGGTGGAGGACAAACGCAGGGAGCTGTTGGAGCCCTACCTCAAGAAAGCGGACTATCAGAATGGCGATGTAAAGCAACAGGTTTCCAACATCCTCAAAAGCGTGTTCTCCACTTACCGTTTCCAGTCATTCGGGGAGTACAGCGCGTTACTTTCCTGCTTCAACATCGAGGCGAAACTGGTCAGGGGCGAATTTGAAGGAACACCTTACAACGGCATTGTCTATACCATGACAGACAATGCAGGCAAGCCGGTATGTACGCCCATCAAATCTTCACTTATCGGGAAACGCTACGGCTACGATGGTTTGGAAAAGCGTACCGGTTACAATGCCCGCGAGTACAAGAACAAGAAATGGCAGCCCAAGATACGGAACGAGGTAGCACTCGCCATGCACGGCTGCCGGGGCAACCGGAGGATTTCATCCGCCTCTTGAACGGCCGGGGAATAGACGTGGTGTTTCGTGAGAACGATGAAGGTCGCATCTATGGAGCAACCTTCATCGACCACAGGAACAGGGAGGTCTATAACGGTTCTCGGCTCGGCAAGGAGTTCTCGGCAAATGCCTTTGAACGCCTGTTCAACGAACCGGGCAATACCCCGGACCTGGATGCTCCCACACCGGATATCAGCGGACAAAGCAGTTTCTCTGCCGGCATGGAAGATGCCATCGGACAGGCTTTCGGGATCTTCAACTTTGAAACAAACGGTCCCGACCCGCAGGAAAAGGCTCTTGCCCGAAGGCTGCAACGCAAGAAGAAAAAGAAACGCCGTTCACGGGGTATCTCCTGAAAACAATATTCATTCACCATTAAAATTATATTATTATGCAACAGGAAGATGATTTGAGAGGACTGGCAAAGGTCATGGAGTTCATGCGTGCCATATCCATCGTGTTTATTGCCATCCACGTCTATTGGTTCTGTTACCGGGCATTCGTGGATGCGGGTATCAATATCGGAGTGGTCGATAAGATACTCCTGAATTTCCAGAGGACGGCGGGGCTTTTCAGCAACCTGCTGGTGACAAAAGTGTTCGCCGTCATATTCCTTGCCCTGTCATGTTTGGGTACGAAAGGCGTGAAGAACCAGAAGATGACCTGGCGGAAGATATATACCGCCTTCCTTTCGGGGCTTGTATTGTTCTTCATGAACTGGTGGATGCTCGATCTGCCGTTCAGTCCGACAGCTGACGCCGCCATTTACACGGTAACGCTGACCGCCGGGTACATCCTTCTTTTGATGTCGGGCGTATGGATAAGCCGTATGCTAAAACACAACCTGATGGAGGACGTGTTCAATACCGCCAACGAGAGCTTCATGCAGGAGACACGGCTCATGGAGAACGAGTATTCCGTCAACCTGCCGACCAAGTTCGTGTACCAGGGCAAGGAATGGGACGGATGGATCAACGTTGTAAACGTTTTTCGCGCGTCCATCGTGCTTGGGACACCGGGCAGCGGGAAGTCCTACGCGGTGGTAAACAACTACATCAAACAGATGATTTCCAAAGGTTTTGCCATCTATATTTACGGTGCGCCAGTCAAGGCTATATCTTAATCGTCCCTTTGGCAAGGATTAGGCAAGTGTTCTTTGAAAACGACCTATCATCACCGACTTATCTGTCTAACGAAAGGCGGCAGGGAGTGTAGCACGTCGGGACAACTATAAGTCAGTTAGTTACCAAACTGCGACTGAATAGCGATGATAAGACAAGTATGAGGATAAAACCCGAATTGGTTGAATGATAATCTGAGCGGTCTTTGTAGCAGGCTGTGACGTAAGGTAACTATGGAACTACCGTTGTATGGATAGTTCTGAACCGTCATCACTGCAATACTCTTTTTGCAGTCGTAGAGTAGAAAGAGCAAGAACTTGTTGCAGCGCAACCGTAATATACGGTAAAAGGTGGAAGTCATATCCGACAACTTGTCGTGCCAACAGTTAAGATATAGTAAACTGGGATTACCTAAATCGGAGCCTGCAAAGGCTATGGGAAACAGTTCCCGAAATTCCGACATGGTAACGGAGTCCCCGTAGTAGTCCGAGCAAGTTAATGGCTTGTACATGGCGAAGGGGGACAGCAGAGATTTTTAATACAATTAATGAATGATGTGAGAGACATTATGAGAAATTCGGCAAAAGTATTAAACAGTTTGAATCGACACAGCAAGGACTTGAATTACAAGTACGAGCGTCTGTACCGTATTCTTTTCAATACGGAGATGTACGCCGTTACCTACCAGCGGATTGCACCCAAACAAGGCAATATGACGGAGGGGACGGACGGCAAGACCATTGACGGCATGAGCATCAAGCGTATTGAAAACCTGATAGCATCATTGAAAGATGAAAGCTACCAGCCCAAACCGTCAAGGAGAACATATATACCCAAGAAAAACGGGAAAATGCGTCCTCTGGGTATTCCTGCTACGGAAGATAAGTTATTGCAGGAAGTGGTTAAAATGGTATTGGAAGCCATATACGAGGAGAGTTTTGAATACACTTCGCATGGTTTCCGTCCCAAACGGAGCTGCCACACAGCCCTTAAGCAGATTGAAAAATCATTTTGTGGGGTGAAATGGTATATTGAGGGCGATATAAAGGGATTCTTTGACAACATCAATCACGATGTGATGATAGGAATCCTCGAAGAACGCATCAATGATGCCCGTTTCATTCGGCTTATCCGTAAATTCCTGAATGCAGGATATATCGAAGATTGGGAATATTTTCACACATATAACGGGACACCGCAAGGTGGCATCATCAGTCCTGTACTCGCCAATATCTATCTTGATAAATTGGACAAGTACATGGCAGAGTATGCAGCAAAATTTGATAGGAATGCCCGTAAAGAAGTGAACCCACAGTACAGACACTACCAACGTAAGAAAGAACGAGCTAAAAAGGCGCTGAAATCAGCAGTAAGTCTTGAAGAAAGAAAACTGCTGGTAGGACAGATACGGAAATATGATAATCTTATGTTACAGACCTCGGCTAAAAATGACATGGACTGTAACTATAAGAGGTTGAAATACGTGAGATATGCGGATGATTTTCTGTGTGGCGTTATAGGCAGTAAAGAAGATGCAATGACAATCAAGTCGGATATAAAGAATTTTATTTCCGACAAACTAAAATTGGAATTGTCTGATGAAAAGACGCTGATAACCCATTCGGAAACTCCTGCAAAATTTCTTGGATTTCATATCAGAAACCGCAAGTGCATGGAAACCAAACGGGATTCCCTCGGTCGTAAAAAGAGAAGTCGGAACAAGACGGTGGAAATAAAAATCCCCAAAGATACGGTCAAGAAGAAACTTCTTGCGTATGACGTTGTGGAAATAAAGAAACACAACGGCAAGGAAATATGGAAACCGAAAGCGAGACCCGAACTGAACTTCAACGACGATTTGGAAATCCTGCGCAGGTATAATTCTGAAATTAGAGGCTTGTACAATTATTTCGGCATAGCGTTAATTGCGCAGCCCAGCTATCCAATTTCGGTTATATCATGGAGTATAGTATGTACAAAACATTTGCAGCCAAGTATCGAAGCAAAGTAAAGAAGATATGCAAAAAGTACAAGCATAACGGAATATTTTGCGTTAAGTATCAGAACAATGCAGGCAAACAAAAGGAAGAGTACTTCTATAAAGGAGGTTTCAAACGCCAAAAGCCATCAAAGGATAACAAAATAGACATACTACCCAAATTCATAATGCACACCAGCACAACCAGTCTTATGGACAGGTTGAAAGCAGAAAAATGTGAATTATGTGGAGCTAAGGGGCATTTGGAAATGCACCATGTACGTAAACTCAAGAATCTTCAAAATAAAGAGCCTTGGGAACGACACATGATTGCACGGAAAAGGAAAACTATTGCACTCTGTGGAACATGTCATAAAAAGATTCATTATGGAACGATTTAAACTGCATATCGAAGCGGAGAGCCGGATACGCTGGAAGGTGTACGTCCGGTTCGGAGGCGAGTTTTCGGAAACCGACCATAGTAATATGGCACGGCGTCGGCTACTTAGCCTACATTATAAATTTGATGACCTCTCGGTCATTGCCTATAATGAACTGCTCAAAAACCTTGACAAATACAAGACTAAGCCGGAATTTTATGTCATCAATTTCGATGACCCTCGACGCTCGCACAGGTGCAATCCCATCAATCCCAAATTCATGGTGGATATCAGCGACGCCTACGAAAGTGCCTACACGATAATGCTCAATTTGAACAAAACCTGGATACAGAAACAAGGCGATTTCTTCGTGGAATCTCCGATTATCCTGCTTGCAGCGATTATCTGGTATTTGCGCATTTATCAGGACGGCAAGTATTGCACCTTTCCCCACGCGATAGAATTTCTTAACAAACCGTATGCCGATATTTTCACGATTTTGACCTCATATCCCTCTTTGGAAAACTACCTTTCCCCCTTTATGGACGCATGGCAATCCGGAGCCCAAGATCAGCTCCAGGGCCAGATAGCGAGCGCGAAAATCCCGCTTTCAAGGATGATTTCACCGCAGCTTTACTGGGTCATGACGGGGGATGATTTTACCCTTGACCTTAACAATCCGGAACACCCGAAAGTCCTTTGTGTGGGAAACAATCCGGACAGACAGAATATCTACTCGGCCGCATTGGGACTGTACAATTCACGTATCGTAAAGTTAGTAAACAAAAAAGGACAGCTGAAATCTTCCATCATCATAGATGAATTACCAACGATATATTTTCGCGGCATCGACAACCTGATAGCCACCGCCCGAAGCAACAAGGTGGCGGTCTGTCTCGGATTTCAGGATTTCTCGCAGCTGACCCGTGACTACGGTGACAAGGAAGCGAAGGTAATCCAAAATACGGTCGGTAACATCTTCAGCGGCCAGGTGGTTGGCGAAACCGCCAAGAACCTGTCGGAACGCTTCGGTAAGATACTCCAACAGAGGCAATCCATATCCATCAACCGGCAGGACACATCCACTTCCATCAACACACAGCTGGACTCGCTGATACCGGCATCCAAAATCGCCAATCTCTCGCAGGCACATTCGTGGGCAGCGTGGCGGACAACTTCGGGGAGGAGATAGACCAGAAGATTTTCCACGCCCGTATCATCGTCGATAACGAGAAGGTTGCCGCAGAAACCAAAGCCTACAGGAAGATACCGGTCATCAACGAGTTCAAAGATGCCGACGGCAACGACATCATGCAGCAGCAGATAGACCGCAACTATTCACGTATCAAGGCGGACGTGCTGCAAATAATTGAAGATGAAATGGAACGCATCAAGACCGATCCTGATTTACAGCACCTGATACCCAAAGAAGACGGTGAGAAGAAAGAGGAATAGGATACCGCTGTTTTATTTCAGCCTGCAAAGTTCGTCCCGTGCCTTGTGGATTGAGCAAGGCCGGGCCCTTCGGGTTTCGTGGAAAAATCATCCTCGCTGCGCTTGCGGTATTTTTCCCGAAAGCCTTGCACAATCCGACACGGAACGGCGGGGCAGGCAAGAAATAAAATACCGGCTCGACGAGCCGCAGATGTCTAACTCAAAAACGAAAGATATGAGCAGAAGCAACTTCACACCTATGGGACGGTTCAATAAGATAATTGACCGTTACGGACTGAAACTGATGGAGGTGGGAACCAATCACCTGAGAATATTCGCGGACAACAAGAAACTGTTCGATTATTATCCGTTACGGATGAAACTCTTCGATTACCGGCAGTGGAAACAGCTTACCTATCCCTCGCTGATTGACGGAACGGACAAGTGGGAAACAGAGCTTGACGGCATTATCAAAGAACTTATGGTATCACAGCAATAAACAGCAGGACTATGAATGGCAACAACAGTAAGACGCTCGTTTGGGACAACATTCCCGAATGGGCGCTTTTTTCATTGGAGTACGGCACCCGGAGGAACTGTTCCTGTCTGATGAGGACAAGAAAATAATAACCAAGTTCATCGCCGAAAACTTTCCGAACGGCTACACCATGTCGGTGGATTGGGAGTCATACAAGGAATTTGACACCAATCCCGCTTTCGGGAAAGCATGTAAGACCTACAAGGTCACTTTCATAACGGAATCATAACTAAAAATCAAATGAGTATGGCAGATAACAGGAAACATACAAGGGTAGTGAATATCCGTAAGGAGGCATACGATGTGTATATCGGTCGTGCCGGTAAAGGGCAAGACAGGTATTTCGGTAATCCGTTCAGGCTGAAGCAGGACATGGTCCGGGGCGGGACACTGGCCGGATTCCGCGAATATTTTTACAGGAGGCTGGTGAACGATGCGGAATACAGGCGCAGGGTTCATGAGTTGCAGGGAAAGACTCTGGGATGCTTCTGCAAACCGCATCCGTGTCATGGGGATATTATCAAGGAATACCTTGACAGGATGGCCGGGCGTGGCGAAGACATAGAGATCGGTACAATTTTCAACAAAGGCAAGGCATACCCGTCGCGTGAGATTACGACCGGCATGGAAACCTATACGATATCGGTGGAGGAGCTGGGACATGAACTGGAAAATGACATGCGAAACCTTTTGAACGAAGCTGTCGAACAGGACAGAATATCCGTTACTATTGTACCGACGAAGAACTATGCACGTTGACCGACAGGGAAATGGATAAGATTATATACGGATAGACAACAGACTGATATGGAAACACCTATTAAGGTAGTGTTCAGACGGTTCAAGGAAGGCGGGGTAATCGCTCTCTTTCCATATATACCGTGGAACGAATCCGAAAATACAATCACATCCTACATGCATGCGGGACAGCATGGCGCAGCCGATTACAAGGGAATCATCTCCGGGACACTGCCCGCGACGGAAAAAGAATACAGGAGCCTGCTGGTAGAACTGAAATCCATCGGATACGGCAATCTGCATGTATTGGAACGGGCTCATGCAAGACAGAAGTTTTTCTTATAATTCTACTAAAGCAGACCGGATGAATCTTTTGCCGTAGTCATGGAACCGTTCCACGGATGGAGCATACATATGTAAAAAAGTAAGACCATAAAAAGCACCATTTTTGTTTATTTGAGTGAGTAAAAATGGTGCTAATATCAACTACTGCTATAATTCACCAAACATTATATCCATATCTCGTTTCAAAACTTTATCTTCAAAATTCGCTAATATTTTATCTTTTACAATAATATGATTGATAAGATGTAACACAGTATCATAAGTGAGAGGGTATGCAAAGCCTTTTTCCATTACTAATTTCAATATTTTGGTTCTATTTGCACGATACAATAATTTTGCAGTTTTATTATTGTTTGACAAATATTTACAAAGTTCTTCTGACAAACCTTTATCAGCAAAACGAACTCTCATCTTATTGCGTAACATACTATTCCAAACTTTATTTTTATACTGGGAATATGAAAGTCTGTCAAATAATGTAAGCATTGACCATTCACTACTTTCCAAGGTAGCATAAATTCCGTTCAGAAGTCTGGATTCCTCTTTAAATTCATTCCACTCTTCTTTACATTTATAACGTAAATCATGTTCAACTTCGTGCCAACCTTCCGATAAAATAGTTCTGATTTGAACTTCATAAGTGTTATCAATTAAATCTTCATAACCAGTTTCTTTTATTGCCGCTTTCATATCTTGCTGAAGATTATTTGGAACACGCATAATTAAATTTAGTCTTTTGGGACAGAATTTATCAACTTCGGCTTCATCAACAGATTCACTGTCAAAATTGGACTGACTTTTTAGATAGTTGTGAACAAGTTCTACATCATCCGTAAAATACAAAGTAATACGAAGAGCCAATAAATCTTGCATCTTCTTGTTGACTTTACGATATTCTTCAGATTTTTTCTCAAGTTTATTTTTAATTGACATTTCTGACTTAGTACGATAAAACACATGGTACATTACGCCACATTTGTTCAAAACAGCCTCCAAATCTGTAACTATATCCCTCAAAACTTTATTTCCTGCACTCATACTTGTATGTTCTTATGATAATATGCAATACCTGATTTTGAAATGTGCGAATTATTCCCGTCAATCAGAATCATTCCTTTTTTCTTTAATAATTCAAAAGTTGCAAAAACGACATCCAAATTCTTTTCTCCAAATTCTTTTCTAAGGGTAGAGATATACCTCATTTTGGGAGATTTTCCATCAACTTTAAAATACTTGCTAAGTATTTCAATCTCTAGATCTATATCTTCTTGTTTCTGCAAAACAGAAGATGTCGTAACTTTTACCAAAGAAGATATAAAGCCAGTGTTATAGTCATCGCATCCATAACAATGAATATTGTTAGAACCAGAAGACAAATCACTATTCACATCACAATCAATAAATTTGCATCCTGTAAATGTAACATTGTAAAAAGCGTTTGCATCAAAAGTGCATCTCTCAAAAACAGAATCGACAAACGAAGTTTCTACAAACTTACATTCTTCACTAAGGATATTAATATCTTCAAAATGAAAAGAATTCAATCCTGCACATTTATAATTACCTGTTACTTTCTTTAAAAGAATGCAATCTGTGGTAACAGCCAAATACAAAGACATTTTATCTTTTATAACGGAAAACTTATCCCATAATTTTAATTTATCATCATTGGAAGAATATTTGTATGCGTAAATTGCCAGTTCGATTAGATGCTCAGGTATAGGGTTAAGTTTTTGCAAAAATGTGACAGGTTCTTTCTGAATTGATTTTCCGAGCAAATACCCAAAAATAAATTCATTGATAAAAGTTATAAAATCTTTATTCCCTGTTCTATCTAATAGGGCATGATTTGTAAGTGTGTCAGCAAGTTCATCCAAAGTTTGTTTTGTCGGTGTCAACTCTTTATAATACAAAAGACGAGACTTGTTATATTCTATAATCAGTTCTTTGACGAAACTTCTATTTTCACCAGTTATATCAAAATCAACAAAAGATTTGGCTAAATTTTCAAATATCTGCATTTGGTCTTCCCAACGAATAATAAGATTTTGCCTTTCTTTTTCCCGATTCAGTAGATATTCAAAATATTTATCCGTAATCGTTTCTGGATAAACCAATAAATCACTAAAATCCTCCTTGCTTATATTTCGTAAATAAGTTAGTAGAACAGGATTTGAAATATTATCCAAAGGAACATTCTTTCCAATGATTTCCTCATAACGTTCTGTTGAAAGCCATTGCTTAATATTGGGTTTCTCTAATTGAAATCTGATAACATCAAAGTTTCCATTGTAAGAATCAACCCAATCTCCAAATTCAGCACCTGCAAATATTGCAGTTTTTCTAGAGGTAAGAATAATCTTAGCTTCATCTGTCAACAAATCTCCTATGGTAGAAAGCATTGTTTCAACTTGCTCAAATTCATTCAATTGTCCAGCCTTTCCATTGTCTATGTTTTTGGACAGTAATTCGTCAAACCCATCAATAATAAGAGGGATTTTCCCTTTTTTTATATTGTAAACAACTAATTCCTGTTTAGCAGTCGTATCCTTCTCTTTGTCAATTTCAGACCAAAGAATATATTTAAACTGCTTTGCATCCCTATTTCTTGACAATTCTGTAAAAATGGGCTTTTGATATTCACTATTATCTAAAAATGATTTATATACTTCGTATGCTGTACAGGTCTTACCAAATCCAGCAGCTGCTTCTACCACTACAAGATGTGCCCCCTTTCTATTGATTGCTTCTTTAATTGCAGAAATGATATCTGAAGTTCCACTAACAGTATCTTCCGCACCTTCACTATATATAGAATATGGCATACTGATATACTGATACTTAATACCACAATTACAATAATGTTTTACTTGATTAGCAGCAAATTCTGTATATCTTCTATTTATATCATTTGCAGTAGTTTGTGTATTAAAGAACCCCTTAAATAAATAACTTTCTGCTTGTTCAATCGATTTGAACCTTTGTTGTTTTGCATGATATCCCAATTTGGAGTAACGATCAAGTATCGGAGTAGCATCAATATCATCGTCCATTATTTGGATTTCTGCTCCATGGTACATACCTTGATTCAGCAAATACACCCTATATGATGCGGTTCTTTCTTTTACATCATATCCGTACTCTTGGAAAAGGCAATCTAAATGATCCACGTTCATATAACCTATTATTTTGTCCTATCTGATAATATTATATTTATTTCCGCATTCGTTCTATCAATTTTTCCAAAACAAGTTCATAACCCAATCGTGGATTAAATTCTCTATCCGGACGGATAAGATTCTGAGTGTCACCTAAAAAATCAGGATCTAACATTTTTTCTTCCATATTGTTAATGAACTGTTTGTAAGTAGGTGGTTGTTGCACAACAAACGACATATAACGGTTGTAGCAACGTAATATTTCATTGATATCCACAACCGCTTCCGACAGTGCAACATACAAATCAAAAAGGTCGCGGCCTTTTTTCTTTGATACAATGCTCTTAATTTTGTTCCCAGCAATTCATTCAAACGATATGTGGTTATCTCACATTTTCCTGAGAACCAGCTATTCTCCACCTCAAATGGAACTTTAACCAATCCCAATTCGTTGAAATGTTCAAAACAATTTATCTCTATTTTCAAACGTAAGGGGATTGTCGGGGGGATTTCCGACTCCATACGAAATAACATCGTGTTGTTATATCGCTTTTGTTTTGTAACCCTATCAGGCAAAAAACTTAAGACTTCACCTAGCTTGAACATGATTGGTTTTATCGGTCCCGGTGTGATTTGTACTAAATCAATATCTTCACTATATCTAGGCTGTGGCGACAGATATAATTTATGAAGTGCGGTTCCTCCTCTGAACGCAAGCTGTGAAGCAAGGAATTTATCACTGAAAATAGCGACTAATGCACGAGAGATAATAAGGTCTTGTTCTACTTGTGCATTATCATTCCAAGGAACAATCTTATTCCATTGGGTAATGGCTGTTCTGTTTATCATATTTCGTCTGTTTCTATTATCGAATTTATATAAACTTTCCAACGAGTATTCTTTTCTGCATTCTCATCAGTTTTGTGTGTACTAAGGGGAATATATCTAAAACGCTTGACATATGTCAATAATTCAGAATGTAACACTTCTGCAATCTCTTTCTGTTCTAAAATATCATCCAATATATATCCCAATCGTTGGATAGTAGCGATTGATGTATAGTTAAATAAGTTATCGGAAGCTTTACGAAAATCAAGTTTTTCTGCTAATTCATCCAAAATGGTCGCTGCCCTTGAGAGGCCACCGATATATTGTTCATAGTGTACAATATCAATGGCTGTCAATTCAGCATTTGAATAGTATATCACTCCTGTCTCAGAATTCTTGAACAATAAAAAATCAGATGGAATCTCCTTGCGATATCCCCAAACAAGCGAATTATTCTTTGATGAAGAGACGGAAGACTTTGGGAATACCGTCATTACAGAAAACTTCTGTGGCCGTTGATGAGCTGCACCCAAAATTTCTGCGGCATTCAATAAACAGATATAATATGGTTTATTCAGATACGACATCAATTGATCAATGTAATATATTGGAGGAACCATCCTTTTTGCTGCATACTGAGGAGGAATTATGACATAAAAGCCTTTATACACAGGACATAAGATGCCTTGTTTTGATAATCGGAATAATTCATTCTTGATGACTTGCTCCGAATAATCAGGAAATGTTTGCCTTACATCATCAACCGAAAAAGTTGGAAAGCCACCAATTTCCCTATCTCTAATCCATTCTCTTATTGTCATAGCGAGCGCTTTTAGTGCAAAGGTAATCAAAATCTGATTACTTCTGCACTTTTTTAGCGCACTTTTATCATCAAGGTGTCTTATTCCATATTCCTCTATAAAAATCCATCATAAGCACGCTTCGCTTGACAAGTCCCTTCAAGAAGATAACTCGGAGGACGATACCTTCCACGTTCGGGCCTCCAGTTTTCGGGCAAAAAATTCCCTGCGGTAATTTTTCACCCGAAAAAACGTTCCGGTATCGCCGTCCGAGTTGTGGAGACGGTCGGGACTTAGCAAGCGAAGCGACCTACGACGCATAGGACAAGATAAAAAACAATCTGACGGCGGTATTTTGCCGTGCTTGATGTCCCAATGGATTACGCTGTCAACACATCTCCCATACAAAATCTTCTTCCTGTCTTATAGAGCGGCACAAGGAAGCGGGGACTAAAGACAGCTCGCTCCCAACTCTGCATAATACAGTTTTCTCCTTGTCGGTTTCGTGCCGTTCCAGCCGTTTTCTACCGTTCCCTCTTTCCGGTCTGCTTTTTTCTTGTTTGGGGCTTACCTTTCGTGTGTTCCCGCTCTCTTCCTCCTATTGGATACAGTGCTTTTGCCATACTTTTTCCTTTGACTTTCCCGTTTTTCTGCCTCACGCTTTCCCTCCTGCGGTGAAACAGGATGACATCCGATGAAATAGATGGTGCAACGTACTGAAACATAGTGATTTATCAAATTCGTGCCTATATATTTGCAGAGACAACAACAGTTATCAACGTTAAAAAATCAAAGTTATGGCAAAGAAAAACGTGAGGGACGAGCCCCTCAAACCGCAGGTCACCGAGAACGAGCAGATGAGTGACATCATCCTTATCCTCGACAAGATGGAGCTACTCCTCCAGGCGGTCAGCAAACTCGACAAGGACGGCAGGCACGAAACAGTGCCGGCGGACAGGAAGTACCGCAATTCCTTCCTCAAGATCGACCGCTACGCCAGCATGTTCGAGAATTTCCTGAAGAACTTCTGGAGTCAGTTCAAGGACCCGACACGTTTCGGCATCCTCTCCGTCAAGGAGAAAGCACTGGACGACCCGAAAGTGCGGCAGGCCATCGAAGACCTCGCTGCCGGAAAAAAGACAGACGCGGTGGAAGAATTCCTCAAGCAGTACGAGATTGTCCCCCGCGACAAGGAAAACCAAAGTATCAACCATCAAAATCAAGAAGAAATGGCAAAAGAAAATGAAACACAGCAGCAGGCCGCCCAAGGTGGAGGCACGCAGCAACAGCCCCAGTACCGCTACAACGAGTCCATGATCAACTGGGAACAGCTAAAGAACTTCGGGCTCTCCCGTGAGGAACTTCAGGAACGGGGGCTGCTCGACCAGATGCTCAGGGGCTACAAGACCAACCAGGTAGTGCCCATCAGCATGAACTTCGGCTCTGCCGTATTACGTACCGACGCGAGGCTCTCGTTCCAGCAGTCCCGGGCTGGAGACATCGTACTGGGCATCCACGGTATCCGGCAGAAACCCGACCTCGACCGTCCCTATTTCGGACACATCTTCTCTGACGAGGACAAGAAGAACCTGCTTGAGACGGGCAACATGGGGCGTGTCGTGGAACTGAAAAACCGCAATGGCGAGTATGTCCCCTCTTTCGTCAGCATCGACAAGCTGACCAACGAGGTGGTGGCGATGAAAGCCGAGAATGTCTTCATACCACGTGAAATCAATGGGGTGAAACTGACCGAACAGGAACAGAACGACCTGCGTGAAGGAAAGAAAATATTCATCGAAGGAATGACAGCCAGATCGGGCAATCCGTTCGACGCCCACATCCAGGTCAATGCCGAGCGCAGGGGCGTGGAGTTCATCTTCGAGAACGACAAACTCTTCAACCGGCAGTATCTGGGAGGCGTGGAACTGACCAAGAAACAGATCGATGATTTGAACGGGGGTAAGGCCATTTTCGTGGAGGGCATGAAGCGCAAGGATGGGGAACTGTTCTCCTCCTACGTGAAGCTTGACGAGGCGACAGGCCGCCCGTCCTACACCCGCTACAACCCCGACTCCCCTGAAGGCGCACGGGAAATCTACATCCCGAATGAAATCAACGGCGTGAAGGTCACTCCCGAGGAACAGCAGCAGCTCCGCGAGGGCAAGGTCATCTTCCTCAACAGCATGGTCAACCGCAGGGGTGAGGAGTTCTCCTCGTTCATCAAGGCAGACCTCGAAACGGGCCGTCTGAGCTACTCGCGCACCCCGGACGGTTTCGACCAGCGCGAGGAGTTCAAGATACCGGCCAAGGTATGGGACGTGGAGCTTACCCGCAAGCAGCGTGCCGACCTCCAAAGCGGCAAGGCGGTACTGGTCGAGGGCATCAAGGGGTATGACGGCAAGACCATCTCGCAGTACGTCAAGGCGAACTTCAACCAGGGACGGCTGGACTTCTACAACGAGAATCCCGACCGCAGACGCGACGCCTCGCAGCGCAACGTGGTGTCCGCCACACAAAGACAGGGAGAGGAAAACCGTCAATCCAGGGGCGCGGGCATAGCCTGAGGGTCAAAGCAAAACGAATGTTGAATCCAAAAAAATCAGAACATGGAAATGAACAAGGAAAACAACACGCCTTTCAAGGCGGAAGACGTGAACTGGGACGAGCTGGCCGCCATCGGCATCCTGAAGGACGAGCTGGAAATGGCCGGGGAGCTCGATACGCTGCTCAGCGGTAAGAAAACGAACGTGGTATCGCTCAGTCTGGTGCTGCTCGGCGTGGACGTGGTGATGGACGCCACGCTTCAGCTGGTACGCAAGGACGGTGACCCGCTGCTCGAAATCCTCGGCATCAAGCCCGTGGGAGAGTAACTCCACCTTTATAATTATGTAAACCGAATGTATAACCGCCGTTTCCCGTCCCTCCGCACGTCGGCAAGCGGGAAACGGCTTAATTCTTATCCGAATCATGATAGCAATCATAGCAGAAAAACCGAGTGTCGGTCAGGAGATAGCCCGTGTGGTCGGGGCTACAGAGAAAAAGGACGGCTACATAACAGGAAACGGCTACATGGTGACATGGGCGCTGGGACATCTGGTTTCGCTGGCATTGCCGGGGACATACGGCTACACGAGAACCACCGCCGAAGACCTTCCGATGATTCCCGAACCGTTCCGTCTTGTGGAACGGCAGATACGCACGGACAGGGGCATGGTGACGGACATCACCGTCGGCAGGCAGCTCAAGGTCATCGACGGGGTGTTCTCCGAATGTGACAGCATCATCGTGGCGACCGATGCCGGGCGCGAGGGGGAACTCATCTTCCGGTGGATATATTCCTACCTGGCTGTACCAAACCTTTCAAACGCCTGTGGATCTCCTCGCTTACCGACGAGGCCATCCGAAAGGGGATGGCGGGCCTCAGGGAAGGATACGAATACGACAGCCTCTATGCGGCTGCGGACAGCAGGGCGAAGGCGGACTGGCTGGTGGGCATGAACGCCAGCCGCGCGTTGGCGGCAGCCTCCGGTTCGGCGAACAACTCCATCGGACGGGTACAGACCCCGACCCTCGCCATGATATGCGCGCGCTTCAAGGAGAACCGCAACTTCGTCTCCACACCATACTGGCAGCTTCATATCACGCTGAAGCAGGGAGAGGCGCACCGGCTGTTCATCCATCCGGAGCACTTCGGGGATAAGGAAGCGGCGGAAACGGCATACGGACGCCTCACTCCCGGCTCGGCGGTGACAATCACCAAAGCGGAACGCGATACGGTTTTCCAGCAGGCCCCGCTTCTGTACGACCTGACCTCCCTTCAGAAGGACTGCAACATCCACCACGACCTCCCGGCGGACAAGACACTTTCCATCGCCCAGTCCCTGTACGAGAAGAAACTGGTCTCGTACCCGAGAACGGGCAGCCGGTACATACCCGAAGATGTCATGGCGCATATACCGCCTTGCTGGAAAAAATCATTGCCATGCCCCGGTTCAGGGAATACGGACGGACTTTCGACCTTTCCGGCCTGAACACCCGGAGCGTGGATGCCACGAAAGTGACCGACCACCATGCCCTGATCATCACGGGCATCGTTCCCGAAGGCTGTCCGAGGCAGAAGCGGTTGTTTATGAGATGATAGCCGGAAGGATGCTGGAAGCTTTCTCGCCACGCTGTGAGAAAGAGTCACTGAAGATGGAGTGCGTGTGCGAGGGGATGGATTTCCGTTCACAATCCACCGTCATCGTCATTCCCGGCTGGCGTGCCGTGTTCTCCCGGAAGGAAGACCGGGAAAAGGACGAACCGGAAGCTGGCGGAGGGACGGCGGTGTTTGCCGAAGGTGAGGAAATCCCGGTCATGGGGCACGGACTGGCCCAAAAGAAAACCATGCCCAGACCTCTTTACACGGACGCCACGTTGCTCAGTGTCATGGAGAACTGCGGTAAGGAAATCGCTGACGAACAGGCACGGGAAGCGGTGAAGGAGCTGGGTATAGGCACGCCCGCTACCCGTGCAGCCATCATCACGACCCTTTTCAAGCGTGACTATATCGAACGTTCCGGCAAGAGCATCCGCCCGACGGAAAAGGGGCTTTACCTCTACGAGTCAGTAAAGGGCATGATGGTGGCCGACGCCGAACTGACCGGCACATGGGAGAAGGCACTGGCACAGATAGAGGAGCACACCCTCGATCCGGAAAGCTTCATGCTCTCCATCCGGGAATACACAGGAAAAGTAACCGGTGAGATATTGCGCCTCAAATTCCCGGAACCGTCGTCACGCGCCTTTACCTGCCCCAAGTGCGGGACGGGTAACGTGGTGGTGAAATCCAAGGTGGCCAAATGCGACCGCGAAGGGTGCGGGTTGCTGGTATTCCGCCGTTTCCTGAACAAGGAACTGACCGACCAGCATCTGGAACAGCTCTTCTCTTCCGGCTCCACCAGGCTGATCAAGGGGCTCAAGGGCAAGAAAGGGGTCTCTTTCGACGCCACGGTAGCCTTTGACACGGACTTCAACCTAAAACTCTCGTTCCCCAAGCCCAAGGGCGGGAAAGGGAAATAGCACACTGCCATTCCAATTCAAGGGCAAAGGTAGCGGAACCGCCCGTTTCCACCCGCAAGGTCGAGCCTTGCAGGTTTCGGGGAAAATCATCCTCACTTACGTTCCGGTATTTTCCCCGAAAACCTTGCCGGTGGAGGCGGTCCGCTTTCCGGCCCCTGAAATTGGAAATGACATGTTTCACCCATTAATAATATACGGTCATGAAAACAAGGGAATGTATCGAAAAACTCAGGACAGCCAAATGGATAAGGATGATAGCCTTAGGTATTGTCGCCTTCATCGTGTTCAACTATCTCTACTCAAGAGGAATATCGCCCGTATGGGCGGCAGTCGCCATCGTGTGTTTCAAGGGATTCTTCAGGTTCCTCTACAAAGTCGCCTGCCTGCTGGTAGCGGCGGCGATACTTTTCTGCATTCTCAGCTATTTGGTTTTCTAAAGATATAGGCATATGAAGCGGATATACCATACTGGTTCAAATATCACCTTGCAGAACAGAGCTGTCCTATCGGGCGGCTCTTTTTGTATCCCATGCCTTATGGAAATGAGAATGACGAGGACACGAATGGAAAAGACAGGGAAGAACATACAGCCATTGACAGACCGAAGAACTACAGGGCAAAGTTGGCAAACGCTTCTTTTCGGACGGCAAGGCCGGGCCCTTCGGGTTTCGCGGAAAAATCATCCTCGCTGCGCTCCGGTATTTTTCCCGAAAGCCTTGCCTTTCCGGAAGCGTTTGCCGTAAAGCCCTTGTAGTTCAACGGGCTGCCAAAGCCCGAGTATTCACAATTAAAATTATAAAGTCATGAATCAAGCAATCATCTCAAGACCGCCGATGGCACCGGTGCAGATGCCAATGCCCCTAACAAGAAAAAAAAAGACAGTGGAGCCAAAGCCCGCAATCAAGTTCCCGTCAAGAGGGCCGGCCGGACCGGTACACATCTCCACACTGCTGAATCCTATCCTGGAAATATGCCACCATCCGACAGGGACAGGCTACTGGCAGAGTTCTTCAACAGGTAGAAAGAGTACGATTATTCACACTTTAATTATTACAGTTATGTTTTTTACAGCAATCAACCAGATGATGACCGAGAGCGTGGACCTCACGATAGTCATCCGCAAAGCGAACGGACAATTGGCAGTATCCACACTGCCGAAGTCAAACGGGCTGAAGGACGAGGCCCAGAACCACATCGTGCCCCTGACAGTCAGCGGGATGCCGGAGGAACTGGACGTGGAATTCCTGCAAGTCGTCGCCCGGCCGATACAGAAGGCGGCGGGACTGATCACCAACATGGCGCAGTTCGAGGCGCAGACGGAGAAGGCCGCTGCCGACAGCAAGGCGGCAAAGGATAGCAAGGCCAAAGAAACGAAAGAGGAGAAGGAGAAACGCGAGAAGTACGAGAAGCATCTCAAGAAAGCAGAGGAACTGATCGCTGCGGGGAATCATAAGGATGCCGTGACGACTCTCGGCCAGGCACGCCTCTATGCAAAGCCGCAGGATCAGAAGAAGATTGACGGAATGGTGGAGGAGCAGAAGAAAGCGATGAACAAGGGCAGCCTGTTCGAGCTGATGGATGAACCGGCACCGCAACCGCAGCCACAGCAACCTATGGCGGCAACGGCACAACAGCCACAGCAATCGCAAGCACAGCCACAACCTATGGCAGCTCCCATGCAGCAACCACCCTATCCGTCGCAGCCTCAGGTCCCGAGACCATGGCAGGACAACCGCAACGGCCCGTGGCGACACAGCCACCGCAACAGCCTTCGATGTGGGCACCGCAGCAACCGCCGCAAAGACCGGTTCCACCCCGGCCGCAATATGCCGGACAACAGCCGATGGCATCACAGGCTCCGCAGCCTTCATATGGGAGACAGCATGACGCATATTGGCAGGAGCAGGTGCAGCAGAGGGAGGACCTGAATCCGTATTACCTTACCGGACAGGAGGAACCGACCTACCGTCCGGAGGACTACGAGGAATATCCCGATTTCCCCCAATCCATGTTAGAACCCCATGTTTCACATTATCAAACAGTTTAAGACTATGGCACTCGAAATCACAGGAATGGCACGTTCGTTCACGTTCAAGAAAGGCAGCGGGATGGTCACGCTCGATGATCCCAATCCGTCAGACAACCCCGAAATGGTCATGAGTTATTACTCCAACTTCTACCCGGAGCTGACCACGGCGACGGTACACGGACCGGTCATCAAGGATGACAAGGCGGTGTACGAGTTCAAGACCACCATCGGAACAAAAGGATAGGCAATTATGAACAAGGATAATAAAAAGAAGAAATCATGTGTACCATTGGACGAGCGTCAATTAGATCAACTGATAAGGCTCATTATCACCCAGACAGAGCGGAATGTACGGCATGGCGTGAACAGGGAAGAACGGATTGCGGCTCCAAGCGGGGCCGTAATTCTTTTCTGAACACATCATTTGTGTCGCTGGCTCCCAAAAGACTTGTCGTGGAATGCCATGACGGTTTCCAATGGAATAAAGTTAACGTAATCACGCGGGAAAACTACGAATTCCTGCGTGATTCGTATTTCAGGTATGCCCTGTTATTGGAGAAAGAGGCGGTACATACTCCGGGAAACAGTATTGGGGAAGGGATTGCTAACCTGTACGACGAGATAAACGAGCTTATCGGGGACGAGATGAATGTAAATATCGAACAAGAGAACGGCAGGCTTTTTTTCCGCTTGTGGAGATATCACCAGTGGGGAAGTTACACGCTGTATTATTTCCCGGTGAAATTCGTGGAGTCGCTCAATCCCACACTCAGGCGGATCTCCATTACATTTATCCATAACCTGATGCGGGCAAACGGCATCTGCTTGTTTTTGGATGACGATGAGACGGAGTTTATGTTTGACTTGCTCGCGGAAGAAGACGGAAGCGATCCTCAGGACCGGAAAGATCACATGAAATTGTTGGATTCCTATCAGGAGGGAAAAATCAACAGGCTGCTGAGACGGGTAGACTTCAAATCCTATTACAAGAACCTGCCAAGGGCAATCGAGAACTACACTCCGCAAAACGGGTTTGAACAGCTTTTGCTCGATGTGATGAAGGGAGGCCTTCCATTCCTGGCACCGGAACGCGGTATCATGCAATACGGATACGACGCTTACTATTCGGAAAGTCCGGATTTCCACCCGATGTATCTGGAACAGCAAATAAGGGTCGTATATGATCTCGGTGACATTGTAACCGATTATCTCACCGATTCTTACAATTCCAACAGCCGGGAGACCTACGACATCGTTCCCGCAACCTTCCGAGACTTGTCTCCTGACACGGATGAATTGTTCCGGATGGACAACTACCCGGAGGGGTTCTTCCGGTGGGCGGATAAATTTATAAACGTAATATGTTAGAATATGATAGAGACAAACGAACTTACAAGAAAGTTGAGAACGCTACTCCATCCCAGGGCGGCGTTGATAGCCTATACCCAAGAACAAGACATTCCCAGTGCAGGTGAAAACTGCTGTTTTCTTGAAGTAAGGGAGATTGATGATAGTGGAAAAATGGGCGAAGGCCATCCGGTAACGGTGGAATTCATGAACGAGCTGGTGCGGGGGTATTCCGAAAGACACAGCGCCACGCCATACGGGAAGATACCTTCCAACCTGCTGTGGTGCGACCCGCGAAAAGGTAGCGAGAGGTACATCTGGTACAACCCACCCCGGAAACGGATGATGTTCTTCATGCGGTCCCTCCAAATAGAGAACGCGGAATACAACCTGCCGGGAGTAATCTATGAGGCCGGAGAACTGGGAATGAGGATCTATGCCTACAAAGACAAGGAACTGAAAGCGGATTCGGCACTCTATGCGGCTCCGTTCTTCAATGTGACCGGGGCAAGCGTTTGCTTGGGGAATGCAAAAATAGACAGACCGAAAGACCTGACATACACGAATCTGCTGGAGTACTGGGAGAAAAAGTTCTGGCTGACCGAGTTCTCCCATCTGGGCGCAAACGGCAATCCGACTCGATCCAACTTGGTTCTGGTGACAAAGGCTGCACGCAATACCGCTTTCGAGATGGAGGAATTGAAACCTTTGAATAATCTGAAACTAAAAGATATACTGAAATGAAAAGAGTACATTATACCGACAACTACCTGATGAACCCGCAGCATCCGGTCACGATAAACCTGATTGGCGCAGGCGGGACAGGATCGCAGGTGCTTACCTGCCTGGCACGGATGGACGTCACGCTCCGCGCACTCGGGCATCCCGGACTGTTCGTGACACTCTACGACCCCGACATCGTGATGGATGCAAATATCGGGCGGCAGCTCTTCGGACCGTCGGACTTGGAACTGAACAAGGCGCAATGCCTCATAACAAGGATAAACCACTTCTTCGGCAATGACTGGAAAGCGGAAGCAAGAAACTACCCGCCGGCAATGAAAGAGCTAAGGAGGATGATATGGCAAATATCACTATCACCTGCACGGACAATATCAAGTCCAGGCTGGATTTATGGGAGGTGCTGAAACATGTCCCTTCATCGGGTTACATGGACTATAGCACGCCGCTTTACTGGCTCGACTTCGGGAACACGCAGACCACCGGCCAGGCGGTGCTGGGTACAATCCCGAAAAAAATAAAACAGCCGGCATCACAGATTTATGAAACGGTAGCCTCCTTGAAGGTCATTACCCGTTTCGTGAAATACGCCCGGGTGAAGGAAACGGACTCCGGTCCGAGCTGCTCACTGGCGGAAGCATTGAGTAAACAAGACCTGTTCATTAACTCCACGCTGGCGCAACTCGGATGCGACATCCTTTGGAAAATGTTCCGTAACGGAATGATCGAGCACAACGGGCTATTCCTGAACCTGGAGACATTGAAGGTAAATCCGATAGGAGTATAAGGCTGGCAAGAGCTAATGACTGCTTTTATTTTTTCCTTTCCTGCAACGCTTTGCGGAGATTGTCCGAGGGTTGCAGAATCAGCTTTTTGCGGATATACGTCTGTGTGCTGGTGACAGCGCTCTCCTTCTCACTGAGCATCACACACGCCCCATTGAGCATCTTTTCTTGGAGAATCAGCAGGTATACTTCCTGTTCGGCGGCAGTCAGCTCCGGAAAAAACGTTTCCATTTCGAGCATACCGGCCTCTTGTAAAACAAGCTATTCCCTTACATTGGTGACGACATTCTGCTGCATATCTTCACCGACCATATTGAGCAGAGCTTTCGTCTTGTCAAAGCTCTGTCTCTCTGAGGATAGTTCGGTATACGCCCTGACCTGCTCCTTCTCTTGCCCTAACATATCAAAAAAACTTCCTCGTCCTTTTTCAGAAACGTGTTCTCCTTGCCCAAGAAGTGCTTTATATACCAAGCAACTACCTAAAAACATACCATGATAAAAATGACCAGGCCTCCCGAGGAAGTTGCCGTTCGACTCGTTTCCCGTTATCTGCATACAAGCCATGTACATGCCAATCCACAAAGGATGTAAGGTATATATTCTTGATAGGATATTGACGGTAAACAGTACTGTGTTTCCCACAATAAGTATCAAGTGGTATTTGTCCGGAGAATATGCATAGTACGCATTTTATTTACAGCGAACTACCCGAAGATGGAAAGCTTCATCGTGCGCTGAATGCCATTACCCTGAACCTGCTGGTGACACGGGTAAATATCGGGTTCGGTATGAACATTCCCGCAAGTATCATTGTTTACAAGGCACCTGCACTATACTTCCACAAAATAGACCGCCTGATCAGAGCTACCCGATGTAACGAGGTGTATGTAGCATTGGGCTTTCAGGAACTGCCACAGCCCGAAGCAGATTACGAGAACGTTGGGGTGCAGAAAATCATCAGCACCGTAGGCAATGTGGAAAGCGGCTCTACCTGGACCAAGAAAATATTGGAATGGTTGTCGAATGGCATTTTCGGCAAGATGATACAACTGAAACAGGAGGTGGCCATCGACCGGAGCAAGCCCCCATCAACCTGAACGGGAACATGGCAACCACCTTGTGGCGGCATCGAAAATATCGAATTTACCTATCAACAGAATTTGCGGTCAGGTGGCACGGGACTTCATGAAAACAAAAACCGATATGGGCGACAGCATGAACAATCAAGAAGCAGAAGAGTTTTAAACATCGAAGTTCTACTGCAAAACGTTTCCCAACATGGAGGAAATTGAAAAGGAAAAATCGGAATATGTGCCTTTGCCGAAATTCTATACTTTCACCTCCAGGAAGAAACGTGAGTATCCTTTACCGAAAATTCGGGCAAGACATGAAAGAAATGATAAAGGATATAGTAAATAAAAAGAGTGCAAGACGAACATTATGAGCGGTTTTCGTTTTTTATTGAAGCCGTATTATAACTTTAAATGTATTTAATATGGCAACTGTAAAAATTAAATTCCGTCCTTCTTCCGTCAATGCGAAAGAAGGGATTCTGTTTTATCAAGTGATTCATAACCGGGTGGCAAGACAGATAAATACCGGGTGCAAAATCTATCCCGCGGAGTGGGACAACCTTTCCTCCCGTGTGGTCATACCGCCGAGAACCGAGGAGAGCCGGTGCCACTATCTGCATTCTCTGGAAAACCGCATCAAGGAAGATACCACACGGCTGAGATATATCCTGGCGAGACTTGACCGTACTGACAAGGACTATAGCGCGGATAAGGTCGTGGAACTTTTTTTTATTTCTCCCGAAGACGGAGGCTTCATATCGTTTTGCCAAAATCTTATCAACCAACTGAAACAAATCGGAAAGGTATGCACGGCAGAAACCTATGCAACCTCACTCAACAGTTTTATACGATTCCGGGGTGATCGAGGAGATATCCCACTTGGCGAGGTGGACACCGACCTGATGGCGGAATACGAAGTCTATTTGAAATCCAACGGTATATGCCCGAACAGTTCATCCTATTATATGAGAAATCTTCGGGCTATGTATAACCGTGCGGTGGAAAAGGAACTGGTCGTACAACGAAGCCCGTTCAAGTACGTATATACAGGGATAGACAAGACCGTGAAACGGGCCGTATCTGCAAAAGTCATCCGCCAGATACGAGACCTGGATCTGGTTTTGTACCCACTCATGGACTATGCAAGGGATATTTTCATGTTCAGCTTCTATACTCGCGGCATGTCGTTTATAGACATGGCTTACCTAAAAAAGGAAGACTTGAAAAACGGTATCCTGTCATATCGTCGGCAAAAGACCAAGCAACAACTGCTTATCAAATGGGAACAACCCATGCAGGATATTATTGACAAATATGATACTTCAGGTACTCCTTATCTGTTACCTATCATCAAAGACACCGGAAAAGATGAGAGGCGACAATATAAGAGTGCAGAACACCTGATAAACAGTAAATTGAAAAAAATAGGGATACAACTGGGATTGGAGATTCCATTGACAACATACGTCGCAAGACACGGATGGGCCAACATTGCCAAAAGCAAAAATGTTCCCATTTCCACTATCAGTGAAGCAATGGGACATGACTCGGAAAGTACCACTCGCATTTATCTGGCCTCGTTGGACACTTCCGTAATAGACAAAGCAAACAGCCTTGTAATCAAATCTTTATAGCATATAATCCACTTATGTCATAAACTGTAGAATAAGCTTTTATTCTACAGTTTATGACCTTTGTCTATATAATACCAAAGATATAATCTGCCCAAATATCTAAATCTGACCGATATACTTACCCAACGAAAAAAACAAGATGAATTATCAGAAAGAATATATGTTTTACATATTGGGCTAAGCCTTGTTTTGGAAAAAACAACAACAAAAAGATACTACAAATAACTATGGAAAGTTGAGGAAAAACTT
>NZ_BAKK01000045.1 GCF_000614145.1 Bacteroides faecichinchillae JCM 17102 | reverse complement strand
GTGTTAATTCACTTTCTGATAAGATTCCTAAAAGCTATGGTATAAGCATAAAAGTAATGTCATAAAGGCTAGATTGTGTTATTGTTATATTCTTCATATAGTTTTTAATATTTGCATCGGATAAAAAGACCAGATGGAAGTTCATTTCTTTCAAGTTTGTATTTATCACCATTTTGTCCTTTTCCATGTTCGTGCATATTCTCAGATAGCCTATATCTAATGCTTTTCATATATATACCAACTAACGATAAAACTTTGCCATTCATTTATAATCAGCCTGTTATCCAGGAGTGTGAATTTGTAATAAGCTTATCAAAAAGGCAAATGTCTTTCATTTTGGAAATTTCAGTTTTTATGTTTTCCGCGCAAATGTTTTTTCAAAATAGAATACTCCTTTTCAAAATGAAAGGGTGCTACGAGGTATAATAAAAGACTAATCTTGATATATGTGATTGATTAATAGTTGATTATCTTTTATCTAACTTTTCTGGCACGCATTTGGCATAATACATGGTAAGTAATTTTAGTTTGCATGGGAACTCCCCAATTAAGATTGCCTAGTGCTATTTTTTCGATAATGGGATATAGAAAATATTTAAATAAATTGTCGCGAGCTAATGTAGATTTGATTATACTTGCATAATATTAATAGTTTGAGTCTTATGAATATAAAGACGAAGTTGATTCTCTGCATCGGAATGTTGGTGGGAATGATAATTTTGTTGGTAACACTTTCTGTTGTGAATCTCCAGATATTGACAGCTACCGAACCAGATAGTCCTGCTGCCATGCCCGGACTAGAGCGTGCTTTGTTGTGGATTTCTATTACAGGAGGTATTTGTATTCTGACAGGATTGTGCCTACTGTATTGGTTACCTCGTTCTATTAGTAAGCCGATCAAGGACTTAAAGCAAGGAATTCTTGAAATAGCCAATCATAATTATGAAGAACGGTTGGAAATGAACAACAATCAAGAATTCCGGGAAGTAGCTGAGAGCTTTAACGGATGGCTGAACGGCTGACTGAATATCGTGCAAGTACACTAGCTGATATTCTTTCTGCTAAAAAGTTTATCGAGGCAATTGTAAATAGTATTGATGATCCGATTATAGGATTGAATATGGATCGTCAGATTCTTTTTATTAATGATGAAGCGTTAAGTGTGGTGAATTTGAAAAGAGAACAGGTGATTCGACAATCAGCAGAAGAACTTTCTTTGAAGAATGATCTGCTCCGTCGGTTGATTCGGGAGTTGGTGACCCCAAGCGATCAAAAGGAACCGTTGAAAATATATGCCGATGATAAGGAGAGTTATTTAAAGCTTCTTACATTCCCATTATAAGCACAGAAGCGGGGCGAGATGAACCTTGTAAACTGGGAGATGTTATTTTATTGAAAAATATCACAGAGTTTAAAGAACTGGATTCTGCTAAAACTACATTTATTTCTACGATTTCTCATGAATTGAAAACTCCAATTGCGGCTATTATGATGAGTCTTCAGTTATTAGAAGACAAGCGTGTAGGGGCATTGAATGATGAACAAGAGCAACTTTCTAAAAGTATTAAGGAAAATAGCGAGAGGTTGTTGGATATTACAGGGGAATTGTTGAATATGACTCAGGTGGAAGCTGGAAAACTGCAAATGATACCGAAAATAACTAAGCCGATCGAGTTGATAGAATATGCGATTAAGGCAAATCAGGTACAAGCGGATAAGTTTAATATTCAGATAGAAGTAGAATATCCGGAAGAGAAAATAGGAAAACTTTTTGTTGATAGCGAAAAGATAGCATGGGTATTGACTAATTTATTGAGCAATGCTATCCGTTATTCCAAAGAAAACGGTTGTGTTATTATTGGTGCTAAACAAGAGGGAGAGATTATCGAACTTTATGTTCAAGATTTCGGCAAAGGTATTGATCCACGTTATCATAAAAGTATTTTCGACCGTTATTTTCGTGTGCCGGGTACAAAAGTTCAGGGTAGTGGGTTAGGATTGTCTATATCCAGAGATTTTGTGGAAGCGCATGGTGGTACATTGACAGTAGAAAGTGAATTTGGGAAAGGAAGTCGCTTTGTGATGCGATTGAAGGCTTGATAGAGAGACAAATCTTTTGTTACTAATTTTATGTAAGTTCTTAAATCTTTTTAAATTAGAGTTCTAATAATATAAACTGAATCGTTTTGTTTTTTTAACGTATTGTTGTGCAGCATTATTTATCATGTAGCATTTATAAAGTGTAAAGCGACTAACTATTTGGAATATTAAATTTTAAAACCTGACATTATGAAAGAATCATTTGCATTTAAAAATCTATTTGTATCAGCAGTGGTACTTAGCTGTTCTTTAGGATTTACATCTTGTAGTGATGATGACGAAATCCAATTTGTTCCACCAATTACTCCACAGGTTATGTATGGTGGTTTTGATGGTAAGATGATTACTATATCAGCAAATCCTCTTAAAACTGAAAATGGGGATCAGGATGACTCCCCAGTAGGAATAGATATTTCCGCTAAAGTGGATAATGATACTGTATATTTCGATAAGTTCCCTATTAAAGATATCGTATTCTCAATTATTAAAGATGAAGAGAAAACAAATCAGATTCTTGAAGCAATAGGGGATGTAAAATATAAAGTTGGTTATGAAGCTCGATTGAATGCTGCAAAAGACAGCGTTCGTTTTACTCTAGATCCTAAATCTTTGAATTTGGAGTTTGCGATTCCTGAACCTGCTCCTAAAGAAGGTGAAGAAGTTACCCCAATTAAAGTGGAAGTTAAAATATCTGCAGTAGAAGAATTTGTTAATAGCTATGAGCTCAGTAGTACAAATATGAAGTTCAAGTTTAGAGCGGATGAAGTTATATTAGGTGAGGGTGAGAAAACAATACCTGTTGAATTCGCCCCTACTGTTTTTGATTTCGATATGAAAAAAGCAAAAGGTGAAAAATAAATAACATTGTTTGTATGTGTTAGTCCTTTGCTATTTATAAATGAAGGGGGTATCCAAGTTTTTGGGGTACCCTTCATCTTTTGTAAAAGTCCGAACTTCCCTAAGCTCTGACTTTCTTATTTGTTCTAAAAGTATCATCTTAGAACGTGTTGATCAATAGTGGAAATATTAATCTTTCATGCGCATTGGTATATAGAGAAACTTCTTTATATGATTTTCATATCTTTTTCTTTGTAAATTCTTTCAAATTACACTTTATCTATATTTATAGTATAAGAGATTAGAATCTATCTGGAAAAAAGGTGTATTTTTGCTACATACTTTGTATGGGATTGTGATAGTATTCTTAATCAGCAATTCCTTTACTATAAATAAATTAAATTATATATGGAGAGAAAACTGCTTAAATGGATGTATTGGGGAATCTTATTACTGTTTGCATCTTGTGCTTCTATGGTAAAAAAAGAAAGTGTGGAGATATTGCAATCTGTTCCTTTTCATCAAGTGCATTTGGAAGATGACTTTTGGTTACCTCGTTTGAAGACTCAGAAAGAGGTGCTTGTTCCGTTTGCGTTGGAGAAAACTAAGCCGGCTATGGATAACTTGAGGAAAACTGGTAATTTCTTGAAAGGAATCAAAGATGAATTACCTTTTCCACATCGTTTTATTGCTTCTGATTTGTATAAGGTGATGGAAGGAGCTGCTTATCTGCTTATTCTGGAGAAAGACTCAGTGTTGGAACATACGATGGATAGTATCATTGATTTGATTAGTGACGCGCAACAGGAAGATGGATATTTGTATGAATCCCATACAACAGGTGTGGCAGCTCAGCATAAGGATGAAATGGGAGAAAAACCTTATTCATGGGTTGTTCATAGCCATGAACTTTACAATATGGGACATATGTATGAAGGAGCAGTAGCGTATTATCAGGCAACCGGCAAAGATAAGTGGCTGAAAATTGCAAAGAAAAGTGCCCGTCATATTAATCATGTGTTTTTTGAAGGCGATCCGAACTATAATAATGGCAAACCTATTAATCAGGCACCGGGACATGAAGAGATAGAATTAGCGTTGGTTAAACTGTTTCAAGCTACAAATGATTCGCTTTATCTGCAAATGGCTAAGAAGTTTATAGATATACGTGGAGTGACCTATAAACCTGAAGGAGAAGGAGTGATGTCACCGGATTATGCCCAACAACACTTGCCGGTACGTGAACAAACAAAAGCTGTCGGACATTCAGTCAGAGCTACCTATCTTTACGCTGGTATGGCTGATGTACTTGCTCAAACAGGCGATGAAACTTTAAAACCTGCTTTGGATAGAATCTGGGCTAATATTGTGGACACCCGAATGCATATTACTGGTGGTTTGGGAGCCATTCATGGAATTGAAGGTTTCGGACCGGAATATGTGCTACCGAATAAGGAAGCATATAATGAGACTTGTGCAGCAGTAGGGAATGTGATGTTCAACTATCGTATGTTCATGGCCGAAAAAGATGCTAAATATATTGATGTCGCAGAAGTTGCATTATATAATAATGTCTTGGCAGGGGTGAATCTTGAAGGCAATAAGTTCTTTTACGTCAATCCGTTAGAAGCAAATGGAACTAAAGGCTTCAATCAAGGTAGGAAAGGTCGTTCACCCTGGTTCGATTGTGCATGTTGTCCTTCTAATATTGCCCGGCTTATTCCTCAGATAGCAGGGATGATGTATGCACATACTAGTGATGATATTTATTGTACGCTATATGCTGGCACATCTACTACTGTTCCTTTGAGTGCGGGTAAGGTCGATATTAAGCAAGAAACAAACTATCCGTTTGATGAATCAGTACGTTTTGAGATATCTCCGGAACGTGATGGACAAACTTTTGCAGTACATTTTCGTATACCTACATGGGTGACTAGCCAATTCGTTCCCGGCAAGTTATATGGCTATCTCAATAATGAGAGTGCTGATTGGGAGTTGATACTTAATGACAAAAAGGTTTCTGCTCAAATAGAAAAAGGATTTGTTACTATCAATCGTGACTGGAAAAAAGGGGATCGGATAGAGCTTAAATTACCTATGCCTGTTCGTTATAATACGGCTATTCATGAAGTGGAAGCAGATCGTGATCGTGTATGCATCACTAGGGGACCTTTGGTTTATTGTGCGGAAGCTATTGATAATGCTGCATTAGTGAGTAGCTATGTGGTGAATGCTTCAGAGAAAGAGATTGTGCATAAAGAAACTGAAGGGGTACTCAAGAATATTGATCTTGTCACGATACCGGCCACTTCTATCTCTGATTCCAATATTCAACAGCTTACTTTAGTTCCTTATTATGCTTGGGATAATCGTGGAGATGATGCAATGATTGTATGGTTCCCTCGAACAGAGGATTTAGCTCGAGCGTCTGTTCCTGTTATATCTGAATATATTTCTAAAGTGAACACATCTCATACGTTCGAATTGGATAATATGTATGCTATGGTAGTTAATAAATATCCCGATAGTTCATCGGATACTTCTATTGAACGATGGACAAGTTGGCCGAAAAAAGGGGAAAAACAATGGGTAGAATTAGAACTGAAAACTCCTCTTAATTTACAAAGCCTGTCGGTCTATTGGTATGATGATAATGGTGGCGTGCAAATCCCAAAGTCTTGGAAGCTGGAGTATAAAAATGATGGTAAATGGAATGATTTTCCATTGTATGTAACTGATGAATATGAGGTACAAAAGAATCAGTATAATATGGTACATCCCGGGAAACCGATAATCACTGATGCACTTCGTTTGCAAATACAATCAAGACCAGACGCAGCTGTAGGTATTTTAAGTATTGACATTGAAGAAGTGAAATCAAAGTGAATGAAAAAAGTCAGCGACTAATGCATTTTGATAAATAAGTTATAAGATGGCACTATACATAAGGGTTTGTGTAGTGCCATTACTTTTGCCAGTCAGATGTATAAACATAATTGAAACGTCCTCCGGGAGCGACATCTCCACTGACATAAAAGTCCATGATATTTCCTTCGTCCTGCATATTATCACACCATTTGAATTCTATATTGACAGAGGAATCTAACCCCAGTAATTTCTTTTCTATTGCTATTTCGAGTATATTCTCTTTAGCAAAAAATGTCCCTTTACCGATAGGGCTCCATATCCATTTATTCTTATCACATTTTTCAATAATTACGTTCTTTCCGGTAGGAGTCTGGTGGTTGATTATATAGTCGTATCCATTCCATCCTGTATTTTTATTTCTATCCGCATCAATGAACAACATCATCCAATTCGGATCTTTGCAGGAGGTCAGTGTTTCAGCGGTTTCTACATAAAAATAGATATATTTATCATCATGAGTTACTTTTGCACCGATTATATCGTTACGCCCACTTGCATCCTTATAATAGGTATTATACCTGCCGGCACAGTCTCTATGCACAGTGTTTCCTTTGTAAGATGTGTAATAGGGCCTCACGTCTTCCCAACTTCCTTGTTTCCCAAGTTTGATCGTTTTAGGAACTGAAGGCTTTTCTGGTTTATCCATTCCTTTAAATTTTCGGATGTTATCAACAAGTTGCAAATAGTAGACATCTCCTTTGTCTCCCCAACCTTTATTAGGTTCTATATCACGACTGCAATTCCAATTATATTGATCGACGAAAGAAAATGGTTTACCTGTCCAACCATGTTCCGGTAGCCACATACCTGCAATATATTCATTCCAACCAGTTACGAATATTAGTTCAGGATCTAATTCATGAGCTCTGTCCCATTGCTCTTGGAAATTCCAACCATATAAGTAGCCATCTACGCGAGGATCAACTCCTTTACTTACCGTAAAACTCCTACCATAAGCATTTGGTAAATTGAAGGCACTGCAATGCCCTTTACTTATAGGATTTGCATTTTGAGCTACTCCGACTGTTACTTGTTCGAAGCTGTGGTTGTCTGTTGCCACATAACCATGCTGCGGATACATTTCCAACCATCCCCATTGATCTTTTCTAGTCGGTCCATTGACATAATCCGGTTGGCCTGGGCGGAAGGTGAAAAAGCTTGCGATTTCTTGATCAGTTTTGTCGGTTGTTAAATTATCCGGGTAAGCCATGATACAAGGTTTCCCTTTCCATATGAACCATAAGTCGCTATATCTGTTAGGCTTATAAATATCTCGATAAAGTTGGCGAAGAGAGACTAAAGAATGGGGAGCGGGTCCAAAAGGCAACATAAAAGCAATCTTCGGAACATTTACCCCATCTCTACGAGCTTGTTCCCAGGTTTTCATCAAAGCTTCATAAGACTCTTCCCAAGTAAAACTCCCGTTTGTACAATCAAAGAAGACTACATCTACTCCTGCGTCAGCCAACAGTTCTGCATGTTTACGCAACACCCAAGGATCTGTCGTTCGATAATAACCAAACAGTGGTTGTTCCCAATAAAAGAAGCCTGGTTTATTCTTTCCCCATGCTGGATGATCATATGAAGCCATTGCTTCCGGATATTGACGAACGATTTCAGTTATATTTTTAATAGGATATGTCGTGTCATCTATGCCTTGATGCCAAGTCCAGTAGAATATAGCTACATATTTATTTTTCTTTTTATCCCCGGTGTCTTTATATTCTTTGACCTTTCTTCCGAGTGCATCGGTAGCAGCCCAGTTATCGCTATTGACTGTTGGATTTTGAGCATACGTTGTAGTGGCTAATATTGCTCCTAAAATTAGGATTAAACTGTATTTCATGATAGTATTAGATTTAAAGGAGTAATATATAAATCTTATCATTATGATTTGAATTATATACCAAGGAAATCTTTTGTTTTCTATGGGGCGTAAAGTTATAATAAAATGAGTAGTTTTCCAAATTTGCTAATTGTTTGTTGTCTAACGGTTCAATATTTATGTAAAACATTCATTTCATACAGAAATTCTTTTATCCTGCTTTAAAATTAAGATCTATCGAAGATCTTAATTTGTAAAGAAGTAAGGTACTAGGATTTGATTGCGGAGCTCATGATTAAGAGATATTACTAAGTTTTTGTTTACCAGTTTTTATTTTGCTTGATTCTTGCTTACATGTCTGTTTATCAGCAGTAAATGCGTTGTTATAACATGAATAGTTTTAGAAGACCTATAAAGAAATGTTTCATTCAATTAAATTTGAAATGAAACTTTGCAGAATCAATACATTGCTACAATTTTGAAAATCTTTATATTTGCGGATAATTTGGAAATAAAGTCAAACTATTGGCAATAAAATAATTTAAAAGAACCAGAATCAGATGAAACAGGACATGATTGTTATCCTTGACTTGGGTAGTCATGAGAATACGGTATTAGCTCGCGCTATCCGTGCATTAGGAGTTTATAGTGAGATTTATCCTCACGACATCACAGTGGAAGAACTAAAAGCATTACCCAACGTAAAGGGTATCATTATCAATGGTGGACCGAACAATGTGATTGATGGTGTTGCTATTGACGTAAATCCGTCTATTTATACGATGGGTATTCCCGTCATGGCTGCCGGTCATGATAAAGCGACTTGTGCAGTGAAACTTGCGGAATTTGTAGACGATATCGAAGCTATTAAGGCTGCTGTAAAATCATTCGTTTTCGATACTTGCAAAGCTGAGGCTAACTGGAATATGACTAACTTTGTGAACGACCAGATCGAGTTGATTAAGCGTCAAGTTGGTGATAAGAAAGTATTGTTAGCTCTGTCAGGGGGAGTTGATAGCTCTGTAGTAGCTGCTCTGCTTCTAAAAGCAATCGGGGATAACTTAGTTTGTGTGCATGTAAATCATGGATTGATGCGTAAAGGTGAATCTGAAAATGTAGTCGAAGTTTTCAGTAATCAATTGAAAGCAAATCTTGTCTATGTAGATGTAACAGACCGTTTTTTGAATAAATTGGCAGGGGTGGAAGATCCTGAACAAAAACGTAAAATTATTGGTGGAGAATTTATTCGTGTATTTGAAGAAGAAGCACGTAAGCTGGATGGTATCGACTTCTTAGGTCAGGGTACTATTTACCCGGATATTGTGGAAAGTGGAACAAAGACTGCTAAAATGGTGAAATCTCATCATAACGTAGGTGGTCTTCCCGAAGATCTTAAATTCCAGTTAGTAGAGCCATTACGCCAATTATTTAAGGATGAAGTTCGCGCTTGTGGTTTGGAGTTAGGTCTGCCTTATGAGATGGTTTACCGTCAGCCTTTTCCGGGTCCCGGTTTAGGTGTCCGTTGTTTAGGTGCTATCACACGCGATCGTTTAGAAGCAGTACGTGAGTCTGACGCTATTTTGCGTGAGGAATTCCAAATTGCCGGCTTAGATAAAAAGGTATGGCAATACTTTACCGTAGTACCTGATTTCAAATCTGTTGGTGTGCGTGATAACGCCCGTTCTTTTGATTGGCCGGTTATTATTCGTGCTGTCAATACCGTAGATGCGATGACAGCTACTATTGAACCGATAGATTGGTCGATTTTGATGAAAATCACAGATCGCATTTTGAAAGAAGTGAAGAATGTAAATCGCGTATGTTATGATATGTCGCCGAAACCTAATGCGACTATAGAGTGGGAATAAAAGAATAAAGAATCACCTTCTGAATGTGATATGTACCCTCGAAAGTTAAATATGAAGACTTTCGGGGGTATTTTTATAAGAAAAAGGCACCCAAGAGTGGAAGCCTCTCAAATGCCTTATTCTTTTATTAAGTAGCGGGACCCGGGATTGAACCGGGGACCTCATGATTATGAATCATTTAGGATGATTTTTTATGATTATTCTTGCACTTTATATTTGCTTGTTAATCAAATATTTGCTATTTTTGTGATGCCGTCTGATTGGAATTGATTTTAAAAAAATGGAGCTTTTTGTGTTCCCGTTGTGTTCCCACTTGTGTTCTCGGATGAGTGATTATAGTATTTTGTTTAAATGTATAAAGGAGGAAAACTATGGTTGAAAAAAGTAAAGAGTATATAAGTTGTTTGGCTAATGATAAGGTTGGTATTTGTGTAATAAGTTTGGTCTTGGATAGAAGGCACCTAAAGAGTGATAATAAATACCCTATAGCTTTACGATTTACTATAGATCGGAAAAGGTTGTATTATTCATTAGGGGAAAAATATACAGAAAAAGAATTTGATGCTATTTGTAGAGCAAAGAATACTGGTCGTAGAACCAGTACAAAAAATGAAAGGGAAACGAATTTTGAACGTAAAGTGCAATTAGAACGAACATTCAAATCTTATGTTGATATAGTGCAGGATTTGGATAAAACTGCTAAATTAAGTTTGGCTATGATTATGACCCGATTGACAGGAAAAAATGAAGAAGATTCGTTTCTGCAAATTTGGGATGATATTGTTAGAAATAGATCTGTGGGAACTGCGGACAGTTATGCAACAGCAAAAAAATCATTTATCAAGTATGTTGGTGTAATATCAGGCTTTAATGTATCTAAGACTTTGATTGAAAAATGGATTAAAGGTATGGAAAATGATGGATTTACGAAAACGACTATTGGAATATATCTGAGAGCATGTAGGGTTGTATGGAATGAGTGTACTCAGAGAGGTTTTCTTAGTGGGAAAGAATATCCATTTGGTAAAGATAAAACTTTAATCACTATACCTACAGGTAGTACGCGGAAGAAAGAATATTTGAATGTAGCACAGATGACGGAGTTGTATCAAGTATTTATTAATAAGCAATATCCAGAATCGTGGCAGAAGGTTTATAGAGAAAAGGTACATTTTTCTTTAGGTTTATTTTTGTTACAGTATTTGTGTAATGGCTTTAATTTGGCAGATGCTGCACGGTTGAGATATAATGATTACTATTTTTTTAGCGGTAAAAAGGCGTTTCAATTTATGCGATATAAAACTAAAGATAGAAGTGAAAATAATAGTGAAGTCGTGATTCCAATTATTGAGCCTTTAAAGAATATTTTGTCGGAAATCGCTGCTCCAGAAGAAAAAGGTGCTTTGGTGTTCCCTTCTATATTGAAAGGTGAGACTGATGAAATGGCCATTCGTAAAATGATAGCATTGGAGAACAGCAATATTCAAGACCGTATGAAGAAGTTGGTCGTTTTTTGGGGTGGGAGATTTTTCCGAGTAGTACATGGTGTAGACACTCTTTTGCTACCAATCTGACTCATGCCGGTGTACCAATAAACTATATCAGTGAGAGTATGGGGCATTCTCATAATGAAAGTGTAACCGCACGCTACATAGATATTTTCCCTCATGAACAGCAGGTGTCATATAATAATAGGTTGTTGGATATTTCGTCTGATGATAGGTCTGACCTGACAGAAATTCTGAAATCCCTTAGTCCAGCAGAATTGAATAGTATTTTGGATGCTGTAAGACATAAAAACTCCTTGAGTAGGCTATAAAATACATGATTGTGGCTATTTTTGACAGTGCGGACGATATGGTGTGATTATATTTTTGCTATATTTGGGGCGTTCTCTAAAAATGGTGATCGTTTTTAAAAATTTAAAGATATGGAAACCGCATTTGGCTATATTGCTTGCAATGCATGTAACTACATGTTATACGCTGCGAGTAGACGGCTTTCTTTGGCTACTGTTACTGCATTAGGGAAAGTAACTGAGAAAGTAACTGACTTCGTTTTTGATGCCGCTGTAAGCACTGCTTTGATTATCACAAGTGTGAGGATACGGAATAAACTGTCCGCTGTGTCTAATTCCAAGACTTCCAAGGCATCCTCTCCGGATGATTCTTCCTGCAAGAGTCGTACATCTGAAGGAAACGGTTGTCATACGAATGTTTATACTACAGTCTATGTAAACCAGATCAATGTGACGAATACCACGAATATTACAATCAATTCCGCTGACAGCCCCCATAAAGAGGACGTGCGTTTTTCCGAAAACAATCATACGGAAACATCCCGTGAGCCTTTGTCAGAGGATACGGTCGCCGCTTCCGGTTCATCTGTCTCTCAAGATTCCGAAACTATGAGTCCCCAGTCATCCGGAAATCCAGCTTCCGGGGGGGCTTTTTCGGGCAAACGACAACCCGTTGAGTCCTCCGTTGCCTTTTCCACTTCCACTTTTTGCCTTTCTCTTGATGAAGGGGTTATCAAGGAATTGTTCGATAAAATGCATGGCAAGTACTTCCATAAAAGGACATCCCTGGAGCAGTTTACCTATGTGTTGACCGGTAAAGGTAAGAAGCCTGAAGGTGTCATATCCATTGAATGGATTGCCTCTCCCAGGAGCTTCTCACTGTTCATCGGCATTGTATGTGCTCCTTACCGTGACAAATGGAAAATATGCAAGGGACTCTTTACCGGGAATATAAACAAGAATCCCTCATGTGACTTCAATAGGATGGTCAGTCATGATTTAGTGAAAAACAACAAGGTATCTTCTACACTAAAAGAGAATGCCCGCTTTATAAGTGAAAAGGATAATGACTTGAAATCCTTCTTGTGCTTCTTTCCGGATTCCCAACCTTCTGAAACCATCTTTCCATTTTTTCTTTATCCGCCCCTCTTGTCCTTTCCCGGACAAGGGGATTTTTTGTTTTTCTGCAAATTATTCCTGCTATTTTTAAGCTATCTCTCTGCTATATTCCTGCTATTCCAAATATCTCAATTATATCTTTGTAAATAGCTGTAATTCAATTCGTTGTATTTGAATAATCTCTATATTTGCTCCCGCGATTCAAGCTTGATAAGATTTTATTAATTAAAAAAACATATAAAATGAAAAGCGAAAATAATATATCTGATATGCTTAACAAGCCTTTGTTCCAGGCCACAGTTTCCGACCTTGTCGAAGTGTTCAAGCTCTGCGGGTGTACCGGTGAGCATGAGGTGGTATCTTCCGGTGCCCCTTCCGTCAAGAAGAATTATGTATACGGCCTTTCCGGTCTCTCCAAGCTGTTCGGCTGTTCAGTCTCCACTGCCCAGCGTATCAAGAGCAGCGGTATTCTGGACAGTGCCATAGTGCAGCACGGGCGTCTCATCGTGGTTGATGCTGACCTCGCTCTGGAGCTTGTGAAGGCTTATCACCGACAATGACACCTCTCCGTTCTCCGGCTTTCACATGAGGGAAAGCATGCCGGCTATCTTTCTCCAGTGGCGGTCGGGGTATCGAATCTGAGTGTATTATTATAACCAATAAATAATTAATATTATGAACATTAAAAGAATATTCCTAATGGAACTTGGCATGGCTGTCATCGGTCTTGCCGGTATATTGGCCTATAAGAGGTCTGTAAAGAGATACGGTCGGATAGTGGAAACACCTGCCGTAATTGATAAGGTGGGAAATGATGCGGAAGAGCTTGTGCCATCACAGGTTCCCCTCTCTACCAAACGTACCAGGAGCAGAACAAAAGTCACCCGTGGCATGGTGAGAGAATGGTATCTGGCGTCGAAGAAAGGGATGACCCATAGGGAAATCGCTACCATGTATGTCGTCTCATTGGTAACCGTGGACCGTCATCTGGCAGATGTCAACAGAAGGCAGGCCGTCAAAAACGTGAAGTCTCCGGTCTGTCTGACAGTCCCGACGGACGATGCAGTAATTAAACAAGATTTATCAACTTTAAAAAATCACATTGATTATGAGTAGAAATTTTTCAAATGCAAGTGCCCCTTCCACCATTAAAGCGAGAGCGAGTGTAGGACTGTGTGGAGTAAGAGGGAGCTATGAGGGCACCGTTTCATCTTTCTGGAAAATCGGTGGTCCCGTTGTCGGCATCACGGTTGCAGTCGGGCTGTTCGTATTGCCCGAAATCAGGAAGAAGTTGGGAAAGGCCAGGATTGAGAACGAGAAACAGAAAAGCGTAATTAGGAAGGATGAGGCATGCGAGAACAGCAGGATCAAAAAGGACGAGGTTGAACAGCAGTGCGACCTTGACATCCGGAAAGCAAAAGGGCTCAGCCAGGTAAAGATTGACGAGACGCGTGCTCTGTTTGAAATCCGTCGGGAGTTCGGTCCAATGGGGAAAAGTACGGGGCAAGAGCAGAACCCGCACGAAGATGTCAGTCTTGGAGAATGGCTGCAATGGTTCAACCGGGAATTCCCCATGCCGTGCCACTCTGCCATCCCCCACATCAGTACCATTCTTGACGGCTGTCCTGAAGGTTTCAGGCCTGCCATGCTCTTCCATCTGCTCGGTGGCTACGGTGCACTGGCCTTCTCAAATGTACGGGCAAGATATCTGGATGGACGGTATCATTCACCCAGCCTGCAGGTGATTATCGAGGGTGGGCAGGGTTCAGGAAAGAGTGTGTTCAAGGACGTGTATGAGCAGGACCTCTTTCAAAGGGTGGTCATGGACAACAGGCTAAAATCCAGAACCGGCAGGACAGACCGGATTGTCCAGATAGTGGGTACCGACATTTCAAAGGCAAGGCTGATGGAGGTCATCGCCAACAGCCGGGGTCTTTCCCTCTATGCAATGGAAACGGAGATCGACACCATACGGAAATCCGCTTCGAAAGGTGGTGGATTCTCGAGTGACCTGCTACGCAAGGCATTCTCCGGTGAGGCCGTCTCCCTGGACAACAAGCATACCCGTGATGACTGCCGCGGTGATTTTTCTGTCCGTTTGAACTATACCTTCACCGGTACTCCCGGAGCTGTCAGACGCTTCTTTACGGATGAGGACTACGAGAACGGCACCGCCTCCCGTATCTGCTTCTGCGCGATTCCCGAACAGGACCGTTCAGTTCCCGAGTTCGATCTGCCGGAGGGTGAGGAACTTGAGAGAATGCGCGACCAGTTAGGGGAATGGCGGGAGAAATACTGCCTCAGGACTGCGGAGGATGGCACGGACATTCCCGCCGACGAGTATCTTACCGACCTCTCCTATGTACATGGCCCGCTGGGCAACTGGATCGGGGAACAGAAGAAGGCTGATGACAGGATGAGGAGAATGGTCTCCCCCCGCATGGCCACCATTGCCTTCCATGCCGCCATCGTGCTGCACATGCTCGCCGGAGAGCCGGGAGAGGACAATCCGAAGATGCGCAAGGCAGTCTGCAAACTGACCGTATATATTGCCAACCACTGCATGGAACGTTTCCTCCACAAATACTATAAGGGAGCATATCCGGTGATGGAGAAAATGGCCGGCTTACCCCTCAGACGTAAGCTGACGGACGAGGAGATTGAATGCTGGTATCCTCTATGGCATACTCCCGGTGAGGACGGCCAGCCGTTGGGATACGGGAGGATAGCAAAGATGATCGGAGTGGACCGGGACAGCGTAAAAAATGCTTTCAAAAGATATGAGAGAAGAAACGGTTTGAGATGAAACGAACCAAGGAGGGTATACGAAAGGTGCCCTCCTTTTTCTTTTTTCAGGGGGGTAAATATCATTCGCTGGTGGGTAAACTCTATATTTCAGGCGGGTAAACGTTCAAAATACGGTTCCTTGAAAAATACAACATGATACGACTTTTTGAATTGAATATTAATTGGTTAAGCGATGAAAAACTATCTATCCCTAGAGTGTGTAAAACGCTACCCACCTATATATAATATAAATATAAGAAAAAAGACTGTCTTTTCATGCCCAACAGAACGGGTATAGTATTATATGATATATGAAATATTTTACATTATTCCATTTTCCAAGTAGCCATATAACCAACACTTCATCCCAAATCCGTACGGGTAATAATGAATAGAGTGGATGAGTGGCCAATACAGAGTCCGGTTACCGGATTAGTTTCTGTACTGATACTGAGATAACCCTTCTACCGATGCTGAACTTATATCCTATACTCATCGCCTCTTTATGACCAGCTGTTGTATGTTGTATTAAGTATTGGTCAGTACAGCAGCAAAGAGTTATGATATCCTTACCGGCTGAATGATTATAAAGCGTATATCCCCTCAGTTTCATACCTTAATACTTCAAAGGCAAGGGACATGAACGGACAATGTATATGTCAACTTTAAGGGTGTAAATATAGCTTTCAGGGGTGTAAAACGTTCAAAATATCGGTTGCTGAGGAGGAGGTAGTTTTGTCTATTTACTGTTTAATTGGATATAACAAGTCAAACCTGCAATATTTTATATCTCCTTTTCATGTTTTGGAAGTTAACGGTACGCATCAAATTTATTTCAGAGATGGCGAACTAAAGCTAAGAACACATGTTAAAACCGGGTTTATATTTCATGAATCCGGTTCTTTTATTTTATATTTGCTTTTTTAATCAATGGATAACTACATGATTTAAGATGAATATATATTTATACTACTACTTGGTTTTGTATGCTTTCGGGGGAATGCTCAGGGAATTGAATTTAATACATATGAATCTGAAACTGTTCAGAAGACAAGCTATTCTGTTTTTGGTGATAAGCCTTTGACGTTTAAGGATAGCTTGTCTATATCTTATGATCTAGCTATTTTGGATCACACTTCCTTTGGTTATGTTTTTCGATTGAATGACACGAAACAAGAAGAGGCTGATACATATAGTTTTGTTTTTTCTTATGATAATGCTTGGCGGAGTTTTCTAAAATTTAACATTGAAGCTAAAGAGTGTAAAGTGGTAGATACTCTTTGTAACGATAGACTTGGCTCTAGGCGTTGGATACCAATAAAAATGACATTTTTGTTTAAAGAAGATTCGGTGAATCTGATTATTGGTAATCGTGAATACAAAACCGGAAATTTAGGCTTATCTGAAGAAATGGCTCCTTCCATTATGTTTGGAAGTAGCAAGTTCTCTGAGGAAATACCTTCTTTTGCTATTCGAAACCTTGTTGTTTCTGCTCCCGATCAACAATTTGTTTTTCCATTGAATGAAAGTATAGGGACTTTGGTGCATGATACACAAGGCAAGGTCAGAGGTAAAGCTATTAATCCTGTGTGGTTGATAAATAGATTTTATCATTGGAATTTGCTTTACTCTCATAGCTCCGAAACAACAGCTGGCTATAGCTATGATACTAATTTGGGTAACTTTGTTTATTTTAATGCCGATTCTTTGTATACATTAGATTTACGCCATAATAGCTGGAGCGGGTATAAGCATGCTGGTTTACCGGTTAAGATGCGTTTGGGAACAAATTTCTTTTGTCCGGATACACGTTCTGTCTATATCTATGAGGTAGATAAGTCTCTGAATGAATATACTGTTTGTTCATTGGATTTAGCTACAGGTGAAGCAAAAGAAGTGAGCTCTGCCCATTTGTCTTCACAAAGGCATCATCATTCTTCATATTTAGATACTCTTAATAACAAGTATTATATTTTTGGCGGCTTTGGCTTGCGTAAATATGCTAATACGTTGGAAGTCTATGATTTGGATAAAAATACTTGGAGTACAATGCATTTGAAGGGGGATTTTGTTGCTCCTCGTTTCTTTTCTTCTATGGGTGCATTAGAATCGGGTGAGTTGTTGTTGTTTGGTGGTACTGGAAATCCAAGTGGCGATCAGAGTCTTGGGAAAAACTATTATTATGACCTTTATAAAATAAATCTGCAAGATTCTACTATAACAAAAATAAGAGACTATTCGTATAAAGGTCCTAATATTGTTCCAGTCAGAAATCAGGTCCTATCTGCTGATGGGACATCTTTCTATACATTGTGTTATCCCATGCAAGAAGCTTCTTCTTATTTACAACTTTATAAGTTTTCGTTGTTAGACGATTCTTATGAGGTATTGGGGAATGCAGTGCCGATGGAGTCTAAAGCCATATTGTCGAATGCAAATTTGTATTATAGTGCGGAGAGAGAAGAGTTTTATTGCTGTACACAAGAGTTTGATGAGCATGGAGGACAATCGTCTGTAATCCGATTCTATTCTTTGTCTGCTCCTGCCATTGCTGCAAATGCATTATGTGTATATAAGGACGGAGAGAACTCTTATTTATATTTTTATGTCATAGTAGTTGCTGTATTTATATTGTTGTTTTTGTTATTTTGTATTAGAATAAAAAAGAGAAGTAAGCAGACGCTTCCTGTAATGTTTGAAGAGAACCGAATATCGGTTCGGGTGGAAGGCAAAAAGTCACTTCCTACTAATACTCTGTATTTGTTTGGTGATTTTACGGTATTGGATAAAAAAGGCAGGAATATTACGCATTTATTCAGTTCCAAGATAAAGCAATTATTTCTCCTTATTCTATTGAACAGTATAGGAAAAAAGGAGGGGATTACTTCATCTTATATATATGGATTGTTATGGCCGGAAAAAGAAGCAAGCAGTGCCAAAAACCTTAAGGGAGTTGCTATTAACCGATTAAGAAAGATATTAAATGATGTAGAAGGAGCAGAACTGCTTTACATAAACGGCCATTATTCCATTAAGTTATCTAATAATCTTTATTGTGATTATAAGGATTATCTTTCTTTGATGGGGCGTATAAAGCAAGGCAATTCACTTCAGGAGATTAGTCAGTCATTAATAGAAGTATTGTCTCGTGGAAAGTTTCTTAAATCTATTGACGATTCTATATTTGATTTTTTCAAAAGTGATCAGGAATCTGAACTTCACGAGATTTTGATGATAGAACTGGAAAATTTATATTTCAAGGCAGAGTATGAACAAGTCATTCAGTTAGCTGATATTTGGTTGAAAATAGACTCTCTGAGCAGTACTGCCTTGTGGTATTTCTTAAACAGTTGCCATAAACTCAAACGAGAAGATCAGGCGATGAAAAGGTACTATCTGTATGTTGCGGAATTTAGTAAAAGTATGGGTAGCAGTTATCATCTATCTTATTCGGATATCATCCATAATGATTTGCGGATGAGTTTCCAGTGATTCTTTGTTGCTTATCCTCATTTTCTTTCAAATTATGCTATACAGCATGATTTTATTAATTATGGAGTGAATTAATCAATTTTACTCCATAATTAACCGCTTATTAACCATAATGTAATCGATATTGTAATCTATTGATGTTTATTTTTGCTTTCGAAACGCAAGTGAAAGCAGTGTCGTTTTGTAACCTTATTATTAATTTAAAAAGCACATGTATGAATAAAAGGACCTTTGTTTCTTTAATGTTTTGTTTTGTTGGAGCAGTTGCTTCGTATGGGCAAAATGAGAACGAAAATGATTATGGAGTAAATGAAGCAAATACCAAATTCAGTTTCCAGAATGGAATATTGGGTGGAGATACTGACTATGACTATTTCTCATTGAAAGACCATGAAGATGTGAGTGGAGTTCCATTAGGAGGAATTGGAGTGGGAAATATCAATTTAGCTCCCAGTGGACAATTTACCCGTATTGGAATAAATAATATTCACACTCCTATCAAACGATCAGAGTCTTCTTTTTTCTCTTTATGGATGCGAAAGGGAAATGAAAAGAAAGCAGTCCGTCTGGTCAGAGATACTAAAAAACAATACGGGATGGAGGGAGTGAAACACACCCAATACAAAGGATTGTTTCCAACAGTTCAGTTAAGTTATGCGGATAATAATTTGTCTGTATCTCCTGTGATTCGTGCTTACTCAGGACTGGTTCCTCACAATGTGAAAGACTCTTCACTGCCAGTTGTATGGTTCGAAGTAGATTTGTTCTCGCAAGAAAATATGGAAGCAGCGTTGGCCTTTTCTTGGGAAGACTTTATCGGTTTGTTTAATGATCCTAACAGTTTGAGAGGATTTGATAATGGACAATTACTTAGCGAAGGAAGAGCAAGTTTGAATAATGGAGAAAACTGGGCTCTTAGAGAAAAAGCTGAAACTTTTGTAGAACCCTATAAGCAGGGCACTTTAACAGGCTTGATGCAATGTGTGGCAGATAGTCTACAACCTCGGAAACTCACTTTTCAGAACTATGTGAACAAAGTAATAGTTGCGGTAGAGGGTGAAAAGAATGTATCTTATCTTCCTGCATGTGGTAAAACTTCAGATGCTTGGAGTCAGTTTATTGCCAATGGTGAGTTTGCCCCACAAAATTCTAAAACTTTGTTGACGAAGCAAGGGCAATCTTCTTCTGCCTCTGTATTAGCTGTGAAGACAACACTTAAAGCTGGTGAAAAAAAAACGATTCGGTTTATGCTTGCATGGTATGCACCTGAACTGCATATTGATGAAGCTGCAGCTCCAATCGGAAGCTACTGGCCTTGTGGAGCTGACTATAACAAATACTATCATAATTACTTTAAGGATATAGAGTCCTTGGTGGGTTATGTAGCCGCTAATAGGCAACGAATAATACAGCAAACGTTGGAATGGCAGAAGCCTATATTGGAAAGTACACTGCCTGACTGGTATAAGTTCAAGTTGATAAATAGCGGATATGTGATTTATACCAATATGGTATTGACTAAAGGTGGTGATGTAATGGTCAATGAAGGTGCAATGGGAGGATTTGGAGGAACAATGGATCAACGTCTGAGTGCTCATCCTTTCTATCAGAAATTCTTCACCCAGTTGGATCGTTCCGAGATGGATATTTTTGCAGACTCTATGGATCCGGAGGGATACATTCTTCACTTCATCGGACACTATTATGTAGGTATGGGCAGTGAAGGTGGACGTGTTCCTACTGAAAAAGGATGGATGCTTGATAATGCTTCTGGATGGATAATCCAGTTGGTTAAGGATTATGAACAGACAGGTGATATGCAATATCTTAAAAAGCATTTAGCTGGTGTGAAGAGAGCTATGAAGTTTTTGTATAGCCGCATTCCGGCTGGCAGTACGATTCCTATTGGTCCTACTACCTATGATGATTTTACTCATCCGCCTTTGTATTCCTATTATGCAGGTGTGTGGCTGACAACTTTGAAAGCTTATGAAGCCATAGGCAAAAGTATTGGCGATGCAAAAATGGTTGAGCAGGCTCAAAAACAGTTTGTTGTATCTCAGAAAGAAGCAATTGATAAACTGTGGAATGGACGTTTCTTTGCTTATGGTTGCGAACCTGATGGTTCTAAAAGGCTTGATAATGTATTGTTTACCGGACAATTGGCAGGGCAGTTCCTAAGCCGTTATTGCGGTTGGGGAGATGTATATCCTATGGATATAGTGAAAGCATCTATCATTCTCAATGCAAAATATCTCTTTCTAAAACGGCTGATTACTATGCTAATAAGGTTTGGGATATTAATTTGGGACGTGGAATAGATAATCGTGGGTCACAATGCTGGCCTTTCTACCTGGAAAGCTATACGGCACTCACAGGAATGCAGGCAGGTTTCTATGCAGACGCTATGGATATAATGAAACATATTCAACTAGTACACCTGCGCAAAGGATGGACCTGGACACAAAATTTGTGGAATCCCAGCGATGTTACTTATATGACGGCTCCTGTTACTTGGTTCTCTACAGATGTATTGGCAGGTGCAGGTATTAATGTTCTGCAAAAAGAATTGCGGTTAGCTCCAGTAATAACGGATGATAATCTTGTTTCCGTTCCTCTGTATTATCCTAATTTTTGGGGAGTAGTAACTGCTGATCCTCAGACTAAATCGCTGAAACTGAAGATTACGAAAAAGTATGGTAAGGATAAGATCAGTTTTACTAAAATAATATCTGAACCGGCTGGTCTTCCTACTACGGAGAAAAGGCAGATTGAGATCAAAGAATTTGTAGTAGATGAAGGCAAAGTTTTGGATTTGAGTCAATATTGGGATCAAATAGTGGATAACAGATTAGAGAGTCCTATTCTCCCGAATGCCGACAAACATGATTTTCGCTACGTTATGAAATGAGTTGTTAGTTTTTTAATAGAATGCCTAAGGAGCATGGAATAATAAAGATTTGTTGATTTCTAAGATGGTAAATGAGAAGTATTGAGTTTACGATGTTTTATTAATTATAATATTAAAATCTTTTGTTAATATGAGAAAACACACGAATTATTTGGCACGCATCCTGTTGGGATGTATGATGTTACTATGTTGTGCGGTAGGTTATGCGCAACAAGTACAATTTAAAGGATTGGTGGTAGATCAGGAAGGTAATCCACTGATTGGAGCAACTGTTATAGTAAAAGGAGATAAGAGACAAAATACGATAACAGATTTGTCCGGTGAGTTTAGGTTGCAAAATTTGGCAGAAGGTGCCACTTTGCAGATTTCTTATATCGGTTTTAGAACAGAAGAAGTAAAGATCGGGAAAGAAAGCTTTGCGAAAGTAATTCTAAAAGAGGACGAAGCTGTACTGAATGAGGTTGTAGTTGTGGGATATGGTACTCAAAAAAAACAGACTCTTACAGGAGCTATTTCTACATTAAGTGGTGAAACAGTATTGACTACCAAGAGTACCAGTGTAGCCCAAAGTCTACAAGGAAAAATTGCAGGTGTACAAATTAGACAACAAGACGGTCAGCCGGGTGGATTTAGTTCAATGGTGCAGATACGTGGTTTCGGTAGTCCGCTTTATGTTATTGATGGAGTGGTTCGTGATAGTGGCGATGGTGGTTCCGAATTTCAACGTATGAATCCGGAAGATATTGAGAGTATATCGGTACTTAAAGACGGTGCAGCTGCTATTTATGGTATGAATGCTGCTAATGGTGTGGTAATTATCACTACAAAGAAAGGAAGACAAGGCAAAGCACGTTTTAGCTATAATGGCTCATTTACTGCTATCTTCCCGACTTCTATGTTGGAGGTTATGAATGCTTATCAATATTCAGAGATTGCGAATGAAGTTTCAATGAATGTGGGTACAGGCCCCACTACTACACCGGAAGAGCTGGCAAAATGGCGCGAAGGTGGACCGGGTTATGAGAGTACGGACTGGCTGGATGCTGTGTTTAGAAAGAGCGCTGGTAGTCAGCAACATACACTTTCTGTGGAAGGTGGTAGTGATAAAATGACGTACTATGCTAGTTTTGGATATGCTCGTGATGGTGACTTGACTCGCGGCGGAGATTTTAATTACGAGAGATATACTATGCGCAGCAACTTTACAGCACAACTTTCCAAGTATCTGAAAGCAGAAGTAAATGTTTCGGGAAGATATGATGTGACAAATGCTCCAATTCAAGGAATATTTGAATTGATGTTCAAATCAACTTTGATGCGCCCTACATCAGGTGTATATGCTAATAATAATCCTGAATATTTCAATGCTGCCTATCCTTTTCAGGATAATCCGGTAACTGCTATGAACGGCGATATTACCGGTTTGAATTCGAACAGAGGTAGAAGTATGCAGTCATCTGCTACGCTGACATACGATGTACCTTGGATAAAGGGGTTGAAAGCCAAGTTGATGACCTCGTATGATGCTAGTGATAGCCGTACTACACATGAGAGAAAGTTGTATCAGCTATATAGTTGGAATAGTCCGAATCAATCGTATGATGTATCGAAGACTATCAACGACCCGAGCAGTCTTTATGTAAGTGCGGGTAATGGAAATAATCTCAATATACAAGCCCAACTTTCATATAGTACCACTATTGCTGAAGACCATAATATATCTTTGATGGGTATGTACGAGATGAACCACGGTTGGAATGATAATATGTCGGCAACCCGTGAATATGATATCTATTCCAAACCTATTTTAGATTTAGGTTCTCAATCTAACATCCAGAATTCGGGTGGTTACGGAGAGACAGCCAATATTTCTTATTTGGGGCGTTTGAATTACGATTACAAGAGTAAGTATTTACTTGAAGGTGCTTTCCGTTACAATGGTTCTTATCGTTATGCACCCGGTAGTCGTTGGGGATTCTTCCCTGTTTTAAGTGCTGGATGGCGGATGTCGGAAGAAGCTTTCGTAAAAGAGAATGTACCATTTATCAGTAATTTGAAGCTAAGAGCTTCGTATGGTGAAACAGGTATTGATGCAGGCAATGAGTTCCAGTTTATCGAAGGTTTTATAATGGGAACCAAAGGGTATGAGTTTGTAGATGGTGTGCAAACCAATGATGTGCAGACTCCGGCACTTATCAATAAAAATTTGACTTGGATTACGACCCGTACCTATGACTTGGGCGTAGATGTGACTCTGTGGGACGGATTACTCGACTTTACATTTGATGTGTATCGACGTGACAGAGATGGTTTGTTGGCAACTAGAGGTAGTCAACTGACTAATACATTCGGTGCTTCACTTCCGGAAGAAAATTTAAATGCCGACCGGACAGAAGGTATTGAATTCAGTATCGGACACAGACATAAAGTTGGACAAGTGTCATACGGTATACAAGGAAATTTTAACTTTGCACGTAGTAAAATGATTCGTCAGGTACATGGAGAGTATGAAAGTAGTTGGGATAAGTGGAAATCAGCCACTGAAGGTCGTTGGAGTGGTATTGGCTGGGGATATACTACAATAGGGCAATTCCAGAACTATGATCAGATTTACAATGCACCGGTGCAGAGCGGTGATCGTGGCAATACTATGATTTTGCCAGGTGATTATTATCTGAAAGATTTGAACGGTGACGGATATATAGATGGTAATGATATGGAGCCCAAATATTTTGGATTGAATATGCCTGCTTTGAATTATGGTATTACATTAACTGCCGGATGGAAATGCTTTGATTTCATGGCTTTGTTCCAAGGAGCGGCATGCTACTCCATACAAATACCGGACAATTTGCGTAATTATGCTTCTTGGGAAGGTAACTCTTCTGCTCATTTATATGACAGATGGCATCGTGAAGATCCGTTTGATGCAAATAGTAAATGGATTCCAGGCAAATATCCTGCTGCTCGTGTTTCAAATTACAATCCGATGGGTAATAATGCACAAGAGACAGACCGCAATACCGTGGACGGAAGTTATCTCCGTCTGAAAAGTATTGAGGTAGGTTATACACTGCCACAGCGTTTTGCTAGTTATGTAGGTTTACAGCATTTACGTGTATATGTTAATGCCTATAACATTTTTACATTCTGTGATTCTTATCTGAAGAAAGACTTGAAACTGGATCCTGAAAAAACAGCCGGTCAAGATAATCGTATGATGAATTATCCTTTGTCTTCTTCAATCAATTTTGGTGTTAATCTTAGCTTTTAAATAAAGTACGTTAGAAATGAAAAATATAAGATATTATTTGATAATAGGGCTGTCAGTTGTATGTACAGCATGTACAGGACTTTTGGATATTGAGCCAAATAACAAGCTTACGCCTAATGAATTATTCAATAATCCTAATGGTGCAAAAGCTTTTATGGCGACCATCTATCGTGATCTGCCTATCGAAGATTATATGTTTATGCCTGGCACAACCGGAGAAGGTGGTTTTAATAATCCTACAGGAAATATAGGTTTATTGTGGTACGCTAATATTTGCGAAGAAGCTGTGCAAAGCCAGTGGGGTGAGCAATCGCCAGGGTATGTAATTCGTGCCGATTATTTCAATCATGGCTATGCCACTCTGCGTAATATTAATTTGTTGAAAAGTATCATCCCTACATTGGATATTCGGGATAGTGAAAAAAGAGAATTGGAAGGTGAGGCAGCTTTTGCAACAGCTTATGTGTACTTTTATCTGGCAGAGAAGTTTGGTGGAGTACCTCTGATTAAAGAATTGCAAGACTACGACCCTGAAAATCCCGATGCGCTGGTAGTACCGCGCAGTACCGAGTTTGATACTTGGAATTATGTTATGCAACAGTGCGATATTGCGGCTAGCCAACTTCCGGACGAACGTTCGGACAGACGGGCAACCAAATGGACTGCATTGGCACTGAAATCACGTGCTGCTTTGTACGCTGCCTCTATTGCAAAATTTGGTGAGCTTGCACCAATGGAGGGTGAAGCCGTGACATTGGGGTTGGCAGGAATGAAGCCGGAACATGCGGATTATTTCTACCAACATTGTATAGATGCTTCTTTGGCTATCATGACAGAATCGAGTCATCAACTTTATAGGCCCAATCCTGCTAATCCCAAAGAAGCGGAAGAAAATTACCGTAATATCTTTATTAATCCTAATCAGACGGAGGGAGAGGCTATTTTCATAAAAGGTATTGTGAAAGAAGGTTCTGGTTTTGCCAGTAGCTTAAATTATTTCATCGAACCTTATCAGACCCAGGGCCAAGGGAAAATGTCTCCGGCATTGAATTTGGTAGATGCTTATGAAGACTATACAGATCTTCCAGGTGTGCGTTCGAACGCTAAAGTTAAGACTCGTCTTAATGATAACTATTCTAATGCAGGTTTTGATGCCGGATATAGCGATTATATCAAGGTGAACAAGGATACTCCTTATGATTTGTTTAATGGTGTTGCTTATGGTGACGAGAAGAAAGCCAAAGATGCTCGTTTGTGGGCTTCAATTATTCTTCCGGGGACGGAATGGAAGGGTACTAAAATTATCATGCAGGGTGGTGTGATTCAGCAGGATGGTACAGAACTATATCGTGTTCCGACTACGGTGACTGGAAAAGATGGCAACACCTATTATACCTTAGGAGGTGAAAAACATCAGGTGTCGGGCTTCTGGCCAGGAGATGGAACTCATTCTATGTCAGGTTTTCTCATGAAAAAAATGATAAGTGAGAGTATGCCGGCCCAATATCATAAGACAACAGTAGATTATATCGTATTCCGATATGCAGAAGTGTTGTTGAACTATGCGGAAGCTGTGTGCGAGAGTGGCTTGGGGGATAAGAACCTTGCTACCAAAGCATTGAATGATATCCGTAAACGAGCTGCTCATACCAATGAAATTGAATTGACAAGAGAAAATATACGAAGTGAGCGTATGGTAGAACTTGCTTTTGAAAATATTCGAATTTGGGATTTGCGCCGTTGGAGAGTGCTGCATACGTTAATGAATAACTTCTCTCATGACATTTTGGTACCCATGTTGGATTTGCGCGAAGAGAATCCCGCTTTGATTTTTATACGTAAGACGACTTTAGGAGTAAGTTTGAATGGGCCTAATACTTATTCTATTTCAGAATATTATGAAGATGTACCGCGCAATGCCATTAATCAAATGATTCAGAATCCTTAAATTATTAATTAGACAGAGTATGAAAAGCTTAAAATATATAATAGCCGGCATCAGTGCGGCATGTGTTATGACTGGGTGTGAACTTGATAACTTTGATGGTCCGGATGCTCAGGTATACGGTGCAGTGATTGATGCAGAAACAGGAGAGTTGATTCAGCAGGAGATTGGAACAAGTGGTGACGCTGCTTGTGTTCAGGTGATAGAATACGGATATGCTATTCGCAAAGTGCAGCAATGGAAGCTTATGCTGAACGGAGAATATAGAAATAATCTTGTTTTTTCCGGTATTTATGATGTTATCATGAACAATGGAAATTTTGTAAAACTGGATACTATCAAAGCATATCGGTTCAATAAGGGTGAAAATAGACTTGATTTTAGGGTGATTCCTAATATTCGTATCAAAGAATCAGTGGTGAAGAAAGAAAATAATGCCATTGTCGCTACTTTTAAATTGCAGTATGGGCATAGCATAGGGCAGGTGGAAAAAATAGCATTATTTGCTCAGTCGGATAAGAATCCATCGAATTCTTTCAATTTGGCACATGTAGATGTTAACATTGAAAGTGATAATGTCAACTTTGAGAACAATAGCGAGAATGTCAATAAAGTCTTCACACTGATATTAGATTTGAATTCAGATGAAGGAAAGAAGTTGAAAGCTGGGCAGAAATACTTTTTTCGTATCGGCGCTTTACCCCAAAAGCTGGGAGAAGGTATTCAAGCTAAATATAATTATTCACAAGTGTTTGAAATACAGTTGTAATTAAGGTACAAGATAGCCGTTTTCAATAGGTGAATACTGATTTATTTGCTTGCCGAAGTACCTTTTTCCCTTTGTTAATGTGGAGGTGGTACTTCGGCTTTATTTGGCATGGCAGATGGTTTGTGGACTTGATAGTATTTATTTATTCTTAGAATTGTTGTATGAAATTTATTTTTAGTGTCTTGTTGCTTCTTGTAGGATTATTGGAGGCAGTAGGTGGTAATACCTTTTATCGTCTTTCCGAAAATTGGCAAATACCCGAAATGATGTTGGAGCAGGAGTGGCATTATATGTCCGAAATGAAACACAAACCGAAAAAATATTGGAATTGCGTAGGAGTAATCTCTGTAGATAGTCGGAACAGTGTAGACGAAACCGATAGAAAATGTGGATTACAATATCACTTGTTATGTCAGTCTTTAGCGGGTTTGACGAACCGTGCGGTAGAGGAAGGGAAAAGTGAAATAGGAGTTTGGTTACATGATTATGATGGAATAGCTTCTTATCAATTGTCTCGAAAAGCATTGGAAGATATGGGAATTCGAGAACAAGGCATACGGGATGGAGTGGAATTAGCATGCTGTGATTATCCATTGGTGGACGGTTTGCGTATTCAGCTGAAGGGGATGTTCGATGGATATGTATTGACGGATGTAGCAGGAAATCCAGAGAGTGGTATTGTGGCTTCTGTCGCTTCGCATGTTTATAATTCGATTATTGTAGATGTGCGTGATAAAGACTTTTACGAGAAAGCAGGTTATCGGATGAGATATGATGCAACCCGTAAAACTACTGTAGATGCTTGGCGTGAGTTCAAAGATAAGTGTAGTAATGAAGCTTTAGTTATCATGCCGGTACAGACAGGAGAGTTGCGTGAGTTTTCTATTAAGAACAATTTGTTTGTATTGAATTTGAATCGGACACAAGGAACCCCTAATGATGGACAAAATATAGAATTGTTGGAGGAAGTGCTCGCATGGTTAAAGCCCAATGCTCCTGTGTATGGCTGGGAACAGGGAGTAAGTGAAGACCTGTTTGTGGCTCGCGTATCTAGAAGTGGACATCCGATGATTCCTTGTGACTGGAGTTATAATCATTCGCTTATGTCATTACTTTATAAAGAATGTCCGCCTTCGGTTATAATAGAGGAGTTTGATCCACGAGATATTGATTTTAATAAGAAAAAAAACTATGTCTCTTTTTTCCTTTCCGATGGTGACAATATTCAATGGATGATGCAAAGCTTTGTTCCTCGCTATTATAATATTCCTGAAGCTGAGGATGTGAAGATGTCATATGGAATACCTATTTCTACATTGGCAATGGTCTCTCCTATACAAAACAACTATTTACTGAATCTGAAGAGGTCGGGTTGTTCCCTTATAGAAATGCTGGGCGGTGGTTATTATTATATAGATACATATAGCCAAGACCGGAATAGGGAAAACAATCTTAAGATTGTAGCAGAACGTTTAGCATATTATATGTGTCGACACAATGTTGGTTTGTTGGGAGTTATGGCAATGGATGTGAAATCGGAAGCAGCTCAAGAAGCTTATCAAGCTTATGTGGATGCTAACAACCGGTTGGAAGGTATTATTGCTTTGCAATATTCTCCATATGCAGGTGGCGAGGGAGAAATCTTTTGGGTAACGAATAAAGACGGTTACGATATTCCTGTCATCACTGTGAAATATTCTCTTTGGGATAGAATTCACGAACGTGAGGGCTCTCCTGCTTTCATAGCTTCAAAACTGCAAGATGAGGTGCAAACAGAAAGCTTCTCAGCAGTGTGTGTGCATGCTTGGAGTCATTTTGAAAATGATGCTTATGGAGCTGCTGCTGCTAAACAATGTGCCGCACAGTTAGATGATCATTTTGAGGTAATTAATATGCGGGAATTGGTGTGGCGTTTGCGTATGAGTCAACGTCCCGAACAGACGAAGACTTATTTCAGTAGAATCTTTAGATAGATATTGGGCATATAACTCCGTATATTTACAATAAGTAAGATAAATCGGATGTTTTTTTGAATAACTTGAACTATATCTAAACCGTACTTGATTCGTACTTATATATCAAAAGGGAGACATCAAGCTTCATACATTGTATAATATGAAGAAATCCATACCGACGACAGTCAGTCATATTGATGACTGAAGATGGAAAAGAGATGGTAAATGCCTAATAGGTGTGATTTATCAAAATCTTTAGATAATCCACATTGTCTAAAAATTGTATTATCAAAAGTAGCCAGTTGATACTGTTAATCAAATTATTGACATGGCTGCTTTAATTATTTATATGATTATAGTATTTAGCAAGGCATCAAACTCTACGGGAGTCAAACTTGTTGCTTCAGGAACTTAACTATGGCTGGCGGTGGGAATCTTGTCGTAAAACATTTATTGAACTTTAAACTACAAAAAAGTCAAAGAATGCATTAATTATTCGATATAACTCTAATAAATTTATGAATTCAAATTATTTATCATCAAAACCAAGATATGAGATTCTTGACGGTCTGAGAGGCATAGCAGCAATAGTAGTTGTATTTTATCATTTAATGGAATGTTATCCAAAAAATATTATCAGCAGTTATTTTGCTCATGGTTATCTGGCGGTTGATTTCTTCTTTGCACTCTCCGGATTTGTTCTCGGCTATGCCTATGACAACCGTTGGCAAACCAGACAGAATAAAACCGGAATGACACTCTGGCATTTCTTCAAACGCAGACTGGTGAGACTCCATCCTATGGTGATTTTGGGAGCATTAATCGGTATATGTTTGTTTTATTATTCTGGCGATATTGAACTCTTTGGTAAAGTGGATGAAGCTGTATGGTGGATGGTACTTCTCCAGGCTTTGCTGATGATTTTGATGATTCCACTGCCCCAGTCCATGGATATTCGTGGGTGGGGTGAACTGACCAGCATCAATGGGCCGGTCTGGACACTGATGTTCGAATATGTAGCAAACATACTCTATGCACTCTTTTTTCGCCATTTGAGTAAAGTGGCACTTGGCTTTCTTGTTGTTTTCTGTGCATTACTTACTACCGACTGCTGTCTCCGTCTGAATTTGTGGGGAGTACTTGAAAGTGACTGGAACAGCTATTCTGTTGTAGGTGGATTTATCTTTACAGCCGAACACGTTTATATTGGCTATGTCCGCTTGTTCTACCCGTTCTTGATAGGCTGTTGCTTTCTAGACTTGACAAGACAATAAAGATAGAGAGAGGTGGATTTCTTTATACTTCACTCATGGTATTGGTTGTGCTTTGTGTGCCTGTGCTTGGTGGTGACAATAAAATCATTGATGGTATCTACCAGCTGATTTGCATTCTGTTTGCTTTTCCACTCATTCTTTCTATAGGTGCGGGAAGTTTACTAAAAGGTAAAAAAACTTCGCGCGTTTGTGTATTTTTAGGACAAATATCTTTTCCACTCTACATCACACACTACCCTCTCATCTATATGCATACCAGCTGGGCACAGCGTCACCTTGGCGCACCAATATGCACACATATCATGGTGGGTATCTGTACATTTCTCATGGCATTAGGCTTAGCATGGGCAGCCTTTAAGCTATATGATGAACCGGTGCGGAGTTGGCTTACAAAACATTGGCTTAAAAGATAAAATTCTATTTGAATCTTTCAATATTACCTATGTTCAAGCGCACAACGGGTTTGCCTCTTATAAAGGGGCAGTTTTAATTTAAATAGGTTTTAAGTATTTTGGACCGGAAGAAACTGCTGATTTGAGCAGCTATTCAGGTAATGAGTTAAAAGCTGTTTTACACTTTGGTCTTACACGATAAAGTGTCGGATGTGGTTGTATAAATTTCGCTGAAGATGAGTCTATAGCTAAAATCTCATATCCGGAGAAGTTGGCTATTGTTGTTTTTATATACTCCTATGATGGTAAACCGACTATATGCCATACATCACCGGGCAAGAATGGAGTGCCTATGATTTACCGGGAGAAGGCCTGTATATTACCTCCCGTTTATTTTCCAGGCACCCTTTACTGTTGCCCGTATTCATTCCTCATCATTTCCAGTTTTTTACCGCCTCTAATTTTAGAACAGTGAACCGATGATAAAGTATGGGAATATCGTTTCACTGGTATAGGTTCCCATGTTACTTCACAGCCTCACACCTGGATTTTATATATTGGATGACAAACATTATTCAGTATGCTTGATACCATCTTCCGTAGTCTTTCTCATATCTAAGTAACAATATTGTACAGCCCTGTACACCGCATTGCCAACTGAAACCAACCGCCACCAACCCGAACCAATCATAGGAAATAAGAACATCCGCTTGTTTGTTGCCTTGTCGGTCTTATGAATACTGATCCTTATTCTATAATCTGATGTCATTACAACCGACTGTAATCATCCGGCTTATCCATCATATTCACCGGGTAAGGACTATCTGGCAATATTGACAGGAGACATATACAGCTTGGTTTAAACCGGATCTATTGTAAAGGTAATGGGAGTGGTTTATCGGATTCCTGCTTATACTGATACACTTTTGCCCATACTTCCTAAAACAATATGTATATGGCAAATGAGGAGTTGAAACAATGTATAAGTATGCCAATTCAGCCAGGGGAAAAAGGCAAGTTCATCATTCATGCATTATCCAAACGGTGGGATGGAAGAGTTAACTGCAAGCCCGTTGTATCATACTGTTACTATAATTAATAGTAATACCCACTCAGGCGGCGTGAGCCTACAACAAACGAA
>NZ_BAKK01000046.1 GCF_000614145.1 Bacteroides faecichinchillae JCM 17102 | reverse complement strand
TTTATTTTTGTTTTGTTGCATACTCAGTTTTATATTGTGCTGCTAAATCTTCTTTCCATTTGAAGAATTTGTGTGTTGAATATGCAGAGACTCCATTAGGCATAGATGTAGAAAAACCACGTTTTAGTTGGCAAATGGCAGTTCCTTCCGATCGTAGAGGAGATATGCAAACTGCCTATCAGATTACTGTGACAAATGAGCATGGAACTCAAGTCTGGAATTCTGGGAAAGTGATGAGTGATATGTCACTTAACATTGAATACGAAGGACAATCTTTGAGACCGGTCACTCGCTATATATGGACAATTCGCGTGTGGGATAATAAAGGTAAAAACGCGTCAGCTTCTTCTTGGTTTGAAACCGGATTGATGAGTAGAAATGATACAGATAAGATATGGGGAGGCGCTAAATGGATTGGAGGTGGTGACGAAGATCAAACATTACATTCACAATATCTTCCTGTATACCGTCTCGACTTTACCTACAACTTGATAGGCAATCAGGTTCTACACGTGCGGGTTTTATTTATGGGGCTAACGATCATCGTTTGATGAATAAGTTTAAAAATATATACCATTTACAGAATGCCAAAGATGAATCATACGTAATGATGGAATTGGATATAGCTCCGTTGATCTCGGGCAAAGAGGCACAAATTAATGTTTATCGTGTGGGCTATCATCCTGACGATCGTAAAGAAGTACCATTGAAAAGTCTGATTATTCCTACTTCTCTAATTAATGAAAACAATAAATATGAGAAACATACTGTCATATTAACCTCTAATTATGGGACCACTCGTCTATTTATTGATAGCGACCAAAATAACATTGGAGAAGTCAATCTTAATCCTATAGGTCGAGGTGGTGATTTTATTACTTTTCCGGTGGTTGCTGATATTGGTTATTCCCTTCCGGAAGGACAGATTGCAACTTTTTCCAATATCAAGATCAGACATTTCCAACGCCCTTCCAATGTTATTCGGGTGTTGAACTTCGATACAAGTTCCGGTTCTTTCCTGACATTGGATCCAAGCCGGAATTCCATGCCTATGCTCCGTACCCGGTTTGTTTCAGAGAAACAAAAGGTGAAGAAAGCACGTCTTTATGTTACTTCACGTGGCATTTATGAAATATATATGAATGGATCTCGGATTGGAAATGATTATTTTAATCCGGGGATGACACAATATAATAAGATGCATTTATACCAGACTTATGATGTGACTGATTGTATTCAGGAAGGAGATAATGTGATCGGTGCTTTACTGGGTGAAGGCTGGTGGAGTGGAGGATGCACATACTTGGGAGAACTTTGGAATTACTTTGGTGATCGTCAGTCATTATTGGCTAAACTCGTAGTTACGTATGCTGATGGAGCAGAGAAAGTGGTAGTAACTAATCCTTCCCAATGGCAATATTTCAGTGAAGGTCCTATACGTTATGGAAGTTTCTTTCAAGGTGAGATATATGATGCTCGGAAAGAAAAACAAATATTGGGATGGAGTACTCCCGAATACAAGGCAACAGCATGGAAGTCGGCTCAAGAGATTATACTTGGCGGAATTGTAAGTACTGGTGGAAGCAATGGTTGGGAACCTGCCAACGATTATTCAAACTTTTGGCTCACCGGGCAATTCGGACAGACGATAAAAGCCATCAAAGAACTGACTGCCATTTCTGTGAAGGAGGTCCGCCCAGGCGTTTTTGTTTATGATATGGGACAAAATATGGCAGGGGTTCCTCAAATCAATTTGTCGGGTATGCAACCGGGAACGAAAGTATATTTACGTTTTGCAGAAGTGACCTATCCGGATCTTCCGGAATATCAAGGAAATATTGGCATGATAATGCTGGAAAATATTCGTGGAGCTATGGCACAAGATATTTACGTTACGAAGGGAGGAAATGAAACTATTTCTCCACGTTTTACTTATCATGGCTACCGTTATTTGGAGATTACAGGTATTGAGAAGCCACTTCCGTTGGAATCTGTAAAGGGAGTGGTACTGAGTTCTATCGATGGTTTAACAGCCAATTATGAAACTTCGAATACAAAAGTAAACCGATTATGGCAGAATATTTTGTGGTCAGCTTATGCTAATTTTATGTCTGTTCCTACCGATTGCCCTCAACGCAATGAACGGCTTGGATGGAGTGGTGATATTTCTGTCTTTTCGCGTACAGCTACTTATCTGGCTTCTTTCCCTCAATTTTTACGTCGTCATATGTTTGCTATGCGTCAAACTCAACATGCAGACGGGCGTTTCCCGGATATAGCACCTCTTGGAGGAGGGTTTGGCGGACTACTTTGGGGAAGTGCCGGTATTACCGTAGCATGGGAGTCCTATCAGCAATATAATGATCGTGTATTGTTGTCCGAACATTATGATGCAATGAAGCATTACATAAAATATATCCTTGAAAAATATATAGATCCTACTACCGGAGTACTGACTCAGGGACAAGCATGGTGGGGGAATTTAGGCGATTGGTTAGGATTAGAAGATGGAAAGAATGATAAAACTTTACTATGGGAATCCTATTTTATTTATGATCTTGATTTGATGCATAAAATTGCTGTAGTATTGAATAGGAAAGATGATGCGGAATGGTACAAGAAACTGGCTACCGAACGAAGGGAATTCTTTGCTCATACCTATATTCAACCGGAGACGGGAAAAACAATTGCTTCAGGGGTCAATGGACCGAAGAAAGGTGAGTTAGTAGATATCCAAACATCGTATGTATTACCTTTAGCTTTCAATCTGGTTGATTCTACAATGAAAGATAAACTGGTGGAACATCTTGTACAAACAGTGACCAGAGACAATAAAACTGATCAGGGAAAAGAATGTCCTTCTTATTCTTTAATGACAGGTTTTATAGGTACAGCATGGATTAATATGGCTTTGTCTGAAAACGGATATTCGGGTGTTGCATATAAGTTGTTACAGCAAACTAGTTATCCCTCTTGGCTTTATCCTATTGAACAAGGAGCTACTACTATTTGGGAACGGTTGAATTCATATACGCGCCTTGATGGTTTTGGTGGCAACAATAGCATGAATTCTTTTAATCATTATTCTTTTGGTGCTGTGGGTGCATGGATGTGCAATTACTCGTTAGGTATACAACGTGATGAGAGATATCCCGGATTTAAGCATTTCATATTGAAACCGGAAGTAGATGTGACAGGGGCTATGACTTATGCGAAAGGTTACTATGATTCAATGTATGGACGCATTAATAGCAGTTGGAAAAAAGAAGATGATGCATTGATTTATCAATGCACAGTTCCTGCCAATACGATTGCACGTTTATATCTTCCTGCCGTTTCTGTAGAAAGAATTTCCGAGGGGAATAAATCTTTGAAGAAAAGTAAAGGAGTAGAGTATGTAGGTGTGGAAGATGGTAAAGTAATATTGGATCTTTCATCCGGTGACTATTCTTTTAAAATAGAAAAGTAGACTGGTTTATAAAGTATTATTCTTATAAATGAAAAACAGATAAGCAATGAAAAGATTAATTGTACTGGCATTAACATTAATGACTTTATCATTGAATGCTCAGAAAAATCTGAGTTTGTGGTATGAACAGCCGGCTAAAGAATGGGTGGAAGCTCTGCCTTTAGGCAATGGACAAATTGGCGCGATGGTGTTTGGAGGAATAGAAAATGAATTGATACAACTGAATGAGGTGACTTTGTGGTCGGGTGGACCACAGAAAAAGAATGTAACCCCCGATGCATACAAGTATTTAAAACCTATACGGGAAGCTTTGGCAAAAGAAGATTACCGGGAAGCCACTAATCTTTGTAAGAAAATGCAGGGATATTTCACCCAAAGTTTTCTCCCTTTAGGAGATATCCGCATTAAACAAAGTTTTGGCGGTAGAGTCAATCCGTCCGGCTATGTGAGAAAATTATGTTTGGATGAGGCCATTGCTACTACCGAATTTGTTGTGGGGGGAGTGAAATATACACGTGAAATATTCACTTCGGCTCCGGATAGTGTCATGGTGATAAGTTTCACTGCTAATAAGCCCGGCAAATTGACATTCGACATTGCTATGAGTAGCCTTATCAAAAACACAATTACGGCCAAAGATAATGATAAACTTTACATGAATGGGCAAGTGCTGCCCACGTTGATCCGGTTTATCACAACAGGCCGGGGAAACCGGCAATTGAACAAGTGGATACCGACGGGCTTGGAGGAATGCGTTTTCAAACTATTTTGAAGGCTTTGCCGGTTGGAGGAACTCTTCAAGTAGACGAAAAATGTATCCATGTGAGGAATGCCGACCGATTGACTTTGTTATTATCAGCAGCAACCAGTTTCAATGGTTTTGATAAACATCCTGATAAAGAAGGTAAAGATGAGAAGATGATTTCGCAACGGAGAATGGATGATGCAGTATCTCTAAATTATGATGAACTGAAAAGAAAACATATCTCAGACTTCAGCAGCTTTTTTAATCGCGTTACATTACATCTGACTGATACATTAAATAATAAAGTGAATGAGAAACTCCCTTCGGATTTTCGCTTGAAACTTTATTCTTATGGAAATTATGACCCAGCCTTGGAGGAACTCTTTTTTCAATACGGAAGATATCTGTTGATTTCCGCCTCGCGTCCGGGTGGATCGGCAGCTAATTTGCAAGGTTTGTGGAATAAAGAATTTCGTCCGCCCTGGAGTTCGAATTATACGATTAATATAAATACGGAAATGAATTATTGGCCGGCTGAAACAGGTAATCTGTCCGAAATGCACAAGCCACTTATAGATTGGATCAAGAATCTGTCGAAAACAGGCAAAGTAACAGCAAATGAGTTTTATCGTGCGAGGGGATGGGTGGCCCACCATAATTCAGATATTTGGGGATTGAGTAATCCGGTAGGTAATTGTGGTGAAGGCGATCCGGTTTGGGCGAACTGGTATATGGGAGGTAATTGGCTTTGCCAGCATTTATGGGAACATTATTGTTTTACCGGTGACAAGAATTACTTGAGAGACGAAGCTTATCCGGTAATGAAAGAAGCCGCTCTATTCTGTTTTGATTGGTTGGTAGAGAAAGACGGTTATTTGATAACTTCTCCATCTACTTCACCAGAAAACTCATTCTGGATTGATGGTAAATACTATGCAGTATCAGAGGCAACAACGATGGATATGGCGATTATCCGTGATTTGTTTACGAACTTGATTGAAGCTCGGAGATTTTGAATATGGATAAGAAATTCTGTAAACAGTTGAAAGAAAAAAAAGATAAATTATTTCCTTACCGGATTGGTTCACAGGGACAATTACTTGAATGGAGCAAAGAATATAAAGAGACAGATCCTCGTCATAGACATCTTTCTCACCTGTTTGGTTTGCATCCGGGACGTCAGATTTCTCCATTGATAACTCCTGAACTGGCAAAAGCTGCTGATAAAACTTTTGAACTGCGTGGTGATGAAGGTACAGGTTGGAGTAAGGGATGGAAGATTAACTTTGCAGCCAGATTGTTGGACGGTGACCATGCTTATAAAATGATTCGTGAGATCATGCATTATTGTGATCCTTCTGCCGGTGGAGTAGGGGGAACTTATCCGAATTTCTTCGACGCTCATCCACCTTTCCAGATTGATGGAAACTTTGGAGCAACAGCGGGATTTATAGAAATGCTTCTTCAAAGTCATTTGAAAGAACTTCATCTGTTACCGGCTTTACCAAGTGCCTGGCCTTCAGGAAGTGTATCAGGTTTGAAAGCCAGGGGGAACTTTGAAGTAGATATCGTTTGGGAAGATCATCAATTGAAGCAGGCCAAGATTAAGTCAAATATGGGGAATAAGTGTGTTTTGAGGACTCAAGTTCCAGTGAGTATTGAAGGAGTTGTATCCACTCAAGTAAAGGAAGGCAATTACTACATTAGTAGTTTTGAAACAAAAAAAGGAGATTTTTATGTAATAACAGCCATTGCAAACTAAATAAAGTCTGGAAAGAAATCAGGTTTTGAGTAATAAATCTCATCTTTTGCATTTAATTTAATAATGGAAGGGATGAGATTTATTAAATGTCAAATTACTATTTATTGAGATTAGAAAATGAAACAAACACAATTCCAATTATCAAGCGACGGTATTTAAATCAATTTTCAAACCAAAAAGCTTCTTCTACATCTTTAATATATTTATTAATATTCTTATTTCCCTTTTTAGTTACCAAGAATGAGACTGTCAATCTTTCGCCCCATTTTATCATTGTCAAGTCCATTTTATGCATGTATAGATCCATATATATAGATTTTTCATTCTTAATTGGAGAGGTAATCACATACTGTGCATTAAAAACTTTTTTAGATTTTCTCGGCGACCAACAAGTTATTTTCTTATTAATCTTTTCCATCTCCTCCTCTGTCGGATAGATTAAGAAGGATCCCATACCTAACGCTTGCTTTATCCAATAAAAAAGTTCTTTTGGTAGTTTGGTAATCGATTTATCTATCTTTGACTTCATGCCGGGACATTTGATGAATAGTATACACTCTCCATCTTCATGTATCCATTGAGAAGTTATTGCATTATTTGCTGTCATATGTAACTCTTTGGGATTTACCGGAGGAAATTCAAGACCAAATGTTTCAGATATAATATATTGTGGGAGTCTTTTATATATTAGCCCTATAGCTTTTGTCGCTCTGTCTAATTCTCCTCTTATCAGTTCCATATTGGGATCAGTGGAAGATTCCTTAATTTCTCCATCTTCTACTATTTCTATTGTGTGTTTTGATAGGTCCTTCGGACGATAAACCAAGTGGTTGTATTTCGGGAATATTCCTTCCGCTGTTATTGTGTCTTTCTGTCCGTATGTGGGAAGTAAACATGCAATAGCACAAATTGCTAAAAATAAAATTCTTATATTATTCATAATAGAAATTGATTATTCGTTTTTTACAAAATATTATTGTTATGCGAATGAGATATATTTATAATAAACTTTCATATATAGATGTTTGTAATCATGGTTAATTTTTCGACAGTGATAAGGAATATTGTTTAGCCATAATAACTGCTTCCATAGGCACTACTTCCATAACTACTGCTTCCATTGCCACTACTTCCATAAACACTACTACTACCATATTCCCAATCACTATTTTCACTACTGCTGATTTTGGTACCAATATTAAAGGTGTTTATTACAGATTTAGATGGAATCTCAAGCGTTTCTCCTGTTTGTGGATCAAAAAATCGGGTTACTTTCTCGCCATTACTATTAAATCTTTCACCTTGAAACACTACAGTATGTGTTAAATTTCCGACTTGCCCCTGTCCAGCCATACTAGTGTCGTACTCTACAAGTTTATGTGCTGTGCTACCACTATAGTTGTAGCTAATGTATTCTTCGATTTTGTCCGTTGTTATTCCTACACCGGTATAATATATAATAACTGTCAGCATATTTTGCAGCGTCTGATTCAGAGTAAGAACAGCCACCACTGTCTAAATATGCGATACATCTCCAAAAGCAGTCGTTCTTATATCCTCCGACAATACTTCTTAAAAGTTCTCCATCAATAACTGACATTTCAGCCTGTATCAAATCAAAATCCAACCTTCTTAATTTTCTTTCTTTTCTCATAATATTGATTTTTTAGCTCCAATAACATTACCAGACATTTATTCTTGGCTTATTTTCAGTTGTTTATAATTTGCTTTTTAAATGTATTTGTAATTGTGTTCAGTAAGTATCTTAGTTTACATATGCTCTATCTTGTAGCGATACTTCTAATTAAGATCTTCGAAACCACGATATACAAAGCATTTTTGAGAACGAATTTTATCTTTTCTTGCTACCTCTAATGACAGCGATATACAAATATAAACATTTTTTTGAGATCTCGTCAATCTGTTTGTATGTTCATAAACATAGTCTGAAAATTTCTTTTCTATTTTAAAAGGGATTTTTTGCAATAAAAAAGATCACACATGCAGTATTACTCGTGAAGGCGTTTCATTTCACGACATTAGCTATGCAGCCGATAAAATAGGGCTGCGATCAATATCCGTCACCGCTTCTATTGATGAACTCCTTTCTTGTATTGTCCGTTGGAATGATGACCATTTAATTGTTGTGTATAAGACTTCAAAGACTAAAATATATGTTCCCAACCCTGCCAAAGGTCTGATTTCGTATACTTACGATGAATTCAAAGATAAATGGTATAAAATATAGCATTGGCATACTAATGATTCGGAGTTAGATGGTTCGTTTAAAGCAGATACAAACTCATAAAAAAAACGAAAGATTCAAGAGTTTTGAAAATATTTTAGGTTACTTTTATTTTACAAAAATCTTTTTGAATTCTCTTTTTCATCATGTTTATCGTTACCATCCTGCAAGCTTTTCTTCCTTTTATATCTAAAACGATCATCGGAATTCAAGTCCAATTCGTTAATTTTATCTACAATATCATCAATTCTCAAATGATCAATATATAATATAGGCGCCTTGTTATTCGGGAAATACCGAAGTTAATAATAAAGTAACGGTCTATTAAGTTGTTTTACTTATAAGATCAATATACTATTGAGGTTGTATCAGATCGTTTTTCGTACATAGTCCCATCATTTCACGTAGGTGAACTATTGGTTCATGTACGAAATCCGAATGCTTCATGTACATGAAACGAGAGTATACATCGTATATAATAGATTAATACAGCTTCGTTTTCATATTAATGTTATTAGCTTATCTACTTAATATTGTGCCGAAAGAACCTTGAAAAGCGGTTTTATTAGAGGAAAAATAGACTAAAAACATGAATATTCGATAAAAATACTCTTTCTTGAGGTTTGTGGGAAACAGTATTATTTATATGATTTGTGATTGGTTATCAGATTATTAAGTAACTAATCGTGGAACTTAAAGTGATAATAGAAAAGCGAAAAAAGACTATTGTCACTAATTGACTATTGATAATTAGAACTTTACGTTGAAAAAGTGACAAATGATAATTAAATGGACCTTTAAAAACGTATAGATGGAAAGGCTGAAAAGAATGATGAATTGTTAGGAAAAGAATCTGCTATTGTGCGTTTTAGCACTTAAAATGTGAGAAAATGCACATGCTTTCTCTATTCTTTAATTAGATAATATGTTGATAATGATATGATTATCTGTTTGGCGTGATTTTTGATACTTTATGAATAAGTTTGGCTGTTCGTTTGCCAAACATTTCTCTCATAAATTAAATTCGACAAATGGAGTACAGGTGTCAAACTGATACAAATGTCGGACTATTCTATTAATTGTTTTTGTAAAAAAATGCTCTGCAAGATTCAATCTTCGCAGAGCATTTTTTTATTGTTATAAGGTTAGGTTTATTGTTTCACTTTGATAATGTCATAATTTAGATCGCTCACAGCTTCTTGCAGACTGTCATTTACCAAACGCAAGGTTGTGTCATTGACAATAACAAAATACATAGGAGCATCACCGTTCTGCGGAGTCAATTTAATAGCAGTCTTTGGCTGTTTGTTCACAATCTTATGAACGGTTTGTTGTTTACCTTTCGAAGTAAAGGTTTTATCTTTTCCTTCTCCTTCTGCGTCAAGGTAAGTCATATCCAGGGAGTAAACAGTGTCCACCCCGTCAGTAGCAGCGTTCAAAGTCAGTACATAATCGATACCCGGACCGTCAGCAGCAGGAAGTGTGCCTTCAAAAACTTCCGTCACTTCTGTGATCGGAGGCATTGCAAGTGCAAGACTGTCTGCTTCTGCCTCTACGGCTTTGTTTGCTTTTGACTGGCAAGATGCCAAAGCAGCTACAACAGCTGCTAACATAATTACTTTTTTCATCGTTAAGTGCTTTAAGTTAATATAAATATAGTGAGCTAGTGCTCGGTTTATTGTTTTTAAATATCCTTTTCATCTTCCCGTTTGATGACCAGCAGTTTGTCTACTCGGCCACGGTCCATATCCACTATTTCAAATTGCAGATTCTGGTAGGTAAAGATATCTCCGGCTTTCGGGATACGTCCTATTAAAAACATTGCCAATCCACCAAGAGTAGTAAAGTCTTCGTCTTCCAGGTCTTCATAAGATAAAATTCCCATCTCTTCCATGAAGTCCTTAATGTTCATAGAGGCTTCCACCAACATCGAACCGTCTTGTCTTCTGACGATATCTTCTTCTTCCGTATCATCTTCTTCAAGAATGTCTCCGAAAATACTTTCAGTCAGATCGTGCAAGGTAATAATACCTTCCGTACTACCATACTCGTTTACAACAACTCCGAACTTATTTTTGTTCTTCTTGAATAGCTCTAAAATTTTATTTGCATATAAACTTTCTGGAATAAACAATGGAGGACGAGCTATTTCACATAAGTTGAAGACCTTTTTATTGCCTACCATCAAAATAATATCTTTAACGGATACAACACCGATAATTTCATCTTTTCGTTCGTCCACTAACAGATATTTACTGTAATGCTCTTCTTCGTAATATCACGATATTTTATAACTAATTGTATATCAGATATTATATTAAATCGTTTAAGGCTTACGCAACAAAGCTGCAACAAAAATATCATAAAATGTTGCGCGTGTATTTGACGTATATGTTCAGCCAGTTAAAATCAAACTCTGAGAGTATGATATGTTAATTCACCATTTTTAACCTATGCCGTTTATCTGGCATTTGATGAAGCAGACTTACCTCTCTCATGAGCGAAAATTATCTGGCAGCACTGGCAGATAAATATGTGGCAAAGTTACAAATTACCTGTCAGATTAGCCGCCTTTGCTATTAACAAGATATTGCAAAAATTATCCGGCATCCTTGCCAGATAATCATCTGACAGAAAAAGCCGAAAATGCACACATTGGAAGAATAAAACAGACTGTCCATGTTGCCATAATACATCGCAAAACAGACTGTTAAACAAGGATTTGCGTGTTTGTTTGCAGATTCTTTTCGCATTAACTTTGCACTGACAAATCGAATCGGAAGCAACCACAACCGACAAAAAACAAATTAAATTATAAAATAACGACTATGTGTAAAACAGAACAAAAACCGAACGAAACCGCCCTGCTCCGAAAGGTGGTGGACGGACTGAAACAGGAGCTGGAGAGAGTCAAGAACGTGGTTTACGCCTCAAAGGAGGTTCTGAATCTGGAGGAAGCCGCCATGTTCTTAGGCATTTCCAAAAGTTCGCTCTACAAAATGACACACAATCAGGTCATCCCGTACTTTAAGCCCAACAACAAGATGGTGTATTTTGAGAAGTCCGAACTCCTGAAATGGCTCAGGCAGAATCCTGTCGCCTCACAGGGGCAGATTTCAGAGGAAGCACATACCATCATGCGTAATCTCGCCAAAAATGATTAGTTCCCTTTCTTCAAACACAGACACAATCCGTATATGACTGAAAGCGAAAATCCACACCTGTCTTTTGACAATCTACCCCGGTCGGTGGCAGAACTCCATGAGAAGATAGACCGCCTGACCGGAATGTTCGAGCAGATCATTTCCTCAACCGCCGTCACTCCCTTGCCGGAAATAATGACAGTTGAGGACGTGTCTGCCATGCTCTGCAAGTCCGTTTCCACCATCTATGCGATGACTTCCGAACACAGGATTCCATATCGCAAACAGGGCAACAAACTCTATTTTCTTCGTTCCGAAATCCAATCGTGGCTTATGGATGCTGTTGTACCCAAAGATACTCCGAAGCGCAGACGAAAGCCGCAGGATGATGAAATTTCTACAGATAATGAACGGCAACCGGAGAGCAAGCCGGACAAAAGTCCAAGTGAAAACAGCGCAATTTCCGCACAAATTTCCTCGGAAAATGTTGATGGGGATAACGGCAAAGTCACCGCCCCGGAGTGTGAGAGCAAACCGTATTCCATCGAAAGCCGGACACATTCAAGAAGCGGATCGACCATCTTTGCCGTGCTTTTCTCAAAGGAAATTGAAGCTGCCGGAGAGCGGAAGTTTGTGCAGACGGCACGGGATTTCAACGGCTATTGGAGCGATTTCGGCAAGGGCGGCTATATCTTCAACTTGCAGCAGGAGGCCGAAAACTTTGCAAAAGCGATAAGAGGGAAAGAAGAAACAGACCGAATATCACCCAACAACCGTTATCGGGAAATGACGGCTTGACCGCAACTTATACGGAGGGAGAACTGCCAACCGTGCAGGGCGAACAGACCTCATTTGATGGTAATACCTCTTATAAGTAAATGGCAGACATGACAGAGAGAGGCGTTTTTACAGGGGAATGTTTTAGGGCTGGCAAGTTTATGTTTTCGTCCACGAAAACCACGCCGCAAGCGGCGACCCGGTCACACCGGAAACGGCTAAGCCCCAATCTCAGCCCTAAAACATCATCCCAATTATAACCGATAACAACAGGCGTATGACAGACAACGAAAATTCACATAAAGGCGGCAGACCAAAATCCGCAAAGGGCAAGGCTCGGACAAAGACCATATCCACACGGCTCACACTTGCCGAGTGGAAGGCGGTCATGAAACGGATAGCCGATGCCGGGAAGAAGCCGTCGCACTTCCTGCGCGAACTGTTGCTGCAAGGAAAAGTCGAGGCGGCACGGACACAGGAGGACAGGAGGCAAATAAGGATGCTGGAAGGAGGATGCAACAACCTGAACCAACTGGCGAAGCTGGCACACCAACAGGGCTTTTCTCTTTTGAAAGGCAAAATCATAAACTTGCTGGACGAGTTCAATAAAATCATTGAGAGGATATGATGGGCGACTTGAAGAAACGGGCAAGTTTTGCCAGAGTGGTGAACTACGTGAACAACCCGAAGAAGGCACGGCTCATAGACAGCAAGGACGTGAGACTTGATGACAACACCACCATCGCAAGGAGTATGCAGGGACAGGCGGACGACAAGCCGGGGCGCAAACTGAAAAATCCGGTGTATCATATCTCGCTGGACTTCGCACACGAGGACGCACCCAAGCTGACAGATGCTCTGATGGTCGAAATCGCCCGTGAGTATATGCGGCGCATGGGCATTGTGAACACCCAATATATAGTGAGCCGCCATACCGACAGGGAACACCAGCATCTGCACATCGTGGCGAACAGGGTGGACAATGACGGGAAGACCGTCAGCGACAGCAACGATGATGTGCGAAACGTGAAGGTATGCAAGGCTCTCACGAGGGAATACGGGCTGCACTTCTCCAAGGGTAAGATGAACGTGAAACGTGACCGCCTGCGTGGGAAGGACAAGGTGAAATACCAAATCTATGACGCTATCAAGGCGGCATTACCCTATTGTAACTGCTGGTCGGATTTGTGTGATAGGTTGGCAAAACAAGGCATCGGAGCGAATTTCAAATACAATAGAAATGAAGGTAAAATCATCGGAGTGTCGTTCACGAAAGATGAAACCTCGTTCAGCGGCTCACGGATAGATCGGAGCATGAGTTTTTATAAGCTGGACAGGCTGTTCGGAAGCCGTATTGCCGAGGGGCTGGAATGGCAACCCCGTGTACCGGGCAGCGGCTTTGACGGACGGACACAGCCGACCCGGCAGGATGTAGCATCAGGCAGCTATGCGGCAGGTACTTTTATAGGACAGCCGTCACTGACCGGAGCGGAAGCGGACGGCAACGGTGGCAATCCTGCTGAATCCGGCTCGAACATCGTTCAAGTAACCATCGGCGCACTCATGGAGCTGTGCGTACAGCCGCACCAAGCCAAGGTTTCATCCGGCGGAGGCGGTGGAGGAAACGAAAGCGGCTGGGGCGATAACGACAATGAGAAGAACAAATATAAACCAAAAAAGAGAGGAAGATGAAAGACAACTTACAGAACATAGCCGACCTTATCGGGGCATTGGCGGAGGACATCGAGGCAATCAAAAAGAAACTGGATGCAAAGGACAGCCCGGACAAGGACGAGACATTGAAAAGGCTGGAAGCGAAACTGGAGCCTGTTATACAGTTCTTCAATGGCAATGCACCGGAAAATGTCAATGCCATTTTCGGAAGCAAGGAAGCCATCGAGGAATACAAGCAATCAATAGGTGATGAAACGGTAGCAAGTCTGCGGTTATATACCGAAGCCAACGAGAAGGATATGCGCAAGCATGGTGTTCCCACTATTAAGGAACAGCTCAACAAGATACTGGAGTTGCTGACAAATCATATAGAGAATGACAGTCAGGCATCGGAAAAGGTGCAGTCAAAACAAGATATTATGCGGGAACTGTGGCAGGCAATTCGCCGGAATAAAGCGTTAAATACAATAAGGCAGTTATGGAGCAAAGTTCCCGATGGCTGGCACAAGAATCCTTACGCATGGACTGGCATAGGCTGTACACTTGTATTCTTTGCCCTGTTTGCTATCAGTTGGGTACGATGGCATGAATACCGGGAAGAAAACAGGCGGTTAAGGACGGTTGCAGACAAGCACCAAGTGACCACGGTCATGCTCAATGAACTACACCCAGAACTGGCGGTGACCGTCGGGGCTTACGAGAAACTGACAGAAACGGTCGGTGCAGATTCGACTTTGACCATATTCTGGGAACAGGTCAAAGCCGTTAGAAAGGAATCCAAGAATCGAAGCAAATAAATTAAGAAAAAACAAGAAAGTTGTTTATATTTTGCATGTTACCTAACTTTTCTTAGATAAAGGAGTGTGTTTTTCCAATTTATTTTTGTAATTTTGCATTTGGATTGAGGAAACTCTATCCAAATTAAATTAAAATAAGAGGCGTTATGTCTTCATCCTGCGTGTACAAAGCCTAGGAAACTTCCACACGTTGAACAGGAGAAGGTGTAATGGTCTCCACGCATATAGCGTGGGGCTGTTATTCCCACATCTGTTCACATGGTTTCCTAGCACCAGTACACAAGGACGTGGCATACAGTTCCACGCTTCTACGTTTACATAAACATTTAATTAAAATGGCGGAAAAGGGACTGTGAGGCCACAAAAACAAGTATGAGAAAGATTAAGTTCCTTTTTTTGCTCTTGCTACTTTCTCCTATTTATGCTCATGGTCAATCCGATAATGGGCATTGGAAAAGAAAGTACTTTAACATTGGTTTTGTCAATACAACCATGGAGCAGGATGGCATGCCTAAACTTAAAAGTAATTATGGGGCATCATTTACTCTTGGAAAAACATTCTACTTACACAAAAAAGCAGTGGCAAATTTGATGAAATTTGGAATAGATGCAACTTGGATTGATTTGACTTACACCAATTATGATGTTAAATATATCACTTATTGGGATGAAAAAAAATATCAAATTCATGAAGCAGAGTTTGCTATGCAGGTAGGCCCATCGATAACAATAAATCCTATATCCAAGCTTAGCATCTTAGGATATTTTCGTTATGCGCCTTCGTATTCTTGCTATTATGCGAATGAAAAGTTTGGAGGTGCTTATGCCTCATATTGGGTCGGAGGATGTTCTGTCTCATACGACATAATCGGTCTTGGCATAGAAACTCGTTTTGGAAATGGAAAATTCGATAATATACTGCCTATAGGCGACAGCGAATTATCAGGTAAAGTTCCTGTAAATACAAATGGTTTTAGAGCATTTTTAACATTTAAATTCTAGCATAATGAAATTTATGAAATTGTTTCAAGCTCTTGTGGTTCTATTGTTTGTGACCGCATGCAATACCAATGTCATTGATGAAACCATTGGTACTCCTTCTGATATGAAGGAAAATTCAACAACAAAAGTAAAAATAGAAGTTGCCACTTCGGCCTTAAATACTTCAGAAGGCAAGTTTTCTATCAATACCCTCTTAGAAACAACACCTGTTTCAGAAACGGAGTGTGAGATACAATCTGTCTATAATGATTTACCGCAATTGTATTTTGTAACGGATGCAAACGAAAACATAATTCTTTTGTCTCGGAAATGTATCTCAAAAGATGACAAGGTTGTCATCAACGAAGAAACGACCGCATTGGCTTTAGCAACATTAAATCCATTGTTTGTAGGTACAACCAAAAACGATTTTAACAAGATAGAAGCCTTGATAAAATCTACAGTTGCTTATAATTCATATTTAGATATTGTAAAGCAAACAATTGATCGGCAAGAAAGTATTTTTGATGACAATAACACAGAATTATTGGTTGCTCTTAATGATGTTTTGGAAGAAGTGTGTTCTAATATAAATATTGAAGAACACAATAGTCGTTCAATATTTACTAGAGCATCTAATATTGTTGGAATAAATCCAGATCCTGTTTCCGTGCAAACATCCGGAATTGATGTTATAGTGAGAAATAAAGGTTTGATACCTACATATGAATGCCAAGTTTATCATGGCGCAAGATTAATTGATTCCAAGTTGATCGAATCGCATAAGGCTTACGGCTTTTTAGATCTTTTTTCAACAGAAGAGGATATAGTATATGGTGAACCACAAACGTTTACCCTCGCAAATGATGGAGAATATAGATTCTATCTTGATAGGACTACAGATAAAGCAATAAATGATTTTTCTCGTCGTATGTGGGGAGATGTTTTATCAATGGTAGGCTTGTATAATTCTGGTGCCATTTTAGAAAATTCAGCAGCAGCAATAGGAGCAATAGGTGCTTTGTTGGTAAATCCTGATACTGATTTTACAGATGTTTTAAAGGCTGTATCTGGTCTTGCTATTAATATAGGCATAGGCATGAAATGGGAAATGGCTGGGGCTGTTTTGACAAAAATAAATGTCGTTTATAATGTCCTAAAAGGATTTAGTAATGAAATGTCTCGTGCTGTATTGGGATTTACAGCACCTTATTTTATTGATTTTTGTTTGTGTTCTTACAATTATTCCATCACCTCATGTACAGAAACGGAAATAGAAAAAATTAGCGGGGATGATCAAGAAGGATTTGCCGAACAACGCCTATTGCTTCCATTGACTGTTTCAACAAAAGTTTTTGCAGATGATGGAACGGAATTGGAAAGAAGTACATATCAAAAAGTTAAGTTTGAAGTGGTTTCTGGTGGCGGTAGCGTTAGCCGCGAAATTGTAGGTACAGAAGCTGGATCAAATTTAGCTTCTACATACTGGACTATAGGAAAAGAGGGCGAACAAAAAGTAAAAGCTGTTATTGTAGATATGGTTACAGGAGTTGAAGTGTCTGAACCTGTATTTTTTACTGCAAGAATTCGAGAAAATGCAGATTTAACAGTACGTTTAGATTGGAACAAATTGAGTGGAAATACAGATATTGATTTACATGTTACCGATCCTTACGGAGAAGAAATCGCTTATTATAATATGCGTTCTCAATCTGGTGGCTGGCTAGATCGAGATGATGTTATAGGTCCGGGACCAGAACATATTTGTTGGACAGAAGCACCGTCTGGAGCTTATTTGGTACAAGTTCACTATTTTGGTAGTGAAACACAAGCAGTTACTAATTATACCGTAACTATTAATGCAAATGGTCAAAATTATGGACCATTCACAGGCTCGATAGGTTATCACCAATTAGTAACAATTGGAGTTTTGAATCTGCCTGATGGAACATTTACACGTTCTTCTGCTTCTGGAGCAAACTTTGAGAGGAAATATGAAGTAAAAGACAACATTTCATACCCCTTCAAAAAATGAAAAATTGAACATGCTATTTAAAAATAGATAAAGAGCCATATCTGATTATTTGCAGATATGGCTCTTTGTGCTTAAATTCTAATAGGTAAAGTATTTCATGTTACTTGATTTGAAAATATTTCGAAATCCGGTTTACCGCCTCAATTTTAGTTCCCATAACTACATCGGCATAGACTTGTGTAGAGTTTATGCTTGTATGTCCGAGTAACTTGCCGACTGTGTATAAGTCGCCCCCGGCAGCCAATGACAGCGTAGCCATTGAATGCCTACTCGTATGGAAACTGACATTCTTTTCTATCCCTGCAGCAACAGCCATCTTTTTAAGACATCTGTCACAGGCACTAAGGCAGGTCATGTCAAAAACCTTTTCTCCCGGCTTGCAGCCGTTTCTATCCGGCAACCAATTCAAAGCAGACTGGTTCAAGGGTATCGTTACCTGTTTCCCTGTCTTTTGCATGGATTGAATTGAAACAACCAGTCCATCATTGATCTGTTTTATATTCCGCCATGTCAGTGCGGAAACATCGCTGTACCGCAATCCGGTAAAGCAGCAGAACAGGAAAGCCCGTTTGGTGGTCTCATTGGTAGTCGGAGCCTCAATAAGCGCAAGCAGTTCCTCTTTCGTGAGATACTCCCTTTCAGACTGTTGTTTGGCTATCCGCTCGTGCCTGCCCAATGCATAGAAAGGATTTTTATCCATCACTCCCTCTTTTACCGCAGCATTGAGCATTCGTACCAGTGTACTCTGATGCAGATGCAGCGTGTGGAGTGACATATCCTTTGGATTGTCGGGCGATTTGGTGTTCTTGTAGGTGTTCTTCATGAAGTCAAGCAGTCCCACAATAAACTTCTTGTCGATTTTCGACATCAGGAAACGGGGTCTGCGGTGGTATTTCAAATACTCCTTTATTATATTGACACAGGAGCGGTAGTTACGGTACGTTGCCGGAGAATAGGACGGATTGCGTCTAATCCCTTCGATATGGCTGTCAAGCCAATCCACAAAAATACGTTTGGGCAGTTGTTTTGAATTGCCGTTGTCTGCCTCCGTTTCGTCCTCGTCAATGCCGAGCATCCGCTTTGACTTTATCTCATTCGCCTTTGCCATAGCCGCCTCGTTGAGCCGTCTTGCATCGGGTGCATCATCCGGCACAAGAAACAGGTTCAGGTACTCGCTCCACCTTTTCCCCTTCTCATAGAAATCGAGGTATATAGAGCGGCTTCCCGTTTTCAATGTCCGTGTCCGTATCGTTATTTTCATCTGTTTCCCTCCGTTTGTGGTTGTTTTGAAAAGAAGTCATCCACAAGATTAACCGTTTCCACTTTCTTTTGATCCACAATCTTTGCATAGATGGCGGTCGTGTTCACGTTGGCATGACCGAGCAGCTTCGATGTGGTGTATATGTCCGCACCGAGTGTCAGTAGCATGGTTGCGCAGGTGTGCCTGCTGCAATGGTAGGTTATGTGTTTGGTTATCTGTGCGTTCTGCATCCACTTCTCTATGTTGCGTTCAATGTTCGATGCTCCAGTCGGCAAGGTGAAAATCGGTTCTTCGGGATTTTCTTTTGGATTCAGGCAATCGACAGCCTCTTTTGACAACGGCACGTTTACCAGCTTTTGGGTCTTCTGCATCTTTATCCTTACATATAAGGTCTTGCCATCGGGGGCTTTGACAATCTTTCCCCATGTCAGTGACCGCACATCGCTAAGGCGGAGTCCGGTGAAGCAGGAGAACAGGAAGGCACGTTTCACGTCCTCATGGGGGCAGGGCGCAGCCATCGCCGCTTTCATTTCCTCCAACGTGAGATATTCCCTCATGCTTTCGGTAGGTTGATACTTCTCTTTTGAACTGATGGACTTCAGCGGATTTGCCGACAGTATGCCGTCACGCACGGCTTTGTTCAGCGCACCGTTCAGAACTGCCTGATGGTGATGCGCCGCACCGTTACTGATGACACTGCCATCCTTACGCACCCCGTTCTTCGCATAGCGCAGAAAGTCGATGAAGCCACGGCAGAAATCCACATCCACGTTTGCCAAGACAATATCCGGGCAGTTGGCTTCTTTTAGATACGTTTCGATTTTCAGCCGCAGGTCACGTCTGCCTTTGAGGGTGGATGTAGAAAAACCGAATTTCTCCTGCTCATACTCCTTAAGGAAATCCACAAGCGTTATACACGACCGTTTCACCTTGTCCCACTGGCGCACACCGTGGTTCTGCAGTGCAAGGATGCGCTCGGCTTTGATTTTCTCAGCAACCTGCCTTACATGGTTGTTCTGCTGGCGGTCTATCGGTGTCGATTCGGGAACAAGGTACAATCCGAGAGATTCAACCTTGCGTACCCCCTTTACATAGACATCGAGATACAAGCTCATGTTTCCGTTAGCCAACTTTCGCTGACGGATGCGGACAGGTTCTTTCACCTTTTGTACTTTCTTCGGTCGTGCCATGATTCTCCTTTTCTTATATTTTTCTTTTCACAGGCAGATTTATTCCTGTTTTTACGCTGCAAAATTACCAAAATTTTCCGTGATACGCAACAAATACGCAACAAAATATCATTAAAACTGTTGCTTGATATGATTTCTTAGATAAAATCGGAAAGGTGGATAAAGCACTAATCTACAATATATTCTACCACTTTTATTTCTTTTTATACGATTATTCTTTCCTTGTAATAAGCCTATACTTCGATGGTTTTCATTACTTTCTCCTGAGAATCATCGGGATGAAGTATGACTAAATCTCTGCGATGGGTCATTAATTCATTAGCACGTTTGTCCGAGAAACGAAATACATCACGCAACATTTCTGTCTCTTCTTTGTCAATCACTCCTTGTTCAGAACTTTGGTGGAGGATCATTTTGATTTCTTCCTGTGTCATTGGGCGTTCTTCGTTCTTAACACCGATGATTTTGTTCAGCAAACGGGTCGATACACTGAGTAACCAGACAAACGGGTAAGATACTTTTGTTAGCAGTATCATGACCGGGCTGAATAATGTTGCATAGCGTTCCGGATTGCTGAGGGCAATTGATTTGGGAACTAGTTCGCCAATGATGAGTGATAGGTAAGTAATGATAGCCACTGTAGTAACCATTGCCAGGTTGCGGGCATATGCCTCTGCTCCGGGAATTATTGAAAAGAGAGGCACAAGATCGTCTGCAATGGCTACGCCACCATAGGCACCGGATACAATACCGATAAGAGTAATACCAATCTGAATTGTAGATAAGAACTTTTCGGGTTCTTCTAATTGTTTTAAAACACCGCGGGCAGATTTGTTTCCTCTACTAGCGAGGGTTTCAAGACGAGCTTTACTTGAAGATACTAAGGCTATTTCGTACATGGCAAAGATACCATTAAGTACGAGTAAAAGAATAATGATTAAAAATTCCATAAATGGAGTTAAATGGTTAATGCGCCGAATTTACATGAAATCATGACAAGATACAAATATGTACCGTTATATTAATGAATTTTTAATAATACGGCTGTTGAACCTTTTGACAAATACTTCTTGATATAATAGAAACTTTATTAAGTAATGCATCCTGATTTATTGGAAATATACGAAAGTCTCCATCAGCCAGAACGTAAGTGAAGGTTTCCTTTCTCTTGATATTAAAGCGAAGAAGAGATGCTACATTACTCTTCGCATGACAGAAACTCTATTGATGACTATTTTGATATATTACTTGGCGTAAGTAGCAGCTTTTGCCTTTGCTCGTTCTATACGTTTCATGGTGTCCGGATGAGAAGAAAACATCTTTTGCAAATAGGAAGCTTTGGGAGCACCAGCAGACAGTTCTTCCAATTTGGTTAGTGCCTTGGACATGGCATAAGGTCGATATTGTTCTTTACACAAAATTCAACGCCGTAGTCGTCAGCTTCATTTTCTTGCTTCTGAGAAAACTGAGCACTGGATAAATTATCAGCTATTGTTCCTAGCTGAGATTCGGTTAATTTGGCGAGTTTTTCACTAATTATGCCTGCTGCATTTTTTACGGCAGAACGAATATACGCATTCTTCATAGCATCTTTGGAATCAGTGTGAATTACATGACCGATTTCGTGACCTACTACTGCCATGACTTCTTCATCTGTCATGGCATCCATGAGTCCGGCACAAATCCGAACACTACCGTCTCCGCAAGCAAAGGCATTTACATCTGCTACTTCGTATACTCCGAAGTTCACTTGTAAACCATCTACCTCTTTAATATTTCCGGTAAGTCTCTCCAATCGTTGACCATATTCACTGTCTGGTTTTGTCAGCTTATTTATAGAATCCATCCATACCATATATTCTTTGCTTATTTTGATAAGATCCGCATCTGATAAAGTAATTGCTTGTACAGCGTCTTTTCCAGCTTGGAGTGCTTTGCCAATTTTCTTAAATTGGGCGGCTGCTTCAAAACTATTCAAGCTCAGGAGTAACAGGGTCAGTAGTGCAATTTGTTTTTTCATTTTTAGTGATTTTTTGATTTGTAATATATGTATAGTCGCATTAATATTCAAAAGTAATACCCAAAGTAGGTAATAATGTGCCACTTTCTTGTTTGATGGCTTTCATGATGTAACGTTGCTCATTTACGGGAGCCTCGGGATTCGCTATCTTTCCAGTACTCATCAGCACATCTGCTTGTTTCAATTTGCTGGCTGTGATATTTTGCAGATCAATATAGAAACCCAGCATACAACGTTTCAGATAGAATGTTTTGTCTATACGAATATCTACTTGAGTGAAGGCGGGTAATCGTTCCTTATTATATTGGTTATAGTCATAATAAGGTTTACCTTGGGCATTCCAGGCAGTTACCAGTGATGATTTGTCAGCATCGTATGAAGTATAGGGAGTTCCGCCAATGCAACTTACTTTCATACCAAAACTCCATTGGTGAGGAAAGTAGTAAGTACCTCGTAGGTTAAAGATGAAGCGATTGTCCCATGCAGATGCAATGTATTCACTTTCTTTACTGTTACGATATTCACTTTTAAAGAGAGTGAGGGATGAGGCTAAATTCAATTTTTGTGCGATTAACCATTTTATTAATAGCTCTGCTCCGTATGAACGCCCTTGGGCAGTAGAAGTCAGAAGTTCGTTACCAATTACACCATAATCGTTTCCTTTACAGGCCAAGGGAATATTATCTACTATTGAAAGTGGGATTTTATCATAATTTTTATAGAATCCTTCGAGGGAAGCTTCAAAAGTGTCTCCCTTTCGCCAGGTGATTCCCAGGCTTTGCTGGCTGACTTTCATGTGTTGAAGTGTATATTTATTGGCAAATTGTCCATTGCTGTTCTTAAAACCAAGAGCGGTGTAAGGAGGAAGCTGGTAATAGAGTCCGGCATTTCCACTTAAAGCCCAATGATCGGTCAATTGATAGGAGAGAGACAAACGGGGCGATAACTGATTGGAGAGATCTTTCATTGCTGACGAATAATTATTAGCGTCAGTTCTTAATCCTAAAGAAGCTGTGAAATGATCATCTGTTGAAGTGTAATTAAAGGTTCCGAAAATTCCCCAACGCATTATTCCTAGATATGTATGATAATCGAACGTTTGTGCACGATCGATATATACTTGTTGGAAAGTAGTGTTAGTATATTGGCTATAATCCAAATTAACACCAAGTTTAATTCTCCAGTTGCCAAAGGATGAACTATTTTCGAAACGTAATTTAGTTTCTTGTTCAGTAGAACGCAGTCGGAGCATTAAATTATCCGGATTACTTTCATCATTTTGAAGATATTTGGTATTACGGTTATTCATGTAACTATGACTCACTACGACCGATTGTATATGTGCACCCGCATAATGACGGTAAACAGTTCCTAAAGTGAAAGTACTTTGTTCTATTTTGGGAAGATAACTCAAAATGTATTCGTTATCCTCATTATCTGCCTTGGTATTTAACTTCATCTTATCGATTCCACCTAATCCTAACACAATTAGTTCATTTTGAGCATTAAACCGGGTTTTTATCTTGAATTGTGCATCAGTAAAAGTTGGTAGGAAAGGGAGTCCTAACATATCAAACAGAAATTGCAGGTAAGATTGTCGTACTGATACCAGATACGATGTTTTTTTGCCAAGATGACCGTTGGAGGCTAAAGAGACTTCGGAAGCCCGAGAGTGGCTTTCACAGAATTACGTTCCATGTCGCCATCCCGTAATTTAAAATCGAGCACCGAGCTGAGGGCATTTCCTTTATCGGCAGGGAAGGCACCGGTATAGAAATTTACTTCACGAATCAAGTCTGCATTTAAAATACCTACCGGACCACCGGAAGCTCCTTGCGTACTGAAATGATTGATATTGGGAATTTCTACTCCATCAAGATAGAAACGGTTCTCGGACGGAGATCCGCCACGTACAATCAGGTCATTGCGATAACCTATCGGCGAGAAAGAAACTCCCGGATAAGATTGAACGATTCGGGAAATATCCCGATTGGCTCCCGGACTTTTTTCTATTTCCTGTAAACCAATGATTCGTAGGCTGACAGGGCTTTCCACATCACGTCGGAAAGGTGATGTAGTGACTGTTACTCCATCGAGTTCGGTCAGATTCTCTTCCATCTCTATAGAGATATTCAGATTTTTGGTTGATAAGATATATTCAGGAGTCGTTACACTTTTGTATCCGATTGCGGTAGCTTGTAAACGATAGATACCCGGTGGAACTTTCTCAATGGTGAAATGTCCTTCTGCATCGGTGACAGCACCTAGATTCAAACCAGTGATCATTACATTAATGAATTCCAACGGCCCACGACTATTTTTGTCAATCACAGTTCCTTTCACCTGATGGATAGGTTGGGCAGAAAGTAGATTGATTGCTGTGCAGAAAAGTAACAAGAGTGCCGAAAGTCTTTTCATAATGCTATTGTAGTTTAGTAAATGCAAAGTTAGTTGAATTTTGTTTTATCATCTCATTTTTATATCTTATTTTTGTGCAAACGATAAAACTTGTTCGCTATGAAAACAGTAAGATTAATTACTTGCAATGATGCGATGACAGCTCATATTCTTCAGGGAGCATTAGAAAATGAAGGTGTAGAATCTGTTTTGCACAATGAAAATTTCTCTTCTCTTTATAGATGTTTCGTGCAGAATATATCGGGAGTAGATATATTCGTTATGGAAGAAGACTATGGAAGGGCAGTTCAAATATTAAAAGATAATCAGAGCTGGCCTGAAGATTTGAGATATTGTCCTTATTGCGGTTCATCGGACATTAAGTTTGTGCTGAAGAAAAATACTCGTGGACGTGCAATAAGTGCGGCAATTATTTGTGCGTATGCGTGTGTGCCTCCTGGAAATAGTTATTAGGAATATGTTTGTAAACAATGTCATCGGGTGTTTGAAATCCCAGCTTCTAAAGTCTTACCCTCGAAGGAGGAACAGAAGAATAATCTAAAATTATATATGTAAAGATGAAAAGATTTCTATTAATTTCCTTATTATTAGCTTTGGTAGCTCCTTCTTTTGCAGCCAAGGTAGATACTTTATTAGTTAAAAGCCCATCTATGAATAAAGATGTTCAGGTGGTAGTTGTAACTCCGGATGTTGCAATGGGGAATAAGGCTGTGGCTTGTCCGGTTATTTATTTACTTCATGGTTTTGGGGGCAATGCTACAACATGGGTCAGCATTAAACCGAATCTTCCTCAGATAGCAGATGAGAAGGGTATTATATTTGTTTGTCCGGATGGTAAGACAAGCTGGTATTGGGATTGTCCGAAGAATCCGTCATTTCGTTACGAAACATTTGTTTCATCAGAATTAGTAAAGTATATTGATGAGCATTATAAAACGATTGCTGACCGGAAGGGACGTGCAATCACCGGACTTAGCATGGGTGGACATGGAGGTATGTGGAACGGTATTCGCCATAAAGATACATTTGGCGCCTGTGGTAGTACCAGTGGAGGAGTTGATATTCGTCCATTTCCAAAGAATTGGGATATGGCAGTTCAATTAGGTGACTACGACTCTAATAAGGAGATTTGGGATACTCATACTGTAATCAATCAGATTGATAAGTTGCAGAATGGTGACTTAGCTATTATTTTCGACTGTGGAGAAGCCGATTTCTTTATCAATGTAAATAAGGACTTACATAATCGTTTGTTAGAGCATAAGATAGATCATGACTTTATCACTCGTCCGGGAGGGCATACTAGTGAATATTGGAATAATTCTATCGATTATCAGATTCTCTTTTTTGATAAGTTCTTTAAGAAGTAACTCTGGTTAATAAAAGATTGAGATAAAATAAAAAAGGTAAGAATAGTTGAGTCTGTTCTTACCTTTTTTATTTAGTACTTATACAATTAAATCTTCTGTTAGGAAAGATGAAAAGTGGATAGTCTAAGAATAATAGTAAAATAAAGAACTTTTTAAATATATATTTATGATTAAAAGTTTGTATATTTCATATTGAGTTAATATCTTTGATTTTACAATATACTTTTTGGGTTATTTGTTATTCAGTTATTTAATTTTGATATATTGAAAATATTTGATGGAGGATATGTTATTGTAGATTACTTTTGATAAGGCTGAGATTTTATTAATCTTTAAATATATACTAGTATGAGAATCTTTGGTCTAATTTTTCTAAGCATTATTTTATGCTTGAGTGTAGGATTTGTTTCATGCGATGATGAACAAGGGGGTGGGCTTGAACAAAGTTCGATTGATATTGCCTCAAAGGCAAAAGTTCGATCTGTGAGTTATATCCCTGAATGTTGGGATGGGAAAAATCAGTTGCCTGCACCTTATGAATATCAAACGAGTTATTGGGATCATCCTTATAGTTCGGATGTAGTAGATACTTGTCAGTATTATTTTAGCTTTGTTTATTCATGGGGAACTGCTTATGATTTGCAATATTATGATCGTTTGCAACTGCAATATAGATTTGCTCCGGACAAATACGAAGATTATCATGATATGGAAAGGATACCTGAATCAGAGTGGCATAACATTGGTGAAAAATATCCAAAAGAACTATATCCGGGAGGAATTATAAAAAGAAAAGATTCTAGGTGTGAACTTAATATTGATGCACATCATTTACCTAAAGCTAAATTAAATATTCGATATCGGTTATTGCATTGTCAATATCCTGGTGTTTGGCCATCGGATACTATTTATAATAAAATTCTATTTACAGAATGGAGAACTGTTTTTTTGGGTTATAATGTTGTTGATAATATCTATGGTTATACATCAACAGGTTATTTATATTTTCATGTAAATTTTCCAACGGATGGAAGAGAATATACTTATTCTGTTTTTGTAGATAGTGAACAATTAATGAATAAAGAGAATGGAGTATATACTTGCAAGAAAAATAGAAAACAAGGTAGATATGAGATTTCTGCAATGATGCATGCGGTAATAGGCGTTAATTCAATTTATAAAAGTGGAAGAATTGAGGGGACGTATAACGAAAATTCGAGTGATATTTATGTGAATTTTACTCCTGAACACTTTCAATATTAATATAAATTTTTAGGTATTATACTTTGTGCAATAAGGAGAAGATATCTTTTGATATGATTTATAGCTTTCCGATAATTAATATTTTTATAATAATCTCTGCCGAACTAGATATGTTGCTTATAATTCGGCAGAGTCTTTTTTAGATAGCAATAATATATGAGTTTATACGTATGCTCTTAAAATAGTTCTCGGATACAATATACAAAGATTGAATATGTCTTTAATAATGTTATGGTGATAATTATAGGAACTAATTGAGACTATAGCTGACTGATACAGTACGAAGATTGGGATAATAGTTATAGGAGTCTCTATCAGGATAAGTGGTTTGACTATGTATTTGAGTTAAGTTCCCTTCTTTATTAACTTGGTAGGTATAAGTTGTATATTCGCTGTCATTTCCTTCCGGAGTAGTACGATCTGTAAAGTGGTGAGGTGCTTTTCCTAATAATCCGGCATAAAGAGCTCAGTATGCAATGTAAATGGATATGTTTCTAGTAAACTTAAACAGGGAATGTAATATTGCGAACTTTGTTCACCGGGTTTATAAAGGATTTTATTACTTATATCATTTATGTGAGAAGTGACTGATTCCAAGTTATCTGCGTTGTAGGTTAATGTTATTGTAGAATAGAGCTTGCCATTTATATTTTCAATGACTTCCGTCAGATATCCATCTGCAGAATAGGCAAACTTATATTCACGTTGTTGGATATCCGATTCGTTGTATATACATTGACTAGCATATCCTTCAGCATTTAAAGTATAGGTTAAAGTGGTCATTTCAGTAGCGACGGTTACCTTCTTGTCAGAATAAATAAGATTAACTTCATAATTAATTTCGCTTTCGAGTACGGTTTGACGGACAGTGTGTTGCATCAATCGACCTTGATCGTATAGAAACTTTTCAGTCTTGGTTACCGGATATGAATCACTTGTCATAACTTCATTTAAAGTGATGATTCGTTGGTTATTTGTAGAATTCTCATCATTGTCATCCGAACAACTGACTACTCCTAATAGGACACATAATAATATAATGACCTTTTTCATTTAAGTTGTAATCCTCTGATAAATTTCCTGCTGGCAGGACTGCTTACACTCTTTTCTATTTTAATGCTTTTACTAGAGGTCGTATCCGTCTCTGGCTCGTCCGGATCTGTTGGTGGATAGGTACCTTCTAATACTCCGATAGCTACACTCAACAATGCTTCTTTGGGATCGCCAAAAGGTAAGAATGTAGAATAATCTGTTGAAGAACTAACGGAATAATGAGGTTGGAATCCTCCGCTAAAAGTATCATGTTCCGAGTTATATACGGTACATACAACGGGATTAACTGCCCAAGGAAACTCTTCATTAATAAATTTTTCTGTAGCTACATTCTGCCCTTTCGTAGAACTGCCGATTCCAATTAGCTTTTGTATTTTGTTATTTAAGTTATTCATTAACATTTCCGGTGCTCCAGCTGTTTCTCCGCTGATTAATACAATCAGAGTGTTCAGATCAAGATTCTTTCCATTCTTAAGAAGTTGTTGATCGAAAGTTAAAGTTGCATCCTTATCTATATTCTTGTCATTATATTCTAAGAAAGTCATCTTCTGATCCAAGTAATAAGAAGGAGCAAGAATAGTGCTTAATAACTGTACACAGTCTAGGGTTCCTCCTGCATTGTAGCGAAGGTCAAGAATTACTTTATTAATATTCTCTTGAGCAAGTTCAGCTGACCATTCACGTAATTCGTTGTTATATTTTTCCGGATCATCTTTCGTGCCGGCCGTAAAACTGTTGTACATAAGATACCCCACCTTTCCTGTACTTAAATCAAGTATTTTAGATTTATGGAAAGGATTATCTTCTACTATTTGGGCTGCACCCATTTTTAAAGTGATATCATTAGGAACTACCTTATGTACTGGCTCCGGTTCTTCTTCCCCTTCTTCTACTTCAGGAATTACTTCTTTCCAAACTCCCATAACCAAGTCTCTAGCCTGAGTACCTTGCAGTAATGCTGTTTCATATTTTTTGCTGATATATGATGTATCCACTTTCATAATCCAGTTACCTCGTTGTAATCCGGCTTTTTCTGCCGGTGAGCCGGGGATAACATAGGTGACCAGTGCATTGTAAGCAGTGTCAATGTCCTGACTACGAACTAATGAATAGTCGAACCCATAAGTAGGTAGCGGAGTTTCCATAACAGAATCTACAAAAGAGTAACTGTCATTACTTGCTTTTACTTTAGCTAAAAAACCGGCCGGGGCTAAAAACAGGTTTACATCATCGTAAGAAGGCATGCTCCCATACCACAGATAGTTCTGTTGCATAATATCGTACATCCAGGAGTCCAAAGCAGTTTGGTGGGCATATTCCGGCCAGCGGTCTACGCCACAAGAGATAAAACCACTGATAAATGCGATAATCAGTGCAGGTATGAGGATTATCTTTCTTAAATTCATCATTATAAAAAGCTTTTCAGTGCGCAAATGTAGGAAATACTTTGCTTATCTACCACATTTATGGTATAAAAATGCCTTCAATATGTGATAGGCTGTTAGCGAATCTTCTTTTACCTTTGCAACATCAAAGTTTACAATAGATATTAACTCTAAATATAGAAAACAGATGGAACCCAAGAAATTACATTTTGAAACACTACAAATTCATGTAGGACAAGAAACACCTGATCTCGCAACAGATGCGCGTGCTGTCCCCATTTATCAAACAACGTCATATGTATTTCGTGATTCGGCACATGCAGCTGCACGTTTTGGCTTGCAGGATCCGGGAAATATTTATGGGCGCCTGACTAACTCTACCCAGGATGTATTCGAAAAACGAGTAGCCGCTCTTGAGGGTGGAGTAGCTGCGTTGGCTGTGGCTTCCGGTGCGGCAGCTATAACTTATGCCTTTGAAAACATTACTCGTGCCGGCGATCACATTGTGGCTGCTAAAACAATTTATGGTGGTACATACAATCTGTTGGCACATACATTGCCTACTTACGGAGTAACTACTACTTTCGTAAATCCTTCTGATCTTGAGAACTTTGAGAAAGCAATTCAAGAGAATACAAAAGCTGTTTTTATAGAAACATTCGGTAATCCGAACTGTAATCTGATTGATATCAAAGCAGTGGCTGAAGTCGCTCATCGCCATCATATTCCTTTGATTATTGATAATACTTTCGGTACTCCTTTTTTGATTCGTCCGATTGAGCATGGTGCTGATATTGTAGTACATTCTGCAACTAAGTTTATCGGTGGTCATGGAACTTCATTAGGAGGTGTAATTGTCGATTCCGGAAAATTTGATTGGGTAGCATCCGGAAAATTTCCACAATTGACAGAACCGGATCCGAGTTATCATGGAGTACGTTTTGTGGATGCGGCAGGTCCTGCAGCTTATGCTATCAGAATCCGTGCTGTTTTGCTTCGTGATACGGGTGCAGCCATTAGCCCTTTCAATGCTTTCATTCTTCTGCAAGGTTTGGAGACTTTGTCATTGCGTTTAGAACGTCATGTGTTCAATGCCTTGAGAGTGGTAAACTATTTGAAGAATCATCCGAAAGTAGCAGTTGTAAATCACCCATCTCTACCAGAACATCCTGACCATGCTTTATATCAGAAGTATTTTCCTAATGGGGCAGGTTCTATTTTCACTTTCGAAATAAAAGGAGGAAAAGAAGAAGCTCATAAAGTGATCGACAGTCTCGAGATCTTCTCTTTGCTGGCTAATGTAGCCGATGTAAAATCACTTGTAATTCATCCGGCAACGACTACCCACTCTCAGTTGAATGAAGCAGAACTTGCCGAACAAGGAATCAAACAAAGTACCATTCGTCTATCTATCGGTACAGAGCATATTGATGATATTATTGCGGATTTAGATCAGGCTTTGTCGAAGATTTGATGGGATGAAATGTTGGATAAAATTATATCCAGGAGGTTCCTAATCAAAAACCTGTTGATGAACGTTATAAAAGCAAGATGAAATTGGAACTAAAATGGAACATAATAAAAGTATAGCTGTATTATTATCAGGAGGTGTAGACAGTTCGGTTGTCGTACACCTTCTTTGTGAACAAGGATTTAAGCCCGAACTATTCTATATTAAGATTGGTATGGATGGTGTGGAGTATATGGATTGCTCGGCAGAGGAAGATATTGAATTGGCGACTACGACTGCCCGCAAATATGGCTTATCTTTACAAATTGTTGATTTACATCGTGAATATTGGAAGAGTGTCGCTACTTATGCAATTGATAAGATCCGGAAAGGATTGACTCCTAATCCGGACGTTATGTGTAATAAACTCATTAAGTTTGGATGTTTCGAACAACGGGTAGGGAAGGATTTCGATTTCACAGCTACCGGACATTATGCCACTACAGTACAGCGTGATGGTAAAGTTTGGTTGGGAACAGCAAAGGATATTGTAAAAGATCAGACTGATTTTCTAGCACAAATCGATTATTTACAGGTTTCCAAACTTATGTTTCCCCTTGGAGGATTAATGAAGAAAGAGGTACGTGAAATAGCTCAAAAAGCAGGATTACCTAGTGCTAAAAGAAAAGACAGTCAGGGGATTTGCTTTCTAGGCAAGATTAATTATAATGATTTCGTCCGTCGTTTCATGGGAGAAAAGGAGGGAGCGATTATTGAGTTGGAAACAGGGAAAAAGTTAGGTACACATTATGGCTACTGGTTTTATACCATCGGACAACGTAAAGGTTTGGGGCTGAGTGGCGGTCCTTGGTTTGTGATAAAAAAAGATATTCAGGATAATGTGATTTACGTATCTCATGGATATGGAGTTGAAACACAGTATGGCAATGAATTCCGAATGGGTGACTTTCACTTTATTACGGATAATCCCTGGAATCTGGCAGAGAAGGAAATAGAAATAACTTTTAAGGTTCGTCATACTCCTGAATTCACACAGGGAAAATTAATACAAGAGGATGATGGTCTCCTCAGAGTTTTGTCTTCTGAAAAGATACAAGGTATTGCTCCGGGACAGTTCGGAACTATCTATGATACGAAGTCGGAGATATGTATTGGTAGTGGAGAGATAAA
>NZ_BAKK01000047.1 GCF_000614145.1 Bacteroides faecichinchillae JCM 17102 | reverse complement strand
TTCGTGATAGCCCTTGCAAGAGTGCTGTTGCTAGGAGATACGGAGATATTTACCGCTATTATAAACTCTACGTTCGACGCCTCAAAAACAGCCTTCGAAATTTCATTGGGGTTAACCGGAGTATTAGCTCTTTGGTTGGGAATTATGAAAATCGGAGAGAATAGCGGATTAATAACTTCATTGGCGCAAGTAACAGATATACTTATTTATGGGGCAAATAAGCTGAGAAAAATCCGACAGCCGATTCATAAAATGCTTTTGCATCTTGTTGTTCCTTTAAAAGACAATTCATTACCTCTTCAAATCGTCTGGAATCAATTTTTTCTCGGATCGATCTCCAAAGTTGTATGTTCTCTTCGACTTGCTGTACTCCTTGTTTGAGACTTTCGACGAATTCCTTTTCAAATGTATCACCCGATTTCATGAGATGATTCCATGGAACATAGTGAAAGCAAAGTAAATATAATTCGGGACATTGCTTTATGTCGTTAAAGTGTGTACAATTAGTAGGGAAATACTGTGAAACATAATCCGTACCATTGAATGTTCGATTCGTTCCAATTCCTTTATTGTCTATTTTCCATTCTTTGTTAGCTCGGATATCAAATCCGGCACGATAATGACAAGATACCTGGGTCGTCAGCCCGAGGCTATAGGGTGAATGGCTGCGGGCATAGTTGTTCCATGTCGGCATCATCATTTGTGTTATTACCCTTTCCGCGGACCTATCACAATTCCATGTTGATTTAATCCATTCAGAGGTGATTTTCTCAATAGTCTCTTTGGGATTCCACGCTAATCGTCCGAATGCAAACCAATTTGCTTGTGCAAAATGATGACCGGTCCAGTTGTTGGAATCACCAGTATTGGCTACACCTGCCATTGCTCGGTATTTAGTGGGATAAACCTTACCCGTGATTATCTTAGTTATGTTACTACCCGCACCTTTGCAATACGTGTCAAAGTTGAGAAACTCTTTCCACATGGGAGCTAAATATACCAAATACGTAGATTGCCCAATATATTCCTGAGTAATTTGCAATTCAGGCATTAATGAAGTCTGTTTCATTGCCCCGAACAAAGGTTGGGCAGGCTCAATCGGCTGGAAATCCAATGCTCCATTTTTGGCTTGCAATATCACATTTTCATCGAACTTTCCGTCAAGTGGAAGAAATTCTTTATAAGAACGTTTAATGCGATCCTTATCTATTTGAGGATTATAGACAAACGTTCTCCATATCACAATACCTCCATGAGGTTTTAGTGCCCGCGCCAATACATTAGCACCTTCTGCATGTGTACAGTGATAATCTTGCGGTCCGGGCATGCCTTCAGAGTTTGCTTTAACGAGAAACCCTCCGAAGTCAGGAATCAGTGAATAAATCTCATCCACTTTTGTGTTCCACCATTCTTGAACATTCGGATCAAGCGGATTGGCTGTGTCAAGTTCTCCTACACCTCCCCATTTTTTCATAACATCAGGTGTTGATGACGGTTTCATGGGAGCTGCAAAATTGGCAGCGAGATAAATACGTATGTTATACTTTCGTAGGATATGTGCTAACGCTGATACTTTTTTCAGATAATCTCTCCGTAAGATACGTGGATCGGCATTCACATTGTTCAATACTACTCCATTGATACCTATAGAGGCATTGGCACGTGCATAATCCGTATATCTTTCATCAAGTCTTTCCGGTAATTCGTCCCATTTCCATAACGTTTTTCCGGCGTATCCCCGCTCTATATTTCCGTTGAGATCGTCCCAATGATTGAGTTGCCGATAATCTAAGGCCGGTACTTCTCTTATATTCAACCGATCCAGCGGATATTCACATTGAATCAGCCGGATTAAATGGAACGTTCCATAAAGAAAACCTGCATCCGAATATGCTTGCAATATAATCTTGTTATTGTTATTACGAATAAGATATCCTTCCATACCCAGACTTTTGTCTTTACAGTAACTCATTTGAATACTGGCTCTTGTGTTACTGATGAATCGAGGAGTTATTCCCAGTGTAGCTTTCAAACAACCTTTTAATTCTTCTGCAATCACTTCATCGTATTTGCATTGAGGCAGATTCACCTGACTGTATAATTGGATATAAGATTGCTTTAGTGGGAGGTCTTGAACAGGTTTGTAGTTTAACCAAAGTTCATATCCTGTATCTGTGTTTTGTACTGTTTGCGCTTGTCCGCGAGAATGTCCGATAGAGCACAAAACAAAGTAGAATAATACTGAGATAAAAATAATAATTATTCATAATGAGTATTTTTAAGGAATGATACAAAGAAAATAAAACAGAAGAAAAATATAGGCTATTTTCTGTTCAATAAAGGACAAATCCTCTTCGTAATTTCAAATTCTTTTAAAAGGGAAGGTGCGATTCTGTATTTATGGTCAGTTTTTGTCCTTAATTGAATAGTTTTTTTTGTAGGTTTTCTAATGTTATTCCGATTTTTGCGATATGAATTGGTCGGAATTCGTATTATAATATCCATGAATTCAAAACTATTTAAGAAAAATATAAGGACTATGATCTGAAAATTGTTTTCTTTGTATTGTCTTAAAATGAATGAAGTTATGAAAACTATGAAAACGAAGTTGAGCTTTTTGTTGTCTCTGGTCCTGTTAGTGTCATGTAATCCTAAAAACACAGGGAGACAAAATGATGCTACAGGGGATACTACTTATACGAATCCACTATTGGCTGAAGGAGGGTCTGACGCTAGTGCTATTTATCACAATGGAAAGTATTATTATACACATGAAACAGAATCATATATTATGTTGTGGGAAACAACAGATATTACCAATCTGGTTCATGCTAAATCTAAAAAGGTATGGATTCCAAAGGATCCTATGAATAGTCGGCATCTTTGGGATCCGGAAATACGGTTGATAAATGGTAAGTGGTATATTTATTTTGCTGCTGACGATGGAAACACGGATAACCATCAGCTATATGTGATTGAGAATGATTCTCCCGATCCTATGGAAGGAGAGTTTCAATTGAGGGGACCTATAGTTACTAATTCCGGTTGGAATTGGGGAATTCATCCTGCTACTTTCGAGCATAAAGGAAATCTTTATTTATTGTGGTCGGGTTGGCCCAGCCGAAGAATTAATACGGAGACTCAGTGTATATACATAGCTCGGATGAAAGATCCATGGACACTCGATTCGGAAAGAGTACTGATTTCAAAACCGGAATATGAATGGGAACGACAATGGGTAAATCCAGATGGAAGTAGGACGGCCTATCCTATTTATGTCAATGAGGCACCACAGTTCTTTCATTCGAAGGATAATAAGACGCTGATTGTATATTATGCAGCTAGTGGTTGTTGGTCACCTTTTTATTGTACAGGTATGCTTACTGCTGATGCAGATAGTGATTTATTAAATCCAGCTTCCTGGAAGAAGTCAGAGGTACCGGTATTCCAACAAGAGCCGAAAGAACGCGTATACGGGCCGGGGAGTTTTTCATTTGTTCCTTCACCGGATAGTACCGAAGTGTATTTATTATATCATGCACGAAGTCTGCCGAATTCAGTTACAGGTGAACCTGAAAGCCGCAATACGAGGTTGCAAAAGATAGGATGGGATGCGGATGGTATGCCGGATTTGGGCAAACCGCTTCCTGTTGGGGTTCCGTTGCCGAAGCCTTCAGGTACTCCTATTAAGAAATAGGTAATATTTGTAGATGTTTTTATAATGTTTGACGAGTGATGGACGCTTGTCAAAAGAGGATTATTGTAATCATATTACTAACATAATATTAAATTAAAACAGTGAAAAAGAGTATTTTAGCAGTATGTGCTGTCGCTTTGCTTTCTACTACAGCGTTTGCACAATGGAAACCGGCTGGTGACAAAATTAAAACAAAATGGGCGGAAGAAATCAATCCGGAAAACGTTTTGCCTGAGTATCCTCGTCCTATCATGGAACGTAGTGATTGGAAAAACCTGAACGGTTTATGGGAATATACAATTATAGAGAAAGGTAAAACACCGACTTCCTATGAAGGCAAAATCCTGGTACCATTTGCAGTAGAATCAAGCTTGTCGGGAGTTGCAAAGACAGTAGGAAAGGATAAAGAACTTTGGTATCAGCGGACATTTGATGTTCCGAGTACATGGAAAGGTAAAAAAGTAATGCTGAACTTTGGAGCTGTTGATTGGAAGGCTGATATTTGGGTGAATGATATAAAAGTAGGCCAACATACAGGTGGTTTTACTCCATTCTCTTTAGATATAACTCCGGCATTAAATTCAAAAGGGGATAACAAACTTGTAGTGAAAGTTTGGGATCCGACAAGCGACGGACCTCAACCGCGCGGTAAACAGGTTACTAAACCCGAAGGTATCTGGTATACCTCTGTAACAGGTATCTGGCAAACTGTATGGATGGAGCCTGTAGACGAATGTCACATCACCGATATTCGTACTGCTTCGGATATTGATCGCAAGAAACTGACCGTAGACGTAGCTACTACTGGTGCAAACTCATCTTCTCAATTGGTTGAGGTAAAGGTGTTTGACGGCAAACAATTGGTGGCTGTAGGCAAAGGACTGAACGGTCAGACTATTGATATACAAATGCCTGAAGATGCTAAATTGTGGAGTCCTGAATCTCCTTTCCTTTACTCAATGGAAGTTGCTTTGAATTGTGGAGGTAAAGTGACAGACAAAGTAAATAGTTACACTGCTATGCGTAAATACTCTACCCGTCAGGATGAGAATGGAATTGTACGTTTGCAGTTAAATAATAAGGATGTATTCCAGTTTGGTCCATTGGATCAAGGTTGGTGGCCTGATGGACTGTATACAGCACCTACTGATGAGGCTTTGGTTTATGACATTCAGAAAACAAAGGATTTCGGTTATAATATGATCCGTAAACACGTGAAAGTAGAACCTGCACGTTGGTATACTCATTGCGATAAACTGGGAGTAATTGTATGGCAGGATATGCCTAGCGGCGATAAAGAACCGGAATGGCAGATGTATAATTTCTTTACAGGTAACGAGCTGAAACGTACGGAAGAGTCGGAAGCATGCTATCGTAAAGAATGGAAAGAAATAATGGATTACCTTTACAATTATCCTTGTATTGGTGTTTGGGTTCCGTTTAATGAACGTTGGGGACAGTTCAAAACAGAAGAAATCTCTGAATGGACTAAAAAACATGATCCATCTCGTTTGGTGAATCCGGCAAGTGGGGGTAACCACTTCCAATGTGGAGATATTCTTGACTTGCACCATTATCCGAATCCGGCTCTTAAATTCTATGACGCAGGTCGTGCTACAGTATTGGGAGAATATGGCGGTATTGGTATGCTATGCCGGAACACTTATGGTACCCGATCACAATTGGGGATATGTTAAGTTCAATTCTTCTAAAGAAGTGACAGACGAGTATGTGAAATATGCGAATCAATTATATAAACTGATTCCACGTGGCTATTCGGCTGCTGTATATACACAGACTACAGACGTTGAAATGGAAGTAAACGGATTAATGACTTATGATCGTAAGGTAATCAAGATTGATGAACCTAGAGTTAAGGAAATTAATACCAAAATCTGTAATTCGTTGAATAAGTAAGACAAAAGTTTGTAATTGAATACTGATTTCATGATGAAATTGAACTGTGCGGAGATTTCCGCTGGTTCAATTTCTATTTTTTTTCTTATCTTTGCCAAACTTTTAAATTAATCTTATATGATGCTTAGATCACTTTTTCTTTTAATAGCTGTAGGTTGTTCGGCAGCTTTATTCTCTCAGTCTGCACCAGACGGAGGATCGGATAATGATGAGAAACAGTACTGTAATCCTGTAATTAATTATAGTTTACCGGATCCGACAGTTATTAAGGATGAAGACGGTTATTTCTATCTGTATGCTACAGAAGATATCAAAAATGTCCCAATTCATCGATCAAAGGACCTTGTAAACTGGGATTTTGTAGGAACTGCTTTTACTAAAACAACTCGTCCTACATTTGAACCTAAAGGTGGAATTTGGGCTCCTGATATTAATAAAATAGGTAACCGCTATGTGCTATATTATTCCATGTCAGTTTGGGGTGGAGAGTGGACATGCGGTGTTGGTGTGGCCGTTGCCAATCAACCGGAAGGACCTTTTATTGATCATGGTAAGATGTTCCGAAGCAATGAGATCAAGATACAAAATTGTATTGACCCCTTTTATATAGAAGATAATGACAAGAAATATCTTTTCTGGGGTAGTTTTCATGGAATATATGGTACGGAATTGACAGAAGACGGGCTTGCTTTGAAAAAAGACGCTCCGATTTTGCAAATTGCTGGAAATGCCTATGAAGGTACTTATATTCACAAACGGGATGGATATTATTATTTGTTTGCTTCTATCGGTAGCTGTTGTGAGGGATTGAAGAGTACTTATACAACGGTTGTAGGACGTTCGGAAAATTTGTTTGGACCTTATGTGGATAAGAACGGCCGTCCGATGCTGGAGAACAATCATGAAATCCTGATTGGGAAGAATGATGCGTTTGTAGGAAACGGCCATAACTCAGAGATCGTTTCAGATAAGAATGGTGCAGACTGGATATTTTATCATGCAGTCAGTACGGCCAATCCGTCAGGGCGAGTTTTGATGTTAGATCGTGTTTATTGGCAAGATGGATGGCCTTATGTAGAAGGATCCACGCCATCGTTGAAGGCTGATAAACCGGAGTTTTAAATGATATATTTAAATATTTTATAGTAGATTTCCCCTTGTTTGCAATTGCAGATAAGGGGATTTTTGTGTCATATATTTGTCATAATGCAATATAAAAGGCGTTTTGACTAGTTTTTATCCTTTATTGAATAGAGATTTGTATTAACTTTCCTTATTTTCTGCAATCTTTGTAACTGGAAAAATGTTCTAATATTTAATGATCATGAAAAACAAGACTCTCTTGGCCATAATTTTACTGTTGGCAGTATCTACGACAATGACGGGAATGGATATTTCCGGAAAAACACAGCAAAAGCCATCTGCGTATACGAATGATGATATATGGGCTGCATATGAAGGATTCAACCAGACATTGCTTGACCCTGTTAAATATATCTATAAGACCAATTCTTCTGATAAAAGTGCAAAAGATCGTTTCAATGGTGCGGCAGCTATCTGGTGCCAACCTACCTATTGGGATATGGCAATGAATGCCTATAAATTAGCCAAAGCTCAAAACGATAAGCAAAAGACTGCTTACTACAAAGAGCTTTGTGATAAGATATATGCAGGAAATAAAGCTCAGTACGCTCATTTCGATTTTGATGATAATAATGAAAATACCGGATGGTTTATTTATGATGATATCATGTGGTGGACCATTACTTTGGCACGTGCTTACGAATTGTTTGGAGTAGAGGACTACCTCCGATTCTCGGAAGAGAGCTTTAGTCGTGTGTGGTACGGATCAAAGAAAGTAGGAGATACCGGTTCGTATGACAAAGTAAATGGCGGAATGTTCTGGCAATGGCAACCGATACGAAATCCGAAACCCAATCAACCGAATGATGGTAAAATGGCATGTATCAACTTCCCAGTGGTGGTAGCTGCACTTACTCTTTATAATAATGTGCCGAAACGGAGAAAGGAATCTGCTGAAGAAGCACCCAAGTATCAGACTAAAGCACAATATCTGGCTAAAGGGAAAGAAATTTATGAATGGGGAGTAGAGAACTTGCTGGATAAGAAAACCGGAAAGGTGGCTGATAGCGTCATGGTAAAGGCACTCCGGCATGGAAAGCACATATTTATAATCAGGCTACTTTCATTGGAGCATCAGTTTTACTCTATAAGGCTACTGGGAAAAAAAGTTATTTGAATAATGCTATACTTGCAGCCGACTATTCTGTAAGGGAAATGTCTGCCGAACATAACCTGTTACCTTTCGAGAAGGGAATTGAGCAAGGTATTTACACTGCTATTTTCGCTCAATATATGGCAATGCTAGTGTACGACTGCGGTCAGACTCAATATCTCCCATTTCTGAAGCACAATATTGAAGTAGGTTGGGCAAATAGAGATAAAACACGTAATGTTTGTGGAGGCGAATATTGGAAAGTGCTGCCGGATGGAGCAGATATCGATAGTTATTCTGCTTCCGGAATACCAGCGTTAATGCTTTTATTTCCGGCAGATAAATAACCAGATAATTTTCGACTCTAATACCATAAAATATCATGAATAATATACGACTACTGCTGGTTTCTTGTTTTTTATTAATCTGTTGTCATTCAATCAATGCACAAAAGGTAAAAGAAAGAGAGACTAAAACTGTCTTCCAAACAGCTGATCCTTGGAAACCGGAAACAGATGTGCGTGCTGACGCAGCAATCGTATATGGTACATCAGATAGACCAGGTGTTACCTTCGAACAGCGGGTGCAATCGTGGAAAGATAAAGGTTACCAAACACAGTTTATGACTGGTGTAGCGTGGGGAAATTACCAGGACTATTTTCTCGGAAAATGGGACGGGATTAATGACCATCTGAAAGAAGGACAAAGAGATCGTAACGGAAATGAAATTGCTCATGGACATCTGGTGCCCTACATTGTCCCTACCGAAAGTTTTATCCGTTACATGCAAGAAATGCAGATAAAACGTGTGATTGATGCAGGAATCACTTCTATTTTTTTGGAAGAACCGGAATTCTGGATGCGTGGCGGATATAGCGAAGCTTTCAAATCGGAGTGGCAGAAATATTATGATTTTCCATGGAGGGACCAGCAAGAATCTCCCGAAAATACATATCTCTCAAATAAATTGAAATACCATCTGTATTACAAAGCATTGGATAAGATATTTTCCTATGCCAAAGAATACGGAAAATCGAAGGGGTTGGATATCAAATGTTATGTGCCTACCCACTCATTAATCAATTATACTTCCTGGCAGATTGTAAGTCCTGAAGCCAGCTTGGCTTCATTGGACTGTGTTGATGGTTATATTGCACAAGTCTGGACGGGTACTGCACGTGAATCCAATTTCTATGATGGCGTAAGAAAAGAAAGGGTATTTGAAAATGCCTTTCTGGAATATGGCTGCATGAAGTCCATGACTGCTCCTTTAAAGCGGAAAATGTACTTTCTGACGGACCCGATAGAAGATTTCCCAAGAGACTGGCAAGATTTTAAACGTAATTATCAGGCTACTTTTTCTGCACAACTTATGTATCCGATGATTGATACGTATGAAGTTATGCCTTGGCCCGACCGTATTTACCTGGGATTGTATCAGGTAGCCGGAACAGACCGGAAAGAACGTATTCCGCGTTCATATTCCACTCAGATGCAAATCATGATTAATACATTGAATGATATTCGTACTTCTGAAAAAAAGATTAGCGGAACACATGGTATTGGTGTATTGATGGCTAACTCATTGATGTTTCAGCGTTTTCCTACTCACGACGGATACGATGATCCTCAGTTCTCCAGTTTCTACGGACAAACATTTCCCTTGTTGAAAAGAGGGGTTCCGGTAGAGCTGGTACATATTGAAAATACTCCGTTTAAAGAGACCTTCAAAGGACTTGAAGTATTGGTGATGTCCTATTCGAATATGAAACCGATGACCCCCGAGTACCATACTTATCTGGCAGATTGGGTAAAGAAAGGTGGAGTCTTAGTTTATTGTGGAGAAGATATCGATCCTTATCAATCCGTACTGGAATGGTGGAATATAGAAGGCAATCATTATAAATCCCCTTCAGAACATCTGTTCGAGAGGATGAATTTATCCCAGAATCCCACTGACGGAACTTATCGCTATGGTAAAGGAAGAGTCATTGTCATGCGTGAAGATCCTAAACATTTTGTATTGAAAGCCGGAAATGACCGGAAATATTTTGAAACCATTTCATCTGCTTATCAGAAAAAGACCGGCAAAGCTATCGAGACAAAAAACAGTTTCTTAGTAGAAAGAGGTGTCTATACTATTGCGGCCGTTATGGATGAAAGCGTTTCAAACGAGCCTTTGACATTGTCCGGATTATATATCGATCTGTTTGATAAAGATTTGCCGATACTGACAAAGAAACAAATTCAACCTGGCGAGCAGGGATACCTGTATGATTTAAATAAAGTGTCCGGCAAAGTCAAAGCAAAAGTTCTTTGCGGTGCTTCCCGTATTTATGAAGAGAAAGTAGGAAAGCAGAACTATTCATTTGTAGCAAAAAGTCCGTTGGAAACAACCAATGTATCGAGAGTTCTTCTGCCAGGTAAACCAAAAACCGTCAAAGTGAATGGGAAATCGGAGCAAGGCGAATGGGATGAAACTTCGAAAACACTGCTACTAAGCTTTGAAAATGATCCGAATGGAGTAAATGTATCAATTGAGTGGTAAATAGAATCTATAAAATAGAAATAGAATATTATGAGACAAAAACTAACGATGCTGTTGCTGGGAGCAGCTTCTGTACTTTCTAGCTGTAGCACCCAGATTGAACGGCATGAAAAAAATGAGTTGCGTGCTCCGGCTTATCCGCTGGTAACGATAGATCCTTATACCAGTGCTTGGTCTTTTACAGACAATTTGTATGACGGCTCTGTAAAACACTGGACAGGAAAAGATTTTCCTTTGATAGGTGTGGCCAAAGTAGACGGACAATTATACCGCTTCCTGGGAATGGAAGAACTGGAATTGAGACCTTTGGTGAAAACATCTGAACAGGGTACTTGGACAGGAAAATATACCATTGAGAAACCGGCTGACGGATGGCAGAATGCTGATTTCGATGATAGCGCATGGAAAGAAGGAGAAGGTGCATTCGGAACAAAAGAGAACGAAACCGCAGCAAAGACACAATGGAGAAGAGTTTATCTGGGTACGTCGGGTAGCGGATATTCAGGAAGACTTGACAGGTAAAAATGTATACCTGGAATATTCTCACGATGACGATGTGATCATTTATATTAATGGAATCAAAGTGGTAGATACAGGAAATGCTTGTAAGAAGCATGTACAAGTAAAATTGTCGGATGAAGTGATTGCTTCTTTGAAGAAAGGTGATAATCTGATTGCCGCCTATTGCAACAACCGCGGAGCAAATGGATTATTGGACTTCGGATTGTTGGTAGAGTTGGATGATAGCCGGTATTTCGGTCAGACAGCTACACAGAAATCTGTCGATGTGCAACCTATGCAGACTTATTACACCTTTACTTGTGGTCCGGTGGATTTGGACCTGACATTTACTGCTCCTATGTTTATGGATAATCTGGACCTGATGTCACGTCCGGTTAATTATATCTCTTACGAAGTAGCTTCTAACGACGGAAAGAAGCATGAAGTAGAAATCTACTTTGAAGTTTCTCCTCAATGGGCACTCGACTTGCCTCACCAGGAATCTGTAGCCGACAGCTTTACAGAAGGTGACTTGTTATTCTTGCGTACCGGAAGCCGTAATCAGGAAATCCTGAAAAAGAAAGGTGATGATGTACGTATTGACTGGGGACATTTCTATTTGGCTGCCGAAAAAGAAAATAGTACTTATGCTATCGGAGACGGTAAAAAAATGCGTAAGAGTTTTACTGAGAATAAGTTGGAAGCACCTTCGTCAGAAGGTTATGATAAACTGGCTTTGGTACGTTCATTGGGTGAAACCAATAAAGCTAGCGGTCACCTGTTGATTGGATATGACGATATTTATTCAATCCAATATTTCGGAGAGAACTTACGTCCATATTGGAATCGCACTGGTAATGAAACAATCGTTTCACAATTCCAGAAAGCTGAAAAAGAATATGACACACAGATGAAGAATTGTGCGGCATTCGATAAGAAACTGATGCAAGAAGCTACTGAAGCTGGTGGACGTAAATATGCTGAACTTTGTGCTTTGGCTTATCGCCAGGCTCTTGCGGCTCATAAATTAGTAGAAGCTCCGAATGGTGACTTGGTATTCCTATCTAAAGAGAACTTTAGTAACGGTTCTATTGGAACAGTTGATTTGACTTATCCTGGAGCTCCATTGCTTTTGCTCTACAATCCGGAACTGGTGAAAGCTACTATGAATCATATTTTCTATTATAGTGAAAGTGGAAAATGGACAAAACCGTTTGCTGCTCATGATGTAGGTACTTATCCGATGGCTAACGGTCAGACTTATGGTGGCGATATGCCGATTGAAGAATCTGGTAATATGGTAGTTTTGGCTGCTGCTATTGCCGCTATGGAAGGAAATGCCGAGTATGCAAAGAAACATTGGGAAACTTTGACAACATGGACAGACTATCTGGTTGAATATGGTTTGGACCCTGAAAACCAACTTTGTACGGACGACTTTGCCGGACACTTTGCACACAATGCCAATCTTTCTATTAAAGCAATTATGGGTATTGCTTCATATGGCTATCTGGCAGACATGTTAGGTAAAAAAGATGTTGCAGAGAAATATACTCAGAAAGCAAAAGATATGGCTGTTGAATGGGAGAAAATGGCAAATGACGGTGACCACTATCGTCTGACCTTTGACAAACCGGGAACATGGAGCCAGAAATATAATCTTGTTTGGGATAAACTGCTGAATTTACAGGTCTTCCCGGCAAAGATTGCTGAAACAGAAATCCCATACTATCTGACAAAACAGAATAAATACGGTCTTCCGTTGGATAACCGTGAAACATATACTAAGACAGACTGGATTATGTGGACAGCTACCTTGGCTAACGATAAGGCAACTTTCGAAAAGTTCATTGATCCTGTATACTTGTTCATGAACGAAACACCGAATCGTGTTCCGATGTCAGACTGGGTATTTACAGATGCTCCTAACCAAAGAGGTTTCCAGGCTCGTTCAGTAGTTGGAGGATATTTCATTAAGATGCTTGAAGGTAAACTAAATAACTCAAACAAATAATAAATCATGAAGAAACAAGTAAAATATATTAGTGCAGGTATGTTGGCGGCTATGCTGCTTTGCGGTGGACAAGTACAGGCTGCTGACCGTATGTCGGAGATGTATGTTTGCGCTGCAGATGCCATTCAGAAAGATAACCGTCCGGTAGTCTCTGAACGTTTATTCCATTCGGATGCAGTGGAAAAGGAAATTCTCCGTATACAGAAGTTGCTGAAGAATGAGAAATTAGCCTGGATGTTTACAAACTGTTTTCCAAATACATTGGATACTACTGTACATTTCCGTATTGGAAAAGATGGTAAACCGGATACCTTTGTATATACAGGAGACATACATGCTATGTGGCTTCGTGACTCAGGTGCACAGGTTTGGCCCTACGTACAGTTGGCAAATTCTGATCCTAAATTGAAACAAATGCTGGCTGGAGTTATCCTCCGCCAGTTCAAATGTATCAATATCGATCCGTATGCAAATGCGTTTAATGACGGTCCGGTAGAAGATAATGAATGGATGACTGACTTAACAGACATGAAAGCGGAATTGCATGAGCGAAAATGGGAAATCGACTCATTGTGTTATCCCTTACGCTTGGCTTACCATTATTGGAAAACAACCGGTGATGCAAGTATTTTTACTGAAGAGTGGATTCAGGCAATAACTCAGATTCTGAAGACTTTCAAGGAACAACAACGCAAAGAAGGAGTTGGACCTTATAAATTCCAACGTAAGACCGAACGTGCTTTGGATACATTGAATAATGATGGATTAGGAGCTCCGGTAAATCCTGTAGGATTGATCGTATCCTGTTTCCGTCCTTCGGATGATGCTACTACATTGCAATACTTAGTTCCTTCTAATTTCTTTGCTGTATCTTCATTGCGTAAAGCTGCCGAGATTCTGGAAGCTGTCAATCAGAAAGAGGATCTGGCAAAAGAATGCAAATCATTGGCAAAAGAAGTTGAGACTGCTTTAAAGAAATATGCAGTATACAAACATCCTAAATATGGCAAGATTTATGCTTTCGAAGTAGATGGTTTCGGTAATCACCTGTTGATGGATGACGCTAATGTACCGAGTTTGCTTGCGATGCCTTATCTGGGTGATGTAGATATAAATGACAAGATTTATCAGAATACCCGTAAGTTTGTTTGGAGCGAAGATAATCCTTACTTCTTCAAAGGAACAGCCGGTGAAGGTATTGGCGGACCGCATATCGGATATGATATGATTTGGCCGATGAGCATTATGATGAAAGCTTTTACCAGTAAAGATGATGCAGAAATCAAAGCATGTATCAAGATGTTGATGGACACTGATGCGGGAAAAGGATTTATGCATGAATCATTCCATAAAGATAATCCGGAGAAATTTACCCGTGCTTGGTTTGCATGGCAGAACACACTCTTCGGAGAGCTGATTCTTAAATTGGTAAATGAAGGAAAAGTGGATTTGTTGAACAGTATTAATTAATAAAGTATTATGAAAAAGTTATGTGTATGGGCAGTTGCCGCCCTTTTAATGGCAGCTTGTACACCGAAAGCCGAGAAAAAAACAACGGATTCCGGTTTATTGCAAAGTAATTTCCAGACGGAAGTAGACGGAAAGAAAACTGATTTGTATGTGTTGCGTAACAAGAACAACATGGAAGTTTGTATTACAAATTTCGGTGGGCGTATTGTTTCTGTAATGGTTCCCGATAAGGATGGAAAAATGCAGGATGTAGTTTTGGGATTTGATTCTATCCAGGACTATATCTCCAAACCTTCAGATTTTGGTGCAACGATTGGTCGTTATGCCAACCGTATCGGTCAGGGTAAGTTTACACTGGATAGTGTAGAATATCAGCTACCTAAAAATAACTATGGACACTGTCTGCATGGTGGTCCGAAAGGATTCCAATACAAGATATTTGATGCAAATCTGCTGACTCCTCAGAAACTTGAATTGACTTGCAAAGCTGACGACGGCGAAGAAGGGTTCCCGGGTAATCTTACTTGCAAAGTTGTGATGGAACTGACTGACGACAACGCAATTGATATTAAGTATGAAGCTGAAACAGACAAACCGACTGTTATCAATCTGACTAACCATTCTTATTTCAATTTGGATGGTGATGCTGGTAGTAATAGCGACCATATCTTGACAGTAGATGCTGATTACTATACTCCGGTAGATAGCACATTTATGACTACAGGTGAGATTGTTACAGTAGAAGGTACTCCGATGGACTTCCGTGTGGCTACTCCGGTAGGTTTGCGTATCGACGACTATGATTTCGAACAATTGAAGAATGGTCATGGTTACGATCATAACTGGGTATTGAATGCCAAAGGTGATGTTACTCGCAAAGCTGCTACTTTGCAATCACCGAAAACAGGTATTGTTATGGATCTGTATACAAGCGAACCGGGTGTTCAGGTATATGCAGGAAACTTCCTTGACGGATCCGTAACAGGAAAGAAAGGTATCACTTATAACAAACGTGCTTCTGTATGTCTTGAAACACAGAAATATCCTGATACTCCTAATAAACCGGAATGGCCGTCGGCTGTATTGCGTCCGGGAGAAAAGTATACAAGCGAATGTATCTACAAATTTTCTGTAGCTAATTAATAAGAACTATGAGAAGGTACAGTGGTCTTTTGCTTTTTCTGTTGTTATGTACGACAATGGCCGTTGCACAGAACACAAAATATGTGAATCTGTTTATCGGAACATCCGGCGATAACGGACAAGTAGCTCCCGGGGCCACTGTCCCTTTCGGAATGGTTTGTGTCTGTCCTGACAGTGACCCGCGTACACATGCGGGTTATGATTACGCAGTGACAAAAGTATCCGGTATTTCTGTCAATCGTCTCTCTGGAGTAGGTTGCAGCGGAGGTGGGGGAAACTTACGTATCCGACCTGTAGTACCTGCACAAGAGTTGCATATTGATAAATCTACTGAACAGGCAGTCCCAGGCTATTATACAACCGCTTTCACCAATGGCATTGTAACTGAATTGACGGCTACCAATGCTATGGCAGCGGAAATTTTTAAATTTAACCGGAATACTCCCACCGCATTATGGGTGGACTTTGCTTCCACTTTCGAAGGTGTGGCTACTTGTCAATATGAACGTGTGTCCGATACCTGTATAGAAGGATATGTAAAGGCGAGAAACGTTTGCGGACGTGGTCAATATAAACTCTATTTCTCTCTAAACACTGACCATCCCTTCCAGTTGCAGGAACAACAGGCAACTACAGCTGCTTTGAAGTTTGATGAAGAGATACATACGGTAGAAGTTCGCATCGGACTGTCTCCATTAAGTACAGCACTTGCCTCACAGGAATGTTCCCGCTGGAAAGAGATGAGTTTTTCCAATCTGAAACTTCAGGCTCTCGCTCAATGGGAAAAACAACTGCAAAACATTGATGTGAAAGGTGGAGAGCAAGATGATAAGATAATTTTCTACACATCGCTTTACCGAACCTTCCTGAGTCCGGTCGATGTCACTTCTCCCGATGGCGAATATTTGGGCACAGACGGAAAGAAGTATGTTTCAAAAGATTTTCGTTATTACAGCAATTGGTCATTATGGGATACCTTCCGTACTAAATTTCCTTTGTTGGTACTGACCGAACCAGTAAAGATGCGTGATATGGCTACTTCTCTGATTCATCTCTATGCCACAGGAAAGAAGGACTGGTCTACAGGATTCGAATCGACTCCGACCGTTCGAACCGAACATGCTGTTGTTTTATTGCTGGATACATACCGGAAAGGAATAACGAACCTTGATTTCCGTAAAGGATATGCCGGTATGAAAGAGGAGATGGAACGCTTGCCGATGCGTTCGCCCGACCAGAAGATGGAATCGGCTTATGATCTTTGGGCAATGGCTCAGATCGCAGATATTATCGATGAAAAAGAAGATGCAGAACTTTATAAGCAACGTTCTGCCAGTCTTTTCGAAGAAATCTGGAAAAAAGAATTTATGAACATCACTCCGGCTTTCGAAGTGATGAAGAACAATGGACTTTATCAGGGAACCCGCTGGCAATACAGATGGGCAGCCCCACAATATATCGACAAGATGATAGAATGGGTAGGGCAGGACTCGCTCCGCTCGCAACTCAGCTACTTCTTCGATCATCATTTGTACAATCAGGGTAATGAACCGGACATTCATGTCCCTTACCTGTTCAACCGTCTCGGAGCGCCGGAAGAAACCCAACAGCTTGTACGCAATCTGATGACTCAACCCATGATTCACAAATACGGAGGGAATGCGGAATTTCCTACTCCTTACTACGGTAAAGCATTTAAAAATGATCCCGTAGGGTATAGTCCAGAGATGGACGAAGATGACGGTACGATGAGTGCCTGGTACGTATTTGGTGCTATGGGCTTTTACCCACTCTTGGTGGGGGATGAATATTATGAGCTGACTTTGCCTCTTTTTGATAAGATTCAGCTTCGCCTGTCGAACGGAAAGAAACTGACTATCAAGGTAAAAGGACGGAAAAAGAAAGATGATTTGATCCGAAACATTCATTTCAATGGAAAGGTCATTGACGATTATCGTATTTCTCATCTGGAACTTCTGAAGGGAGGACATTTAGTATTTAATTGTAAGTAGTTTTTTTATTAATCAGGTGTGTAGCCTGTCTAATAGTTATGATAAAAAAGAATAGACGTTTAAAAGTAAGGTTTGCGGGTGTTTTGTTGACGGCGAGTCTGTTGACTACCGCTTGTGCTACTTCTTCAACCGGTGATGTGGTGAAGGTGGTGGACCGTCCCGATACGCAATCGGCAAACGTAAATTATGTGAGTTATCGTGCTCCACTTCAACCATTGAATTTTATCAAACTGCCTGTTGGTAGTGTTCAGCCAGAAGGATGGGTGAAAAAGTATCTTGAATTACAGCGTGAAGGATTGACCGGACATCTGGGAGAAATCAGTGCTTGGCTGGAAAAAGAAAATAATGCTTGGCTAACTACAGGTGGAGATCATGGTTGGGAAGAAGTTCCTTATTGGCTAAAGGGATATGGTAACCTGGCTTATATCTTGAATGACCCGAAAATGATTGCAGAGACAAAGGTCTGGCTGGAAGGAGTGTTTGCAAGCCAACAGCCGGATGGTTATTTCGGTCCTGTGAACGAACGTAACGGCAAACGTGAGCTGTGGGCACAGATGATTATGCTCTGGTGTTTGCAGTCATATTATGAATATTCAAACGATCAGCGGGTTATTGACCTGATGACTAATTATTTCAAATGGCAGATGACCGTACCTGATGATATGCTGTTGAAAGATTATTGGGAAAATAGTCGTGGAGGTGATAATATTATCAGTATTTATTGGCTTTACAACCGGACAGGAGATAAGTTCTTGCTTGATCTGGCAGAAAAGATTCACAGGAATACTGCTGATTGGACAAAATCTACTTCATTGCCCAACTGGCATAATGTGAATATCGCTCAGTGTTTCCGCGAACCGGCTACTTACTATATGCAGACAGGGGATTCGGCAATGCTGAAAGCTTCTTATAATGTACATAATCTGATTCGTCGTACTTTTGGTCAAGTGCCGGGTGGAATGTTTGGTGCTGATGAGAATGCTCGTATGGGATATATCGATCCTCGTCAGGGTGTAGAGACTTGCGGATTGGTTGAACAGATGGCGTCAGATGAAATTATGCTTTGCATGACCGGTGATCCTATGTGGGCAGAACATTGTGAAGAAGTAGCTTTCAATTCTTATCCTGCTGCTGTGATGCCCGATTTCAAGGCATTGCGTTATATCACTTGTCCGAACCATACAATTAGTGACTCCAAGAATCATCATCCGGGTATCGACAATAGTGGTCCGTTCCTTTCTATGAATCCGTTTAGCAGTCGTTGCTGTCAGCATAATCATGCTCAAGGTTGGCCTTACTTCTCAGAACACCTCGTGTTGGCGACTCCTGATAATGGGGTAGCAACTGCTATCTATGGAGCTTGCAAGGCAACAGTGAAAGTAGGTCAGGGAAAAGAAATCGTTCTTCACGAACAGACTAATTATCCTTTTGAAGAAGGAATTACATTTACGGTTTCTACCGATGAAAAGGTTGCTTTCCCGTTCTATCTCCGTATTCCTAGTTGGACTTCGGATGCTGAAGTGCGTGTTAATGGCAAGAAAGTGAGTGCTAAGCCTGTAGCAGGAAAATATCTTTGCATCGAACGCGAATGGACTGACGGTGATAAAGTGGAACTGACTTTACCGATGTCTCTTTCTATGCGCACTTGGCAGGTAAATAAGAATAGCGTAAGTGTGGACTACGGACCATTGACTATGTCTCTCAAGATAGACGAGAACTATGTGGCGAAAGATAGTCGCGAAACTGCTATCGGTGATTCTAAATGGCAGAAAGGTGCAGATTCTAAGAAATGGCCTACTACCGAGATTTATGCAAATAGTCCTTGGAACTATTCATTGGTATTAGACCAAAAAGAACCATTGAAGAATTTCAAAGTAGTGCGTAAAGAATGGCCGGCAGATAATTTCCCATTCACTGTAGGCAGTGTGCCTTTGGAAGTGAAAGCATTTGGTCGCCAGATTCCTAGTTGGAAAATAGACGAAACCGGAATCTGTGGCGTATTGCCTGAAGAAGATGCAGCGAAAGGCGCAAAAGAAGAGATTACTTTGATTCCGATGGGAGCAGCAAGATTGAGAATTTCTGCTTTCCCAAATACAAGGGAATAAGTATATAGAATTAACAACATGGACACTTTTATATATATAGAATCATCCTGCTAAAGAACTTAGATAAAAAAACGGGGCGTGTATTATTATGGCTGTGAGTTCATAATAATACGCGTCTTGAGCAGGTTGATACTTTTTTGATTTGATTATCAGGAGTTTTTTAGTTGGAATTATTAGAATATTGGGTAATTGAATTAAGTAGTTGCTTAGCTGCTTGGAGCAATACCTTACAACTTCTAATGGAAAGACAAAATTAATGCTAGTTACATTTTATTCAGATTATTACGTCGATGTTATATTAAGTTTCGTGTGCGCAAACGGTGATATTCTTATAGCATATATAGTCTGCTTCTGAGTCATATTCATTTTTATTAGTTACTTTATCTAGAGAAATAATATTTGTTTAATTTAAAATAGATAGAAACATGAGAAAAAACTTTTATTTTATTTATGTGCTATTTGCGATTGCATTATTAGTGACAGGTTCTGCCACAGCTCAAAATTATTTTGATAATTTTCCTGTAAAGGCTGATCCGAAGATTGTAGGAGAGAAGCTAAGCAAGCATTTCCTGGATGGCAAACACCAGTTATATTTCGATAGAGGAATACATTATGCCGAAGTATGTACATGGTATGGGGCACTTCGGTTTGCTGAATTAACCCAAAATAAGGAATTGATAAAGAATTTGAGAAATCGTTTCGAATTACTGTTCCATATAGAGAAGAATCTCCTTCCTCCTCCGATCCATGTAGATCAGAATATGTTTGGATGTCTGCCTTTAAGATTGTATAGTATCACAAAGGACGAACGTTATCGGGAACTCGGACTTCTGTATGCCGATACTCAATGGACCCTTCCTGCAAATGCGAATGAAGAAGAACGCAATTGGGACAAGAAAGGTCATTCATGGCAAACCCGTCTTTGGATTGATGATATGTATATGATTACTATTGTGCAATCCGAGGCTTATAAAGTTACAGGTGATACAAAATATATGAATAGAGCTGCCGCAGAGATGGTTCTGTATCTGGATGAATTGCAACATCCCAATGGTTTGTTCTATCATGCCCCGGATGTTCCTTATTATTGGGGACGTGGAGACGGATGGATGGCTGTAGGTATGACAGAGTTACTGTTTAATCTACCGCAGAATGATCCTAACAGAGAGAGAATAATGAAAGGATATGTTCTGATGATGAACAATCTGAAAAAATATGTAAACAGAGATGGTCTTTGGAATCAGTTGATAGATACTCCTGAATCTTGGACGGAAACATCGGGATCGGCAATGTTTACTTATGCTATGATTGTAGGGGTTAAGAACGGATGGTTGAATGCAGAAGAATTTGCTCCTGTTGCACGCAGAGCCTGGCTTTCATTGTGTAACTATATAGACGATAACAATGACCTTACCGAAGTTTGTATTGGAACTGGTAAGAAAAACAGTAAGCAGTATTATCTGGACCGCCCTCGTATTGCCGGAGATTATCATGGACAGGCTCCTATCTTGTGGTGTGCTTATGCTTTGCTAAATAAGTAAGATTAAGAATTGACTATATAGATTCCTTCAAATCTCTATATATTTAAAAGTGAGTAAGTAATAGAGGTTTGAGGGAATATTTCTTCTTTCTAATTAGAAAAAAATAGGGAACTGGACCTCAATAAAGTAAATTTCCATACTTAAAACTGAATCATTGGTAAAATGCTTGTTAATGTCTTGGATTCTAGCTAATATTGTAAACAGGGATAGTAGTTGAACTAAAGATAAAGAGAACTATGATTGCATTTGAAGTAACTATAAATGATGATAAACCAATAGTGGTGGGTGGCAATAACGTAACAACTGCCATTTTATCTTATGGATATTCTGGAGCAGATAAGATTTATTTGGGTGGATTAGATTGTTACCGTTATATTTCTTGGTTTAAAGGAAAACCGGAAAAAGGTGATAAAGTTGTGATCAAAGTTATCGAAACAGATCATATATCACCTATATTAGAGACTAAAAACTGTGATCGCAGTGAGATGAAAACAAGGTTTGAACAACTTAAGACAGAACTTCTTGAAAAGGGGCTTATATAGAATATGAAAGGACTTATTGTAAAATTCGAAGATAAGCTTTGTAAAGCTGGCATTCCTGGTAGTGGGGTAAGCCTTCTTGCAACTATCGCCCACTATGATGATCCTTTCTGGAACATTGGTGGTTTAAAAGTGCCGGATGAAGTCCACCAAATATGGAATGGTGGTATGCTTAAAGTCGGAGATCGAATAGAAATCGAATTTGCAGAGTTCGATGAGGCTTCTGAGCCTATTGCAGAAGAAAAACATTCTTGTTGTAAATTGGATAATTCAGCGGATGATGATCCAGAAATCTGGAAACATAAGCTTGATACTTATTATGAGTTGAAGAAAGTGCTAGAAGAAGAGCATATTATAGAGAAGGAATAAGTATTTTAAATAATTAAAAGTTTGATATTATGTCAGGTACAGGTTTGATGCTATTGTTTTGTACTGTGATGTCAGTTGTGTTGAATATATATTATATAAAACCTGTTTGGGCGAAACTCAAAACAAAACGGGCGGCACATTTTCGTTTTACATTCTGGCTAATAGGTAGTATAGGACTTGTTGTATATTTAATGATAGAGTGTTGGAGGTTGGTATTGAAAGATCTATTTGTATAAATGCCTTTATATAGAAAGGAGACGTTGCTTATATCAGGTTTCCTTCTATCAGTATCTATATCTGTGCCACCCTATTGGCATACTTGTGCCAGCAGGGTGGCACAGTCGTACCAATAAGGTGGCATTCTTGTGCCAATAAGGTGACACAATCAAATTGTATATGACTTTTGTGATTAAGATTATATAGCATTGAATAAGAGTACCATGATGTTAGATAGTACAAATTATTATGTATTACTTTTTATGTGTTTATTTGTTGAAATGAGTAAGTCTAAAATGCTATTTAGTTATTTAATTCCGATTCATCTTATTATTCGTACATAGATGGATAGCTTAGGATGAAGAGAATAATGTAAACTTAATGAAATCAGAAATGATAAGTTGATCTCTGGAAATCATGTGAATGATCTGCTGAGACAAAATATTGTGAATTAATGAGCCGAAATATAAATGATAGGTATTGAATCCCGTAATTACTTATTTTATACCTTTGCAGAGGCAAAATTACTAGACGAGAGTATTAATGAGATAGAAATAATAGAGATATGAAACGAACAATTTATCCTTTCAAGCAATTATTATCGGGTGGTCTATTGTGTGTTATCGTTGTAATAGCCGCCTATTTATTTGAAGTTCTTTTCCCTAAAATGTATGTAGATGCTTTCTCATCCTCAGTATATCTTTCATTTTGGATGGTGCTTTTAGTGGGAGCTATGATTTGGACGTTTCGGGAACCAGGAATACATGGGATAGCCTCTGAAATAACAGATTGGCAACTCATAGCCGCTTTCTTCTTGTTTGTATCAGATAGAATTTATGTTATGATGCCAAAAGAGGTTCACGAAGTTGTGGGTCCAATGTTATCCACTTATACGTTGCCAATATTAATTATTGGGAGTTTAATAGTAACAGGTTTAATAAAGTTTTCTACTTCATTATATAAGAGATTAGAAAACGAGCGGAAACAAAATGCACTTCAAACGCAGAGAATTCAGCAACTACTTGATACTCCTCCAACACAACATAAAAGCTGTAGATTGATTCGTAAACTTATAATAAATGAATCTATTGCCCAGCTTTCTGCGAGTGAGAATCTACAACTAGTAGAAGAATGTCAGATAATTGATTTGGCCTTTTTTAATTGGTTGAGAAAACAGCAACTCCCACAAACTCCTCCTCCGCGTGATATTATTCTGTGTGTACTTATTAGGATGTTAAAAACGAAAGAGGAGATATTGACCATTTTCAGCATTACAAATGAAAACTATCGTGTCTTGAAATCTCGTGCACGAAAGCGTTTAGGAATTGAAGATGATGATTGGGAAACATTTATAAAGAAACTAAAGTAATTAGATTTTTAATATATCAATCCATTTATTAATTCTACTAAAGATTTAGTAGCAGTGACAAGCCCGCCCAATATAGCAACATAGAACCAAACTCTTTTATTGGAGTATGGAACCTTAGGGAATGTGTCTATTGCGCCAATTATTATAACTATCCATGAAAGGAAAATAAAGAAATTGATTAAAAAGATTTGAATAGTAATATCTAGACCTTTTATAAATAGGTCTAAATAACACGATATGAAAATGAAACAACAAACTATACAGTATAAAATGATATACCATATAGCTTTTAGTTTTAGTTTCCTATACATTCTTGATATGCTTTTTCAGCCATTCTTACCTCGAAATTATATTTTGCTGCAACGTTAATATAGCAAAGTTGGGCAACAGCTGGTACACTACCACAATCTACAACAGAATCATCAAATTTTGCTTTAGCTCTAGTTTTTGCTTCCTTTAGTTCTTTTTCACATTCGGAAGTGTTTCCTCCTCCTTCTTGTCGTGTCTTTAAGGGAGATATCCTTGTTTGTAAACGGCTTTCTGCAAATGACACAAATAATTGCGTCTTCTCTTCTTCACTTAATCTCAAAAAACCGGTCTGGTTGAAGAGGTTTTCCCTAGCCTTGTCCATCTTTTGTAATACGTCATTCATATCTGCCTTTTTAATGACTTCAGCCATATAATCATCATCATTCATATTCTCTATAAGATATTCATATTCTTCTTCATTTAATGTAGAAGTGTAAGTCTTAAATTTCTCAGCTAGAAGTTCACTATTCATTTCAAATTCCCAAAATTCGTCTGAAGAAGCGATAGAATCAATAAGTGTATATTCTCCATTCATCATTCTCGATGAGAATGCGCGTGTTTTAGCTATCCCATTTGTCCCCGCTTCTGTTTCGTCAGTGTAGTAGTCATCGTTACTACAGCTATAAATAAAGAATGTAGCTAATATTCCACAAGCAAATACTATTACATACGATAGATTTCTCATTCTTTTTCCAGTCATGATTATTTTGATTTTAGATTTGCTACAAAGTAAGCGAAAAAATACAAATTTGGAGGAAAATATTTGTTCTAAAAATAAAAATATCGGTTCTGATTAATAAAAGTCTGTCTACGAATGTTACAATATGAGTATAAAATGCCTTTTTACTATGTAGATAAGTTGCTTATAATTAGAGTTATAGATATTTTTGTGCTGTAACGCCCTATTGGATTCTAATAAAAGGACGCTTATCTTTGCATAAGTAAAAAACAAAAGAATAGCATAAAAATATTGATAATGATTATTCGTGTTGTTTTGTTCTTCAGATAGAAAATATACTTATTATACTAACGTGTATAGATAATAATATTGATTGAAATATTAAAGGTTTGGCGGGAGTACTCTCGGGGGAGAGCATGTTTCATTAATAACATTGTATGAAAAACTTCTTCTTTATCGTTTCAGAGGTCAAACTCTGATAGAAAGGGAAAAAGGTTTTTTTATAGAAGAGCGTCCCGTCAACCTTTATTTTTTATATAGCGCTGAAATCCTAAACCTTTTATAACAATATTCGATATTTTAATTAAAAAAGTACTCAACAAAGTATTCCGGAATAAATTGAAATGATCTCTCTTCTTTATAACCATTATTTTCGTCGGTTGCTATGGTGGGTCTTTACTTTGTTGAATAATAGTATCTCATTGAAAATACATAATTTCTGTTGTATCATCATGGACTAAATTTATCATCCTTATACTCCGAACTGATACGTTTTGACCATTTTTCAGTTAATTTGTATTTTAGGGCTACCGACATGCCTATTCCTGTATATGCTTGTTCGGGAGTATTTCTGAGTAAAGCTATTATTTTTTTCATTCATAGCTTTGTCTCCGGTTTTTCTCCAGTAATCAAGACCTATTTTAGCTTATTCGAGAAGCTTTATTTCCATAAGTATTCAATATCAATGATGCTATCACCACTTTTTATTTCTTCATCACCTTTGCGGATAATATCTATCATAGCAGAAGATTTCTTCCAATGAAATAATAACTACATTTTCGTTTCCTAAGCGGTGAACAATTAACGGTTTACTGTCATTTATAACTCCGTTAAGATAACTTTCCAGGTTGTTTCTTAGTTCTGAATAATTGGTCGATTTTTCTGAATCGTTTTCATGTAAGATACACATATAAATGCTATCTTTGTGAGCATCAAGATCGTCTTATATTAAGCCAATTTATAAATTAATAAGTTGAGGCCTAAAGAAAATAATAAAAAATGTGTACCAAGAGTAACGAAAAGGCGGAAGAGAGGGAGATAGTCTTGTTTTTATTAAACTGGCATAAAACAACGAGAATTTTATGTAAGTATGTATTATATAAAACACATGATAAACAGAGACATATGAAGCAAGTAGTTTATTCTTTTAAACAATTATTTTCGGGTGGTTTGTTGTGCTGTGGTGTCATTGTTATAGCATATCTGTCCGAAATCATTTTTCCAGAATTGTATGTTGATGCATTTTCGTCTTCAATCTATCTCACATTGTGGATGGTATTGTTTGTGGGTGCATTACTTTGGACCATTCGCGAACCGGGTGCCCAAGGATTGGGGGCTGAAATAACCGATTGGCAATTTATTGCAGCCTTTCTTTTGTTTATGGCTAATAGAGCTTTTGAGTTAATGCCAAAAGAAATTCATCGTATCATGGACAGTGTTGTCTACCTATACATTGCCAGCGTTGATTATTGGTGGAATTGTGGTAGCAGGCATAATCAAGTTTACATCTACTTTGTATAAGAGGTTAGAGGAAGAACGACGACAGGCAATTCTCCAAACGCAAAGAATTAGAGAATTGGTAGATTCTCCACCACCTCCACAAAAAGGACTATTATTATTTCGTAAACTCATTGAAAATAAGTCTATTGCTCAATTTACTCCAAGTGAGATCTCGCTATTGCTAGAAGGATGTCATGCAATTGATCCAGTCTTTTTCAGTTGGCTAAAAAGCAGAACATTCAACCTTTACCTCCAGCACGTGACATTATCTTATGTATCCTCATTCGAATGAGAAAAAGTAAAGAAGAGATATTGTCTATCTTGTGTATTACTGATGGCTCTTATCGCGTTATGAAATCCCGTGCGCGAAAGAGATTTAATATTGAAGATGATGATTGGGAGGCATTCTTACAGAAATTGAAGTAATGTTTATATTAGAGTGTTTATTAATTCAGCAAATGATTTAATAACACCTACGATACTCATCATTATTGTATAATAGAACCATACTCTTTTATTAGATAACTTATATTTTGGAAGTGTTTTCACTACACCTATTATAAGAATTATCCATGATATGAATTGAAAAAAATTCATAAGAAAAAATTGGAGGGTGTAATTAATGTCCTCCATTATATAATTTAGATAGCAAATACCAATACTAATGCCACAAATTATACAGTATAAAATGATGTATTTAATTAATTCCCTATACATTCCTGGTAGTGTTTTTTTGCCCATTCTAGTTCGCAGTTACGCCTAGCTGCCGCTTGTATATAGCAGGGATAAGGTATTATTATACTATCACACAATAATACATTAGAGTTATAATTGTTTTCGGCTTGTAGGATCTCAGCTTCCCGTTTCTTTTCACATTCAGATATGTTTCCCCCTTCCTGTCTTGTTTTCAATAGATTTGCCTTAGTTTTTGAACGGCTCTCGGCAAACTGCATAATTAATTGTGCTTTTTCATCTTCACTTAATCTTAGAAATCCAGTGTTTTTCACCAAATTTTCTTTTGCTTTATTCATTTGTTGTAGTACTTCTTCCATATTAGCCACTTGAATGAATTCTTTCATGTAATCATCATTATTCAGATTTTCCATAAGCTTATCATAATCTTCTTCTCCTAATGATGAAACATAAGCATCAAATTTTTGTGCAAGAAGTTCACTACTCAGTTGAAATTCCCAGAACTCATCAGAAGCAGCAATAGAATCAATAAGTGTATCACCTATTCCCATTGTTCTAGATGAAAGAGCGCGAGTTGAAATTATACCGTTCTCTTCTCTTTGTGCTTCGTCAGCATAATATTCATCATTACTACAACTATAGATAAAGAAGGTAGTTAGTATTACACAAACAGATGCAATTACATACGAGATACTTTTCATTGTATTACCAGTCATGATTTTTCTAAATTTTAAATTTGCTACAAAGTAAGTGGAAAAATGTAAATTAGAGGGAAAATATCTATTCTAAAAATAGAAAAATCAGTTCTTATGTATGATCTGTATATTGTGCAAATGTTACAATATTAGGTGTAAATTGATTATTTTATTTGGCTAATTACTTAATAATGAGGGTGGAATATTCCTGTATGGTGTAACAAATGGTTGCATAGTATTGAAAAGTGTAATACTTTAGCAAAGAAATGAAAAGTTTAACAAGGGCAAAGGTAACTAATAATATTAATATGAGTTGTCTTATTTTCTAGAAAAATAGCTTTATTATATTTATTGTATGTATTGAACGAAAATTTAAGGTTTGGTGGAAACGTACATGGGGGAATGTTCAAAATGCATTTAGTGAATGACTTTTTCTCTCTTGTAATAGAAACAAAACATAGAGTAACAAATGTATGCTTATTGTTTACCAGACTCTAGTTGAAAAGAGAAAAATGTTTTTCACTATTGCTGTTTCTGCCAACCTTTTATTTTTAATGTGGCATAAAAAGATGTGTATGGAATATTTCGGTTTATAACTACTTTTCTTTTTATTTTAAAGATTCCACCTTTGCAAACTTCATTCGGTTTAGTCGATATTATTTTCTTCACATGCAGAATTTATTTAGTTGATGATGAATTGATGTTACAATATATAATGAGAATATATTTTTGGGTGCCTTAATCTGCTAATATACAATAGGTATGAAAAGAAAGAAATGTAACAGGCTCTTGTGTAGCGATGAGGTTGTCTGTATCTTTGTCAGTGTTATACAGTTATAGGTGTATTTAATAGTTGCAATTATAAATATAAAGTAGGGTTTCAGGTACGATGAAAATATTGATAAAATTATTTTTTGTTTGTTCGTTTGTTGTTATTGGGGATTTTCTTTTTTTCTCTTGTACAGGGACAAAAAAGAAGGTTCCGGCAGTTTCTTTATTAGAGAGTGCCCTACAGCAAGCTGGTGAAAATCGTATCGAACTGGAAAAAGTATTGTCTCACTATCAAACAGAACCGACAGATAGTTTGAAATATAAAGCAGCATGTTTTTTGATAGAAAATATGCCTTATTATACCTATTATAAAGGAAAGCAGTTGGAACAGTATCTTACATATTATACTTTATTACAAGAAACACGTGGAATGGGAATCTCTCCTAATTTGTTAGTTGATTCTATTCACTATATGTATGGAGTGCTTCAATTGGATTCTTTGCAATTTTGCAAGGATATCGAAACGGTAGATTCTGCATATCTTTGTAATAACATTGAATGGGCGTTTAAGGTTTGGCAGGAGCAACCATGGGGGAAAAATGTTTCATTTGCAGTTTTTTGTGAATACCTTCTTCCTTATCGTATTGGTGACGAGACTTTGAGTAGCTGGCGGGAAAACATTTATCGGAAGTATAATCCTCTGCTCGATTCTTTGCGGGCATCCGGTGTACTTGATAAAGCTGATCCGATTGTAGCAGCTCGTTGTTTGCTCGACTCTATTCGTAAAGAGGGAACAGTTTTCACAACTGTAGCTCCTGCCAATCTTCCCCATGTGGGACCCGAAGTTGCTCAACAAAAAACCGGCAGTTGTCGTGAAACAACAGATTTTGTGGTTTACGTTTGTCGTGCATTGGGAATTCCTTGTGCAATTGATTTTATGCCGATACGTGGCGATGAGAATGATAGTCATCAATGGATCTCGTTTACCGATAAATATGGTACGCTTTATTATCATGAATTTCCTAATGGGGTGAGTGAGGTTAGGAAAGATGGAGTGTGCGCAATTCCTAAAATCAAAGTGTATCGTAATACATTTAGTCTGAATTGTTCCATGCAGGAAGATATGCAGCTGTTGGATACAGCTATCGTCCCTCTTTTTAAGGACCCTCATTTAGTGGATGTTACTTTTTCGTATACAAAAAACTTTAAGAAGGAATTGATAATTCCTGAATCAACTATTTATAAAGGTAGACCTCATTCCCGGATTGCTTATCTCTGTGCAAGTAGATTGATGGAATGGGAACCTGTTGCATGGGCCGAGTTTGATGGTAGAAAACTTGTCTTTAACGATATACAGAAAGGTCCTGTAATGCGTGTAGCTACATATGAACAGGGACGTCTTCGTTTCTGGACAGATCCTTTTGAGATTGATATTTCCAATGAGTTTCATTTTTATACTCCCTCGGATAGTGTGCAGGATGTTACTTTATTCGCTAAATATACTTTACAGAGAGAGGACTTTTTTCGCAACCGTATGATCGGCGGAACTTTTGAAGGAAGCAATGATCCTGCTTTCCGTGAGAAAGATATTTTGTATAGGATAGACAAGAAGCCGGAGCGTTTGCAAACGGTGGTTCAGCCTTATGCTTTGAAGGCTTATCGTTATGTTAGATATATTGGTCCGAGGGATGCACATTGCAACATTGCAGAAGTAGCATTTTATACATTGGATGATACTGTTCCTTTAAAAGGGAAAGTGATTGGAACTCCTGGATGTTTTCAGAAAGATGGTTCGCATGAATATACGAATACTTTTGATGGAGACGTAACGACCTCTTATGATTATATTGAACCTTCCGGAGGTTGGGCGGGACTTGATCTGGGGACTCCGAAGCAGATCGGAAAGATTGTTTATACTCCCCGCAGCTATGATAATTATATTCGTCCTGGAGATGAATATGAATTATTTTATTGTGCAAAGCGGGATAAATGGAGATCACTTGGAAGGCAGATTTCCGGAGCAGATTCATTGTCATATAAAAATGTTCCTGCTAATACGTTATTATTGTTGAAAAACTACTCGCGTGGTATTCAGGAACGTATTTTTAAATATGAGGATGGAAGACAAGTTTGGAGGTAAGAGCTGTCTGGCGTTTTTTATAATTAATATAGTGCGCATATAATGATAACATTTAAACCAACAGTTGTTCAAGGTAGTTTGCTAGTCTTATGTTTAACTGCCGTATTTGTATATTCTCTGTCGTTTACAGATCCTTATATCGTTCCTAAATGGTTATTTGTAATATTAATCACTTTAGGAATGGGCTTGTATGTCTCTATCAGAATATTACTGCGAAAGCCTGTGGTTATGGATTTGCCTTTGGTCGGAATAAGTATTGTTGGCATCTGTTGTTTGCAAGCATTATATGGTTTATTGCAATACTTTAATGTGTTTTCTTCAAACTCCGTTTATCCGATCACAGGCAGCTTTGACAACCCTGCGGGGTTTGCAATTACTCTTTCTGCCGGTTTCCCTTTTATTGGATTTTTAATTCAAAAAAGTAATCATAAGTATATTCAATACCTGGGGTGGACAATTGGAATTATCCTTTTGGCAGCAGTATTCTTATCTGGTTCGAGAGCCGGAATTGTCAGTATTGTGGCCATTTGTACCATATTCTTTTATAGCCGGTTTATTTGTAAAGGGATATGGAACTATTTATTATCTGGTGGGCTGATCCTGCTTTTAGTATGTTCCTATTGGATGAAAAAGGATTCTGCTGATGGCAGAATGCTTATTTGGCAATGTGGTATAAATATGGTAAAGGACTCGCCTTGGATCGGACATGGAGTGGGTTGCTTCGAGGCTCATTATATGGATTATCAAGCTGAATATTTTGAATTACATGGGCAACAGAGTCGCTTTGCTATGTTAGCCGATAATGTAAAGCAACCGTTTAATGAATATCTGGGAGTTCTTTTGAATTTTGGGATTATTGGTTTGCTGGTTTTGGCTGCAATCATATTCTTACTGTTTTATTGCTATGAAATGAATGTCACTAATGAAAAGAGAATAGCTCTGTATGCGCTAATCTCGATAGGTATATTTTCATTATTCTCTTATCCGTTTACTTATCCTTTTACTTGGATTAT
>NZ_BAKK01000048.1 GCF_000614145.1 Bacteroides faecichinchillae JCM 17102 | reverse complement strand
ACTGCTACAACCGGTGTTCAGCCTTACAAGTATAACGGTAAAGAGTTGGATACGAGGAATGGGCTGAACTGGTATGATTATGGGGCTAGACATTATGATGCCGCGATAGGAAGATTTATGAAGGTAGATCGATATTCAGAAAAGTACCTTTCTTTATCTCCTTATCAATATGGGGCTAATAATCCGGTGAATAACATTGAAGTGAATGGAGATAGTATTTGGTATACTCTAAAAGATAATGTTGTAACAATGCATCTAACTGCTAAGGTCATAAATAATTCAAGTGACAATATAAATGTAAAAAGGGCAGCTTCTGATATTGCTTTTGGAATTTCTGATGCTTTTAATGGAGAGTTTCAAGATAATAACCAGAAGTTTATTCTAAAAACAGATATTCAAATAAAAGCTGTTAATTCAATGAAAGAAGTATCTCAATCAGATCATTTATTCGTATTGGAAGATGCTAATGGGAAAGGAGCTCGTGGAGCTACAAATATGCCTGGAGGAAAAGTAATGACTATAGCATCAAGTGATTATGCTAATGATAATTGGTTTTCTGACCATTTTAGTTGGAATACAACAAAAACAGCAGTTCATGAATTTGGGCATGCTGCAGGTTTGACTCATGAGGATGTAAAAGGTAATAATGACTTAATGCAACAAGGCAATGCAGGAACAAAAGTAACATCTTATGAAAGAGCCTTATTAATAATAAGAAGTCACTCAATTAATCGAGGCCCAAATGCTTTTTTAGGTAAGCCATATCCCTTTGTACATGATCCAATCTCTAAACAAACATACCCTGTATATAAGTTACTAAATTGGAAATAATATGAAAAAAACAATTGGAAGTATAGTGTCTTTGATATCATTTTTTACTTTCTTTCTTATAATTAAAGTAAAAACAGATATTTATTGTACTCGAGATTACTTTTTGAGCAATACTGATGTTCAAATAGAAATTGATGGAAGAATTATATTCTGTGATTCTTTGATCACCTTTCCTTTTGTTCATATTCAAGAGAATCTGAGATATGGATTTCATGAAATTAGTGTTTATTCTAAAAAGGATGAAATAATCCAGACTAAAAAACTATTTTTATTACCATACCAATATATATTTATAGAGTTTCTTCCTGATGATGCTAATTGTTTAAACAGATATGCTAATCAGGATTCTGTAAGAAGCGTAAAGAAAGATGATATAATCATATTTTATAATGATGTTAATAATGAAAAGAAGTTTCCAACTTTTATGATAGAAAATAGATTTAAGCCATTTTATATAGAGTAAACAAGATAATAGGTTGATTATCCTCTTTGTTAAAACAATTGTTAATTCATGGTTTTAGCAGAGTATCTTACCTTGATATAGATGGTTCTTTTACAGTTTAGTTGAAAAGTAATATTGAAATATTAGCTATCAATTGGTTAAATACAGTAAAAAACACATGCTTTTTTACTGTATTTTTCTGGATTCACTCAGTACAAACATATCCAATCAAACGGTGAAGTATACTTATGATAAGAATGGGAATCTGATTAAAGATTTAAACAAGAATATTAGTAATATCGGATATAATTGTTTAAATTTGCCTGATGAGGTAACCATTGCGAATGGTAACAGTATCCGGTATGAGTATGCTGCTGACGGAACGAAGCTTCGTACGGTGCATAAGACGGGGGCTGCTACTTTGACAACGGATTACTGTGGGAATGCGGTCTATGAGAACGGTGTATTGAAGATGCTGCTGAATGAAGCCGGCTATGTGAGTTTCCCGGATAGGAAGTTCCATTTCTATTTGAAGGATCATCAGGGGAATGTAAGGGCCGTGGCGGACAAGGATGGCAATGTTGAGGAGACGAATGCGTACTATCCGTTTGGGGGGGACGTTTACTTCAACTAATAGTGTTCAGCCTTACAAGTATAATGGGAAGGAGTTGGATACGAGGAATGGGCTTAACTGCTATGATTATGGGGCGAGACATTATGATGCCGCGATAGGAAGGTGGCATGTGGTGGATCCGATGAGTGAGAAATATTATCTAACCGATCCTTATGTTTACTGTGGCAATAATCCAATAAAAAGAATTGATCCAAGTGGCATGTGGTATACTGGTTATACTGTTGATGAAAATGGTTTCTTCAGGAAAGTGAATGATATAGGTGGTAATAGGTATGATGTGTTATATAACATGAAACTCTTTTCGCCTGATAGAATAGAAGATTATGATGAATCTGGTGACAAAACTGGCATTAAAATAAGTAAAGGAATTTTAATTGAAGAATCAGTTAATCACAACTTTAGCGCAAAAACAATCACAGGCGTTTTACATACATTGGATGGATACGAAACGGGTGAAAAAGTTTCTAATCATTCTTATGAAATAAAAAATGATGAAGAAGCTCAGGCAATTATGAATTTCTTAGATAAAAATACGAAAGTAGAATGGGGAAATACATTCATGATGGACGGACAGGGAAACAAGATTAATTTACTGGGAACAAGTCATGAAGCTACAACTATTCGAATGGGATTTTATCAAAAACAAAAATATTTAGATAGAGGATTCAGAGTTATTCGTGATGATCATATTCATCCATTTTCAGTCAACGCTTCTGATTCAGACAAGGGACACGCCAGTAATATATTGACACGATCCCCACAAGCTAAATTTAGAGTTCTTTTTCAAGGGAAATATTATAAATACTAACATTGATGTGTACAATAAAATTAGATATCATGAAATCATTAGTTTACTTATTGATAATTTTAGGATTTTCATTGCTTTTTGGATGTAAATCATATAAGGAAGAATTTATAAAATTTCGTCCTTATAAAAATAAAGATTTTATCACAAAAGATCTGGAAATATACAAGGCTAGTGAATTTCTATATCCTGTATTAGACTCTATTATAATGAAAACAGAACAATGCCCAGTGTATCATGGATTGAAAGAAAAAATAGCTTTCAATTTTAGTGTACATAAGGGATATATCTCTGGAACAGACGAAATATCACCTTATCCATATTTAATGATTAGTGTAGTTTATGCACCAAAATTTGAAAATCATGCGAAATGGACTGATGCTATATTTTATTATAAAGGATATGATTTTTATTTTAAAGGAAAATATCTTAATGCTTTATTTGCCAAAACAGGTGAGATTATATCAATTCATTGTATTGATCCCAAGAAATATCAAATAGATATGCCTTTTGAAGGAGAAGAAATGTATTGGTGGTATGAGTATAGAAATGATAGTCTAATAAACACTTCTTATGGATACTGTATAGAATAAACATATAGATACATTATAAGATAATAATTGTCCTGATATTTACCACTATATTACCCTGATATAAGTTGTCTAATTAAGGTAACATATATCAGGGTATGATTTCTTATGTGATAACTTATCCTAGTAAAAAATACCTTTTATAATAAAGATGCCTGTTTTGTCATGAACTTGATACTTGAGGTCTTTACATTGATAATTCGCAAGAAACTTCCTGGTTGCGGTCTCGTCTATACGGTCTATGACACCGCCGACCGTCCTGTCTTCGCACAGGATGGTGTACAACGTGCTAAAGGGGAATGGTCCTTCAGTATTCCGGATGCTTTTGGAAGGATCGTCTTGACGGGGACCTGCAAGAATATACTGGATTATACAAATGATCCGTTAAAGAACGTGGTCGTAAAAGCTACCCGATTAACAGGAACGAGTCAGACCAATGACCTGAAAGGATATACGCTTCCCTCACAAGTCACTTTGACTATCCCAACGGTATTGAGTGCGAATTATTATGACCAGTATAACTTTATCGGTTCCAATGGTATCCCTTCGGGTACTACCACTGCTTACGAAAAAGTAGCAGGGTATGATGAGCTCAGGACAGTGGGAGTCAAAGGGTTGCTAACAGGAACGCTGACGGGGAAACTGAACAGTAGTGGAGCTGTATCGGGATACCTGTACTCTGTGATGTATTATGATGAGAGGGGACGTTTGATCCAGCAGCGGGGCAACAACTCTTTGGGAGGGGAGGATGAGATATTTACCGCCTACGACTTTCCGGGGAATCCTACACAAGTCAGGAAGGTGCATACGGTCGGGGCGGATACTCGGACGGAAGTCTATGTTCATACTTATGACCAGGGGGAACGTTTGTTAAGGACTACCTATCAGTTGGATAATGCCGCGGTGGTGACGCTGGTGAACAACATTTATGATGAGGTGGGACGTTTGAAGTCGGACAGCCGGAACGGAAACGCTAAACTGAAAACGGAGTATGCGTATAATGTTCGTTCGTGGACGAAGAGTATTACGGGAACGTTGTTCAGTCAGACGCTGAACTATCAGGAGGCGATAACGGAGAATACTCCCTGCTATAATGGAAATATCAGCAGTATGTCGTGGCAATCGGAAGGGGAAACCAGTCAAAGAGGATATCGTTTCACGTATGACGGGCTTTCCAGGTTGAAGGATGCCCTCTACGGGGAAGGCGCTACGCTTGCCGCTAATGCGGATCGGTTTAATGAGCAGATTACAGGGTATGACAAGATGGGAAATATCTTAGGCCTGAAACGTTACGGACAGACGGCTGCAAGCAGCTACGGGATGATCGATAATCTGACTTTGACGTATAATGGCAACCGGTTGCAGGCAGTGAAGGATGCTTTCACAAACTCGGTCTATGGTAATGGAACTGAATTCAAAGACAATTCCAGTCAAACGGTGGAGTATACTTATGATAAAAATGGTAATCTGATTAAGGATTTAAACAAGAATATTAATAATGTCATTTCATTGACAAAGTTTCCTGCTATATGCTTGCCCTAACGGGATTGGTGGCAAAAATGTGGAGGGCAGTAGAATACTATAAGATTAGTATTCCCACTTTTTTGAGTTTTGTTGTTTGAAACAGTCTGTATTCTTTGGAGGTTCTTGATATTTTCTTTATATTTGTAAATATATACATTAAATACGGATGAAACCGATTGTTAACTATTAATGAGAAAAAGAAAATGAAAGTTACTATGAAGAGGGAAGGCTTTCGGAAAACCTTTCTGCAGCGATCGTTGAGAGTAATGGGGATAGGAGCGATATGCTTCTCGTTTGTTATGTCATTAGGAGCTTGTTCTGATGACGATGATGGCAAAAAGGAAGCAGAACCTGAAGTTAAGGAGGCGAGTGTACGGATAGGGAACACGAGTCGTAATATGCCTGCTTCGGGTACCGTTTATGCTCAGTACGGTGACTCTCCCACGGGGTCGGACATCGCCAAACTTGTAGACAATAATGTGAATACCTGTTATCAGACAGATCATGCGAATTTCTATGTGATGTATAAAGCTGACAAGGATTTACTCCTCAACTGCTACACGGTGTGTGCAAGCAGCGGTCCGTCTACCAACGATCCGAAGGCGTGGACGCTCAAAGGTTCTAACGACAATGCCAAATGGACCACACTTGACGAACAAACCGGACAGACATTCAGTGACAGAAAAGAGGTGAAAGAATTCTTGTTTGAGAACGAAGTGAAATACCGCTATTATAAACTTGAAGTTACGGGAAACAATGGCGGTAGTGCTACACAAATAGCCGAATGGACTTTAAAATATAAAAACGTCTCTTTACATCCGGAAGAACCGCATTCGGTGGAAATTGATGAGTTCTTCACCAACATGCCTACTGTCGGTACGCTTACTGCACAATATTCAGACTATCCGGAAGGACAGTGGGTGCGTAATATAGCCGATGGAGACAACAGGACCCACTATACAACTTCGCACACACATTTCTATCTGTTATGGGAAGGTGATAGAAGTACAGTTGTCAAATACTATTCGCTGACATCTTCGGAGGATGATCCTAAGAATACGCCTTCTGCATGGAAACTGTACGCTTCGAATGACAAAGTCACTTGGAATATAATTGACCAACGGATAGATCAGAATTTTGGTGATAGGCTCAAGGATAAAATTTATGTATTCAACAACAAAGAGGCTTACCAATATTACAAACTTGACATAGAAGCAAACAATGGAGGAGATTGTACGCAGATAGCCGAATGGACCTTAAAGGACGTGCCCGACATTGATGACCTGATGGGATTAGCAGGTGGATCTTCTGAAAGCCCTCTGACCCCGATGGGCGGACACTATGCCAATCGACACGTGGCGACTGACGAAGACCGTGAATGGTTACTCAATCCTGAAAACGAATCGGACGAGCTTTATGCATGGGACGGACATTGGAAAGAATTCCCTGTAACTCTTTATCCTTATGGAAAACCTCTTCCGGCCGATGCGAACCAACATGGTATTGGTAACTGTTCGCTCGTGGCTGCACTTGCTTCGATGGCTTATATCTATCCCGATTTCATAAAAAGTCTGATTCAGGACAATGGCGACAAAACATACACCGTGTCCATGTTCGACCCGCAAGGTAAACCTATCAAAGTTTGTGTGTCCTCAAAGTTCCTGGCAGGCGAAAGCGAAGAGATGTTCTGCTGTACTGGTAAGGACAATAAAGCTACATGGGCCACCGTGCTTGAAAAAGCGATTATGAAATGGAACTATATCTTTGAAGTAAATAAGAACACAGGAGGAATAGGAAGTGAACATGTACCACCGTTGTTTACGGGAGATGGCAACAGTTTTAGTTTTGCTCCCGGAAGACTTACTGCATGGCAGTTGCAACGTGCTGTGATGACTTCCTTGATGGAAGGAAAGCTCGTGATAGGTGGATTTAACAAAGCGGATATGGTGGCTCCTGACGGAAGTGGAAAGACTGTCACTGGACATGCATGGACACTGATGTTCTCAGCCGATCCTTCAGCGTTGTTTGGTATGCGTAATCCTTGGGGATTTTGCTATGATGCTAATGGTAAACGGGATGGTGTGCTGAATGTTTTTGAAGGTCAGATGCCTTCCACTATTGACCTGCGCATCATCAACCCGGGTATTGCTGCAAATTCTAAGGAAGGTGGTGTGTTTGAACCTTATTACCCACCTAATTATGCCCCTCAAGAGGTAAGAATCACTCCGGTTTCTCCGACAAAGTAATTCTTTCTCTGAACAAGGCTCTAACGATATAATAACAAAACTGTCTCCTGCATGTCTGCGGGATTTCCTTGCTAAAGGTTACCTGATAAAACGGATTGATGAGTATTCCAATCAGTTTTGTTAGGTAACCTCTTTTTTCCTCTCTCTTGTGTGATATGTAAGCGCAAATTTCTATCTTTGTCATCTATATTGAGACTTAGAAATGGAACAAGAAGATTTTGATATACGTGATCATCAGCTTACTTCGAAAGAACGTGACTTTGAAAATGCGCTTCGCCCCTTGAATTTTGAGGATTTTAGCGGTCAGGATAAGGTAGTGGATAACCTTCGTATATTTGTGAAGGCAGCACGTTTGCGTGGGGAAGCGCTGGACCATGTTCTGTTGCATGGGCCTCCCGGGTTAGGAAAAACGACACTTTCAAACATTATTGCTAATGAGCTGAGAGTCGGTTTTAAAGTAACTTCCGGTCCTGTGCTCGATAAACCGGGTGATTTGGCGGGAGTGCTGACTAGTCTTGAACCGAATGATGTGTTATTTATTGATGAAATCCATCGTCTTTCACCGGTGGTAGAGGAGTATTTATATTCTGCTATGGAAGATTACCGTATCGATATCATGATTGATAAAGGACCTTCAGCACGTAGCATTCAAATTGATTTAAGTCCTTTCACATTGGTTGGAGCAACTACACGTAGCGGATTGTTGACAGCACCACTTCGTGCACGTTTTGGTATTAACTTGCATTTGGAATATTATGACGATGATATTTTGAGTAATATTATACGTCGTTCTGCTTCTATACTAGATGTACCTTGTTCAGTACCTGCTGCATCCGAAATTGCTTCCCGGAGTCGTGGAACGCCTCGTATTGCTAATGCTTTACTTCGTCGGGTACGTGACTTTGCACAAGTGAAAGGTTCCGGTTCTATCGATACGGAGATTGCTCAATATGCACTCGAGGCATTGAATATTGATAAATACGGATTGGACGAGATTGATAACAAGATACTTTGTACGATCATCGATAAATTCAATGGAGGACCTGTCGGATTGACTACTATTGCTACGGCTTTGGGAGAAGATGCGGGTACTATCGAAGAAGTATATGAACCATTCCTGATCAAAGAAGGTTTTATGAAACGGACTCCCCGTGGGCGTGAAGTAACAGAACTGGCTTATAAACATTTGGGAAGAAGTCTTTATAATAGTCAGAAGACGCTGTTTAATGATTGATATTGATTTTTTGAGAATGATTTAAATTGTATATTATGAAACAATGGACTGCTTTCATTGCTTTTTTATTTTTAAGTATCTCTTTATCGGCTCAACAGAGATATGGAAAAGAATTATATGAAAAAGAAGTATTTGTCTCTACTCAGGGAGATTCTTTACCTTATCGGTTACTTCGTCCCGAAGTGGTGAAACCGGGTAAAAAATATCCGTTGGTGCTATTCCTTCATGGTGCAGGTGAAAGAGGAAATGATAATGAAAGACAATTGACTCATGGAGGACAGATGTTTTTAAATCCGGTGAATAGGGAAAAACATCCGGCTTTCATACTTATTCCACAATGCCCACAAGGTAAGTATTGGGGATATGTGGAACGTCCTAGATCTTTTACCCCTTCCAATATGCCTGTTGGACAAGAGATGAATCCGATATTTCGTGCGGTTAAAGAATTACTAGATTCTTATCTAACCATGCCGGAAATTGATAAAAAGAGAATTTATATCGTAGGTCTTTCGATGGGGGCAATGGGAACATTCGATATGGTTTCCCGCTATCCGGAGATTTTTACTGCCGCTATTCCTATTTGTGGTACGGTGAATCCGAACCGTTTATCGGCAGCAAAGGATATCAAATTCCGCATTTTCCATGGGGATGCCGATGATGTGGTGACGGTAGAAGGTTCTCGTGGTGCATATAAAGCATTGAAAACTGCCGGGGCAGATGTGGAATATATCGAGTTTCCTGGTTGCGGCCATAATAGTTGGGACTCAGCATTCGCCTATCCCGGATTTATGGAATGGCTGTTCAAACAAAAGAAATAACGAACATTTATCGGCACTAATCATTAGTAAACATGGCTGGACTTAAATCATTGGTTAAAGATACTGCGTTGTATGGAATTAGTAGTATTATAGGCCGCTTTTTAAATTATTTGTTAGTACCTATCTATGCAGCAGCAATGTCTACTGCTTCAGGTGGATATGGGATAATAACAGAGGTATATGCTTGGACAGCCTTGTTAATGGTTATTCTCACGTATGGTATGGAGACTACATTCTTCCGTTTTGTAAATAAAGGGACGGAAGAACCGGAAAAAGTATATTCTACAGTGCTCATTATGGTGGGAGGTACATCGCTGCTTTTTGCTATATGTTGTATGCTGTTTCTTCATCCCATAGTAGTTGCATTGGGGTATGTCGACCATCCTTGGTATGTTGGTACGATGTTGTTGGTAGTTGCAATGGATGCTTTTCAATGTATTCCTTTCGCTTATCTTCGTTATAAGAAACGTCCGATTAAATTCGTTGCTTTGAAGATGTTCTTTATTGTGCTCAACATCGTATTAAATCTGATTTATTACTTGATAATAGGAGGTAGTAATGTATTTTATGCTTTTCTCTTCAATTTGATATGTACATCTATAGTAATGATATTGCTTATTCCCGATTTGAAATTTAGAGGAGGATTCGATAAAATCCTAGCAAAAAGAATGCTGAATTATTCTTATCCGATTCTGATTCTGGGAGTGCAGGTATTTTGAATCAGGTGGCTGACAAGATTATGTTCCGGCATATCTATCCGGATCCGGTTGGGGCGAAAACACAATTATCTATCTATAGTGCATGTAGCAAGATTGCTATGATTATGGCAATGCTTACCCAAGCTTTCCGTTATGCTTATGAACCGTTTGTGTTCGGTGAAAGCAGAGACAAAGACAATAAAGTGATCTATGCAAAAGCCATGAAATATTTTATTATTTTTACGCTGTTGGCATTTCTAGCTGTGATGTTCTATTTGGATTTATTAAAATATATCTTAAAGCCTGATTATTGGGGTGGTTTGAAGGTCGTACCGATTGTGATGGTTGCCGAAATCTGTATGGGTATTTTCTTTAATCTTTCTTTCTGGTACAAACTGATTGACGAAACCAAGTGGGGAGCTTATTTCTCATTTACAGGATGTGCGGTATTAGTGCTAATTAATATTATATTTATACCGAAATACGGTTTTATGGCTTGTGCGTGGGGTGGTTTTGCCGGTTATACAGTAGCTATGCTTCTCTCTTACTTTGTAGGACAAAAGAAATATCCGATAGCTTATGATTTGCGTGGAATTGCTTTGTATGTAGGTTTGGCTTTAGTGTTGTATGTTGCCGGTGAATGGGTACCTATTTCCAATATTGTGTTACTTCTGGCTTTCCGTACATTGCTTCTTTTGTTATTCGTAGCATATATTATTAAGATGGACTTGCCATTAAATCAAATACCTGTTATTAATCGATTTATAAAGAAGAAATAATTATGAAAACGGATGAACGTAATAAATTCGCAATTAAGTCGTTCTTAAAGAATTACTTAGACTTAAGGAAGGACAAGGATAATGAGTTGGAAACGGTGGATTCTATTCGTAAAGGAGTGGAGTTTAAAGGGGCTAACTTATGGATTCTTATTTTTGCTATATTTATGGCGTCTTTGGGATTGAACGTTAATTCTACTGCTGTCATTATTGGTGCCATGTTGATATCTCCACTTATGGGGCCTATCATGGGAGTCGGATTATCTGTCGGCTTGAATGATTTCGAGTTGATGAAGCGTTCTTTGAAAAGCTTCCTGATTACGACTGCATTTAGTGTGACTACTGCCACTGTATTTTTTATTCTGGCACCAATTGCTGGTTCACAGTCAGAGTTGCTTGCACGTACTTCGCCTACGATATATGATGTATTTATCGCTCTTTTCGGTGGATTAGCGGGCGTTGTTGCTCTTTCAACCAAAGAAAAAGGAAATGTGATTCCGGGCGTTGCTATTGCTACCGCATTAATGCCGCCACTTTGTACAGCCGGATATGGATTGGCAACAGGTAATTTGATTTATTTTTTAGGAGCCTTTTATCTTTATTTCATTAACTCTGTTTTTATTAGTCTTGCTACATATATTGGTGTACGTCTGATGCATTTTCAACGGAAAGAATTTGTCGATAAGACTCGTGAAAAAACGGTTCGTAAGTATATTGTACTGATTGTTATTCTGACGATGTGCCCGGCAGTGTACCTAACGTTTGGTATCATTAAAAGCACTTTGTATGAAGCTGCTGCTAATCGTTTCATTAATGAGCAGTTGAATTTTGAAAACACGCAGGTGCTTGATAAGAAGATCAATTATGAACATAAAGAGATTCGTGTTGTTTTAATTGGTCCTGAAATACCGGATGCTTCGATTGCTATTGCTCGTAATAAATTGGAAGCATATCAATTGAAGAATTCGAAACTGATTGTCTTGCAGGGTATGAATAATGAGGCGATAGATGTTTCTTCTATTCGTGCCATGGTTATGGAAGACTTTTATAAGAATAGTGAAGAGCGTCTTCAGGAGCAACAGAAAAAGATAGCTAAATTGGAGACAACACTTGAACAGTATAAAGAATATGATACGATGAGCCGTACATTGGTTCCGGAGTTAAAAGTTCTATATCCTTCTATCACGTCGCTTTCTATCTCTCATTCACTTGAAACACGGATTGATTCTATGAAAACAGATACAGTAACATTGGCTGTTTTACAGTTTTCGAGACATCCGTCGGGAGCCGAGAAAGAGAAAATTAGTGCTTGGCTGAAGGCTAGGGTAAAAGCAAAAAAGCTAAGGTTAATTACGGAATAGTGAACGTAAGTTTGAAAGGTTGATAACTAGTTTGGTCCAACATTATTGTATCGAGCTTGTGTGAGTGAATAAGATAATATAGTAGTTAAGATAATAAAGCATTGGTACTTATGAGACTTAAACTATTTGTAATTGTAGTTCTTTCTATTTGTTTGCAGAGTGTCTCTGCTGATGAAGGAATGTGGTTGCTTGGAAATCTTCAAAAAAACAAACAGGCAAAACGGGTAATGAAAGAGCTTGGTCTGAAAATGCCTGTAAGTAAATTATATGATCCGAAGAAACCTTGTCTGGCAGATGCAGTGGTCAGCTTTGGAGGCTTTTGCTCGGGAGTGGTAGTCTCTGAAGACGGACTTGTATTTACTAACCATCATTGTGGATTCAGTAGTATTCAGCAGCATTCTTCTGTAGAACACGATTACCTGAAAGATGGGTTCGTGGCACATACTCTTCAGGAGGAACTACCGAATCCAGAATTGTATGTACGTTTTTTGCTTCGTACAGAGGATGTTACGAAGCGGGTACTGGCTGCAACTAAAGATGCAAATACGGAGAGTGAACGTAAAGTAGCTATCGATTCAATGATGGTGGTCATCAGTGATGAAGTTTCAAAGAACGATTCCACTTTGACGGGCGTTGTCGATGCTTATTATGCGGGAAATGAATTTTGGCTTTCTGTCTATCGTGATTTTAATGATGTCCGTTTGGTTTTTGCACCGCCATCTTCTGTAGGTAAATTTGGTTGGGATACGGATAACTGGATGTGGCCACGTCATACAGGTGATTTCAGTGTTTTCCGTATCTATGCCAATAAGGAAAATGATCCCGCAGATTATTCTCCGGAAAACGTTCCCTATTGTCCGGAGTATGTAGCTCCGATTTCTTTGGATGGATACAAAGAGGGCTCTTTCTGTATGACACTTGGTTATCCGGGGAGTACAGAACGTTACCTTTCTTCATATGGTATTGAAGAGATGGTGAATGGAATGAATCAGGCAATGATTGATGTGCGTGGAGTGAAACAGACTATTTGGAAACGGGAAATGGACCGTCGTCCGGATATTCGGATTAAATATGCTTCAAAGTACGATGAAAGCTCCAATTATTGGAAAAATAGCATCGGTACTAATAAAGCAATCCGGCATTTGAAAGTATTAGAAAAGAAACGGGAAGCAGAAGCGGCACTTCGCGATTGGATTCAGGCACATCCTACAGAAAGGGAGAAGTTACTGCGACTGTTTTCGAATCTGGAGTTGGGCTATAGTCAGCGTCGTGAAACGAATCGTGCTCTGGCCTATTTCGGAGAGTCATTTATTAATGGTCCTGAGCTGGTTCAGGTTGCATTGGAAATTTTGAACTTCGACTTTGAAGGTGAAGAGAAGCAGGTAATTAGCCGGATGAAAAAATTATTGGAGAAATATGAGAATCTCGATTTATCTATCGATAAAGAGGTCTTTGCTGCAATGCTGAAAGAATATCAAATTAAAGTTGATAAAAGGTATTTGCCGGCTATGTATGCGCAAATAGACACCTTGTATCAGGGGAATATACAGACTTATGTAGATTCTCTGTATGCTACCTCGCTGGTTACTACTCCCAAAGGTTTGAAGCGTTTTCTGGAAAAAGATACTACTTATAATCTGATTGAAGACCCGGCTATTGCTTTGAGTATCGACTTAATTGTGAAATATTATGAGATGAATCAGAGTATTTCTGATGCATCTGAACAGATAGAACAAGCTGAACGTTTGTTTAATGCTGCTATGCGTCGCATGTATGCTGATCGTAACTTTTATCCGGATGCTAATTCTACGATGAGGCTTAGCTTTGGATCTGTTGCCGGTTATTCTCCTTTTGATGGTGCTACTTACGATTATTATACTACAGTAAAAGGCATTTCCGAGAAGGTAAGAGAACATGCCGGAGATATAGATTTTGCTATTCAGCCAGAGTTACTGTCTTTGTTTTCTTCCAGAGATTTTGGTCGTTATGCCAATGAGAAAGGTGATATGAGTGTTTGCTTTATCTCCAATAATGATATAACAGGAGGAAATTCTGGTAGTGCTATGTTTAATGCCAAAGGAGAATTGCTAGGTTTGGCTTTTGATGGCAATTGGGAAGCAATGAGCAGTGATATTGTATTTGAACCTGAATTACAACGTTGTATTGGTGTAGATATCCGTTATGTACTTTTCATTATAGAGAAATATGGAAAGGCTACTAATCTGATTAGAGAACTGAAAATAGATCGATAAAAAGGCTGTTTTTAGATCTTATAGAGGAGTATTCATTTTAGGAGAGGAATCTATATAGTTGATAAATCATCCAGATTTCCTCATATTGAGAGTGAGTAAGTAGAAACTTGTTAATTTCTAAAATAATGAGCCCAGCAACAAAGATCCGAAAAGGATTATGTTGCTGGGCTCATTTGTATGCTAGGAATGAGTCCGGTTTATTTTTTCTTTGTCAGCCTACTTGGGATTTTCTCAAAGATAGCTTTGATTCGTTCAACGTTTAATTTGGGCTCTCGATTATAGGTGTATATACCATTTTTTTCCTGTTCGATATCAGTCAGTTGAGTGTAACAAAATCCGGTAACTTTTTCGGAAGCCTGAATTGCATTGACCAGCTTTTCCAGACACTCGTAGATATCATTTTCGTTGGTAAACAGACCTCCATGTCCCCATGTACCTTTGTTGTTTTCTGATGTTTCCCAAACAAGACCACCAAATTCACCAATGAAAAGAGGCTGATTGGTATATTCTCCCTGAATTGTTTCTGGTTTCAGCTTTAATGCGAAGCGTGTGACATCCGAGTCATAGTTTACGATACTCCAAATATCAGTAGCGACGTGAAAGCCTGTGACATCATTGAATAGTCGGCTGGGGTCAATTGCTTTAGTGATTTTTTGTGTATCAAATATGAGTCGTATGAATGTAGGTGTAATGTTACTAAATATAGTGAAGGGAGCCCAAGTAATAATGGAAGGGTGATTACGATCCCGTTCAAGCATTTCGGTCCATTCGCTAAGGAAATTTCGTGATGCGATCTCATTATTAGGGTTCATTCCGCAGTTAGGTGATTCTGCCCAAGTGATAAATCCAAGTTTGTCTGCCCAGTAATGGAACCGTTCTTCGAAAACCTTTTGATGTAGACGTGCTCCATTAAAACCAGCGGCTTTGCTTAATAGAATATCATTTTTTAGAGCCTCATCGGTGGGGGCAGTCCAGATCCCATCAGGATAATAGCCTTGATTCATAATCAGGCGCTGGAAGTAAGGCTCATTGTTTAAGTAGAATTGTCCGTTGGTTGTGTGAACTTTGCGCATACCTATGTATGATTTTACTTCGTCGATAACCTGTCCTTTGGCATCTTTTACGCGGTAAATGATATCGTATAAATGAGGGCTTTCAGGGCTCCAAAGTTTCATGCCTTTTACGGGTAGAATCAGATCACCGCCATTGGAACATTTGGATTTTTGTTGAGCGACTTTTTTCTGACCGTCATATAACGTAACTTCTAGTGTCTGACCATCGGATATTTGATAGAATTGTGGAGTGATTGTCAATTGTTTATTGTCGATATTCGGAGAAGTAATTGCTGATTTCAGTCCATAGGGAGAGACAGCTTCCATCCACACAGTCTGCCAGATACCGGTGACGCGGGTATAAAAGCATGCATAAGAAGACTTTTCCAGAGATTGTTTACCACATGTCTGAACGCCTGACTGTGGATTGTCAAATGCAGCTACTACCAAGTTATAAGTTTGTCCGGGTTTGGCTATCTGGGTAATGTCTATTGGAAAAGGGGTACTTCCACCATGATGGAAACCGACCATACGTCCGTCGAGATAAACCTCTGCAGCATAGTCAACAGCACCGAAATTAAGTAAAATCTTCTTGTTTTTCCAATCTGTAGGTATGGTCAAAGAACGTTGATACCATATCTTCTTTATGAAGTCTGTATGATTCACTCCGGACAGTTTGCTTTCCGGGCAGAAAGGAACAGTGATTGTACCGTTGAGGCTTTTTGACATTGGCAGGTTACGCTTGTTCCCTGTATTGTCTGAGTCGAATTCATAAGTCCAGGTTCCGTTTAAATTAACCCAAGTGCTTCTTTCAAACTGTGGACGGGGATATTCCGGTCGAGGAATATCATTTGTGGCTTTAGCTACAAAAGAAAGTAGTAAGCCAACTAAAATAAGATGTGCTTTTCTCATGTTTAATAAATTTGTTTGTTATAACATTCAAAAGCAAAAGTAGGAATTAATAAGAAGAAAAAAAGAAATAAACTATTCAAATAAGGACATTATCTGTTCATTGTAGAAATAAACCGGTTATATTTTAAAGCGTATATATCATAAATATTATGAATTCATTATTAATGACGAGAAAAAACACTACATTTGTAAACGAATGAAATTCTGGAAAGCATAAACCATGAAGAAACATTAAAACTAAATAACCAATCAATTTTATGAAGCGACAAATCATGAACAGTACATTGATTGCATTTCTGACTTTGCCTTTATCTGTCGTAGCACAGAATACAGATAAGCCGGAATGGAACAATGAGTATGTGTCGGGAGTGAATAAAGAGGTGGCTTGTCAGATAGCTATTCCTTTTGCTAACGAACAACAAGCAATGGATTTAGCCATTGAAGAATCCCCCTATTACAAAACTTTGAACGGCACATGGAAGTTCCACTGGGTGGCCGATCCTAAAGACAGACCGCAGGACTTCTATCGGTCGGAGTATGATGTCAGCGGGTGGGATGATATTAAAGTGCCTGCTCCTTGGCAGATCGAAGCGATACGTCACAATAAAAATTGGGACAAGCCGCTGTATTGTAATGTTATTTATCCTTTCTGTGATTGGCGTAAAGTAGAGTGGCCCAACGTTATTCAACCCCGTCCTTCTGATTATACATTTGCTACTATGCCTAATCCGGTAGGTAGTTACCGTCGGGAGTTTACCTTACCAGATTCTTGGAAGGGACGTGATGTTTTTATTCGTTTTAATGGAGTAGAAGCCGGATTCTATATCTGGGTGAACGGTAAGAAAGTTGGCTATTCCGAAGATAGTTATCTGCCTGCCGAATTTAATTTGACTCCTTATCTGAAGGATGGTAAGAATATACTTGCTGTTGAGGTTTATCGTTTTACAGATGGTAGTTTTCTGGAGTGTCAGGACTTTTGGCGTTTTAGTGGTATCTTTAGAGATGTTTTCTTGTGGTCAGCACCGAAGACTCAGATTAGAGACTTCTTTTTCACGACCGATCTGGACAAAGAATTTAGAAATGCCACCGTTAATTTGGACGTAGAAGTTACCGGCAAAAAGAGTAGTGATGAGATTCATGTTAAACTGATGGATCTAAATGGAAAAGAAATCGCCAAACAGACTACGCGTGCTCAAATCGGAACCAATCATATTGAATTTGAGGTGATGAATCCGCTGAAATGGACGGCTGAAACTCCTAATCTGTATAACTTATCTATCTCTCTGATCCGGAAAGGTAAAACAACGGATATTCGTAATGTGAAGGTGGGCTTCCGTAAAATAGAATTTACCAGTGACGGTCAGATGTTGATCAATGGTAAAACAACCTTGTTTAAGGGGGTTGATAGACATGACCATAGTTCTGAAAACGGACGTACTGTTTCTAAGGAAGAAATGGAGAAGGACGTGCAGTTAATGAAATCTTTCAATGTAAATGCCGTACGTACTTCCCACTATCCGAACAATCCTTATTTTTATGATTTGTGTGACAGATACGGTATTTATGTTCTTGCAGAAGCAAACGTAGAATGTCATGGTTTGATGGCTTTATCTCATGAACCTTCTTGGAAGAAGTCTTTTACAGAGCGTAGTGAGGACATGGTGAGACGATACAGAAATCATCCTTCCATTATGATGTGGTCTTTGGGAAATGAATCCGGTAACGGCATCAACTTTAAGTCGGCAGAAGAAGCTGTTAAGAAGTTGGATAAAACGCGTCCTACTCACTACGAAGGAAATAGTTCTTTCTGTGATGTGACTAGTAACATGTATCCCAGTGTAGAATGGCTGGAGAATGTAGGAAAAGAACGTCTGGAAAAATCACAGAAGGGTGAGGCGGTGAAACCTCATGTGGTTTGTGAATATGCTCATGCAATGGGTAATTCGATGGGTAATTTCAGAGAGTATTGGGAGACATACGAACGCTATCCGGCTTTGATCGGTGGCTTTATCTGGGATTGGGTAGATCAGAGTATCAAAGTACCTACTCCTGATGGTACAGGTTATTATATGGCTGTTGGTGGCGATTTTGGTGACAAGCCTAATGATGGTAATTTTTGTACGAACGGTGTTATATTCTCAGACCGTACTTATGCACCGAAGGCACTGGAAGTTAAAAAGATACATCAACCTGTTAGAGTTGAGGCTTTGGGAAATGGTAAGTATAAGGTGACCAATAAAAGATTCCATACAGGTCTGGATGATTTATACGGAAGGTATGAAATAATGGAAGACGGAAAAGTACTCTCGTCAGGAAATCTGGATGAATTGCAGTTGGATGCACAGGGAAGCAAAGTTATTACTATTGTTGATCCGGTCTTAACGAAAGTTCCTGGAGCTGAATACTTCATTAAGTTCAGTTTCTGTCAGAAGAAAGATACTGACTGGGAAAAAGCAGGATATGAAGTGGCGTCCGAACAAATAAAAATAGCAGATAGTGAGAAACCTGTTTTCAAGGCAGAAAATGGGGAAATCAGTTGTACGGAGACAGAAAAAGGTTATCTCGTAAAAGGTGAACGTTTTGAAGCTACTTTCTCAAAAGAAGAAGGAACGATATCTTCTTATGTGTTGGATGGAGTACCTTTGATAAGCAAAGGACTGGAACTGAACGTTTTCCGCGCACCTACGGATAATGATAAACAAGTCGATGGAGATTGGCAACGCAAAGGACTGTATAATATGTCTTTGGAGCCCGGTCAGTGGGAAATGCGTCAGGAAGACGGTAAGGTGATTCTGGCAATAAAGAATACCTATAGAGGTAAATCAGGCTTTGATTTTCAGACAACGATTGAGTATACTGTAGCTGCGGATGGTTCTATTTTGGTGAATAGTACAATTATTCCTACTATGAACGGAGAAATTATTCCTCGTGTGGGGTATCGTTTGGAATTGCCGGAAGGTTTCGAACGGATGCGTTGGTTTGGTTGTGGTCCGTTTGAAAATTATGTAGATCGTAAAGATGCTTCTTATGTAGGTATCTATGATGATCAGGTATCCAATAAGTGGTTGAATTATATCAGATCACAGGAAATGGGTAATCATGAAGATGTACGTTGGATTTCTATAACGAATCCGAATGGGATAGGTTTTGTATTTGTTGCTGGGGATAAGATGTCGGCTACTGCTTTGCATGCAAGAGCACAGGATATGGTTGATCCTAATGATCTTAGAAAGTTACATCATCGGTATGAAGTGCCTGTAAGAAAAGAAACAGTTCTTTGTCTGGATGCTGCAACCCGTCCGTTGGGTAATGCCAGCTGCGGTCCCGGTCCGATGAGAAAGTATGAACTTTTCTCTCAGCCAACAGTGTTCAGCTTTATGATGTTGCCTTTGGAAAGAAGTTATTTAAAAGATGAATTGGCTAAAAAAGCACGTGTGCGGATGCCAGTATCTATGCCTGTTCTAATTGAGCGGGACAATGACGGTTACCTGAATCTGAAAACAAGTACCCCGGGAGCTAAGATTTATTATAGCTTGAATGGAGAAAAGTATAAGGAATATGCGGGAGCTATCGAATTAATCTCCGGTGGTAAGGTACAAGCGTATGCTGTTTCAGAGAATCTGGGCAAAAGTATGGTCACGTCTGCTGAATTTCCTATTTATGTAGATCGCTCAGGCTGGAAGATTGTTACTGTCAGCAGTGAAAATAAGGGAGAAGAAGCGAAAAATGCAATTGATGGAGATCCGAATACGATTTGGCATACCCGTTGGAGTGAGAATGAAGCCAAGCATCCGCATGAGATCATTGTAGATATGGCTTCTTTGCTTGAAATAGATCAGTTCATCTATCAACCACGCAATTCAGAGAATGGTCGTATCAAGGACTATGAGCTTTATTTCAGTACAGATGGTAAGACTTGGGGAAATAAGTCCAAAGGTGCTTTTGAGAACTCTTCTTCGTCACAAATTGTACGATTGGAGAAACCTATTGTTGCGCGTTACTTCAAGTTGGTTGCTTTATCCGAATTGTTTGGCAGAAACTGGGCTTCGGTTGCCGAATTAAATGTCAATGTTACTAAAAACCTGTCAGGAGTATCTGGAAGCAAACAGCGGGTAATATATGTAGACAGTGATGCGGACGATAGCATGAAGTTGGCTGCTGACGGCAATATCAATACTTATTGGCATACGGTACACAATCAGTTCTATCTGGCTCCTTATCCTCATGAAATACAAATGAACCTGTCTAAGGAGATGAAGATAAAAGGTATTAAATATACGCCTCGCCAAGACTCGTCGGAAGGACGGATAGCCAAATATGAAGTATATGTGAGTCGTGATGGAAAAGAGTGGGGGAAAGCTGTTGCTTCAGGCACTTTTACTGACTCTAAAGATACACAGAAAGTTGAGTTTGCTCCGCGTTCTGCAAGTTATGTGAAACTTCAGGCTTTGTCTGCTTGTACTAAAGATGATAAACGGGCTGCTGTAGCAGAGTTAGAAATTCTGGTAGAAGAGTAACAGCCTACTTATTAGTTGTGTCCATATATTATGCCCAGCATAGTGAGTATATAGCTCCACCATGCTGGCATATATATTTGCCACACTGATTATTAATGCCTGATAACCAGGTTGCTAATGCTTTAATATACAACTAAATACCTTGATGCATAACAAATGGAAATTTGAGGTTTCCATTTCCTTAAAATAAACAATTGATTAACATTAATTTTATTTGATAGGTTAAACTTGCGCTAATGAAATGAATTAAACCTTTCGTATATTTCTTAATGAGGATAGACTGTTGATTTGGAATGGAACTTAATCCTTAGAGCAAGGAAAAACAAAACAGTGATGGATAAAGGCATTCCTTATGCATGTAAGGATGAAAATAAAGGTGTTTGTAATAATGAAATATTTCTTCAAGAAAGTAATACGTTATTGACTAAAGTCATTGCTATTCCTATTAGTGGTGATGATGTACTATGGTTTGGATTTCTCTGTTTTTTATTTAAATGATTTCCCCGAAATTGCATCATAAATATTATCTCCTTCAATATACGAGAGATGGTCTATCTCAATACTATGGAAGGATGTTGCCATCAAAAAGTGACCTTCTCGAAATAAAGTTTGATGGAGTTGAAGCAATTCCGGGGAATTCTATTGCTGGGTTAAAACAGGATTACGTAATTTATTCTGGTGCAGTGGTAGGGCCCTCGACATACAGTCGTCCATTTTCATCCACACCCATTTTGTCGATAAATACCACGCGCTCATTTCCTGTTTTTTCCGTGCGGCCATGATAAACGCAATACATCTGTTTACCATCTTTCGACCAGGTAGCACTGTTGTGTCCGGTACCTGTCACAATACCGCCTTTTTCTATGTTCTTTTCCAACACCGGGTTATCAGGCGATTTGATAAATGGGCCGAGTGGGTTCTTGGAGGTAGCATAACCTACTGCATAATTCTTTCCCCCGAAATAATTAGCCGAATACATCATATAATAAGTGTCCCCTTTCTTAAAGGTATAAGGACCTTCCGACCAGCGGCGGTTCACCTCTCCGGTAGTTACTGAACGGCTTTCCCATTCGGATTGCTTATCATCCAATTTTAATGGTGGACGGAGCAACAGGATCGGTTCACCAATTACCCCTGTTAAATCAGGTTTTACCTCAATACCATAAATCCAGCTTTCTTCTATTTCATCAAATTTACCTTCTTTTTTTGCTTGTTCTGCAATCTCACTTTCTACTGGGTTCTTATAGCAGCAACGGGAATAATACAGAAAGGTACGCCCGTCTTCGGTATCTATCAGATTACCATCAATTGCAGGATAGCCAGGGTCGAACAGAGGAGCTGAAGAAAGTTCTTTAAAGGGACCAGTCGGTTTGTCGGCTACAGCTACCCCAATACGAAAATTCTCCAATTCTTTTGTTGGGTTTACTTTCCAGTCTGCACTGAACAGCATGTAAAACTTACCATTTCGTTCATATACTTCCGGTGCCCAGAAGTTAGCTACTGCCCATGAACCTTCGATGTTACCCCGGTAAACTTGTCCTTCATCCTTCCAGTTCACCAAATCAGGCGAGGAATATACACTAAAGCCATCTACAGCTCCACCACCGGTTCCATACATATAATACATACCGTCTGAAGCCAATAATACATAAGGATCTCCAAACTTTACCGATAGCGGATTTATGGATACTGTCGGTTGGGATTGATTTTCTTTTACCTTCGTCACGCAAGAAGAAAGCAGTAAGCTTGACAGAGCAAATGCCCAGATTGCGAATTTGTTAACCTTTCTCATCTTTATTTGTCTAAGTTATATTGTTTAAATTAGTCAGGAGTTTTATTACTTTATAGCCGGAAAATGTTCAAAAGTAATAATTTTATCTCTTTCATGCTAATAATTCAACGAATTCTATCATCTAGAGGGCAGACAGATGCATGTGTTTGGATTCTTGATGTACTAATAATCGTTTTGGTTGAGTGCTATACATAATCCAATAGCAGTGAAAACAATTAATTCTTTTCGGTTATCTCATAAAAAAGCATCTATTTTTATGTATTCTAAAAAAAACATATAACTTTAGACCAATTTCTAATTACTCTTATTTTTAACCTTAAAAAACTAGTAGATAACATGAGCTCTAAAATGACTCGAAAAGACTTCTTGCGATTATCAGCAATTGGACTTTCTTCTTTAATTGCACCCTGGTCAGCGTCTGCTACCCCAGTACCGGTTTCTGGAAAATCTAAAAAAACTGAGGCAAACGATAAAATTAATGTCGGTTTCATCGGTCTGGGACAACAGGCAATTCATCTCATGTCAGGTTTCATTACTATTCCTGATGTACGTATTGTGGCCGGTTGTGATGTTTATGACATCAAACGTGACCGTTTCCAAAACCGCGTGAATAAGTATTATGCAGATAAAGGTATCAAGAACAAGCTGGACATGTATATCCACTACGAGGAACTTCTTGCCCGCAAGGATATTGACGCTGTAGTTATTGCAAGTCCTGACCATCAACATGCATTAATGGCAATTGCCGCTTGTCGTGCTGGAAAAGATATATATATCGAAAAACCGCTTACGTTCACCATTTATGAAGGACAACAACTTGTTAAAGCTGTTCGTGAGAATGCCCGAATTTTGCAGGTCGGTAGCATGCAACGTTCCATGAATGAATTCATCCATGCCGCCAATGTTGCCCGCGAAGGTATGTTGGGTAAAATATCACTTATGAAAGCTCATGTGGGAGATGGGCCAAAACCATATGATTTGCCGAAGCAAGAAGTTCCAAAAGGACTTGACTGGGACTTATGGCTCGGTCCTTTGGATACAAAATGGCATTACAATCATGAATTAAACCCATTGCTCAACGAAAATGGAAGTGATGAATGCTGGGGAGCATGGCGTTGGTATCAAGGAATGGGTGGTGGTTACACGACTGACTGGGGAGCGCATATGTTCGATATCGGCCAATGGGCTATTGGAAAAGATGGCTCTGGCCCAGTGGAGATTCTTCCACCGTCAGCAAGTCCTTATGACTGTCTTACTTTCCGTTATGATAACGGTATCGAAATGACACAACAAAAGTTTGATGGTGGTAAACAAGGAATCAAGATTATCGGTGAAAATGGTTGGATTCAAGTTTGTCGTGGTGAGTTCCTTGCTTCTTCTCCTGAATTTATGCCTAAAAAGGTCGATGAAAAGGCTGTTTATGAAACGAATGTACCGCATTATCAAATCTTCATTGATTGTATTCGTTCACGTCGTGATCCGAATGTTCCTGTTGAAGTAGGACATAGCTCTTGTACAGTATGTACATTGGGTAACATTGCCTATGAGCTTAATAGACCTCTACAATGGAATCCTATCGTACAAAAATTTGTAAACGATCCGGAAGCGACAAAGAAGCTTCATTATGATTATCGTAAACCATACACTTTGGAATAATACTTCTAATGCAAAATAAAAACTACGGGAATATATGTTGCCGTAGTTTTTTTTATAATCTATTGTGATCAAATACCAAATGACTTATTCCAAAACAGCTGCAAATCCTCCGTTTCTAGCCATCTTAACAGAAATTTTCTGCCCTTTCTTAACGTTTGAAGAATTAATCCGGTAATCCATTGCCTGACGTCCTGCATTGACACCGTCCTCAAATGAAGTAAGACGATAAGTTTTATTATCTTTCAGGAAGTCAAGGTTAATTTCAAACTGTCTTTCATTCTCTTTATTATTGGTCATTCCACCGATGTACCATTTTTCTCCTTTACGTTTGGCTACAATTACGTATTCACCTACTTTTGCATCCAGAGCAACTGTTTCATCCCAAGTAACAGGAACCTGAGTAATGAAACGTGTACAATCTTCATTACGATAGTATAAAGTAGGGTTATCTGCCAACATCTGCAATCCACTTTCGAAGATAACAAACAGAGCCATCTGGTAAGCACGTGTACCGATACTTGCTGAGTTTGGACGTTCAGAACGGTAAATATTTGGTTGCATGCTGATCATAGCTCCCGGAGTATAGTCCATGGGGCCTACTGCATTTCTCATGAAAGGGAGATAAACACTATTATCCGGTACACAACCACCCATTTGTTCCATACCTCTCACTCCTTCGTAAGATAACACGTTCGGATATTTATATTCCAAACCTGCCGGTTTAAATGAGCCATGGAAATCAACAAATAAATGATGTTTGGCTGCCTCTTGAGCAACTCGTTCATAAAAGTTCACCATCCATTGGTCGCTACGGTCCATAAAGTCGATTTTTACTCCTTTTACTCCCCATTCATTGAATGTTTTAAATAGATCGAAATTATTCTCTACTACTAACCATGTCAGCCATAAAACAATACCTACATTCTTTTCTTTTCCGTAACGGATCAATTCATGAAGGTCTACATCCGGATTAGGAGTATAAGGGTCACGAGTACTTTTTGCCCAACCTTCATCCATTATAATATAAGGAATACCGAACTTAGATGCAAAGTCAATAAAGTATTTGTATGTTTCCAGGTTACAGCCTGCTTTAAATGTCACATCCTGTCCATAAGGAGTAGCTCCGTTCCACCATTCCCAGCTTACTTGTCCCGGTTTTATCATGATACATCCTGCAACTGGTTTTTGGTAGCCAATTTATAGGTCATTGTATTTTCTAATATCTGCTTATCATCCTTTGTAATCACAAAATAACGCCATGGAAAATTTCGTTGACCTTTAGTCTTTGCAATATAATCTGCTTCTTTCAGGATTTTGAGACTACGGTCTCCATCATCACCGAATTCAAGGGGTACTTTAGGGAAAGTAGAAGTTACACCGTTTTTCCCTGTACCTTGCAAGAACATACAAGGATAATCTGATAAATCGGATTCACTGATCAGAATTTTATAAGATTTCCTTGTATCAATGAGTATTGGGAGCACAGATCTTTTGTCTGAAGGTTGCCATGATTGGCTTGTAACGTGTGTGTAAGGCTCTTCATAAGCAGTCTTATATCCTCCCGGTTGTTGTAAGTGTAACAAATAATCTGCAGGGAATTGCAATGAAAAATCTTCTCCGAATACTTCGATATCTCCCTTCTGTCGAGTGATGAAACGATAAGCGATTCCGTCGTTGAATGCGCGGAATTCTACGGAATAGTTACCTTTGAGATTAAGCAGAAGTTGGTTGTATTCGTTGTTTACAGATGAATACTTTAACGGTACGATAGGAGTCAATTCTTCTTTAATACTAGCTCGTTTCTGTCCTGCTAGCTTAGGTTGCTCTCCTAAAGTTTGGTTTTTCAGCTTAAGCTGTAGTGAGTTGTCTTTCAATAAAACCTCATTATTACAAGATACATCATAATAGATTTTATCGGCAAGACGAACGGATACTTTAATATCTCCATTGGGAGAAACCAGTTCCAAATTTTTTTGTGCCTGTGCACTTAATGATAAGTAACAGGCGAATAAGGATAAAAGGAAATACTTTTTCATTTTTGTTAGATTGTTATGGTGTAATATTCAATGTTTGATGTTTTGTGTTGCAACATTTGCAAATATAAGTATTTTAATTTTGCATATTATTCTCCATTCCTAAAAAATAACTCTTGAAGTAATAAAATTCATCACTTAGAATTTTCAGCATTACTCATTATATCCCATTTCTCGAAAAAGAGTTTATTCTTCTACAAATGACATTCCTCCAAAGAATCCTATACCAAAACCTCTTACCATGATTGTATTTACATTTTAATTTGTATATGAGAAGGTTCTCTATTTATGCAGGCAAAAAGATATCGGAAATATTTTGTGTCAAGTTAGTAACTTCGTCAGCGTTGCGGCTATAAAATTTCCCCATTTCTATTAATGAATAGAGTAACAACTCAGAAAAGTTCCGGATGAGTTTAATTTTTCATCCGGAACACTCTTCTATATCATTTTTATTTTCCTACGATAGGAAACTCTGAAATTCTAAGTGTTGTACATCCATAAGGAATCAATGTAATCTCCTTTTCAGTCCCTTCGGCACCACTACAGAATGAGAAAGGTTGAGGACCAGCCATTTCATTATAAAGTTGCCAGGTCGGTATAATTCTCGCTTTCATTTTAATTTCAATAGGTGCATTCTCTGTATTCCAGGGAAATTCTGATTTTTGTTTAGCCGGATCTATATTTATCTTTGCAACCTCATTCACTTTATTACGGTCAAAGCTAATAAGTCCATAATTCCAAGGTTCTGATGAGGTTACCTGATAATAATAAGGACCATACCAAGGCTCGTTAAATTCCTTTTTCTCCCATTTTTCCTCCATCTTAAGCGCATATACCAATGGACCTCTTTCTATTGCTACAGCATTTTCATACCAGGTACTAGTTGAAATATCCATTGGGAGATGTAGGTCGATTCGGTCTTCTTTGGTCCATGTGCGATTGATGATTACCATCTTTCCTCCTTCAGCAGATTGATCCGGTTTTCCATTGATACATATCTCTGCCTTTTTACACCATTTGGGTATACGCAGATAGAGAGGAAAAGTAGTTTCTTTTTTCTTGTTTTTTATCTCCTGGATGGTAAAACTTATTTTATCATCCATTGGATAATAAGTATCTTCACTGATAGTCACTACACAATCATCGCCCACTTTAGCGGTTACTTCAGAAGGAGAATAAGCCATCACTGCAAGTCCATTATCTGGAGTTGCATACCATAAGTTCTGTGTAAACTTGGGCCATCCTTGGTGCATATTAGAAGCGCAACATGGATATCCGGTCAATATTCCGAAAGTCAAGTCAGTTCCTCCATGTTCCTGATCGAAGTTTCTTCGGTGGCGGCTTATCATTACTTGATTAGCTTGTTGGAAGTATTGCTTAGTCATGAAATCGTCTGATATCTGTGTTGGCAGAGCGTTAAAAGCAATCCTTTCCAGATGGTCTGCAAAGTCAATATCACCGGTAATTTCCATCATCCTCTCCAAAGAATACATCAACTCAACAGCAGAACATAATTCAGAACCCTGAGTAGGACAATTACCATGCAGTGCTTCATCTCCACCGTACATCCCTTGTGGTTGTCCATGGAATTGACGGATATCTTTAAAAGCTTCTTTTACAGTATTAATATATTTCTTGTCCGGTTCTTGCTGGTAGTAGATAATCGGTTCTTTAATACCCTGAGCCAGGTTCACGCAATGAATCGTATTAATTCTCTTCAAATCCCCCCGTTGCACCATATCTACAAAGCTGAAACTTTGGCTGTGGATTAACTTGCCTAAATCTAATAAGAATGGTTCTCCTGTGAGATTATATAACCAATATACAGCTTGTAGATTATCACAAGCACGAAATTCTGCCCAGAAACTCCAGTGTCCCAAGCGTTTTTCTGGTAAGGTCTTTAATTGATATTGGAAATAACGGCTCATGAATGAGAGTATCCGTTGGTCATTGGTAGCAGAATAATATTGTTGCAAAATCTTCAGAACTACCATTCTAGGCCACCAGTCGTGAGAATTGTTACGTTGGAGCCCCTGTTCTCCGGGATAATCTTTCTGCGGTCCGAAAAATCCATCTTCACGTTGCTTTTTAAGGCCCATTCTACCCAAGGTTGTACTTTGTTTTTTAGTTCCTGATCATTCAGGATGTAGGCTAATGGAAGAAGCCCGTCAATCCAATAAGGGCCCCTTTCCCATTGGTCTCCGTCTCCTCCCAGCCATCCATTGCGGCTCCCCATAACTTGCGGATAAAGTTCGTCCATATGCCCTGTTGTCCCATTCTTTTGGCGTATTAGCATTTCTTGTAACCATCCTTTGGCTTTAATGCTTCCTAATGGAAGTTCAATAAAAGCCTTACGTTGTAGAGGGTAGCGATTATTTATATAGTGATTGTGTTGTTGCCGAGGTTGAAGTTCGCTACTCCATAAGTTGGAGTAGCAGATAATACTCATAAATAGGAAAAACAATCTTAATACCTTATACGTAATCATAATCTATTTTTTTAATATGTTATCTTCTGTTTTTTCTATATAAAATTATTGGTTGATAATAGACAATCATCTTTTGTCTAACATCCCTACCTTATTCTCATAATTAAATTTCTTATTTAATAGCGGCAAGACGTCCATACATTTCTACTATGGCTGCTTGTGTTAATAACCATTTTTTGTCATCTTTGTTATTACCACTTAAGTCTGTATTGAATAAGCCTTTCTCATCCCGAGCATTGTCCCACGCATAAGATAAGCTTTTGTTGAAATCGTCGATATAGGTTTTATTATTATCTGTATTATATAGTTCGATAAATCCTCTAAGCATAACAGCAGTAAACCATATATCTCCTTTCTTTATCATTTTAAAAGGTGTTCCTGTAGAAGGAATAAAGTCTGTGAAGAAATAGTTATGACACGCTTTAGCTATGTTTTGAGCATCTTTTAAATAAGCGGGATTTTTGGTTAATTGATATAATAAAGCAGCTGATTGCATCATTTGACCGCTGTTGTAAGCAAATTTAGCTTTTCCTATTTTTCCATCAAGGCGTACATTATCATAATAAAGATAATCTGTTGAATCTTGCAGATTCTTTTGTGTCCATTCGTATAACTCTTTACCTTTCTTAAAATAGGCGCTGTCATTAGTTGCTTTGAATAGTTTTAATGCATAAACAGAACCGGGTGCATTAGAACACGTATTTTTAGATCCTTTCTTTTGCTCGCACCAATAGATACCTCCACCCAGTAAACTATCTGTTCCACTTTCAATGAATTCCCATATTAATTTGGCTTTATCCAGATATTTGGGATCTTTTGTAATTTGATAAGTATCAGTAAAATCAATACCTAGCCAGATATTATCATCGTAAAAGCGATCTGAAGTAGGAGCAGTCCGTATATAAGATGCGTATGCATTTGGAGTCCGTTTGGTATCAAAATATTCTTCTAATCCCGGTAATACCTGTTTCTCCAATAACTTTAAGTATTTCTTATCTTGGGTGGTCTCTAATAAAGCATTAACTGCTGAAAATGTACCCGAGTAAGGCCACAAATAAGAATATTGATTAGGTATATTTGCTTGCTCTTCCGACGCTAAGTAGGTCACTTTATGATTTTCGTTGAAAGGATAGTTTTCACGAAGTAAGCAAGTATTGGTTGCACTATAATTTTGATAAAGAGAATCCAATGTTTGTTGAGCTCTCTCCAAATTTAAATTAGGTTCTGCTTGTTTTGTTGAGACACAACTGGAGAGTGATGCTATACATACAACGTTTAATAAAAGGCACAGTGATTTCATATTATATTAAATATATATTAAAATTCAAAGTTTAATTTCGGATAACGG
>NZ_BAKK01000049.1 GCF_000614145.1 Bacteroides faecichinchillae JCM 17102 | reverse complement strand
GGTTAAATTCAAGTTATAAATACGAAAGTCCCCATTAAACATCACAATACAGATAAAAAGAGAAATAATAATCTCTAAAATATAATTTAAGTAATGAACACTCCGGTTAATCATGACTAAAAACAAAGAACAACCTAAAAGATTGTTCTTTGCAAAACCACTTCTTTCAAATTAAGAATTGGTATACTATTAGTTATGAATTAGAAAGTACTTTAAAAAGGGATCATCCAAAAGAAAAAGCAAAATGATTCTCATCGTACACCTCGATCAGTCCATTTTTACGTCCCACACATATTTTATTCTCACGAGCTAGCCAGCCAACAGCCAGCGCAGTACTTTCTACACTCAAATTGAGTTTTCGGGCAAGTTCTGGAATAGATATTTCATCGATTTCTTTAAGAGCATACCATACTTTTCCAGCGTTAGCACCTACAATTTTCTTATCCATAGCAAGATCAAAATTAAAAATTATTAATAAAGAAGAGACACAAGCAGTTTAAAAGTATTCAATCACTAAGAATTCAATAAATAAAATCTTTGTTCCATCCAAGATAAATGGTAGCTCTATTCTTTCGTCATAACATAAGACATAAGCCTTTTATCTTCAAAGACAGCAAAAGAAACTACCCATCTATACAACACAAAAGTGAAAAACGCCCACGTATATTTATATCATCAACGCAGGTGCTCTGCCTTTTTTGCATGTCGTAATTTATACCCTAAGATAAAAGAAATCGGTAATTTCATTACTATGTATAAAAGCGAAACGCTTTTAAATATTTTATCTCAATGAACGCAACCCTTTAACGGCTATTATAAATACAACAAATAAAAGAAATAAAAGATTATACCATCTCTTCTTTTTTCACTGTATACCTCCAAAATATCACATTTTTTAGTATTTTAGCTCCAAATTAGAATAAAATAGTTCATTTTACACGAAACAAAAACTTCAATTTATATCTTATACTCTTCTATTTTCCGGTAAAGTGTAGTAAGCCCGATTCTCAATAAACGGGCAGCTTCTGTTTTATTTCCTTTAGTATATTCAAGCACACGAGCAATATGCCTCCGTTCCATGGCAGAAAGTTCGAAACTTTCCATATTATCATCCGAACTTTCATAATGATTGTTTTGAATTTCGAAGGGAAGATCACAAACATCCAAACGTCCATTATCACAGACTATCAGGCTACGCTCAATCACATTCCTTAGTTCCCGGATATTTCCTTTCCACGGTTGCTGTTCCAGCGCTTGCAAAAAAGCCGGAGTTATTTCTGTAATAACATAAGAGAGTTTTTTTTCGGAAAATTTCTTTACAAAAGCAGTAGCGAGAATCTTTATATCACCTGTACGTTCACGAAGTGGCGGAAGATGTACCTGGAATACAGAAAGACGATAGAATAAATCTTCACGAAAGCGGCCTTCTTTGATTTCTTCTGTCAAATTACGGTTTGTGGCAGCTATGACACGTACATTCACACGTGTAGGTTTCGTATCACCTATCTTTATATATTCGCCCGTTTCAAGGATACGCAGTAATTTAGCTTGTAGTTCGAAGGCCATTTCACCAATTTCATCCAGAAAGATCGTACCATTATTGGCTTCTTCAAAAAGTCCCATCTTATCTTTCAACGCTCCTGTGAATGAACCTGCTTTATGACCAAACATTTCACTTTCTAGAAGCTCTTTACTGAAAGATGAGCAATTGACTGCTACAAAATTCTGTTTACTCCGCTTACTATTGTAATGAATTGCCTGTGCAAAGACTTCCTTTCCGGTCCCGGTTTCTCCGGTCAGTAAAACAGGGACATCAGTAATCGAAACTTTTTTCGCCAATGAAACGGCCTCTTTCAACACTTTCGATTCACCAGAAATGGAATCGAACGAATACATTTGTCCGACTTTCTTCTCAAGTTTCTCCAATCGAACATTCATATTCGCTTTATCGACTGCACGACTAATCAAAGGAATAATTTTATTATTATTGTCTCCTTTCATGATATAATCGAACGCACCATTTTTGATTGCCTGCACACCATCGGGAATATTTCCATGAGCTGTGAGTAGAATTACTTCAGTATTGGGATTCACCTTTTTAATATTCAGCACCAAGTCTACCCCATTCCCATCAGGAAGAAAAACATCGCACAAAGCTACATCGGGCAATTGAATCTCTAACTGCTTCATAGCAGCCTTGCAATCACCTGCCTGACTACTTCATACCCTTCTAATTCCAACATATGAGCCAAGAGGCTACGAATCTGGATCTCATCGTCAATAATAAGAATTTTACTCATAGTTAATTTTAAAAGGAAGAATGGCAAAACAGGGTGCGCAAATATAAGTCTTTTTTATGAATCCAAAAACAAGTAAATTATCATTCCGAAGAAAGGCTCAGTAAATTTATAGCATTCAATATCTCTTTGTCAGTAACCTTTTCACCATACCCATCAAAAACATTTCTGACAATCCGCTTTTCATCCAACAGGAAGAAAACCGGAACTGAACCACCAGTCTGATATTCTTTGCTTATTTCATCTGTTCCACCCAAAAGCATATATTTTATGCCACAGCGATTAATATAATTTTGAAGCGCATACCCCTCTCGCTTCCATGTCTCGATAGCGACAAGCCCCAAATCATCTATACTAAATTCCGTCCTCAATTTATTTAAGAAAGGAATCGAAGCACGACAAGGACCACAACCTATTCCTGTAAACTGTATCAATAGAGCTTTACTCTTTATATCAGAAAGAGACACCGCCTTTCCTGCAGCATCTTTTAAAGTCCAATCCGGAGCCTTCTTAGAAAGTAGTTTCGAAGCATACTGCACATTTTTTCTCTCACCATACTTCATTATTTTATAATCTTTCGGGAAAAACAATAAAAGATCAAACTTCTCTTTCGAAACACTATTCAATTGTGCATCCAGACATTCTTTCATCGAAATGTTAGTCGACATCTCCCTTCGCACTTTATAAGGCAGATTATTTGCCTTACTCACCCATAACTCATATATAGAAGTAGGATCCCAACAATACGGATTGACAGGCAAATGGCAGGCCTTTCCAAAAAACTCGACTTGTTCATTTTCATTAATAACGATTCTGATATGCCAGTCGGTAACATCATCCTCCACTACCACTGTTATGTTATCCGGAGTTTCAAGTGCATACTTAATTATATTTCTGGTATAATTGAAGAAAGGAGAAGATAAGGGTCTAAAAGGTAAAGGCTTTGTGGTGAAATCATCTATCTCTAACTTTTTAATATCATGATAAGCAATGGCACGGATAGTTCCATCATAACCAAACACAGCCTTTGTAGTATCAACTCCATCAAAATTGACAAACATCGCTCCTATAGTAGTATCACCAGGATGATCGTACTCGATACAAAAAGTTTTTCTATTCACTAATGCGGTCGTATCACCTGGCTCCCAAGTCTGCTCGATCACAAAATAAGTAGCTGATTCTATTTTCTCAAGATTACCTAATACCTTTCTTAAATAATCCACCTGACCATTCTGGGCACTCAGTATCATCATTGATAACAGAAAGCCCCCAATAAATACCAGTCGTGCTTTCATTATGCGTGTTTTTTATTAATAATCAGAGATTATGGAACGATATGCAAATATAAGTTTTTTCTATGAGTCCAAGAACAATTTAGTATGTTTCTTTGTTATTTCCAAAGGAAACTATTTACATAATTAAAATATGAAGATAATAATTATAGGAGGAGTTGCAGGAGGTGCCACCACAGCCGCACGTATCAGACGATCAGATGAGAAAGCAGAAATCATTCTGCTGGAGAAAGGTAAGTACATATCTTATGCAAATTGTGGATTACCGTATTACATAGGAGGAGTCATCAAAGAACGGGAAAAATTATTCGTTCAGACTCCAGAAGCATTTTCCACACGCTTTCGCGTCGATGTACGGACAGAAAATGAAGTAATCTTTATCGACCGAAAAAGAAAAACGGTAACCGTACGTCAAAGTAGCGAAGACACTTATGAAGAAAGCTATGACAAGTTATTAATATCAACGGGGGCTTCCCCCGTTCGTCCTCCCTACCGGGAATTGATCTGAACGGAATTTTCACTTTAAGAAATGTATCGGACACAGATCGAATCAAAGAATATATCAATCAGCACGCTCCCCGTAAGGCAGTTGTTATCGGCGCCGGGTTTATTGGACTAGAAATGGCAGAGAATCTGCACTCACAGGGAGCGGAAGTATCTATTGTAGAAATGGGAACTCAAGTAATGGCTCCCATTGATTTCTCGATGGCTTCGCTGGTCCACCAACACTTGATGGACAAAGGAGTAAATCTTTTCTTGGGACAAGCAGTAGCTTCTTTTGAAAGAGAGGGTAAAGGATTGAAAGTCTTCTTTAAGGATGGTCATTCTATTTCTGCCGATATTGTTATTTTGTCCATCGGGGTACGCCCGGAAACAAACCTGGCACGTGCCGCAGAATTAACAATCGGAGATGCGGGTGGTATTGCGGTTAATGATTACTTGCAAACCTCGGATGAATCGATTTATGCCATTGGTGACGCTATCGAATTCCGTCATCCGATTACCGGCATACCTTGGCTCAACTATCTGGCCGGACCTGCCAATCGCCAGGGACGTATCGTAGCAGACAATATTTTAGGAACCAAGATACCTTATGAAGGTGCGGTCGGTACTTCAATCGCAAAAGTGTTCGATTTAACAGTTGCTGCTACCGGATTACCCGGAAAAAAACTTCGACAGGCAGGAATCAGCTATTTATCAAGTACGATTCATCCTTCCTCGCATGCCGGTTATTATCCAGATGCAATGCCAATGAGTATCAAAATTACTTTCGACAAAGAGACTGGCCAGTTATATGGTGGACAGATTGTGGGTTATGATGGAGTAGATAAACGTATTGATGAAATAGCTCTTGTTATTAAACACGAAGGCACAATTTACGATCTGATGAAAGTGGAACAGGCTTATGCCCCTCCATACTCTTCTGCGAAAGATCCGGTAGCTGTTGCTGGATATGTAGCAGAAAATATAATTACCGGAAAAGTAAAACCTGTTTATTGGAGAGAATTAAGAGATATCGAGATGGAAAATAATCTCTTGCTCGATGTTCGTACTCCTGATGAATTTGCATTAGGAACTCTACCAAATGCGGTAAATATTCCTTTGGATGAGTTGCGTGACCGATTAGCTGAACTTCCCAAAGATAAGATGATATATACTTTCTGTGCCGTTGGATTGAGAGGTTATCTCGCCTATCGAATTCTGATACAACACGGATTTGAAAACGTACGCAATCTTTCTGGGGGACTGAAAACTTATCGTGCAGCTACAGCTCCTATTATACTTAATAATGCATCCGTACAACAAAACAAAGTGGTTACACCTACTGTTGAAGTAGCTAAAACGATTCAGGTAGATGCCTGTGGGTTGCAATGTCCGGGACCTATCTTAAAAATGAAAAAAACGATGGATACGCTCTCTTCAGGAGAACGGGTAGAAATCACTGCCACTGATCCCGGATTCCCCCGCGATGCTGCCGCATGGTGTAACTCAACAGGGAACCAACTGATTAAGAAAGAGTCTGTAGGAGGAAAATCAATAGTTATTATTGAAAAAGGAGAACCAAAATCGTGCAATATTGTTACTTCTTGTGACAGTAAAGGGAAAACTTTTATTATGTTTAGCGATGATCTGGATAAAGCTTTAGCTACTTTTGTGCTAGCTAACGGTGCAGCAGCAACGGGACAAAAAGTTACTATCTTCTTCACATTTTGGGGATTGAACGTTATCAAAAAGTTGAATAAGCCAAATGTCGAGAAGGATATTTTCGGAAAGATGTTTAACATGATGTTACCCTCAAGTTCAAAAAAACTAAAACTCTCTAAGATGAGCATGGGAGGTATAGGAGGGAGAATGATGCGGTATATCATGAACCGAAAAGGTATTGACTCACTGGAATCTCTGCGCCAGCAAGCTTTAGAGAACGGTGTAGAATTTATTGCTTGCCAGATGTCAATGGATGTAATGGGGGTAAAACAGGAAGAGCTCCTTGATGGAGTAACTATTGGCGGAGTGGCAACTTACATGGAACGTGCTGATAATGCTAATATCAACCTGTTCATATAAAAAGAATAATTTAAAATGAACAAATATTTAGCTGTATATGAAAACAATATGTGCAATGCGAGAAGTATTCAGAGCAATGTCCAACTTTGAGATTGCTTTTGAAAAGACTTATAAAATATCTTTGAATGAGGCTATTATATTATGTGCCCTGCAGGACTCATCTCAAAAGATGACAGCCACTAATCTCTCTAAACAAACAGAACTTAGTCCTTCTCATACGTCGAAAATGCTCCGGATTTTAGAAGAAAAATCCCTAATCATCAGAACGCTTGGAAGTCAAGATAGAAGGCAAATGTATTTTCATCTTAGTCCAACCGGAAAGCAAAGGATGAATGAACTGAAATTGGATAAAGTAGAGATTCCGGATTTGCTGAAACCATTATTTGAGGATTAATAGGATTCGAATAGAAGCCAACCAAAAGAACTAAGAATATCTAAACAAATTAGGTTTTCATTTTTTGCCCAGATATTCTTAGTTTTTATTGTGGAGTTCATCCTACTTCTTGCACAATTCAATACGTATCATTACGAAACTCATCACTTACCAATCGGGAATCATTATTTGCTCAGCCATTCTTGCATAATAGAAATAATTTTCTGTTTTTCAGGTTCAGGCATAGTGCTTATTCGCGCCAAATGACTACCACCCGGTTCTAAAAATACATGAATATTCTTCTTATTTTTAAGCCAAGTGACGCCGGCCGCTGTCCAGGGATCATTTTCACCATAAATAAAAATCATTTTCGGATCACCTTTTTTCAAGAATTTCACCATTTTCTTACTCAGTTTCTTATCAAACTTTATATTCTCTAAATTTTCAGGTAGCATTATGTGCCTTAGATAATCTTTGCTTGTCTTAATGGAGAGATAAGATTTGAAGGGAGTCATATCATAACCGTAATACCCTAATTCACGAGCTGCTTGTACAAAAAAAGATAAATTAGAACTTTCGGCCGAAAAATAAGAAGGATCGCTGATGTCCAATAAATGCCTAAAGATAATTTCGTCAGAGGCAGAAGATTCCGGTATTTGACTGACAGGAGTTCCCCATTGCCAAAAAGCAAAAGAATATTCCAGTACACAATAATCATAAATTTCTTCCAAAGGAATACGGAATGTATGTTTTCTTTCAGTACATAGTTTCTCGAAACGTGGTAACAAACTTGCCTTTCGTTTCAAAGCTTCCAACTGAAAATCTTCTACTTTTTTCCTGTCTTCATTCGTAGATACGCGACGAAGAAAAGGTTCATGCCGTCCATCTTCAAGATCATAGCAAAGAGGAGCTACATAGGGAACTGAGAAATCAACGTCATCAGGAAAAAATACACGATACAAAAGAGACGTTTGTCCCCCTTTACTGATACCTGTACTAATCCACTTCCCAGAGTAAAGAGTTTTGAAAGTAGTAGTCACAGAATGCAGATCTTCTGCCGAATTTTCGGCTGTCAGGAATTGCCAATCACATGGATCGGGAGTGGATTCGAGGAAATAACGATGCTCAACAAAGATCATATTTGCATTGAATAATTCGGAGATTTCTTCTCTGTATTGTGACCTCAGCGCATACCCAGCGCCATATCCTTCGGTTACAATCACTGTAGGGCGGTCGAAACCGACATGACCTACAATTACACGTTGACGAAAAGTTCCTTTTTCGGGATGACGATGATCCAACGGTTGTGTCAAAAACATCACATATTTCTCAGAAAAGCGATTCGTTTCGAGTGGTTTTATTCCGGTAATAGAAGTGTTTTTTTCAATCTTTTGAAGAAAACTTTCCTGTGCCAACAAAGATGATGGCATAATCACCGTCAGCAGCAGGATAGAAAGCCATCCGACGAAATTTATTTTAATACGTTTCATATGGTTAGAATGTTAATTATCTGGCAAAGATAATCATTTGAGCGAACCTTTTTACACTTTCCTTGTTGTTTGTAACAAAAGCCCCGAGGTACCAGGCGCGATTTTTATATAACCTAAACATTATAAATGATATGAAGAAATTAATTCCTATTTTATTGGCGGTCTTCGCACTCGTTTCTTGCGAAAAAGACCCGGACATGGGTAAGCTGGATGACAATTATCTGGTATACACTAACTACGACAAGCAAGCCAACTTTAAAGACTTTAGTACATTCTATCTGGCAGATAAGATACTGATTATATCCGATAGCAAGGAACCAGAATATCTGGAAGGAGAAGGTGCCGAACAAATATTGGCAGCTTATGCGGAAAATATGGAAGCAAGAGGTTACCAACCGGCTCCTGATCAGGAAAGTGCTGATCTTGGTATTCAAGTAAGCTACATTGCTAGTACTTATTATTTCACCAGTTATTCACAACCCGAATGGTGGTGGGGATACCCAGGTTACTGGGGACCTTCTTACTGGGGAAATTGGGGTGGATGGTACTATCCATATGCTGTGACTTATAGCTATAGCACTAATTCATTCCTGACCGAAATAGTAAATCTGGAAGCAGAACAAGGTACAAACAAAAAACTTCCTATTTTATGGAATAGCTATCTGACTGGATTTGAAACTGGTTCTAAAGTGATTAATCGTGCACTCGCTGTACAAGCAGTCAACCAATCTTTCGCTCAGTCCCCCTATCTTACTAATAAATAAACAACTACAACTGTTATGAAAACAAGAAAGAATATATATTTCAAGGTGGTGGCCCTGGTAGTCATTGCCATTGCCTTCGCTATGCCAGCTAAGGCACAGTTATCTGACAACGGATATGCTAATATAGACTGGCAGTTCAACGTTCCGTTGAGTAATAATTTTGCCGACAAAGCCAGCGGTTGGGGTATGAACTTTGAAGGTGGTTACTTCGTAACTCCGAACTTAGGTTTAGGACTCTTCTTAAATTATCACAGCAATCATGAGTATTTTCCTCGCGAAACATTCAAATTGGGTGCAGGTGATGTAACTACTGACCAACAGCATACAATGTTCCAGTTGCCTTTTGGTGCCGCTGCACGTTATCAGTGGAATCGCGGTGGAATAGTACAACCGTATATTAGTGCTAAATTAGGTGCTGAATATGCTAAAATCCGTTCTAACTTCAATATGCTGGAAGCCAGAGAAAATAGCTGGGGTTTCTATGCTTCTCCTGAAGTCGGTATCAACGTATTCCCTTGGGCTTACGGACCGGGTCTGCACATCGCATTGTACTACAGCTATGGTACCAATAAAGCTGATGTACTGCACTATAGTGTAGATGGATTGAATAACTTCGGTTTCCGCGTTGGTTTGTCTTTCTAAAGGGTAAATAATTTAACTAGACTTATATTAATAGGTAGTGCCCCTTTGCAATGAGAAGCAAAGGGGCACTTTTTTGTTCCTAATAAAAAAATTAATTATTACTTTATCGCCTCATAAATTACATCTTGTATGTTCTCACGGATATTCATTTTACTCAATTTACTGTTCGTTACTTTCGGATAGATACGATTACTCAAAAAGACATAAACCAATTTATTATCAGGATCTACCCAAGCACAGGTTCCGGTGAATCCGGTATGTCCGTATACTTTTGCCGTTGCATGAGTGCCACATGGACTCATCCTCGGATTCTTTGTATCCGGTTTATCAAAACCTAATCCACGACGGCTGATTTTGGACACTTCTGTAGTAAACAACTGACATGTTTCTTTGCTCAAATAGCGTTTGCCATTCAATTCACCTCCATTCAGTAACATCTGATAAACCTGAGCAACTTCCCGCGCCGTAGAAAACAATCCGGCATTTCCGGAAACTCCTCCTTGAAATGCGGCTGTTTCGTCATGTACAAATCCTCGAAGCGTTGTCTTACGCAAAAAGTTATCGATGGAAGACGGGATTACAACTGATTTCGGCAAACGGCGTAAAGGCAAATAGCCAGTGTGCCCTAATCCCATCGGTTGGTAGAACTCACGTTGAAGATAAGTATCCATTGGTACACCTGCCAATTCCTCTACTAACAAACGCAACAGGACAAAACCTACATCACTATATGTATAAGTTTTCAGTTTCATCGGAGCCTCTACGATTTTCTTTTCCATCTCTTTCAAGAAGGTCGGATTCAACCATAAGCTATCAGAGATTTGCAAGGTATATCCATCTTTTTCAATGGGGGAGACATATTCTTTTTTAAACTCAAATTTGGGATTTGCCCAAGTGGAAGTACCTAATTGCACTGAATGATGTGCATCTTTTCGTGCACTAAACAATCGTCCTTCATAACTATCTTTATCTATTGCCTCCTGATAAAGAGCTATGCCTGATGGTAATCCTGACTGATGATAAAGCAGTTCCTGAATTGTTATATCTTTCTTATTCGTCCGTTGAAGGAAAGGTAAATAATACGAAATCTTATCTGTCAGGTTAAAACGTCCTTTATCGTAAAGTTTCATCAGAGCAAGTAATGTACCTGTTGTTTTGGAAAGTGAGGCCAAATCATAAACATCGGTAGGTTGTACCCGGTTACTTCCCTCACCGGAATGAGTACCAAATGTCTTATCTACCATTAAATGACCGTCTTTCATCACTACTATCTGGCAACCGGGATAAGCTCCTTGACGAATACCATCCAAAGCAATAGAGTCTATTCGTTGCAAGATGGTGGAAGAAAGACCGTATTCTTCTGGAATAAAATGTAATGGAGTTTGCGGAGTAATGGTCACTCCTGCACCGGCACTAAATATTCCACCCAAACTAGCAGATAATCTTCCATCAGCTGTCGCTTTAGCAAATAAAACATCGGCAACCTGTTTCTGCACATCATCATCATAACTATGAGCTAATACAACAGACGAAGCAGCGGTTACTGCCCGTTGAATTTGTAACATCATTTTTCCCGGAGTAAAAAACAGATAAATAACCGGAATCTGAGGAGCAAACTTAGCAAAAAATGGCTGATAAGATGCAAGACGCTGTTCACTGATTGCAACAATTATTCGATTATAAGTTGCCAGAGAATCTTTTAATTGCTGGGCTTGTATTTCCGTTAGATTCGGTTGTAGACGGAAACGGGATATAGATACATAATTCGACAGTTGCTGAGCTAATGGATTCGTTGCTCCTAGATCACCAACTTCAAGTAGTGCCACTGACTGGCTTGTATCTGCATGTAATGGAAGAACTTGATTTTTGTTATTCAGAACGGTTATTGCCGCCAAATTTAATCGGCGAATCAAATCACGTGTCTGCGGAGTATTGATTCGTTGTCCTAAACCGGAAAGTTGCACATATGGTTTCTTCTTTAATCCTAATATATACTTGTAAATCAAGACTTTCCGACATTTATTTTCAATATCTTCCTTACTGATTTCACCTTTTTCCACAGCTTCAATCACCGCAGGCATCTCTTCTTTAAGATTACGGGGAGACAATACAATATCATTACCCGCCTTTAATGCTTGTAGACATATACTTTGATTGCCAGACACTCCTTTCATAGCAAGTGCATCGGTAAAAATCAAGCCTTTAAAAGCTAATTCATTTGTGAGTAAATCGTACACCACATTGCGGGAAAGAGAAGAAGCCAATCCTCCAACCGGTTCAATAACGGGCACTTGAAGATGTCCAACCATCATTCCACTCACACCTGCCCGAATCGCTTCTTTAAAAGGATAAAGTTCCACACTGTCCAAACGCTCGCGAGTAAAAGGTAATACGGGTAATGTCTTATGCGAATCTACATCTGTATCTCCATGACCGGGAAAATGCTTACATACAGAGAGTACTCCCCCTCCTTCCAAACCGGAAGCATAAGCAATCACTTTATCACTTACCTGTACCGGGTTTTCACCAAAAGAACGGGTGTTAATCACTGGATTATTAGGATTTATATTGACATCAGCGACAGGAGCAAAATTAACTTGGATTCCCAACAGCCTACATTGTCGGGCCATTTCCCGACCATATTCATAAATCAAACGATTATCTTGTATACATCCCAACACCATGTTTTTGGGAAATACCGGAGTTCCACGTAAACGCATTGCCAATCCCCATTCTCCGTCAAAGGTAAGCATTAAGGGCACTTTTGCCATACGCTGAGCACGATTAGTCAGCTCTACCTGATTCTGCATTTTTCCTCCAGAAAACAACAAACCACCAACCTTGTAAGTATCTACTGCATCTTTCAGCAATATTTGATTACGTTTGGTATCAACAGGAGCAATGGTATAAATAAATAATTGACCAACCTTTTCGCGGAGAGTAAGCTTATTCATGACAGAATCTACCATTGACGGCATTGTTTGTCCTGATTGGCTTTATAAAGTAATAAGGGTTCTACAGCTGTACCAGTAGCCACTCCCTGAGCTTTGAGAGGAAGGATTAAAAATATAGCTATTACAAATATCAATATTCTCATTTTTTATTTAAGGTCAAATCCAAGCGTCCAACATAAATTCCATTCTTACCAGTGTGCATAATAGAGACATTTTTACCGTCCATATTCAAATAGTTCTTTGGAGTTTTCAGAAAAGTGTGTGAGTGTCCTCCTAAGATTACATCAATATTACGAGTATTCGCGACCAATCTCTCATCCATCTGGATTCCTAAATGTGACAGACAAACAATAACATCACATCCTTCTTCTTTCAATAGCTCTGCTATTTCGTTTGAAACGCCTATAGGATCTTTATAGATTACTCCTTCGCATTTATTAGCCTGTATCAATCCTTCAGGCTGGGCTCCTAACCCAAAGACACCAATCTTTAAACCATAACGTTCTAAGACCACATACGGTTTCACTATATCTTTAAGTATAGTAGCATCCAAGTCATAATTGGCACATACTACTGGAAACTTAGCCAACTTGAAAATGCGTGCCATATTATCCAAACCAAAATCAAATTCGTGATTACCAATTGTCATCGCATCATAACCCATTTCATTCATTAGATTGATTTCTACTTCTCCTCTAAAGATATTATAATAAGGAGTACCTTGAGAGATGTCACCGCAATCAAACAATAATACATGGGGATTGTCTTTACGGAATTGAGAAAGAAATGTGGCTCGGCGAACAAATCCTCCTTTATCATAATTTTGATCTCCTTTTTGTGTAATTGGTTCTATCCGGCTATGTACATCACTGGTTTGTAAAATGGTTAGCGTCTCTGTTTCTTGTCCCCATATCAACATAGGAAACAATAAAAAAAGGAATATAATATAATTACGAATGGTCATAATAATGTGTAGATTAAACATTTAGCATTTAGTTCTTTTTCTCCCCTTATTTCTGAACTGTATCAGGAACAATGGTGATACGTCCGTCTAATTTAGAAGTTATTTTCTTGCCCATAGAGGTTTGTTGTTCAACATACTCCAGGAAAAGTCCACGCAATGTCGCACCATCCGGACATTCGCGTTTGTCTGCTTGCAGAAATGGAGTAAGCCCGTCATTTCCGTCAGCTAAATAATCGATAGTAGCTACCGTGTAATTCTTATCCTCTTCAATTGGTTTACCTTGTACTGTAGCGTTTAACAGTTTCCCATCTTTTGTCATCTCAATACGAGCTCCACTTAGTCCTTCGCCATGCAGAGAAGCGATAACAGACAGCAAATTTTTGATTTCTGATCCTTTCATTGTTAATATACAAAGAGAGTTTTCAAAAGGAAGTATCTCATACACAGCATCTACCGTTATATTACCAGCGGGAAGTATATTCCTCAATCCCCCCATATTCATCACGCCAATATCAGCAGGTTGTTTCAATACACATTCAGCAGATAATCTCAACACTTCCGCTACTAAATTAGAAAGCAAACTTTCAGGACGTTCTTTATCCATCGTCATCTCACTAACACCAATCACTTCGTACATCATCTTATCAACCTTTTCTTTATATGGTTTAAGAATAGCTTCTGCCTGTACATTCGAATTAGCATCCCACGTAGAATCCATACAAATTCTGGTACCTTCTATTTTTATTATTTCGTAATTAGCTTGACCGGCTTCACGAGTAGAGTGACAAGAGGTAAACAAAAACAAACCAGACAGAACAAATCCTGAAATTAACTTAATATGACTTTGTTTCATTTTACTAATTTTGTTGATGCCACAAACTTACACAAAAATCTCCATTTATAAGCACACTCAATGAAAATAACCTCCTCTTTAAATAGAGGAAATACACAAAAACATTTGGCAATCTGACAAATAATTAGTTACTTTGCACCGCTTTCGCGCAATCGCTGTCAAGATAAGAGTTACTTGGTATGTTGCGTTGTAACGATAAAACAATTTAATAATAATAACAATGGATTTAATTAAAATTGCAGAAGAAGCATTTGCTACAGGTAAACAGCACCCTAGCTTCAAAGCAGGTGACACTGTAACAGTAGCATATCGTATCATTGAAGGTAACAAAGAACGTGTACAGTTGTACCGTGGTGTTGTTATCAAAATCGCCGGTCATGGAGACAAGAAACGTTTTACTGTACGTAAAATGTCAGGAACTGTTGGCGTAGAAAGAATTTTCCCAATCGAATCACCGGCTATTGATAGCATTGAAGTGAACAAGATAGGTAAAGTTCGTCGCGCTAAATTGTACTACCTACGTGCTCTTACTGGTAAAAAAGCTAGAATCAAAGAAAAAAGAGTTAATTAATCAATCTCTAAGATTCGAAATAAAAAAGAGGAAATGCCACATTGGCAATTTCCTCTTTTTTATTTTAGTTATCTTCAACTAAAATAATTGCAATAAAAAATCCCCGAAAATAAACAATTACTCCCGAGGATTCTATTACCTTTATTATAATATTGATATTACTCTTTCAAGTCTTTCAACTCCCAAGCTAATGCACTGGCACCCAATACAGCAGCATCAGAATCTTTCAATTCAGAAACAAGTAATTTTGCTTTTCCTCTATAAATATTCAGAATATTCTCATCGATTGATTTCTGAATTGGTTTCATGATATAATCACCCGATTTAGCTAAACCACCGAACAATACAATTGCTTCCGGGCTAGAGAATGCAATAGCATCTGCTAAAGCTTCACCTAGAATATTACCTGTAAAATCAAAGATCTCCTGAGCCAATGCATCACCTTTCACAGCTGCATCATATACATCTTTAGATGTAATATTTTCAGCAGGAATATTACGAAGCAAACTTGCATCAGTACGAGCAGCTAGTAATTCGCGGGCAGTACGTGCTACGCCAGTAGCAGAGCAGTAAGTCTCAAGGCATCCTTTGCGACCGCAACCGCAAACACGACCACCACGACGAGCAATCACATGTCCCAATTCACCAGCAAAACCATCGTGACCATATACCATCTGACCATTGATTACAATACCACTACCTACACCAGTACCCAGTGTAATCATGATAAAGTCTTTCATACCACGAGCAGCACCATAAGTCATTTCTCCAATTGCTGCTGCATTCGCATCATTCGTCAAAGCAGTAGGAATACCTAATCTCTCTTCAAACATGGCAGCCAACGGAAGAATTCCTTTCCAAGGCAAGTTCGGAGCAAACTCGATAGTTCCTGTATAATAGTTACCATTCGGAGCACCAATTCCGATACCTCTAATCTTATCTACACCACCATTAGCTATAATCAAAGGAAGCAAATTTTTGCATACTTCATCAGCATATTCTTCTACTGTCGGATGACCTGCTGTTTTGATTGAGCTACTAGCAATAATAGTTCCGCGTGCGTCTACAATTCCAAAGACGGTGTTTGTTCCGCCTATGTCAATACCTACTACGTAGGGCTTTTCCATGTTTGAATTCATGATACTTTTATTTAAAAGGGTTAGTTAATCACTAAATTTGTTGCACACAAATTACGCAAAGAAGATTGAGTCTACAAAATGTTTTCTAAAAAAAGTTCAACTCATTTGCAACTTTTCGTAACTCATCGGTATTAAATGGTGGTAAAAGCCTTTCTTTCCCACTCTTTTTTCCAATAATTTGGTTTTCGAGAAAAATAACATATCATTAAAGTTTCTTATTATTATTGCTGTCTAGAACAAATTTTAAATAAATAATATTATATTTCGAAAATTTTTATAATAAGTATCTAATAACATTCAAAACGACTCCTTATGGAAGCAATAAAGATAGAGAAATTATTAGTTCCAATAACATTAGTGCCAATTATATTCCATCAACGGGATACCCTGCCCCATTACATATAGTACTTCTCACGTAATAGTTTCCTAATCGTAGAATATCCCTATATGTTCCATGTATACAATAATAAATTAATGAGCTCAATGTCTCAAATAGCTTTACGTTCATTGTGCATAGTTTTTTTCTTTTTCTGTATGGCGCCCCCAAATTACGCTGTCAATAAAGAAAAAGATATGAAGCATATTTTATTAATCAGTTCTTACTTCCCTGATAAGGAAAACAGTAGAATTATTATCAACTCTTTCTCATACAAATTAAGTAAAGAACTCAACTGCCGGATTACTGTTGAATATATGGATAGTGAAGCTTCTATCAAATTCAAAGAATGGGAAAATTGGATGAAAGAGCTATTTGAGGCTTACAAAACTGCACCTGACATAGTAGTTATCATCGGAGGGGAAGCTTGGACAGCTTACACCACTTCTTGTCCCCATACATGGAAAAATATTCCAATAATATTAGGAAGTGTAAAAAGCGGTTATATTGATTATAATCGGTTCATTCCACACGATATTAATGATATACAAGATATTTGTAAAACAACAGAATCTTTCGAAGATTTTCATGTCACCGGATATTATACCAAAGATTACTTCAAGGAGAACTTACAACTAATTCGGCAACTTCAACCGAATGTCAGCAAGATTGCCTACATCTACGATAATCGGTATAATTTCCAGTTTCTAACACCGCATCTTCAAAAGTTAGCTAAAGAAGTTGGTTTTGAAGAATTACATTCTTATTATGGAAGCGAACTGACTACAATGCAGCTTGTAGACTCTCTTTTATCCCAAGATAATACCTATGCTATTCTCTCCTCAGGCTGGTATACAGATGCTCAAAACTATTCTCATGCCTATTCTATGCTCCACAACGAATTGGTACTACAACATTCGAAATTCTTTTATTTAATTATGGATCAGGGAAAAACAAACCCGAACTATTTAGGTGGATATTATGTGGCAGCAGAAGATTTAGGAAATGATCTTGCCGACTTGACCTATGAGGTACTTTCAAAAGGCATAGACAACAGTCAGAAATTTCAGATCACTCCTTCTAAACCTCAATATTATATTAATTATAAAATTCTTCAGAAAAATAATATTGATCAATCGCGATTGCCGATCCATACTGTTTTATATAATAAAAAGCCATCATTTCTGAAAACTTATTTCTGGCAATTTCTTGCTGGAACTTTGGTAATATCAGGCATTATTATCATTCTGATTCTACGGATGCTATATTACAAACGAATCACAACTGTAAAAGCGCACATGATGGAAGAGCAAAAGATATTACGAGAGAAAGCTGACGAATCTAACCGTCTAAAAAGTGCATTCCTTGCCAATATAAGCCATGAGATTCGTACCCCACTTAATGCAATTGTAGGTTTTTCAAGCCAACTAGCTTACGCTGATGATAAGGAGGAAGCACATGCATACATGAAAATTATAGAAACTAATAATTCTCTGTTACTACAACTTATAAGTGATATTCTCGATTTATCCAAGATTGAATCCGGACAGTTAGATTTTCATTATTCTAAGACTGATATAGTCCAGGTATGCCGGAATCTAAAACAAGAATATCTGTCTAAAATAAAAGAAGGGATATCGTTACAATGCGAATTACCTGATAAAAAGTGTGTCATTTATACTGAACGACACAGGCTAGCGCAAGCAATATCAAATTTCCTGAGTAATGCTGTAAAGTTCACTGAAAAAGGTTATATATGCTTCGGATATGAACATATAACAGCCGGACTACGTTTTTATGTAAAAGATACAGGAAAGGGAATTGCTGACGAAAACTTACCCAAAGTATTTGCACGCTTTGAGAAAATAGATAATTTTACTCCGGGTAATGGATTAGGAATGTCAATATGCAAAGGTATTATAGAAAAGATGAATGGTGAAATTGGTGTAAAATCTGAGTTAGGTAAAGGAAGCACATTCTGGTTTACATTACCTTGCAAAACTATTTCTGTAGAAAAATAACATAAACATATCCATCGGTTCATTCGTTATTAGAAAAAGAGCCAACGAATATGAGACATTTTATCATCTTAGTGATTCTGATAATTAGTAATGTATTTTTAGGAATTGCAGAACCAATGAAAAAGCAAGCAGAAATCTATTTTGCAGGAGGTTGTTTTTGGGGAACAGAACACTTTCTGAAACAAATCAGAGGGGTAGAAGCTACTCAAGTAGGATATGCCAACAGTACTATCTCCAATCCTAGTTATGAACAAGTTTGTTCTGGAAAAACTAATGCAGCAGAGACAGTCAAAGTCGTTTACGACTCTGAAGTAGTAAATTTAAACCTGCTACTTGACTTATATTTTCAAACTATAGACTACGAGCCTCAACCGTCAGGGAAATGATCGTGGGACACAATACCGTTCGGGTATCTATTATACCAATAAAGCGGATATTCCTATTATCAATCAAGCCATAAAAACATTATCTGCCCAATATCAAAAGCCAGTGATGATCGAAGTAAAACCGTTAGAGAACTTTTATCCGGCAGAAATTTACCACCAAGATTATCTTGATAAAAACCCAAATGGATATTGTCATATCAATCCAGCTTTATTTGATATGGCGCGTAAAGCCAATGTTCCTCAAACAAAAGCTTATCAAAAGCCAGATGCTGCCACCCTTCGTAAGAAATTATCAGCAGAACAATATGCTGTTACCCAAAAGAATGCTACGGAACCAGCTTTTCATAATGAATATTGGAACGAACACCGTCCGGGTATTTATGTAGATATAACTACAGGTGAACCATTATTTGTTTCTTCCGATAAATTTGATTCTGGTTGTGGTTGGCCTAGCTTTTCTAAACCTATTCGGAAAAATCTAATTAATGAAAAATTAGATACTACGCATGGGATGGTACGAACAGAAGTACGTAGCAAAACGGGCGATGCTCACTTAGGACATGTATTTACAGACGGTCCGAAAGAAAAAGGTGGGCTTCGTTATTGTATCAACAGTGCCGCATTACGATTTATCCCAAAAGATAAAATGCAGGAAGAAGGTTACGGAGATTATTTATCACTTGTCAAATAATAAAGAACGGTTTATATACTGATCAACAGAATATTGTCTACCTTTACACCTGATTTATTATCAAAGGCGAACGATGAAAAAGTACAGTAAAAAAAAGATTCTCCTACTTTCTATCAGTGGAGGAATACTTATCTGCCTCATCAGTATTTATTTATATCGTAACACTCTTTTACAGAGTATTGTCAGTAAACACACTGCCCGAATCGAGCAGGTGCATAGGCTTAATATTCATTATGAAAAAATGGAGATGAAAGGCTGAACAAAATCATTCTCCAACAATTATCTATTGTACCAAAACAACGAGATACTCTTCTTACATTAAAATCTGCAATGATCAAACTTAGCTTTTGGAAGCTACTCACGCGCGAGATAGAAATACGTCATGTAACAGTGAACGGTCTGTCACTTACCTTTATCAAACAGGATTCGATAGCTAATTATGATTTCCTTTTTAAAAAAGGTAAAGAGCAACTTCCCCAAGTAACAGTAAATGAAGCTAACTATTCAGAAAGAATCAATAAACTCCTGAACCTCTGCTTCGGTTTTTTACCCGAAAACGGAAAGCTAAACCATATTTGTATCACAGAACAAAAGAATAAAAATTTCGTTTCTATTACTCTACCTTCATTCATCATAAAAGAGAATCATTTTCAATCGGATATCAATATACAAGAAGATACTTTATCGCAGTATTGGATTGCAAATGGAGAAATTAAACAAGATGATAACACCTTAAAAATCAATCTTTACTCATCAGACCCCAAAAAGATCTCTTTACCCTATATTAGCCGACGATTTGGAGCAGAAGTCACATTTGATACTTTATCATACAGTCTGAGAAAAGATATTCTTAGCAGAAATCAAGTGCGCCTCAATGGACAGGTGCAAGTAAATGGGCTGGATGTTTACCATAAAGCTCTTTCTCCGGAAGTCATTCACCTAGACCAAGGAAAATTAGATTATCAAATAAACATTGGTGAAAATGCTTTGGAACTCGATAGCACCACTACTGTTATCTTTAATAAACTTCAGTTTCATCCGTATTTGCGTGCTGAAAAACAACAAGAATACTGGCATTTCATAGTATCGGTTAATAAAACCTGGTTCCCTGCAAATAATCTATTCAGTTCTTTGCCAAAAGGTTTATTCAATAATTTGGAAGGTATAAAAACGAGTGAAGAATTAGCCTACCATTTTCTATTTGATGTTGATTTCGCTCAGATAGATAGTTTAAAGTTAGAATCAGAATTGAAAGAAAAAGATTTTCGAATTATCGAATACGGAACCATCCCTCTTTCTAAAATGTCTGGTGAGTTCAGTTATACAGCTTATGAAAATGGAGTTCCTGTCCGTACTTTCCCAATCGGTACTTCCTGGGACCACTTCACCCCGCTAGATAGTATCTCTCCCATATTACAAATGTCCGTACTACAAAGCGAGGACGGTGCATTCTTTTATCATCAAGGATTTCTACCAGATGCACTGCGCGAGGCACTAATTTATGACCTGCAAGTAAAACGTTTTGCTCGTGATGGAAGTACCATCACCATGCAATTAGTAAAAAATGTATTCTTAAACCGCAATAAGAATTTTGCCCGCAAACTAGAAGAAGCATTAATCGTATGGTTGATAGAAACAGAAAGACTAACATCTAAAGAAAGGATGTACGAAGTTTATCTGAATATCGCAGAATGGGGACCACAGATCTATGGTATTCAAGAAGCTTCCTCCTTCTACTTTAACAAACGCCCTTCCCAACTGACTATAGAAGAAAGTATTTTTCTAGCTTCTATAATCCCAAAACCTAAACATTTCCGCAGTTCATTCGCCGCCAACGGACAGTTAAAAGAAAGTATGGAAGGATATTATAAACTTATTGCCGGACGCCTTGCTAAGAAAGGATTAATAAGTGAAATCGAGGCGGATAATATCCGCCCCGACATCCAAGTAATGGGCGAAGCGGAACAGTCTAGCCGGCAACGAGTCGGAGTCTAGTTCTCCTTCCACTGAGGAGTAAATATATCAATAAAGGGATAGGTTATCTTCTTGTGTTATTTCCCCTTTCCGAAGAACGAGAAGAACTACGATTACGATTGCTTCTTGTACTTTGAGTGGACGAACGTCTTTCGGTTGAACCTCTTGATACATTTTCCCTTCTGGTACCACGACTACTGCTACTTCCACGATTATTTTCCCGATTCGTTGTCGTAGTAGGTCGCTCTTTATTATTTTCACTCCTGTTTGGAACTACATCTTTACGAGATGATTCTCCCCTAGATGGAATTGAAGGTCTGCTAGATGTAGAAGGGCGTTCTGATGTTGAAGGCCTACTCGGTGCAGAGGGTCTATGCCCTGATTCGGGCCGCTGATGATTCGATCCTCCAGGGCGTTCAGAGCCCCTCGGACGAGTTGGTACATTATGAGGACGAACAGAAGTATTAGGACGGAAACGCACCGAACCAAAATCCGAACGACGATAAGAATGGAACACTCTTTGGTCTCTCACCCGATGTGGTGTCGGATAATGTCCAAAATCATTATATCTACCCCTATAATAACTTACATGATGGAGGTGTGGACGATAATGAGCTCCACAATAAGTTCGATAATGATAGGGCACCCCAAAATAAAACAATCCTCGATTCGGATAGTTAATATAAATCCGGAAGTTCCATCTCCCCCCAGTAACATAAATCGGACGATAAAAATAATCGGCTCCCATAAATCGACGATATTGCGAATCATTCAATACCCAACGAAGATCATCATTACGGATATCCAGAGCTTCATAATAGTCATTTACTGCCCATTCATCTCCACGCACTACATAATCCATTATATTACGGACAGAATATATAAAATCATAATTGATTTCATAGATATCATTGTATTGCCGAGTATTCAAGTCCAATTCATATGCCATCTTATCAGTAAGGAAACGTGTCTCGTTACGCACTTTGCTAGTGCTCATAGAAGCCATCATTGTCATACTAGTACTCAAACCAATAGCAAAGAGTAAAAATAATATTCGTTTCATGATTTAACCTCCTCTTAATTTATTATTTAAAACTCATTCTTTTTTATATAGCAGGCGGTAGAGGTAATGCAGGCCTACCATAACCACTAAAAGTACCCATACTTACCACTTCACCATCCATAAATTGAACAATAATCGTCATAGGTGTCGGAGTTAGTGGAGTTCCTTTATCACGACGAAATTCCCATTCTTCCAGATCACCTCCAAAACGTCGATAATCGGGTTTCCCCAATAGTTGTCGTACCTCTTGTTGCGTCATGCCTTTCTGTACTTCCATCACTTTCTTACCGGAAACATAATAAGATGCACAACTACCATTCAAAGTAAGTACCAGAAATAACAAAATAGCACGTATATTTCTCATAACCATATCTTTTTAATGAATATTAATAGCTTATCGACAAATACTATAGTTTTTTACGAATTCATTCATCTCGTCCTTATTTGACGAAAAAGTTAATACATCAATAACAGTAAAGAAAGCTTCTCTATCCACAATCCGAGGATACATCAACTTCATTATTTTCATCTTGTCATCATCAAAACTATAAAGTTTTACCAGTCTAAGGCACTGTCCACAGGTAAAATCAGTATTTACTAATGCCGCCTCTAACATTTTAAGACGATCTGATGAGAAAGGCTCATTTTTCATCTTATTAAAAAACGTATCAAAGAGCTGTGAACTCATCACTCTATCATATTGACCATATTCAGGGCAATGTCCACCTTGATCTGGTCTACCAGGACGATGACCTCCCGTTCCTCCCACCTGAATATATTTCACACCATTACCATTAAAATAAATACGTTCGGTATACAATCTCTCTCCTTTCCAAACACGTTCTCCGGGGCGAATACGTCGAGTCGCATATACTTCTACAGTATAATAATCCGGTCTCAAATTAGCAATAAAACAACTTGTTGAAGGAAGGCACATCTGATTACCGCCTATATAAACGAGAATTGGAATATTTCCACCATCAATACTGATCCCACTTATCGTCTGTGCCTTTAATGAAAGAGTGGTAAGCAATATACAGAAACATATAATAATTTTACGCATAACTTATCTAGTTTTTATAATTAGCATTCTTTTGATTCATTACAAAAATAGGGTGAGGAAACTCCCCACCCTAATGATTCTCTCTATTCATCAATAGGGATTTCCCTATTTCACTTCGGAATTTGCGAGTACAAGCCCATCTTCTTTTAAGATAATCAGATGCTTCTTATACAAATCTCCTACACCTTTCTTAAAAGTTTTCTTGCTCACACCAAAAACAGCATAGATTTCATCAGCCGGACTTTTATCATTTAGGCTAATTCTGCCACCCTGTTCTTCAATATATTCCAGTAACACTTTCGAAAAGTCTCCCACTCTATCGAAGCCTGTTTTCTGAAGCATTAAATCAATCTTTCCGTCTTCGCGCACTTGTTTCACAAATGCTTTCATTTTCATTCCTGTCTCCAACGTACTGAATATCTCATTATCATATAGCAGTCCACTATACTTATTATCTATAATCGCTTTAAAGCCCAAATCCGTTTTCTGCCAGATCAAAATATCCACCTTATCTCCCGACAAATATTCTGCTTTATCTTTCGACAAATAGCGCTCCACTTTGGCAGAAGCTACAATCCGATAACTTTCTTCATCAATATATGCATATACAACATATTTCTTTCCCACTTGCATTTTCATCTTCTGTTCACGGAAAGGTACAAACAGGTCTTTCATTAATCCCCAATTAAGAAATGCTCCAAACTGATTTACCCACGCCACTTCCAGACAGGCAAACTGTCCAACCTGTACCAACGGAGTCAATGTTGTAGCAATCAACCTCTCCTCAATATCCAAGTAAAGAAATACATTCAATATATCTCCTACTTTACAATCTTCCGGCACATATCGGCTAGGTAATAAGATCTCGCCTTCTTCCCCTCCATCCAGATACATTCCGAAATCTACTTGCTTGACAACTTCAAGCTGATTGAATTTTCCTAATTCGATGCTCATACTCTATCTATTGTTTATACGATATACAAAGATAAACTATTTTAAGTAGATTCTCCCTACAGATATAACTTTTCGTTATCTGCCAACACTTTTTTCAATGAACAATCTGAGAATAAATGCGTTATCTTTGTAACCGTTAAAGATAAAGATTACTCACCTTTTAAAAGATATAAAATTATGAATTTTCTAACCAACGAGAAACTTACGATCGTAGGAGCTGCCGGAATGATCGGCTCCAATATGGCGCAAACTGCATGATGATGAAACTCACTCCGAACATTTGTCTATACGATCCATTTGCTCCCGCTCTGGAAGGAGTAGCAGAAGAATTATACCATTGCGGTTTTGAAGGTGTAAACCTGACATTTACTTCCGATATCAAAGAAGCATTGACTGGAGCCTCATACATTGTTTCGTCTGGTGGTGCTGCTCGCAAAGCAGGTATGACTCGTGAAGACTTATTGAAAGGAAATGCAGAGATCGCAGCTCAATTCGGTAAAGATGTCCGTCAATACTGTCCAAACGTAAAACATATCGTTGTGATTTTCAATCCCGCAGATATTACTGGCCTAATCACATTGCTTTATTCCGGCTTGAAGCTTCGCAGGTTTCTACTTTAGCTGCATTGGACAGTACTCGTCTACAACACGAATTGGTTAAATATTTCCATATCCCTGCTTCCGATATCCAAAACTGCCGTACTTATGGTGGACATGGAGAACAGATGGCTGTATTTGCCTCAACAACCAAAGTTAATGGAGAACCTTTAACCGAATTTATCGGTACTACGCGTCTTCCATTAGCAGAATGGGAAGCTTTGAAAGTTCGTGTTATACAAGGAGGAAAACATATTATTGATTTACGTGGACGTTCCTCTTTCCAAAGTCCGGCATACCTTTCTATCGAAATGATTGCTGCCGCTATGGGAGGACAACCTTTCCGTTGGCCTGCAGGAACGTACGTGTCTAATGGCAAATTTGACCATATCATGATGGCAATGGAGACTTCAATCACTAAAGATGGTATTAGTTATAAAGAAGTAGCAGGTTCTCCTACTGAACAAGAAGAATTGGAAAAGAGCTACGAACATTTATGCAAATTACGTGATGAAGTGATAGAGATGGGCATTATTCCTGCTATTAAAGACTGGCATACATTAAATCCGAATATCAACTAAATCTAAATTTCTAATCCCCAAAAATCCCTGAGGCTTCTTCGTTTAAATAGAAAAAGCTAGCAGGGATTTTTTATACCAAATATGTTATTCAATAAATACATTTAAATAACGTAAGTTCGACATAAATAGATTGTTCTGCTATATTATACTCACATTACTTATATTCTTGTTTAAATCTTTAATCAGATTACCGTTTTTATCATAAGCATACTCTGTTGTCTGATTGGCACCATCCTTAAAATCAGTCCCATTACCATAAACATCGCTTGTCGCAATATCCTTTACAACAAGCAACTGATTACCATTATAAGTCAAACTCAGGTCATCAACCAATCTGTAAGCCGCTGAAGAAATCTGTCCGTAACGTTTCAGTTTCAGGATATTACCCATCTTGTCATAATCGGTAATCTGTTCATTAAAACGGTTGGGGTTAGTCGTAAGATTGTTACCTTCACCATAAGTGGCATCCTTTAGTCTGGAAAGATAGTCATACGTAAAACGATAACCCCGGTCTGTTGTTTCACTTCCCGCCTTCCAGGACATACTGCTGATATTACCATTGTAACAAGGAGTAGTACCGTTCTTTTTTCTGGTAATTTAAAGTTTGATTGAATAACAGACTAGTACTGTTATTGGGAAATTGTATGCTGAATTTTGTTATTTCACTACTATATTGTTTATATTTCCAGTTGAAGAAATTTTATCAGACAAGAAATACCCTAATATAAATTATCTTTAAATAGACAACGTATATTAGGGTAATACGTTATTCTATATTCTTCACTTTCATAAAATCTGGCGTCCAAGCTTCAGGAGATAAAGGATCATATAAAATTTCATCCAGAAATTTCTTAATCTCTTTTTTATTACCTTGCATTAACGTATCATTTCTTAAAACTTTTCCAGATAGGTCTATGCAGACTCCAATACTCTGCCGTTTCTCTTCTCCTATCTTTTTCATTCTAATCCAAGAACTGACTCTGAGGTCATAATAAGCCTCAGGATTAATAGGTTTTAATCGATTAACTATAGAAACATAACGTTTAATAATATCTTTATCACTTATTACAGTGTCTCTCGAATCTTCCATTCTAAGAATTGCACCACAATCCCTAAAGGGAACCATTGTACATACTTCCTTAGATATATACCAAACTTTAATAGATTCAACATCATTAAAATTAATAAGTTCATTATTAGTTTTACATGATGTTACTACTAATAATAGAATGTAGACTATTAAATATATTTTTTTATGGTTCTGATGTCCATACTTTTCTTTTCTTTTCATATTCATTTGTTTTTTGCTTGTTTACTTTTGTAGAGGTAACTCCTTCAGTTATCACATCTTTTCCTTTATGATTTTTTCTGGTTATTTGTTCTTTTTTGATTTCTCCATTAGCAAATGCTGTTTTTTGTTCTGGTCCTGTAATTACTCTCCTTTCCTCTACTTTATCGTATTGTTTATCATATTTATTTCTATCTATGTCATACTGCTTGGGATCTTTCTTATGCCCTAACGCATGAGCAGCCTCATGATCAAATCCCGTAGCTGGTGAATTTACGGTACCATTTTCATTTGCCATCCCAAGATTAGGATTCCAATAGATAGTTCCTCCAGCACTTTCTGGAGCATATTTATCGTATTCGCCTTCCATCACATTCACTCTTATATCCGTATCTTCTATAATAGCAACAGAAGATTCTCCTCCACCATTACCAGCTTTGAGTCCATTTGATTTATTATAGTTATATGCAGCGATTACAGCGCCTACAAAACCATTCGAGTTAGTAACCTTTCCACCACTATACGAATAAGATGTTCGTTTTCCACTCTCATTTTTATACCAAATAACAACAGTTCCTCCTTTGGGATCAATATACTTAATAGGATTATCTATACAATATACATAAGATGACGAAAAATAGTATTTCTCACTCATCGGATCCACAGTTGTCCATCTTC
>NZ_BAKK01000050.1 GCF_000614145.1 Bacteroides faecichinchillae JCM 17102 | reverse complement strand
GGAGCTGCTACTAACTATAGTGGAGCCGAACTGGCTGCCATCTCTGACCAGAACTTGCTTTCTACCATTGCTGCCATCGACCCTTCATTTAAGATTGTGGATAATCTTGCTATGGGTTCCGACCCGAATACAGTCCCCAATATTCAGGTACGTGGCGTAAATGCACTTCCTACCACTACCAGCCTGAGTGAAGAATATAAGGGCAACTCCAATCTCCCTACCTTTATTCTTGATGGTTTCGAAGTCAGTGTAGAAAAAGTATATGACCTCGACCCGAACCGGGTATCTAATATTTCAATATTGAAAGACGCTTCGGCTACAGCTATTTATGGTTCACGTGCTTCTAACGGGGTCGTTATTATTGATACCAAAGCACCGGCACCCGGAAAACTACGTTTGAACTATTACGGAAGTCTGGATTTTGAAGCTGCCGATCTTTCCGATTATCATTTGCTGAGAGCTTCCGATAAATTGAAATATGAAGATTTGGCACAACTGTATGTAGGTACAGGGGCTGTTTACGTAGATGAGGAATATCGTAGAAATTATAACGAACGGCTGAAACTGGTACAGAAAGGTTATGATACGGACTGGTTGGCACAGCCGTTACGTTCTTTAGGTATCAGCCATCGTCATAGTGTACAGCTGGAAGGTGGTAATGAAAGCTTCCGTTATGGAGTAAATCTTACTTATAACGGAACGTCCGGTGTGATGAAAGGCTCCGACCGTACTCGTATCGGTACAGGAATCAAGTTGCAGTATAACTATCGTAACCTGCGTTTCCGCAATGAGATTACCTATGATAAGGTGACTTCCAATAATTCTCCTTACGGATCGTTCAGTGATTATGCCAACATGAATCCTTATTATTATCCGTATGACGAAAACGGACAATTGAAGAAAATTCTGTTTACCATCTACAGTCCCAGCTCAGGCTCTACAACTGTAGTCAATCCGATGTATAACTCTACCTGAACACTAAAGACCGGACTGCTTATGATGATTTCGTTGATAACTTTAGTGTGGAATGGGATATTCTGAATAACCTGAAGTTGAAAGGTAACTTTTCTCTGGAACGTGTTAATAAATCGACGGATATCTTTAAACCGGCAGACCATACTGATTTTGCTACAGTGGAAGAGAACAAAGGAAGCTATACCAAAGGAAATACAGTGTCCAGCTCTTATGACGGCAGTTTGGTGCTTTCTTATTTCGGACAATTCAAGAAACATGCACTGAGTTTGAACGGAGGTTGGAATATCCAGCAGACTTCGGATGATTACAGTACCTATACAATCAACGGATTTCCCAATCAGCAACTCGATCATCCTGCTATGGGAGCGGGCTTTCTCGAAGGCAGTACTGTAAAAGGAGATGCTACCATGACTCGTCTGATGGGATTCTTCGGAAATGCAAACTATAGTTTTGACGACCGTTATTTTGTAGATGCTTCCATACGTATGGACGGTTCTTCTTTATTTGGCAGCAACCAACGGTGGGGTACTTTCTGGAGTACCGGTATCGGATGGAATCTTCATAAAGAAGCGTTTATGAAAGAAGTTTCTTTTGTCGATCAGTTCCGTTTACGTATGAGTACCGGATATACAGGTAGTCAGAGCTTTTATCCTTATCAGGCATTGATGATGTATCAATATAAGAGCGAGTTGGCTTATCAGGATTATATCGGTACGGTAATCAAAGCGTTTGGGAACTCGAACTTGAAGTGGCAACGTACCAATAAGACAAACTTTGGTATCGACTTCGGTTTCTTCAAAAATCGTCTGAGTGGATACTTCAATTACTTTATCGAGAACTCGAAAGATTTGTTGGTAGATGTCAATATGGCTTCTTACCTTGGTTTTGACTCTTACAAAGAGAATCTGGGAGAAACTCAGAACAAAGGTTTCGACTTTAATGTGAAACTGACTGCTTTCCAGAATAAAGACTGGCGCGTGAATTTGTTTGTAAACGGACAGCATTACAATAACACGTTGAAGAAGATCTCTTCGGGATTGAGTTCTTTCAATGATAAAGCAGATGCGGCCGGTTCAACCAAGCCTTATGTAAGATACATTGAAGGTGCTTCTGTCAATACCATTTGGGTAGTACCATCGGCAGGTATTGATCCTGCAACAGGAAATGAAGTATTTATCTGTAAAGACGGTAGTTACACCGGAACATGGAGCGAAAAAGATTATGTTCCTTATGCTTCGGCCGACCCGAAGTTGAGTGGAACGTTTGGTTTCAATATTTACTACAAAGGGTTTGAACTGAATACGAACTTTTATTACCGCTTCGGAGGATATGCTTATAACCAAACTTTGGTCGATAAGGTGGAAAATGTGAATCCATATAATAATGTAGATGAACGTGCGCTCTATAACCGTTGGCAGACTCCGGGAGTAGCTGCCATATTTAAACGTATCAGCGATCGTACGGCAACGAAACCGACTTCCCGCTTTGTGGAGAAAGATAATTATCTGTCTGCCAATTCTGTAAGTCTTGCTTATACGTTCCGGACAGATTGGATCCGTCACTTTGGAGCACAATATCTGAAAGTGGCTATGACTGCAAATGACTTTATGAGGATGTCTACTATACGTCGTGAGATCGGTACGGCTTATCCTTATGCGCATCATTACTCCTTTACTGCTCAATTAACTTTTTAAAATGAAGAAGAATATGAAGAAGATACTAATATTAGGTTATATAATACCACTTTTGACATTGTCTTCGTGTGAAAGTTGGTTTGATATTTCCCCTAAATCAGAACTGAAAGCTGACGATCTGTTTGAGACTTCGCAAGGATTCAGAGATGCGTTGATCGGTTGCTATGGAACAATGGCTACCAAAGATCTTTATGGTGGACAGCTGACCATGACCTATATGGATGTGCTCGGGCAATATTATTCCACAGCCGGCACTGCCCTCAATAATTTTGAGAATGCGTACACATACAATTATTCTGAAACAAAAGAGGAAACACGCAAAGATAATATTTGGAAGAACGAATATAATATTATTGCCAACCTGAATAGCCTCTTAGATCGTATTGACGATCAAAAGGGAATCTTTGCAACTGGAGAATACGAACTTTTCAAGGGAGAAGCATTGGGATTGAGAGCTTACATTCATTTAGACCTGTTGCGTTTGTTTGCTGCTTCACCTGCCATGGAGAATGGCAGAAACCGGAAAGCGATTGCTTATGTAGACCGTTATACAAATGAACTTTTTGAACGTCTGACTACAGAAGGCGTCTTGAATCGTATTGTAGGCGACTTGGAAGCTGCGCGTACTTTGTTGGCTCCGATTGATCCTTATGGACCCCGACATGCTACATTTGATTTGGAGAGTCTTACAGGAGTATGGAAAGGAAGAGAGTACCGGATGAATTATTATGCAGTAACTGCTTTATTGGCACGTACCTTATTGTATCGAAATGCGGAAGGCGATAAAACTAAAGCCTATAATTACGCAGTGGAAGTAATCAACTCTACTCTGTTTCCACTTGTTTCCGGTGCGGACCTGTCGAGCCAGGATAAGAATGGTTTTATTCAGGAAAATGTTTTTTCACTGGAATATCGTGGATTAAAAGATGAAATGGTAGATAAATATTTCTATGTTAGTAATTCTAATTCCGATTTCCTGTCTATAAACAAATCAACCCTGAATAAGATTTTCCCTACAAGTTTGAGTATGGACTATCGTCAGCAATGGTGGGTAGAAAACTCCGGTTCTTATAACCTGATTGCGAAATATAGTTACTCGGAACGTATCCCTCTATTGAAAGTTTCAGAGATGTTTCTTATTGCAACGGAAACTGCTCCGACATTGGGAGATGCAAACGATTACTTTTATCAGCTTCAATACCATCGCGGACTTCCAGAAACAGAACTGACCGCAGAAAACTTACAAGAAATGTTACTTTCGGAATATGCCAAAGAGTTTCTTGGTGAAGGACAGTTGTTTTATGCTTACAAACGTATGGCAATACAGAAAAAACCTATATTGAAGACAGCATTGTCCGATTATGAGAGTGTATATATACTTCCGCTTCCTACGGAAAATACGTATTTTATAGATTAGCGTGTTATGAAGAAATTTTTATTAATAAACATATGGGCTATGCTGATCGGTTTTAGCCTTTTGGGATGTCAGGAAAATGAGAGAATGCTGTACGAGGAAAAACCTGCTGTCTACTTTAGCACTGTGACAGAAAAAGATAGTATTTTCTATTCTTTTGCATCCGGTTTGACAGATGAAGATGTAGTCTCTATTCCGGTACGGATTATCGGAACCTCTATCGATAAAGATCGCTCAATCTTTGTGGAAGTAGATCCCGCATCGACTGCTAAAGAAGGAGTTCATTATAAAAATCTATCAAAATCAGTCGTTTTGAAAGCTGGTAATATAGAAACTGCTATCAATATAACTGTAATGAATGAAGATTTGAAGAATGGAGATGTGAAACTGATTCTGAACCTGAAGTCAAGTGAGGATTTTGATTTAGGATATACCGGTTCATTAAAAGCGAAACTGGTGATAACGGATCAGTTGGTTAAACCTTCTTATTGGGATATGCCATTGTCATTGTACTACGGAACCTACTCAAAAGCAAAACATCGTTTATGTATTCAATTGCAGGGATTTGATTTTCCGAAAGAGATGGATTATTCAGTAGTAACTAGTTATATGTCTTACGGGCGTATAGTTTATAATTATTTGGTTCAGACTCCTATCTGGGACGAAGATACGCAGTCATGGATTACAGCCGATTGGTCACCACTTTAATAATTTAGAATATGATGAAGAAATTAATAGTATATATAATGCTGTTCGCCTGTTGGGCGTGTGTGGACGACACAACGAATGAGAACTTTGATACACTTAATGATGTTGTCATAGAGGGGATCAAAGATGAATATACCGATGTGTATGTAGACAATTTATTTAGTATTCATCCTACACTAAAAACCACATTGAATACGGAAGCTGATCTGAGATTCTTCTGGATTACTTATGATAAATCTACTCGTTATGAAGCGGATACACTTTCAAAAGAAAAGAATTTGGATGTGGTGATTCGCTTGACTCCGGGGGAACATACGATGAAGTTCAAAGCTGTAAGCACAGTGACGAAAATCTATTATGAGAAAGAGTTTATTGTAAATGTGGTGAATGAATTTACTAATGGATTGATGATTCTTGCAGAAACGGATGAAAAAGCTATACTTGACTTCTGGATTCCCGGTAAAGATGAGATTGTAACAGATGTTTATGGTAAACTAAATGATGGTGATGTACTGGGTACTCATCCGAAACGGGTTTATTTCAACAAATATCGGACAGATGTGACGAGTGAGGTGCTTGTAATGTGTCAAGATGGAAAGGGAGGTAAAATACTTGATAATATCACCTTAACCAAACGTCGGGATTATAAGGATATGTTTTTTGGTGTTGTTCCGGATGAAGTAGTGCCACAGGCTTATTATAAGAGTTCAATGCGTGAATATTTGGTGGATAATGGGCTGGTTTACGACAGGGCTACTAACAGTTTAACTCCGGATGTAACGGTAAAACCTAATTTAGTGGTTCAAGGTGGTACTTATGAGATTGCAGACAATGCTAATTTTATAGATGATGAAGATATGGTTGGCCGTATGGTACTTTATGATAATCAAAATACTTGTTTCTATTCTATAATTAATATAGCAACTGCTTTTCTGACGAAAGTAACTAAAACAAGTGGTTTTACATATGTCAATGGTGGTTTCTTTAATCCGGATCAGGTAGGAATGAGATGTTTGTATGCAGGTATTACTTCGCGTAGTGCGTCCGGAGATAAAGAATATCTGGGAGTGTTTGAGACTCCGGAAGGAGAGAGGCATTTATTGAAGATGGGAATTGGCTTTTATACAGATGCTACACCTTCCTCTTATTTTAAAGATTTAGGTAATGAGGTGCTTACTTGTGAGAACATCGCTACAGCTAACTCATTCACTACTTCCGCTCTTTTCTCCGGTTATTTATTTTATGTAGCTGGCAGTAAAGTTTATGTATATAATTCGGCAAGCTCCACTGGTGGGGTAATTTATGACTTGCAAGATGATGCGGAAGAAGGTGCCCAATATGTAATTGATCATATTGAAGCAGAACGTGGTGGAAATCGTTTATGGGTAGCTTTCCGTAACAATAGCTTGTCGGAAAAGAAAGCCGGTTTCTGTGGCTTGACTGTTAATACGGATGGTGGGCTTAGTTTGAAGCGTACAGTATTCCATCCTAATTTTGCTGATCGTATAATGGATTTTGAAAGTAAATATTGATTATGAAGAATAGATTAATAGGACTGTTGTTATGTTTGTCGGCATTTGTCTTGGTAGCAAATGCCCAGCAAATTTCGTTTGTGAAGAATTGCTCTTGGGAAGACCTGAAAGCACGTGCTCAAAAAGAGGATAAACCGATTTTTGTAGATGTATATACCTCTTGGTGTGCTCCGTGTAAGAAGATGGCAGCTACAGTCTTTAAAGATCCTGAAGTAGTGGCTTATATGGATAAAAATTATATTTCTATTCAGTTGGATGCGGAAAAAGAAAAAAATCATGGCTTTTTCACTAAGTTCCGTCCGGGAGCTTATCCATCTTTTTATTGGTTGGATAAGAACGGTCAGTTGCTGAGTACTAAAACAGGAGTTATGCCTTCAGAATTATTCTTGAAATCCTGTCAGGATGCCAAGAACGGTTCATTGGGCAAACAAATAGACGAGTATAATCAAAAGTGGAAGTCGGGTAATAGGGAAGTTGACTTTGTCGAAAAATATTTGTTTGAGGTATTACCGCAGGTGTTTCCAGATTCGGTGCGTCCGTTCTTCAACCAGTATTTAACCGGATTGTCTCCTGAAAAACTGAAAAGTCCGAGAATCGGTAAACTTTTGTGCCGTTTCACTCGTACCATTGAGAATGATAAAGTATGGTCTACTTTGTTAGAGTATAATGATGTTTATTCATCTGAACTTGATAAATCTCTTGATTTTGACAGGTATATGTATATGAATCTGATACGGATACCGATGTCGGTACGGACAGAAGAGGCGAAGTACCGTTCGTACATGGATTTAATTGAGAGTAAAAACTTTCCTAATAAAGAATTGTATATGAGCTTGATTCAAATGGAGTCTCAGATATTTGACGGTAACTATAAAGAGGCTCTCGCTCAGGCGACCGCTATTGGAGCAGCAAATGAAAAGACACGTCCTTATCTGTATCGGGAAATGATATATACTTTTATTATTGGCAAGTTTTTTGTTGAAACCTATACTCCTTCCAATGAAGAAAAGCAAGCTGTCATAACCTTGGCGGAAAAGGCATTTGAACTTACCCCTTCAAAGAGTACAGTTTCTTATCTGGCCGCTGCCTATGCGAGAAGTGGTGATTATAAAAAGGCTTATGAGACATTGGCTATATTGCCTTTCCATGGAGAGCCGACTTTGAGTAATGCTGTCTATGGTTTGTTGAATTTGCCTCGAAGAAGATAGTTTGAAAGATTGATTGTAGATTTGAGTAAGGCAGTTTCATCCAGCCCCCCCTTCCCCCATGTACTGTTTTACCCAATCTGTGTAAGCCAACTCATTCGTAAAGAATGGTTGGCTTACTTTTTGGGTGGGATCAGTTGTTTGACTGAATAGGTTTTAGATGTTTTATCTTTCCATCATTGAATTTGGAATTTAATTATTCTTCAATAATCATGCGGAAACCAACGTTAAACACTCTCTGATATGGGTAATAACCTTTACGTGAGTAGGAGGTGGAGAACTTCGGACGTTCGATATACGAACCTCCACGTACGGTCTTATATTCGGAAGATGATTTCGTTGTTTCTTTATAAGGATAAGGTAAATAGTCGGAGCGTGTCCACTCTGCAACATTTCCATGCATACAATACAGACCGAATGGATTTGCTTCGTAAACCTTTCCGCCAACTTGAACCAGATTCCCGTCATCGACACTTTCTTCTTTTGGTAGGAAAGTGTAATACTGGTACCAGAAATCAGATTTAGACATAGGTTGCGGGTCTATACCCGAAACGGCTAACAACAATGTTGTCTTATCAGCCATATTGTCCTTTTTGCCAAAATCTGTATGCAAGTCACCATACCAGAAATCCTGGTCGCTACCGGCACGACAGGCCCATTCCCATTGTGCTTCGGTAGGAAGAGTGATTTTCAGACCGGTTTTCTCACTCAATTTTTGGCAGTATTCCATTGCATCATTATAGCTGATACGGATTACAGGTTGTTCCGGTTTATTGGCCGGATAACCTTGAACGACATGGTCTTTCCACTGTTGGTCCACAAAACGGCTGTCATGTTCCGGGAAAATAACCCGGTATTGTTCGTTCGTTGTTTCCAGTTCTGCCATCCAAAATGCTTTCTTTATTTTTACTTTACTGGTAGGACGGGCGTCCGGTTCACCGTTGTTATTTCCCATAACAAATTCACCTGCAGGAATACGGACGAAAGTAATTTCCACTCCCGGAGCTATCTCAACGACTTTACGTGTTTCTTTCTCATCAGTCAGCATGGCTTTCACCTTGTCTCTATCAAATGGCCATCCTTGGATTTTGATCTCTTTTTCTTTCCGATTCACTTCCTTTTCAGGCATTACAGGAGTTATCGTACCTTGTTTCTTTAAATATTCGGCATATTCGGTGATTTCTTTCTTCCAGTCTACGCCGGAACCGCCTGCATATTTATTATTCAGTTCTATACGACGTTCCACTTGGTCAAATCCTTTGTATGGAAAATACTTCAATACGTTTGCGTTGAAATATCCCTTGTCCGGCGCGTTATAGTCAATCCAGTTATAGAGTGTCTTCCATTCTTTGTCTGTCAGTTTTACGTTGTAATGCCCCTTCTTCAAGAGTCGAACTAATTCGCTTGTATTGGGATGATACTCATAAGGTTGCAAAACTACCATATCTCCTTCACCTCCTTGACGGTGCACGTATGGATGTAGATTTAAATAAGAAGTACCGTATCCCTTTTGGTCTTTTTTCCCGCCACGTAAATCAAACGCTTTCCCTTCTCCGGTGTGGCAGGCAATACATGCTCTGTCCAAGATGGGTTGTACTTCCAGATCGAAAGTAAAGGATCGTTGTCCACCTTCCGGTAAAGTAAGGGAAGACGGGGCTTTCTGTGAAGCGATGACTCGTTTGGGAATAGGAATCTGATTTTGATTTTCATGGCAACCTACGCAAGATACAATCTCACCCGGTTGTCCGGTTACCCAGCTACGCATCCACTGAATAGCTACTCCTTCTTTATCCAATGGCTGAATGGAAATAGGAGTATTGGCCGGAACTTTGAAAATAACTGAACCGTCTTCTTCTACCGGAACTGTACCTAACAAGCGTTTGATATCCCATCCGGATTGTATGCCTTGCCAGTTATGATCTGATTCTGTATTGACATACGCATATTCATAAGCATGCAGGCGGAGAGATTTTACCGTTCCCCGGGGAATGCCTCTTAATCCTTCTCCTTCATAAATATCTTGAATAAAGAAGGTAGCTTCTTTATCTTCCAGTTTTACCCGGTCAGGATGGCAGGTGGAGTAATTGTTTTACGTACCAGAATCGGACTGATATAACCTTCTCCTTCTGCCTGCATCAGGCAAGTTACATTATCATAGATATCTACCAGGTAGATTCCCCATAATGAATTAGGAGTTAGTTTGGCTGCAACCAGAAAATATTTATCGCTTAAAGGAGTCGGTTTAATGAATTGTGGCCAGACATCATTTACCAGTTCGTCTTTTATAAGTTCTTGGATCGGACGATTCCGGTGAGGTATTTCCTGGATCATGCCGGATACTCCTTTGCGCCCTTTGGTGGGGTCGAATAATATCAGACGTCCGGAGCGGGCTATGCATGATGACCGGATATGATTCCGATAAATGCAGAACCATATCCCGGCAAAGGTTGCATGTCAAAGGTACTGTTCGGGAACATGGAACCGCTACCGTAGAGTGCTTTGTTTTCTGTTCCATCCGGATTCATGTGCATCACAATACGGGAATAATAATGTGTAAGGTCTGTGTATTCCCAGCGTGTGTACATGATGCGTCCGTTGTTCATGATAGTCGGATTCCAATTAGCGTCTTGGTCGAATGTCAGGCGGCGCATACTTTTATCTTTCGGGTTATAAAGTACCATGTTTCCTACTGCGTCGGAACCATTCACGCATGGTACTCCTTGATATCCGATATTGGAGACAGCTACAATACGGCCATCAGGCAAATAAGTTCCGTCATAGAATTCCAGATCCGGTTCTTCATTTTCCAAGAGAGGTTTACAACCGGTTCCGTCTAGTTTCGCTTCAAATATATTCCATCGTTTATCGCTTTGTAATTGAGAAAACATTACTCTGTCTCCTTCCCAATGAAGCTTTAGGTCGGAAATGGAAGAGCCGTTGGATGGTTTATAAATACAACGTGTCTTGATGTCTCCGCGTAAATCGGAAAGCTCAACAATCTCTGCATCGAAACCTCCCCGGCGGGCTGATTCTTGATTACTCCAGTTGTTGGCTTGTGTTCCTAAATCAGGAGCCATTGCCTGACGAGCCGTCATTCCCAATTTAAAACGGGCGGCAACTATTTTATTGGTATCTAATAACGTATTTCCCAACAAGATTTTATGTCTGTATTTCAATGCTTTACGAGCATCGGCTATCGCTTGCTCCTCTCCACTATAAATACCTTGAAAGCCTTTCTTTTCAAGTCGGAATAATTCTTTCAACAAGGGTTCGTACTTATTGATGTCATATCCTGTTTGCTTTTTCATGTCGTCGAAAGCAGCTTGAACCGCGCCCACATTGAGCCATGCCAGTTCCTCTTGAATCAGGTATATTTCTTGAGCTTTATCCAATAGTTCCAAGTATTTGTGTATCTGTACATTGATATCTTTCTCATTAGCTATTTGCTTAGCTACATCGGTGTAATAGACTTTATTCTTTAATTTTTCAATTACATTCTCTACCGCTTTTCGTTCAATCGATGCATCTGGACTGATGATCCATTTCTCCATGTTTTCTACAGCCATGGATAACATTGCCATTTCATGAGGATATTGGTTCACCAATTCTTTAATAACAAGATTGGGTGCAATATTCATTGCTGAAAAATAGGCGCTTCCATTTACGGATGCATCATCAATCCCGACTTCTGCTTCGAATCGGACATATTGTCCCTGAAGCGGATAGATCAATATTCCATCTGCATGACATAGGACGCCATGTTCATATTTCTTGCCGGCAATAATAATGTCGTTATCGTATATATTTTTATTTAGCTTAGGATTTCCCCAACCAGTAACGCTGTATTCATATGAAATACTATCCAGCCAGACAGACGTACCATTGGGCTTTATCAGACGTGCATTTGCCCAGACAGCATGGTCGTAACTTGACCCGTCCGGTCCGCCGGAGGTAACAAGCACCAGTTTATCCACTCCTTTTAAATCTACCGTAAAAGGTTCGGCTTTACTCCGGTGCTTCATCCAAGTAGAAGTGATAGGCATCCCACGCTTTTTAAGCATTGTTTGTATCTCTGTTTTCGTCCTTACGGAAGCTTCGATCCATGTTTCAGCCTTCTTCTGTGAGGGATTGGCGTAACCTACGAAAGAGATAAGCAAAAGAAGTGATAATAAATAAAATCTATTCATGTGGCAAATGATAAAGTATTATGTCTTGTTATAAAGCAGCTATCGGGTTGGTGAAACGCAAGCCATCATTATCATGGTAACATGCCCATTCGCTGACAACCGCACCTTCGGGGCCCGCCATCATAAAATGATAGGTTCCTAATGCTTTTAAGCGAAGTACGTCACCCACTTTTTGGATCACATAGTTTTTGCTTTTGATAGGACCATGACTAGCTGCAATGGTTGGAACTTTGGGTGTTTCATCTCCTATTTCTGAGAAGTTATAAACCCATCCTTTTTCTACCATCCATGATTCATGTTTGGCTGGAAAATTAGTTGCTACGTGTGCATGTTCAGGAATCATCTGGTCGGGCAATAGATAAATGGCATGGGCGAAGTATTTATATTCAGGATCGTTTACCCAGAAAATACCACCCATCCCTACGTGTTCAAAATCTCCCAAGCTAAAGTCTGTTACCCATATGTCTTTAGCCATTAGTTCTGTAAATGGTACTCCATAATAAGCAAACATGTCTTTCATGGCTTCTATGGCAACATCCTGCTGAAATTCGCCGTTTTTATAGTAGTCGGCGTTTGTGTACTTTTTTAGATACTTCATATTCTTTAGTGTTTAAAAATTTAGTGGTTGTTTTACTGATTAATATCGTTTATAGTGAGTTCACATATTCGGTCAATGCTTCTATGTCTTTTTCGGATATCTTCTTGGAAATGCCATGCTTATGTACTTCGAAGACTTCTTTCATTGTTGCTGCACGCCCGTCAAAAAGATAAGGAGCCGTACGCCATACTTCACGTAGGGTAGGAGTATCCCAACCTTTTTCGAACTCAATGTCGTCACCGATTCGATGCATTTTCATGTCTGTATAATAACTGCCGCTATGGCATTCCCCACATTGTAACCGATCAAATACTTCCTTTCCTGTTTTGGCTTTCTCAGATAGCTTTCCATTAATCAGGTAAGGACTGGAAACAGGACGAAGTGACTTTAAATAAGCATCCACACAGACTGCATCTTCCTCTGAAATATCATAAAACTGGATAAAGTTAAAGCCGGCTCTTACAGCACGTTCTGCATGTTCGCGAATGCCGGAAATCATGTTGGGGGGAGTTACGTGACTGAATAATAGACTTTTGCAGTTCTTTGGATTACCTATTCCATCGTTCATCAAGTCCCAGTTCATTCCGTCGGTGCGTGCATTTCCCGGGTGACAACCATTGCAACTCTGCCAATTTTGGAAACAATGTGACGCATCATTGAAATAACGTTCACCTTTATTTTCTAAACTCTCTTCACGTCCGGGATTCATTTCTACGGTCATTAACTGATGAGTATTGATATCCACGATATTTAAAATATCAGCAAAGTAGGTGGGAATGATCAATTTGGTATCTGTCAGAATCATGCTACGTGGTCCGTTTCCCTGTAAAGGTATGCGTTTCCGTATGCCATAAAGGAATGTCAAATCGTAATCTAATGCAGACTTGTCGGGATAATTTAAAAACTTGTCCAGCATTGTTTTATGGTTGATGACGCTCACCTCATGCGTTCCTGAGTGGGAGATAAAGATTGATTGGTCATTGCATGCGATACTCCAGATACCTGCTGCTCCGCGTTCCGGTTCGTCCACAACTACAGCTCCCAGAAATTCTTGCTTATCAACGTCGATAACACTAAAGGCACTTGTATTCATCCATCCTTGTTGTAGCTGGGAAGTTGGTACTGTAAAACGTCCGAGATTATGGGAGACATAGATATATTTTCCATCCGGAGTAATGCAAATTCCACGCAAAGCGTTGCTACCGTTCGCTAACTGGATATCTTTTACTTTAGTAAATCGGTCTGCTTTTATCACAGTAATACATGCTGCTACATAATTGACGTCAGCTCGTTGTGCAGGTAGGAAGTTTGTGACATACAGATATTTACCATCTTTACTTAATACAGCTGACTTAGGTTCCCGTAATACATTTACTGTCGCTATTACTTCTTTTTTCTCTATATCGACTTTAGATACTGTATTTTGAAATTGATTACATACATAAATGTACTTTTTATCCGAACTCAACAAAGGATAACAAGCTCCCGAACCAGTTATAATTGACTTCTCAACTTTACCTGATTCTGAAGATAGTATCTGTAAACGTCCTATGGTTTCAAAAGTTGTTACGTATATTTTGTTACCGTCCGATAAGATTCCTGTTGGCGTATCATTCAACTGAAAAGAATGTATGAGCGTTTTTCCATCAGGAGAAAAGATATCTACCTTTTTAGTTCCTTTTTCTGCAATCAACAATTCACCTTTTTCATTTACGGCAATGCTTGTTGGAAATAGGGGGGAAGTTCCGGCCGAAAGAAAAGCGATATTGGAAAAAATAAGGCAAATCAGCCATATGTATCTTAATGTACCTTTATACTTATTTTTCATAATAATATCTTGTGTTAACGTTTACTGTATCCTAACTCTTCCGATATCTCCAATGCAATTTTCTTGATACAAGCCGCTGAAGAACGAATCACTTCTTTTGATAAACGGTCTTTAGGGCCGGAAATCCAGATTGCCCCACAAGGATAGCCTATATAATTAAATATGGGAGAACCGATGCAGATTACTCCGGTGAGCTCTTCTTCATTGTCTATGGCATATCCATGTTTGCGTACTATTTCTAATTCTTTTAAATACTCCTCAGGTGAGGTGATGGTCCGGTCATTATAACGTGTAAATTCCATATATGATAAATATCGGTCTCGAACATTATTGGGAAGATAAGCCATGATTGCTTTTCCCGGAGCGGAGCAATGCAATTCAAAAGGTTTTCCCGGTGAGAGGACGAAACGAAAAGTGTGGTTTCCTTGTGCCTGTTCAATGAAGATTCCATTCTTTTCTCCCAATACTCCAAAGCAAGATGTTTCTTGTACTTCATCTCTTAAATCACGTAAACGTGGTAGAACAGTTTCTAGTAATTTGTGCTCATTCAACGACCGAAAACCCAGTGTCAGTAATTTCCTGGATAACTTATAGCGCTTTGTGTCATCATGATAAATCAGATAATCTAACCGGACCAATGTACTCAAAATACGATAAGCTGTGGTTTGAGAAATATCAAGAACGGATTTAATCTCTTGAAGGGTTTCTCCCCGAGGACAAAGGGACAGATATTCAAGTATGGCAATCCCTTTTTCTAAGTTTGGAACCTTATAATTCTCTTTTGGTTTTTTCATATTTGGAATTGTATTTTTCATATTTGAAATATTGTTTCAGATTTGAATCAAATATAAAGGCGAGTAGATAAAAACAAGAGAGAGAGATGCAAAAAGATATTAAATATGTCGTAGAGCATAAAATGAAGCTATATCAGAATGCCGGTTATTAGTTGTACTTCATTTATCTTTCAGTTATTCCATTTATCTTATTTGATCATTTATCATATATGATTTTAAGTTTGGGTTTATGAAAGAGAATGCTTTTTATTCGTGATGATAAGGTCCCCCATTTAGGATGGTCATTGCCCGATAAACCTGCTCTACAAAGATTAGTCGGATCATCTGATGCGAAAAGGTCATCTTCGACATTGAAATCTTTTCATGCGCTGCTTGATATACCTTTTCAGAGAAACCATAAGGTCCTCCGATGATAAATACCAGTCGTTTGTTTACTGTATTCATCTTTCGTTTCATGTAATCGGCAAACTCAATGGAACGCATCTCTTTGCCATGTTCGTCAAGTAGTACAATGACGTCTCCCGGTTGCAAAGCTTTAAGAATCAGTTCACCTTCTTTCTCTTTTTGTTGATCCATGGAAAGATTCTTTGTATTTTTTAGTTCAGGAATCACTTCCATGTCGAACGAAAGGAAATATTTCGTTCGTTGAATATAGTCATCTATAGCAGTAATAAAATGTTTTTCTACGGTTCGTCCCACGACGAGCAGAGTTGTTTTCATGCGTCTGTTATTAGGATTACAGCACAAAAATAGGCATTTTTTATGTTATTCTGCAATTTATGCTTACCTTTGCCTATCATTAGGTGAAAGTTTAATGCTTAAACTTCAACCAAAAAGCTTGGATTTATGAAGAAACGAGTGCTTTTAGGAATGACCGCTTTGCTTCTTTCAATCTCATTGCTTATGGCACAGGAGGTACCGGAAGGCGTGATAACGGCATTTAAGAGAGGTAGTTCGAAAGAGCTCAGTAAGTATATGGGAGACAAGGTAAACCTGGTGTTCCAAGGTCGTTCGACAAACCTTGCCAAGCAGAAAGCTGCAGCTATGATGCAGGATTTCTTTACTGAAAATAAAGTCAATGGCTTTACTGTAAATCATCAGGGAAAACGGGATGAATCGAGTTTTATAGTTGGTACATTAGCTACGTCTAAGGGGAAATTTCGTGTGAACTGCTTCCTGAAGAAAATGAAAGATCAATATTTAATTCATCAAATAAGGATTGAAAAAATCAATGAATAAGGAAAAAGAACTGATCGACAAACTGATCGATCTTGCTTTTGCAGAAGATATTGGCGATGGTGATCATACCACGCTTTCGTGTATTCCCGATACTGCTATGGGGAAATCTAAACTTTTGATTAAAGAAGCGGGTGTATTGGCCGGAATTGAAGTTGCCAAAGAAATTTTCAACCGCTTTGACCCTACAATGAAGGTTGAAGTATTTATCAATGACGGAACTGAAGTAAAGCCGGGTGATGTAGCAATGGTAGTGGAAGGTAAAGTGCAGTCACTGCTTCAAACGGAACGCCTGATGTTGAATGTTATGCAACGTATGAGCGGAATTGCCACAATGACTCGTAAATATGCCAAGCAGTTGGAGGTACTCATACAAGAGTGCTGGATACTCGTAAAACAACTCCGGGAATGCGTATTCTTGAAAAGATGGCAGTGAAGATTGGTGGTGGGGTGAATCACCGTATCGGTTTATTTGATATGATTTTGCTGAAGGATAACCATGTGGATTTTGCAGGTGGTATTGATAAAGCGATTACTCGTGCAAAAGATTATTGTAAGGCAAAGGGTAAAGATTTGAAAATAGAAATTGAAGTTCGTAACTTTGATGAACTGCAACAAGTACTCGATTTGGGTGGCGTGGACCGTATCATGTTTGATAACTTCACTCCTGAAATGACGAAAAAAGCAGTAGAAATGGTAGCAGGTAAATATGAAACCGAATCTTCCGGTGGTATTACTTTCAATACACTTCGTGATTATGCCGAATGTGGTGTAGACTTTATATCCGTAGGTGCTTTAACTCATTCTGTGAAAGGACTTGATATGAGTTTTAAAGCATGCTAAACGTTATTAGAGTGATTATTAGCATGTAGCTAAAATATAAAAGGATAGTTGAAGCCTTTCTCTATCTCTTTCTCCTTGGGAGAGGGGCGGAGAAAGGCTTCTTTTTTATTCTTTAACACTTATCATTGCAACATTTTTCTAATACCTGCGTCTAAAGGATAAACGACGCAGACATACGTTCGATTAAAAGACATTGACTTTGGAAAACGAGATAGAACTGATAAAGGGGTGTCGGGCAGGAAAGGATTCAGCCCGTAAGGAACTTTACACCCTCTATTCCAAACAGATGTTAGCGATATGTTATCGTTATACGGGCGATATGGATGCGGCGCATGATGTACTGCATGATGGTTTTATCAAGATTTTTACCAACTTCTCTTTTCGGGGAGAATCTTCACTCAGTACGTGGATTACCCGAGTGATGGTGACACAATCACTCGATTATCTTAGACGTGAGAAAAGAGTCAGTCAGTTGGTAATATATGAAGATCAGCTTCCCGATATTCCGGATATTTCGGTCTCGGGAGGAGGAGAGGGGATCTCCGAAGAACAATTGATGGCTTTTGTTGCCGAATTGCCGGATGGTTGCCGAACCGTATTCAACCTTTATGTGTTTGAAGAGAAATCTCATAAAGAAATAGCTAAGATGCTTCACATAAAAGAGCATTCGTCTACTTCTCAGTTACATCGGGCCAAATATTTGTTAGCAAAAAGAATTAAAGAATATAGGAAGTATGAAGAAAGAAAAAGATGAAATAACCGACCTGTTCCGTACACGTCTTGCCGATACCGGGATGACTGTTCGAGAGGGATTTTGGGAAGAGCTTTCGCAGGATATTCCTGTGGCTTGCCAACATCGTCGTCGGTTGTTGCTTTTCCGTGTGGCAGCTGCAGCATCCGTATTGTTGGTGTTGGCTGCATCATCGGCTACGTTCTGGTATCTTTCCCCAAAAGATGAGATTGAAGAAGCGTTTACCCAATTGGCTGTGACACAAGGAGGAGCTTTGGATGGAGATGGAATACGTATCAATCAGTTGCCTCAGCCTGTGCAACCGGTATTGGCAAAGCCTGCACCGAAAACGTATGGAATGCTCTCTCAATATGCCGATGGAGAAGATTCTGTTTCTATTACTGTATCAATGTCAATAACTCTTTCTTCGACAACTTCGGTGGGAAGTGATAATCGGATGCGAAGACGCAAGGATTATTGGCAAGCAACTAATGAACAGTCGGAGTTGGTAGCAGTGGCAGAACAAAAAAATGCAGTTGTCAATCATCCGGTCCATGTGAAAGTAGAGAAAAAACATAATTGGGCAATGAAAGCTCAGATAGGAACTGCCCTACCGGCAGAAGACGGAGCATATAAAATGCCTGTATCGGCAGGAGTAACAATGGAACGAAAATTGAATAGATTTGTAGGAATAGAAACTGGATTACTCTATTCGAACCTTCGTTCTAATGAACAAACTTTAAATTATCTGGGTATTCCGATAAAACTTAATATAAAATTGGCTGATACGAAGAAGGTTGATGTTTATGCATCTGTGGGTGGAATTGCAGATAAATGCATAGCCGGAGCGCCTAATAATAGCTTTAAAGAAGAACCTATCCAACTGGCTGTGACTGCTGGTATAGGAATTAACTATAAGATCAATGATCAATTTGCACTTTTTGCCGAACCAGGTGTTTCACATCATTTCAAGACTGACTCGAAACTGGCTACGGTACGTACGAAAAGACCAACTAATTTTAATTTGCTTTGCGGGCTTCGCATGACGTATTAACTCTTATGAGAATGAAAAAAACACTTATTGTGCTGTGGATGGCTGTATGCCTGATGGTATCCTTGGTGGGATGCAGCAGCGAAGAAATGGATTACAATAATCCTGATGTTACCCTTTTTGTCAAGCAACTGAAGGCTGGTACGTATAAAATGGAAAATGAAAAAGGAGTGATAGAAGTACCTCACTTCACCGAAGAAGATATTCCTGAACTGTTGAAGTATGCGGAAGATTTAACCATTATTCCTTCTTTTCCGTCAGTCTATAATATGAATAATGGAAAGATCCGTTTGGGTGAGTGTATGCTTTGGGTGATAGAATATATTAGACAAGGAACACCACCGTCATTAGGATGTAAAATGGTATTGGCGAATGCTGAGAATTATGAGGCTATTTATTTCTTGACGGATGAAGAAGTGCTCGATGCCGCTGCTTGTTACAGGCGTTGGTGGGAAGGACGGAAATATCCGAGAACAGCTTGGACAATTGATCCATGCTATGATGAGCCACTTTGTGGAACGGGTTATCGGTGGTGGTAATAACAAAATAAAGTTTTCCGGATAGAAAAATGAGCAAAAATGTCAGCACGTTTGTTTATATCGATAGTTTTGATACTGCTGACAGGGAAGTGTTATGCTCAATGGACTGCAGAAGATTCTTTGCGATTAAAGAAATCGTTGGAGAATGGTGAAGAATTGTATCTGAACAAAGAGGTTGTCAAGAGAATTAAGTTTGATAACAGTGCGGAGAATCCTCGTATGTCCAATGAGAAATCGTGGATGCGTTTTGATAAATCACTTCCAAGAGTTATTGCTCCTTCTACGGTGGTGGAATCAGATTCATCGTATGACAGCCGACGGTTGTCCAATAGGACGCTTCCTTTTATGATGTTGGAGACCTATAAATCAACTTATGTTCCCTTACCTTTGGATACATTGGTAGTATCGATGGGCATCCATTTACCTCCGCCCGATGGTATATCGTTAGGTAATGGAGTCAGGGTGGATGGAGGGTTGTTTTTCGGTTTAGATTTGCTGCAAGTTTTCACTAAAGATTTCTGGCAGTTCCGAAAGAAGCGGATGCGTACTCGTACTATAGACGTACTGAAGGATTATAGTAAACAAAAGTGAGAAGAAGAATGGAGAGACTGATGAAACGTTTTGTTACAGCTATGGCACTGTCTTTAACGACTTTAATAATGTATGCACAAGAATGGACTTCGAAAGATTCTTTGCATGTGAAAAAGTTGTTTGATGGTGAGCAGGAGCTGATTTTAAATCCTGATGTGGTAAAGTCGATAGATTTCGGCAATGCGGCAGGAACTCCTCGGGTGTCTGAGGAGAAAAGCTGGATGCATTTCGATGAGTCTCTTCCCCAGGTTTTACCTAAACCGAAAGTTGTTCTTACATTGACACCTTATACTGCTACTACTCCTTATGATTGGGATCCGGTTTATCAGAAAAAAATAAGAGTTACTAAGAATACTTGGCGTGGAGATCCTTTTTATGAACTTCGTCAACTGTTATATACCAAGAGTTCTAATATCTCTCTTGGTGAAGGTGGTGTATATATCAGTGGGGGAGCCATTGGAGGACTTGATTTAATGGCTATGTTTACGCGAGATTTTTGGAGTAAGAAGAGATTGGAGACTCGTGACAGGACCCTGGAAGTTTTGCGCAGATATGGAGATTCGACTAATGTGATGATTAATGTTCCTATTGAACAGATTACTCGCTGAAAATGTTATTATTATAGAATATAGTAATCTATTAATCTATTAATTGCTGTATTAATTCACTACTTTTCCCGTTGGGACATCGCAATTAGCACATAAAAAAGATATATAATTATGAACAGAATTACTTCTCTCTTTGGAATTCAATATCCTATTATTCAGGCAGGAATGGTTTGGTGTAGCGGTTGGCGGCTTGCCTCCGCTGTAAGTAATGCTGGAGGTTTGGGACTAATCGGTGCAGGATCAATGCATCCGGAAACTCTTCGTGAACATATTCAGAAGTGTCGTGGAGCAACAATTTACCCTTTCGGTGTGAATATTCCTTTGATGTATCCTCAGATAGAGGATATCATGAACATTGTTGTGGAAGAAGAAGTAAAGATTGTTTTTACTTCCGCCGGAAATCCTAAGACATGGACCGGATGGTTGAAAGAACGAGGGGTTACAGTTGTTCATGTTGTTTCATCTTCTCGTTTTGCTGTGAAATGTGAGGAAGCGGGAGTCGATGCTGTGGTTGCAGAAGGATTCGAAGCCGGTGGGCATAACGGGAGAGAAGAAACAACAACATTTTGTTTGATTCCTGCTGTACGTAATGCAACGACATTGCCTTTAATTGCTGCTGGAGGTATTGGTACAGGTGAAGGTATGCTTGCTGCTATGGTGTTGGGAGCTGAAGGAGTGCAAATAGGAACTCGTTTCGCATTAGTGGATGAGAGTTCGGCAAGTCAGGTTTTCAAAGAATATTGCTTGAGCCTTGGAGAAGGGGATACTAAATTACTATTAAAGAAATTGGCTCCTACGCGTTTGGTAAAGAATCATTTTCGCGATACGGTAGAGAAAGCAGAGGATGAAGGTGCTTCAGCCGAGGAACTGCGTGTTTTGTTGGGAAAAGGTCGTGCTAAAAAAGGTATCTTTGAAGGAGACTTGGAGGAAGGTGAATTGGAAATGGGACAAGTTTCTGCATTAATCTCACGTCAGCAGAATGTTGAAGAGGTAATGCGGGAACTGGTGGAGGCTTTTCAAAGAGCAGTGGGAAAAGGTTATAATTTATAAGATTATAGGTTCTTGAGGATTAATATTAGTCCTATAAATATTGTCTGTTTGGAAGGAAGATTACTTGTTTTTCTCTGAAATAAAACTTATTTTTATTGTGATAGAATTATAACTGCAAGCTTCGGTTATATAACTGCAACTTTTGATTATACAATCAAAGACTCCGGTTATATAACCGAAGCTTGCGGTTATAGTTTGCTTTTAATAAAAAACATCTTTTCATTTAAAGGAAAACAAGATTTCTCCTTATGCTAAGATGTTTTAGTATAGACATACGTTCGGCAACTTCACTCATAGGAATAACTAATGGCAATAAGTGTTTTTCTTTCTCTACGGTTTCATAGGCAAGACAAACAGACTTGTTGTTAATCCATAGCCAATGTCAGTTCTTTATCTGATGCAAAATGAAAATAGGTGAATAATAACTGTCCCTTCAGAAGGTGTTATACCTACCCGATTCTCGTTGTTTTTGATTTCTTTGGGAACTCCTATGATCATAATGTTATGTATTGAAAATTTATAGATGTTCGAATATACGAATAATCCCCTTACGTTGTTATTCAGAAGGGGATGTTTTTAGAACAGGGATTGAGTCCGTCTGTTTATTTTGTATTCGATTTTTAGGAGCTAAATACCTCCGTCAAGTATCCATATTCTCTGATCATTGTCTTGACGCAGAGTGAGATAGTGCATTTGTGATGTTCCATCAGGTTGAGTCAATTGATAAAATTACGTATACACCTGCATAGTTGTCTTTCTTTTTGGGTGTACTGAACTTTGAAACCTTGCAACTATTAATCTTCGTATATGATTTACATTCGGAGAATTCCAATTGTATGTAAATGGAATACAGTTGGTTAATACCGGATATGAATGGAAGAGTGACTTGAAAGTGAATATTCCGGATTCGATTGCAGATACCATAAAAGACGGGCAGGAAGTGATCGTTGCCCATTGTGAGAACCGGATGGGAGGTGCATTGGTAGATTTCGGTTTATATGCCGAATCGAAGGAAGCCAGGCAAAAATCGATAGATGTACAGGCTACGCAGACACACTATACATTTGAATGTGGAGACGTGGAACTGAAACTTAGTTTTACTGCTTCTTATTTACTCGATGATTTAGAAACTTTCGCCCGTCCCGTTAATTACATTTCTTATCAGGCTAAGGCATTGGATGATAAAGAACACGATGTTGCTATCTATTTTGAAATAGACCCACACAAAGCATTTGATGTCGGATAATCTACGCAGATGTATGAGAAAGATGGATTGGCATTGATGAAGACTGGAAAAGAGAATCAGAAATTATGGGTAAATAAAGAGAGGGAAGATTGTGCATGGGGATATTTCTATTTGGGAACGAAGGATGATGTTATTTACGCGCAGGGAGACGCTGCTGAAATGCGTGCCTACTTTATGAGAGAAGGTGATCTGAAACAAATGAGAAGGTCAAATGAAAAGCGTTATGCTGCATTTGCGCAGAAGTTGGATCTGAATAGCGATTTTCCTCAACATCTGACTGCTGCATTTGATGGTTTGTATACGATGGCTTATTTGGGTGAAGATTTGCGTCCTTATTGGAATAAGAATGGAGAAAAGACAATAGAAAATCTATATAAGGAAGCGGAAAAAGAGTATAAAGAGGTGATGGCTAAATGTTATGAATTTGATCGCCAATTAATGGCAGATGCTTATCTTGTCGGAGGAAAAGAATATGCAGAGCTTTGTGCTTTGGCTTATCGACAGTCGTTTTCTGCTTTTCAGATGTCGGAATCATCAGATGGAGAATTGCTTTATTTTACTCCGCAGGTAGGACCGATTGATGAATATTATCCGGCTTCTCCGCTTTATCTTCGTTATAATCCAAAGTTGGTGGAAGCGATGTTGAATCCTTTCTTTTTATTATAGTGAAAGTGGGAAATGGGGGAAACCTTACCCTGTGCATGATCTCGGTGGTTATCCGATTGTGAACGGGCAAACGGTAGGCGGTGATATGCCTATAGAAGAGGCAGGAAATGCTTTGATAATGACTGCTGCCATTGCTAAAATGGAGAAGAACGCTTCGTATGCGGAAAAGCATTGGGAGACGCTAACGCATTGGGCAGAGTATTATATGGATGCTGCCTGTGAGATGATTAAAGAATGGGAGGAGTCTGCTTATGCCGGAGACCATTATCGTTTAGCTTTCGACCAACCGGATAGTTGGGGAATGAAATATAATTTGATATGGGATAGATTGCTTGACTTGAACCTTTTCCCGAAGAGAATAATCCAGAAAGAAATGGATTTCTACCTGACTAAGATGAATGAGCTTGGTTGTCCGTTGGATAGCAGACATAGTTATACGAAAACTGATTGGATGGTATGGACAGTCTCATTGAGTACAGATAGTACGACGTTCAGAAAGTTTATTCTACCACTTCATAAGTTTATGAACGAGACAAAAGATCGTGTGCCAATGGCGGATTTGATAAATACAGATCAATCAAAGGTGGTAGACTTTCGCGGTCGTTCGGTGGTAGGAGGGTATTTTATTAGGTTATTAGAACAGAATTAAATAAATATCTGATGGAAATATTTGCTCGGAAATAGAAGTATTAGTTCAAATGTATGTCAAAAATGGGCTTGGAATGTTACAATAGGGTTCTAATAATAAATTGTTTGTTTGCTAATTTGTTTATGATCAGATGTGTATGGGGACTTATTCTGTAACGTCCTCTTGTCTGGCTATCAAAATTGCCCTATCTTTGCAATAACAAAATAATAAGATGAAATCATTAAGTGAAATAAATAGCTCGAATGTCTTTTTAATTCATTTAACTAATAAGTTAAACGGAAGACTCGTACATATAATAAAAGCTATATTATATTTTTCTTTTATTTCATTTATTCTATCAGGATGTAATAGAGGTGATTCGCAATTGAAAGAGGCATTGATATTAGCCAAAAGCAACCAATCGGAATTAGAGAAAGTATTAGAATTCTATCAAGGTGACTCTCTGAAATTAGAAGCAGCAAAATTTTTAATAAAAAATATGCCTGGACACTATTCTTATCAGGGAAATGCAATTGAAAAATATTATGATTCTGTAGATTCTATATTAACTATAAACTATCCGATGGATACTCTAAAAGTTATAATAGAAGAGCTTTCCAATAAATTTAAAATGCAACTTGACACCATTCAAGATATAGAAATCATAAAATCGGATTTTTTAATTAAAAACATAGAAAGGGCGTTTGCCGAATGGAAATCTGTAAAATGGGCTGCACATATCTCATTCAATGATTTTTGTGAATATATTCTGCCTTATAAATCTTCAGAACTACAATCTTTAGACAATTGGAGAGATTATTTAAAAACATTCTATCCCTATAAACTGGAAGAACTAACCTGTTGTGATGCATTCAAACGTTCTGCTCTTTGGGCTACATGTAAAATAAATCATGAATTGAGATTTTATGTGAAACCTACAGTCTGGGCTTCACAAATTATCCCTATATTACGACCTTCTACTCAGATGCGTTTTCCGTTCGGTCTTTGTGAGGATTACTCACAACTGGAAACTGCTATTCTACGCAGTAACACTATTCCTGCAATGATCGATTTTACTCCTCAATGGCCGTTTCGTAGTCTAGGACATTCATGGAATGCCATTTTAGCTAATAATGGTAAGTGCATAGCTTTTGGAGGAATTGACAGTGACCCCGGTGAACCACATAAATTGGATGAAAAAATGGCTAAGGTATATAGGAAAACGTATGCTATCAATCATGTGGTAAAGCGCTTAATACAAACAGAACAAAGTGTGCCATCAACTTTTAGTACCCCTTTTATAAAAGACGTCACTACTGAATACATGATAACCAGTGATATTCAAGTGAATGTTGGAAAACAGAAAAGCAACTATGCATATTTAGCAGTGTTCGATAACCGATCATGGCAGCCTGTCTCTTTCGGAGAAATTAACAAAGGGGTAGCGTCTTTTAAAAGTATGGGACGTGATATTGTTTATCTGCCGGTATGCTATCAAAAAACACAGATAAGACCAGTAGCTCCCCCTTTTATTCTGACATCAACAGGAGAAATTAGATCTTTAATTCCTGACACTAATCATCTGATAACTGTAACTTTATATAGAAAATATCCGGTGTTCAAGCATGTACATGAAATAGCCGATCGAATCATGGGAGGAAAATTGCAAGCTTCAGATAACGAAAAATTCGAGAATCCTGTAACCATTTACGAAGTAGACAACTGGATTACTCGTGGAGAAGAAATAAAGGTACCTGATTCGTTGGGAAATTATAGATATTGGAGATATTATAAACCGAACGGAGGACACTGTAACATTGCAGAAGTAGTATTCGTTGGTGGTGAATCTCACCAGATAATCAAAGGGCGTATTATAGGAACAGAAGGCTCATTTGGTAATAGGCCTGAATATACAAGAGAAGCGGCATTCGATAATAATGCATTAACATACTTTGATGCCCCATTCAATGACAACGGATGGGTAGGTATGGATTTTGGCAAACCCATAAAAATGGAAAAAATCATGTATATACCTCGAGGGGATGGAAATACAATCGAAATATCAGATATGTATGAACTTTTCTATTGGAATCGTCATTGTTGGGTGTCATTAGGTAGGCTAAGAGCTACTTCTGTTAAATTAGAATATGAAAATGTACCGACTAATGCTTTGTTACTTTTGAAAAATTTAACAAAGGGAGAAGAAGAAAGAATATTCACTTACGAAAATGAAGAACAAGTATGGTGGTAATTTTAAAAAGTATATTCTAAAATATACAACATTGTGCTGGTAGTTTTTTGCAAACTTTTAAGGATGTTAGATTGGTAAATTTTGTATATCTTCGTAGCATATTGAATGGGCATTTTAAGGTTTGGTAGGAGCAACTATGGGAAGAATATGTTTCATTTGCAGCTTTTTGCGAATACCTTCTCCTTTATCGTATTGGGGATAAGACTTTGAACAGCTGGTGGGAATACATTTATCGGAAGTATAATCCTTTGTTTGATTCTTTGCGCGTATCCGGTGTACTTGTAGTTTACTTTTGTCATGCGTTGAGAATTTTTTGTGTAGATGTTAAACTTAAAAATGAATATTATGTAAGTGTGTATATGTTTTAGGAGAAATGTAGTATGGTTGCCATTTAAGATATTATAAGATAATATACCTATAAAAACAAAAAAGATGCAACCTAGTTTCTTTCTAGATTACAATATAAAGACTATGTATTGTAAATTCTAAAATTAATT
>NZ_BAKK01000051.1 GCF_000614145.1 Bacteroides faecichinchillae JCM 17102 | reverse complement strand
ATAATACCTATTAAAAAGTGAAGATTTACTGATAATTTGTATGTTATGAGGATATTTATTTGTATCTTTGTCGCCCGAATTGTAATCTAACGATTTAAAAAAGAGAGAAGCTTTGGGAAAGTTTGATAAATACAAAATTGATTTGAAAGGCATGCAAGCAGACTCTGCTAAGTATGAGTTTGTATTAGATAACCTTTATTTCGCTCACATTGATGGTCCTGAAGTTCAGAAGGGAAAAGTTAATGTTATATTAACTGTAAAGAGAACCTCTCGTGCTTTCGAATTGAGTTTCCAAACAGATGGAATCGTATGGGTACCATGCGATCGGTGTTTGGATGAAATGGAACTGCCAATCAGTTCTTCTGATAAACTGATGGTGAAGTTTGGACGTGAATATGCAGAAGAAGGTGATAACCTGATTGTGATCCCTGAAGAAGAAGGGGAGATTAATGTTGCATGGTTCATGTATGAGTTTGTTGCACTCTCAATTCCGATGAAGCACGTACATGCCCCTGGTAAGTGTAACAAGGCTATGACAAACAAGTTGAGTAAGCACATAAAAACAAGTGCTGATGAAGATAGCGATGAAGTTTTCGACACTGGAGGGGATGAAATCGTGATTGAGGAAGAAGTGGAGGAACAAGTTGATCCTCGCTGGAATGAATTAAAAAAAATATTAGATAATAATTAAAGTTTTAAGAAAATGGCACATCCTAAGAGAAGACAATCAAAAACAAGAACTGCGAAGAGAAGAACTCATGATAAGGCAGTAGCTCCTACATTGGCTATATGTCCAAATTGCGGTGAATGGCATGTTTATCACACTGTATGTGGTGCTTGCGGATACTACAGAGGTAAGTTAGCTATCGAAAAAGAAGCAGCTGTATAATCAATACAGTTATACTCAAGACAGCCAGGGGGCAAAGCTCTCCGGCTGCTTTAGGTATTATAGTATTGCTAATTTAAAATAGGTTTGATGGAAAAAATAAATGCAGTAATCACAGGAGTCGGAGGATATGTACCTGATTATATCTTGACTAATGACGAGATATCAAAGATGGTGGATACCAACGATGAATGGATTATGACTCGTATTGGAGTAAAAGAAAGACATATTCTGAATGAGGAAGGATTAGGTAGTTCTTATATGGCGCGTAAAGCTGCTAAACAGTTGATGAAAAAGACTGGTGCTAATCCTGACGATATTGATTTGGTTGTTGTTGCTACTACTACTCCTGACTATCACTTCCCTTCTACTGCTTCTATTCTTTGTGATAAACTTGGACTGAAAAATGCTTTTGCCTTCGACTTACAGGCTGCATGTAGCGGTTTTCTGTTTTTGATGGAGACTGCTGCTAATTTTATTCGTTCAGGAAGATATAAGAAGATTATCATTGTTGGCGCCGATAAGATGTCGTCAATGGTTAATTATACAGATCGTGCAACTTGCCCTATTTTCGGTGACGGTGCTGCAGCCTTTATGGTAGAGCCGACAACAGAAGATTATGGTATTATGGATTCTATTTTGAGAACAGATGGTAAAGGTTTACCTTTCCTTCATATGAAAGCTGGAGGTTCGGTTTGTCCGCCGTCTTATTTCACAGTAGATAATAAAATGCATTATTTGCACCAGGAAGGAAGAACAGTATTTAAATATGCTGTATCCAGTATGTCAGATGTATCGGCTGCCATTGCAGAAAAGAATGGTTTGACAAGAGATACTATCGACTGGATTGTTCCTCATCAGGCAAATGTTCGTATCATCGAGGCTGTGGCTCATCGTTTAGAAGTTCCAATGGATAAGGTATTGGTTAATATCGAGCATTACGGTAACACAAGTGCAGGTACGCTTCCATTATGTATCTGGGATTTTGAGGATAAACTTAAGAAAGGTGATAACATCATTTTTACAGCATTCGGCGCTGGATTTACATGGGGTGCGGTTTATGTGAAATGGGGTTATGATGGAAAAAAGAAATCGTAACATTAGTTACTGAACTATAACTTATAAAACGCATCCTATTTCGATTCGATGCGTTTTTTTGTCTTAACCAATATATATAAAGAGATGCATAAAGCGGGTTTTGTAAATATAGTAGGAAATCCAAATGTCGGAAAGTCGACATTGATGAATGCTTTGGTGGGTGAACGTATATCAATAGCCACATTCAAAGCTCAGACTACTCGTCATCGAATTATGGGTATCTATAATACGGATGAGATACAGATAGTTTTTTCTGATACTCCGGGTGTATTGAAACCTAACTACAAATTGCAGGAGTCGATGCTGAATTTTTCTACTTCGGCATTGACTGATGCGGATATTTTACTTTATGTGACTGATGTGGTGGAGACACCCGATAAGAATAATGAGTTTATGGATAAGGTACGTCAGATGACAGTACCTGTTCTATTACTTATCAATAAAATAGATCTTACAGATCAGGAAAAGCTGGTTAAGTTGGTAGAAGCTTGGAAGGAATTACTGCCACAGGCTGAGATTATTCCGATTTCTGCCGCATCAAAGTTTAATATAGACTATGTGATGAAGCGGATCAAGGAATTGCTGCCAGACTCTCCTCCTTATTTTGGAAAGGATCAGTGGACGGATAAACCTGCTCGTTTCTTTGTGAATGAAATTATTCGGGAAAAGATATTGTTATACTACGATAAAGAAATCCCTTATTCGGTGGAAGTGGTCGTGGAACAATTTAAAGAAGAAGCGAAGAAAATCCATATTCAGACAGTGATCTATGTGGAGCGTGATTCGCAGAAAGGCATTATTATCGGCAAGCAGGGAAAGGCGCTGAAGAAGGTCGCTACCGAAGCGCGTCGGGAACTGGAACGTTTCTTTGGAAAAACAATTTTCCTTGAGACGTATGTGAAAGTTGATAAGGATTGGCGTAGTTCGGATAAAGAATTGCGTAATTTTGGTTATCAGTTAGATTAAAAGTATTCATACGACTGTGATAGTCGTAAAAAACAAGGTATTGAACTATGGGAAATTTAGTTGCAATTGTAGGACGTCCAAATGTGGGCAAGTCTACCTTATTTAACCGTCTGACGAAAACCCGTCAGGCTATTGTGAATGAAGAAGCGGGTACTACTCGCGATAGACAATATGGTAAGTCGGAATGGCTAGGCCGAGAGTTTTCAGTGGTAGACACCGGAGGATGGGTAGTAAACTCTGATGATGTTTTTGAAGAAGAAATTCGTAAACAGGTATTATTGGCTGTAGATGAAGCAGATGTCATTTTGTTTGTTGTAGATGTAACAAATGGAGTAACTGATTTGGATTTGCAAGTAGCGTCTATCTTACGACGTGCGAATAGTCCGGTGATTATAGTCGCTAACAAAACAGATAATAACGAATTACACTACAACGCTCCTGAGTTTTATAAATTAGGATTAGGTGATCCGAATTGTATTTCCGCTATTACGGGAAGCGGTACGGGTGATTTGTTGGATTTGGTTGTCAGTAAGTTTAAGAAAGATACTGCAGAAATATTAGATGATGATATTCCACGTTTTGCCATAGTAGGCCGTCCAAACGCAGGTAAGTCTTCTATTGTAAATGCGTTTATCGGTGAAGACCGTAATATTGTGACAGAAATAGCTGGAACTACTCGTGACTCTATTTATACCCGTTATAATAAGTTCGGTTTCGATTTCTATTTGGTAGATACTGCCGGTATTCGTAAAAAGAATAAGGTAAATGAAGATCTGGAGTATTATTCAGTTATCCGTTCGATACGTGCCATTGAAGGTGCAGATGTTTGTATTCTAATGCTGGATGCTACGAGAGGTATTGAAAGCCAAGATCTGAATATATTTTCATTAATTCAAAAAAACCAGAAAGGTTTGGTGGTTGTTATTAACAAGTGGGATTTAGTGGAAGATAAAACAGTGAAAGTGATGAAGACATTTGAAGAGGCGGTGCGCTCGCGTTTTGCTCCTTTTGTGGATTTTCCGATCATCTTTGCTTCGGCATTAACGAAACAACGTATTTTGAAAGTGCTTGAAGAGGCTTGTACTGTATTTGAGAATCGTACTACTAAGATACCTACCGCCCGTTTGAATGAAGAGATGCTTCCATTGATCGAGGCTTACCCTCCTCCCTCAAATAAAGGAAAGTATATTAAGATTAAATATGTCACGCAGTTGCCAAATACTCAAGTACCTTCATTTGTTTATTTTGCTAATTTGCCTCAATACGTAAAGGAGCCATATAAACGTTTCCTTGAAAATAAGATGCGTGAAAAGTGGGACCTGACAGGTACACCGATTAATATTTATATTCGACAGAAATAATTATAGAAAACATATTTCAACTAAAATGCCCGAGAACTGATGTCCCCGGGCATTTTTATTTTATTTCTTTGAAAATACAGAGTTAGTTTCTGATAAACCTTTAATCCTTATCTAGCTGGAAATCTTTACGGCGCAGCACAAAACTATTACTTAGGTATTTTTCACGTACAATTTTGTTCTCTGCAAGTTCTTCCGGTGTACCTTGGAATAGAATTTTTCCTTCAAACAACAAATAGGCCCGATCGGTAATACTTAATGTTTCTTGAACATTATGGTCCGTAATCAGAATACCGATATTTTTATCTTTTAATTTCCATACAATTTGCTGAATATCTTCTACCGCGATTGGATCGACTCCTGCGAATGGTTCATCCAGCATGATAAATTTGGGGTCAATAGCCAAACAACGGGCAATTTCCGTTCGGCGGCGTTCACCACCGGATAGTTGGTTACCTTTATTCTTACGTACCTTTTGTAGACGGAATTCTGCGATTAAACTTTCAAGTTTCTCCTTTTGATATTCTTTAGGTTTATTGGTCATTTCCAGAACTGCAGCGATATTGTCTTCTACGCTCATCTGACGGAATACAGAAGCCTCCTGTGCCAAGTAACCAATACCTGTTTGTGCACGTTTATAAACCGGAAACTTGGTAATCTCCAGGTCGTCAAGAAAGATACGTCCTTCGTTAGGAGTAATCAATCCTACGGTCATATAGAATGAAGTCGTTTTACCGGCACCATTAGGCCCCAACAAACCTACAATCTCACCTTGCTTCACATTGATGGATACGTGGCTAACAACGGTTCGTTTACCGTACTTCTTCACCAGGTCTTCCGTACGAAGCACCATCTTGCTTTCTTCCATATTCAAGTTATTTTGCGGCAAATGTAGTAAAAATAAGCTGAAATAGTGTACATTTGCAGACAAATAGTGTGAGTTATGATAAAAGCATTGAGAACCGTCGGACGATATATCATGCTGATGGGGCGGACTTTTTCCCGTCCTGAACGTATGCGTATGTTTTTCCGACAATACGTTAACGAGTTGGAGCAACTAGGCGTGAACTCCATCGGTATCGTGCTGTTAATTTCATTTTTTATCGGCGCGGTTATTACCATTCAGATTAAATTGAATATTGAAAGTCCATGGATGCCTCGCTGGACAGTAGGATATGTGACACGTGAGATCATGTTGTTAGAATTCTCTTCCTCAATTATGTGTCTTATTCTGGCAGGAAAAGTCGGCTCGAACATTGCTTCGGAACTAGGAACAATGCGGGTAACACAACAGATTGATGCACTTGAAATAATGGGTGTTAATTCTGCCAATTACCTGATATTGCCTAAAATTACGGCAATGGTAACTGTCATTCCAATCTTAGTGACATTCAGTATTTTTGCCGGAATCATTGGTGCTTTTTGTACCTGTTGGTTTGCCGGTGTGATGAATGCTGTCGATCTGGAATATGGATTGCAGTATATGTTTGTCGAATGGTTTATTTGGGCAGGTATTATCAAATCCCTTTTCTTTGCCTTTATTATTGCTAGTGTTTCGGCTTTCTTCGGATATACGGTAGAAGGTGGCTCAATTGCAGTGGGAAAGGCTTCTACAGATGCCGTAGTGTGCAGTAGTGTTTTAATTCTCTTTGCAGATTTGGTATTAACTAAACTTTTAATGGGATGATTGATGTAAAAGGACTTTATAAATCATTTGATGGCAAGACCGTATTGAGCGATATCAATGCGACTTTTGAAAATGGCAAGACCAACTTGATTATTGGTCAGAGTGGATCAGGTAAAACAGTACTGATGAAATGTATTGTTGGTTTGCTGGTTCCTGAGAAAGGAGAAGTCTTGTATGACGGTCGTAATCTTGTATTGATGGGTAAAAAGGAGAAAAAGATGCTTCGCAAGGAGATGGGAATGATTTTCCAAAGTGCAGCACTTTTCGACTCTATGTCGGTACTGGATAATGTGATGTTTCCGTTGAATATGTTTAGTAACGATACGCTTCGTGAACGTACAAAGCGGGCAATGTTTTGTTTGGAGCGTGTGAATCTGACAGAAGCGAAAGATAAATATCCCGGCGAGATAAGTGGAGGTATGCAGAAACGTGTGGCTATTGCTCGTGCTATTGCTTTAAATCCTCAATATTTGTTCTGTGATGAACCGAACTCAGGATTGGACCCGAAAACCTCCTTAGTAATTGATGATCTGATTCATGATATAACTCAAGAATATAATATGACAACTATTATTAATACTCATGATATGAACTCTGTTATGGGAATCGGTGAAAAAGTAATTTATATTTATGGGGGCCATAAAGAGTGGGAAGGAACCAAAGATGATATATTCACTTCGACAAATCAACGGTTGAATAACTTTATTTTTGCTTCTGATCTGCTTCGTAAAGTCAAGGATGTGGAAGTGCAAAGTTTGGAAGGTTAATATAAGGAATGATATAAAAAGAAAAACTTCTGTCACAAATGGCAGAAGTTTTTTATTAGCTATGTTAGCGTCGGGAATTAGGCTCTAGGTCTAGCTTCTTTAACTACCATGGTACGTCCCATGTATTCAGCACCATTCAATTCTGCAATTGCTTTAGCTGCGGCAGCGTCATCTTCCATTTCAATGAAAGCGAATCCTTTAGATTTACCGGTTTCACGGTCCATAACTACTTTAACTGATGATACTGCTCCGTAATCTTCCATCACTTGTTGCAGATCTTGTTCCTTAACACGGTAGTTAAGGTTTCCAACATAAATGTTCATAATGAAAATGATAAAAAAATAAATAAATGAATAAAACTCTCCGGATAGATGGTTACTAATACTAGGATTAAAACAACAGAGAGTTTACAAATGCGTTTTTGCAACAGCAGTAAAACCTTGTGATAGAAATCGAAAAACTAATGCTCCATCAATCCGAGACAAAGAAAAGAATAATTTTTGGATTGACCATCTTTTTTCCCTTTAATTTGCAGAAAATGAGAAAAAAAGAGTACGATGAGCTCAAATAAGGGTTACTTGTCATGGATTTGTTACATTGATATTCCGGATGAGATTAGAAATAAATCCGCAATGTCTTTTGAAATTTAAAAGATTAGCACTAATTTTGCACCCTCTTTGAGGATATAGAACAAAGTATAAATCAAATAAATAATTGTCAGAATGAACGTTTCATTACAAAACATTGACAAAGTAAGCGCACAGCTTACTGTAAAGCTTGAGAAAGCTGACTATCAAGGGAAGGTAGACAAGTCGTTGAAGTCACTTCGTCAGAAGGCTCAGATTCCAGGATTCCGTCAGGGAATGGTTCCGTTGAGTCTAATTAAGAAAATGTACGGTAAATCGGTGATTGCAGAAGAAGTGAATAAGACTTTGCAAGAAGCTGTTTACAACTATATTAAAGAAAATAAGGTAAATATGTTGGGTGAACCATTGCCTAACGAAGAGAAGCAACAAGCGATCGACTTTGATACAATGGAAGAATTTGACTTTGTATTCGATATTGCATTGGCTCCTGAATTCAAAGCTGAAGTTGACACTAAAGATAAAGTAGATTACTATACAATTAAAGTGTCTGACGAAATGGTTGAAAACCAGGTGAAGATGTACACTCAACGTACTGGTAAATATGATAAGGTAGACGTTTACGAAGAGAATGACATGCTGAAAGGTCTGTTGGCACAACTGGACGATGAAGGCAATACAAAAGAAAGCGGTATTCAAGTAGAAGGTGCTGTTTTGATGCCTTCATACATGAAGAACGACGATCAGAAAGCTATCTTTGCTAATGCTAAAATAAATGATGTCTTGGTATTTAACCCGAATGTTGCTTATGATGGTCACGAAGCAGAACTTGCTTCTTTGCTGAAGATTGACAAGGCAATTGCCAAAGATGTGAAGTCTAATTTTAGTTTCCAAATTGAAGAAATAACCCGTTTTGTTCCAGGTGATTTGAACCAGGAAGTATTCGACCAAGCTTTCGGTGAAGGTGTTGTGAAGACAGAAGAAGAATTCCGTGCTAAGATTAAAGAAAATATTGCTGCAAGATTTGTTGCTGACAGCGACTATAAATTTTTGATCGATATTCGTAAAGTGTTGATGGAAAAGGTTGGTAAGCTGGAATTCCCGGATGCATTGCTGAAACGTATCATGTTGCTGAACAATGAAGAAAAAGGTGAAGAATACGTTGCTGAGAACTACGATAAGAGTATCGAAGAATTGACTTGGCATCTGATCAAAGAACAATTGGTAGAATCAAACAATATCAAGGTAGAACAAGAAGATGTTCTGAAGATGGCAAAAGAAACTACTAAGGCTCAGTTCGCTCAATACGGTATGTTGTCTATTCCAGATGATGTACTTGATAACTATGCACAGGAAATGTTGAAGAAGAAAGAAACAATCAATAATCTGGTAAGCCGCGTAGTGGAAGTGAAATTGGCTGAAGTGTTAAAGGCTAAGGTAACATTGGAGAACAAGGTTGTTTCTATGGAAGAATTCAATAAGATGTTTGAATAATCGTTTGATAGAACAGAATATAAAGTCACAGAAACACAGAGTTTTTATAAAATTATAACTCTGTGTTTTTTTGTATCTCTGTGTTCTTTTTCGTTTCTTTGCACTTACATTTATTTAAAAATAATAGAAAGGAACAATAACATGGATGATTTTAGAAAATACGCTACCAAACATTTAGGTATGAATGGCATGGTACTGGATGATGTGATTAAATCGCAAGCCGGGTATTTGAATCCCTATATTTTGGAAGAAAGACAGTTAAATGTAACTCAGTTGGATGTTTTTTCACGATTGATGATGGATCGTATCATTTTTTTAGGTACACAGATCGATGATTATACAGCTAATACGCTCCAGGCTCAGTTGCTTTATCTGGATTCCGTTGATTCGGGTAAGGACATTTCTATCTATATCAATTCTCCTGGTGGAAGTGTATATGCTGGATTAGGTATTTACGATACTATGCAGTTTATTTCAAGTGATGTGGCTACCATCTGTACAGGTATGGCTGCTTCAATGGCTGCTGTTTTATTAGTCTCTGGTGCGGCAGGTAAACGTTCAGCGTTACCTCATTCGCGTGTGATGATTCATCAGCCGATGGGAGGTGCTCAGGGACAGGCTTCGGACATTGAAATCACGGCTCGTGAAATTCAAAAATTGAAGAAAGAACTTTATACAATCATTGCCGAGCATTCGCATACAGACTTCGACAAAGTGTGGGCTGATTCAGACCGCGACTATTGGATGACTGCTCAGGAAGCAAAAGAATACGGCATGATTGATGAAGTGTTGATTAAAAAGTAAAAATGGCTGATTCAAAGACAAAGAAAAGATGTAGCTTTTGCGGGCGTTCGGAGAATGAGGTTGGATTCCTAATTACAGGAATGAACGGTTATATCTGTGATAGTTGTGCTACTCAGGCTTATGAGATTACTCAAGAAGCGTTAGGAGGAAGTAAAAAAGGAGCTAGAGTTACCAAACTTAATTTAAAGGAGCTGCCTAAACCGGTAGAAATTAAAGAATTCCTTGATCAGTATGTAATAGGACAGGATGATGCAAAACGTTTCCTGTCTGTATCAGTGTACAACCATTATAAACGTCTTTTGCAAAAAGATAGTGGCGATGATGTGGAAATAGAAAAGTCAAACATCATCATGGTGGGTAGTACCGGAACAGGAAAAACGTTACTGGCACGCACGATTGCCAAACTCCTCCATGTCCCGTTTACGATTGTGGATGCAACTGTTTTAACAGAAGCCGGGTATGTGGGAGAAGATATTGAAAGTATTCTGACTCGTTTGCTTCAAGTGGCTGATTATAATGTTCCCGAGGCCGAGCAAGGTATCGTGTTTATTGATGAAATAGATAAGATTGCTCGTAAGGGGGATAACCCTTCCATCACTCGTGATGTAAGCGGGGAAGGAGTACAGCAGGGTTTACTAAAATTATTAGAAGGTTCAATTGTGAATGTTCCTCCTCAAGGGGGACGTAAACATCCTGACCAGAAAATGATCCCAGTGAATACCAAGAATATTCTTTTTATTTGTGGAGGTGCTTTTGATGGTATCGAGAAGAAAATAGCACAGCGTCTGAATACTCATGTTGTTGGTTATACCGCTTCTCAAAAAACAGCTGTGATCGACAAGAATAATATGATGCAGTATATTGCTCCTCAAGATTTGAAGTCATTCGGATTAATTCCCGAAATTATCGGACGTCTTCCGGTACTGACTTATCTGAATCCTTTGGACCGTAATGCACTCCGTGCTATTCTTACTGAACCGAAAAATTCTATATCAAACAATATATCAAACTATTCGAAATGGATGGTATTAAACTGACATTTGAAGAATCGGTTTTTGAATATATTGTAGATAAAGCAGTGGAATATAAACTTGGTGCCCGCGGACTGCGTTCTATAGTGGAGACAATCATGATGGATGTTATGTTTGAAATCCCGTCGGAAAACAAAAAAAAGTATAAAGTAACGCTGGATTATGCTAAACATCAGCTGGAAAAGGCGAATATGGCAAGACTACAAACTGCTTAATATCAAAAGGTAAAGGCAAGTAAAAATGATTTTTTCTGTTTTTTCTTGAAAATATTAGTCGTATTTTGCTTGGTAATTAAGAAGTTGTTTATAACTTTGTTAAGGCTCTCATAGGAAGAGCGATTTTCTAAAGTTAAACCATAAACTGAATAAAACAACCTAAAGTTAAAGATGGCAGGGAAGATTAATTTAACAGATGAACTGAAAAAGTATTTCGGATTTGATAAATTCAAAGGAAATCAGGAAGCAATTATTCATAATTTGCTCAATGGTGGAGATACCTTTGTGCTGATGCCTACCGGTGGTGGGAAATCTCTATGCTATCAGTTACCTTCACTTTTGATGGAAGGTACGGCGATTGTTATTTCTCCGTTGATTGCGCTGATGAAGAATCAAGTGGATGCAATGCGTAACTTCAGTGAAGAGGACGGTATTGCCCATTTCATTAATTCATCATTAAATAAAGGTGCGATAGACCAGGTTCGTTCTGACATTCTTGCCGGAAAGACAAAATTGCTATATGTAGCACCTGAGTCTTTGACGAAGGAAGAAAACGTGGAATTTCTACGTTCGGTAAAGATCTCGTTTTATGCTGTAGACGAAGCTCACTGTATTTCTGAGTGGGGGCATGATTTTCGTCCGGAATACCGGAGGATACGTCCTATCATAAATGAGATTGGTAAAGCTCCATTGATTGCATTGACAGCAACTGCGACACCAAAGGTACAACACGATATTCAAAAGAATCTGGGCATGGTGGATGCTCAGGTATTTAAATCATCGTTCAATCGACCGAACCTTTATTATGAGGTGCGTGCAAAGACTGGTAATATTGATAGAGATATCATCAAATTTATTAAGAACAATCCGGAAAAATCAGGTATTATTTATTGTCTGAGCCGGAAGAAGGTTGAGGAATTAGCTGAAATTCTTCAAGCAAATGGTATTAATGCGAGACCTTATCATGCCGGAATGGATTCAGTGACTAGAACGAAGAATCAGGACGACTTCCTGATGGAAAAGGTAGAAGTAATTGTTGCGACTATTGCCTTCGGAATGGGGATTGACAAACCGGATGTCAGATTTGTGATTCATTACGATATACCGAAAAGTCTGGAAGGATACTATCAAGAGACAGGTCGTGCTGGTAGAGATGGTGGTGAAGGTCAGTGTATAACCTTTTATACAAATAAAGACTTGCAGAAACTGGAAAAGTTCATGCAAGGAAAACCTGTAGCTGAGCAGGAAATAGGCAAGCAGCTTTTGTTAGAGACCGCTGCTTATGCCGAATCTTCCGTATGTCGTCGTAAGAGTTATTGCATTATTTTGGTGAAGAGTATACGGAAGAAAATTGTGGAAATTGTGACAACTGTTTAAACCCTAAAAAACAAGTGGAGGCTCAAGAGTTATTGTGTACCGTGATTGAAGCAATTATCGCGGTGAAAGAGAATTTTAAAGCAGATTATATAATAGATATATTACAAGGTAAAGAAACGTCAGAAATACAAGCTCACCTACATGAAGATCTTGAAGTATTCGGATCGGGAATGGGTGAAGAAGATAAAACGTGGAATGCGGTGATTCGCCAGGCATTAATTGCCGGTTACTTAAGTAAAGATGTGGAGAATTATGGTCTCCTGAAGGTTACGGAAGAAGGACATAAATTCCTGAAAAAACCAAAATCATTTAAGATTACCGAGGATAATGATTTCGAAGAGACAGAGGAAGAGGTTCCGGCACGTGGAGGTGGCTCTTGTGCAGTAGACCCTGCTCTTTACTCAATGTTAAAGGACTTGCGAAAGAAGCTTTCAAAGAAATTGGAAGTTCCTCCTTATGTCATCTTCCAAGATCCGTCTTTAGAAGCGATGGCGACTATCTATCCTGTAACATTGGATGAATTGCAAAATATTCCGGGTGTAGGTGCTGGAAAAGCAAAACGATATGGTGAGGAATTCTGCAAGTTGATCAAACGTCATTGTGAAGAAAATGAAATTGAACGTCCGGAAGACTTGCGTGTACGGACTGTTGCTAATAAGTCCAAGATGAAAGTTTCAATTATTCAGGCTATTGACCGAAAAGTAGCTTTAGATGATATTGCTCTTTCTAAAGGTATTGAGTTTGGTGATTTGCTGGATGAAGTTGAAGCAATTGTTTACTCTGGGACAAAATTGAATATCGATTATTTTTTAGAAGAGATTATGGATGAAGACCATTTGCTTGACATCTATGATTATTTTAAGGAATCGACTACAGATAAGATAGATGATGCACTTGACGAATTAGGAGATGAATTTACTGAAGAAGAGGTTCGTTTGGTTCGTATTAAGTTTATCTCTGAAATGGCAAATTAAAAAAGCGAAAAAAATAGGCGTGCAGGTATGTGGTTATGAATAAAAAACGTATATTTGCACGCAATAAATTTTAAACGCATATCCCTATGTCATTTATTGCTGATAAGATTGTAATGGATGGATTGACTTACGATGATGTACTGTTGATCCCTGCTTATTCTGAAGTTTTACCGCGTACTGTCGATCTCTCGACAAAGTTTTCAAAAAACATTGAGTTAAAAATTCCCTTTGTGACTGCAGCTATGGATACAGTTACCGAAGCGAAAATGGCTATTGCTATTGCTCGTGAAGGTGGTATAGGTGTGATTCACAAAAACATGTCTATTGAAGAGCAAGCAAGACAAGTTGCTATTGTAAAACGTGCCGAAAATGGCATGATTTATGACCCTGTCACGATCAAGAGAGGTTCTACTGTTCTTGATGCATTGAACATAATGGCTGAATATAAAATCGGTGGTATTCCTGTGGTAGATGATAAAGGTTATCTGGTTGGTATTGTTACAAACAGAGACTTGCGCTTTGAGAAGGATATGAACAAACATATCGATCATGTTATGACTCCGAAAGAAAGATTGGTAACAACTAATCAATCTACGGATCTTGAATCTGCTGCACAGATTTTGCAGGAACATAAGATTGAAAAGTTGCCTATTGTTGGTAAAGATGGAAAATTAATCGGTCTTGTTACTTATAAAGATATAACAAAAGCAAAAGATAAACCGATGGCATGTAAAGACTCCAAAGGTCGTTTGCGTGTAGCAGCTGGTGTTGGTGTAACTGCTGATACTTTGGAGCGTATGGAAGCTTTGGTAGCTGCTGGTGCAGATGCTATCGTTATTGATACAGCTCATGGACATTCAATGTACGTGATCGAGAAGTTGAAAGAAGCAAAGAAACGTTTCCCGAATATTGATATAGTAGTAGGTAATATTGCTACCGGCGCGGCTGCAAAAGCATTGGCAGAAGCAGGTGCTGACGCTGTGAAAGTTGGTATTGGTCCAGGTTCTATCTGTACTACCCGTGTTGTTGCCGGTGTGGGTGTTCCTCAACTTTCTGCTGTATACGATGTGGCTAAAGCATTAAAAGGTACTGGTATTCCTTTGATAGCAGATGGTGGTTTACGCTATTCCGGTGATGTTGTAAAAGCATTGGCCGCGGGTGGATATTGTGTAATGATTGGTTCATTGGTTGCAGGAACAGAAGAGTCTCCGGGCGATACTATTATTTTCAATGGGCGTAAATTCAAGTCATATCGAGGTATGGGATCTTTGGAAGCAATGGAAAATGGTTCAAAAGATCGTTATTTCCAGAGTGGAACTGCTGATGTGAAGAAGTTGGTTCCAGAAGGTATCGCTGCACGGGTTCCTTATAAAGGTACTCTTTATGAAGTAGTTTATCAGCTGACAGGTGGTTTACGTGCAGGTATGGGATATTGCGGTGCTGCTAGTATTGAGAAACTGCATGATGCGAAGTTTACACGTATTACCAATGCAGGGGTAATGGAAAGCCATCCGCACGATGTTACGATTACTAGTGAATCGCCTAACTACAGTCGTCCGGAATAAAATATAAGAACTGTAAATGATAAACGGTGGACGGTGAACAGCTATGTTTTTCTACATAGTGCTTGCCATTCACCGTTTGTGCTTTTTATCATTTTCAATGTGTTTGTAATTTGAAAAGTAAAGAATATGGTATGAAAGGGGGGGTGCTTTTAGGAGTAATTTGTTTTTGGAGAGTTTTGTCTTTTGCCCAGGAAGATCCAGTGTTGATGCGAATTAACGGAAAAGAAATACTTCGTTCTGAGTTTGAATATGCTTATCGGCGTAATTCGGAAACAAAACTTTCTCCTATAGAATATACAAAACTTTTCGTCTTACATAAGTTGAAGGTTGATGCTGCTAGAGCAGTGGGAATTGATACTACTTTGAGTTTTCGTGATCGACAAAAGGAGTATCTGGAGAGGTTACGGAAGTCTTATCTTGTAGATACATTAGTGTTGGATAGCTGTTTTCGGGTACTTTATCAGAAAATTCAATCAACCCATGGAAATGGACAGATTCAAGTGATGCAACTATTTAGATCTCTTCCCCAAACAATAACTGCCAAGCGGCTTCAGGAGGAACAAAACCGTATGGACTCTTTATATAGACTGATAGAAGGCCAGCCTGATATAGATTTTACTTCCTTGGTGGAAAAATATTCAGATGATAAACGTTGTCAATGGATAGAGACTTTACAAACAACCTCTGAGTTGGAAAAAGTAGCATTCTCTTTGTCAAAAGGTGAGGTTTCTCAACCTTTTTTTACTCCGGAAGGATTACATATTCTCAAAGTAATTGATAAAAAAGAAATATCGGTTTACGAATACGTTTCAAGGATACTTAAAAAGCGATTAAATAATTTACAGTTTTTGAATAAAGAGACAGAGGTAGTGGTTGAACGGTTAAAAAAAGAGTATCAATATACTTTAAATCATTCGGGTATAGAAGAACTATTGGGACGAGGAGTAACAACACAAACTTTGTTTACTATTGATGGACAAGAGTATACGGGTACAATGTTTAAACGATATGCTGCTTCTCATCCTTTGTCCGTAAAGCGCCAGTTAGATGGATTTATAGCGAAGTCATTACTCGATTATGAGAGTGAGCAGTTGGAAAGTAAACATCCGGAAGTTCGACGTGCTGTGCAAAAGTATAGTGAAGATTATCTAGTTACAGAAGTGACACGTCAGCAAATAGATTTGCCATCAGTAAATGATCGAGCAGGTTTGGCTACATATTTTAAGTTTCATCAAGAGGATTATCGTTGGAAAAGTCCAAGATATAAAGGAATTATTCTACATTGTGCTGATAAAAGAATAGCCAGACAGGCTAAAAAGCTTTTGAAGAAAGTACCGGAAAAAGAGTGGGCTGATACATTGCAGAGAACTTTTAATACATCTGGTGACGAAAAAATAAAAGTTGAACAAGGAACTTTTGCCGACGGACATAATAAATACATAGATAAATTGGTCTTTAAGAAAGGTGATTTTGAACCTGTAATGTATTATCCTTTTACTGTTGTTGTGGGCAAAAAAAGGAAGGGACCGGATGATTATAGAGAAGTTATAGAACGGGTGAGAAAGGATTATAGAAACTATCTTTATACATACTGGGAGCGGGAATTGCAGGTTTCCGGTAAGGTTGAAATTAACGAAGAGGTTTTAAAAACCGTTAATAATAACTGATGTAACCGATTATTCACTATCTTCGTACCTCAAATAAGTAGATTTCGATTGACAATGCGAATAATAATCCTCTTACTGGTTACTCTTTATTGCTGTGGAGCGTGTAAAGAAATGCACGACCATAAAGGCAAGACACCTTTAGTAGAGGTGGATGGTAACTTTTTATATAAAGAAGATTTGATGTCTGTGCTTCCGGTTGGACTATCAAAAGATGACAGTACTCTTTTTGTTGAGCATTATATTCGTAGTTGGGTAGAAGATATTTTGTTATATGAAAAAGCTGAGAATAATATTCCAGATAATGTAGAAGTAGATAAGTTAGTAGAAAATTATCGGAAAGCTTTAATTATGCATACTTATCAACAGGAGTTAATTAATCAGAAGCTGACTAATGATATTCCGGAACAAGAGATTTTTGCTTATTATCAAGAAAATAAGGACTTGTTCAAATTAGAGTCTTCGTTGATCAAAGGTTTATTTATTAAAGTTCCGCTGACTGCTCCGCAACTAAATAATGTGCGTCGTTGGTATAAGTCAGAACAACAAGATATGATAGACAATTTGGAGAAGTATAGTTTTCAGAATGCTGTAAAATATAAGTATTTCTATGATAAATGGGTGTCTGTGACTGATATATTGGATATGATACCACTTGATATAGAATCACCGGAAGAATATGTGAACAAACATCGTCAGATAGAACTTAAAGATACAGCATTTTACTATTTTCTGAATGTGATTGATTATCGCGGAGTAGGAGATGAGAAACCGTTTGAGTTTGCCCGCTCGGAAGTAAAAGATTTGTTGGTTAATCAGAGAAGTGTGAACTTTATGGAGCAAGTAAAGAGTGATCTGTATCAACGCGCAGTAGATAAAAAGAAGATTATATATAATTATTAAATACAAAGAATGAAGAAGTTTATAAACTTTAGATTTGTTGTTATCCTTGTCTTGGCAATGATTGCTAATATGGAAACATATGCACAAGACAATGTGATTGATGAAGTAGTTTGGGTAGTTGGTGACGAAGCTATTTTGAAATCAGATGTAGAAGAGGCCCGTTTAGAGGCCCTGTATAAACAGCGCAGATTTGATGGCGATCCTTATTGTATAATTCCTGAAGAAATTGCTGTACAGAAATTATTCCTACATCAGGCAAAGTTGGATAGTATTGATGTTGCTGAGTCAGAAATTATTCAACGGGTAGATATGCTGACAAATATGTATATTCAGGAAATCGGTTCTAGAGAGAAGATGGAAGAGTATTTCAATAAGACATCAACTCAGATCCGCGAAGCGTTGCGTGATAATGCACGAGATGGAATAACTGTACAAAAGATGCAGCAGAAGTTGGTTGGGGAAATCAAAGTAACTCCTTCGGAAGTACGTCGTTACTTCAAAGATCTCCCTCAGGATAGTATTCCCTATATTCCAACTCAGGTAGAGGTGCAAATTATTACTCTTCAGCCTAAAATCCCTATATCTGAAATAGAGGAGGTAAAGAAAACATTGCGTGAGTATACGGACCGTGTGACGAAAGGAGATATTGATTTTTCTACTTTAGCCCGTTTGTATTCTGAAGATAGAGCAACTGCATATAGAGGAGGTGAGATGGATTTTATGGGGCGTGGTATGTTAGATCCTGCTTATGCGAATGTAGCATTTAGTCTGCAGGACCCCAAAAAAGTTTCCAAGATTGTGGAAACGGAGTTTGGTTATCACATCATTCAGTTGATTGAAAAACGTGGTGACCGTATTAAAACTCGTCATATCTTATTGAAACCAAAAGTGTCAGATGAGGAGTTGGCAGCAGCTTGTGCACGTCTGGACTCAGTAGCTGATCAAATTCGTAGTAATAAATTCTCTTTTGATGATGCGGCAGCTGTTATCTCGCATGATAAAGATACGCGTAACAATCATGGGATTATGGTTAATATCAATGAGAATACTGGTGTAACTACTTCTAAATTCGAAATGCAGGATCTTCCTCAGGACGTGGCTAAAGTAGTGGACAAAATGAATGTCGGCGAAGTTTCCAGAGCATTTCCTATGATTAATGAGAAAGATGGTCGGGAAGTTTGCGCTATTGTAAAACTGAAAGCTAAGATCAATGGTCATAAAGCAACTATTGCAGAAGACTATCAGGATTTGAAAGACATTGTGATGGCAAAACGTCGGGAGGAACTATTGCATAAGTGGATTCTGGAGAAACAAAGACATACTTATGTACGTATCAACGAAAACTGGCAGAAGTGTGACTTTAAATATCCGGGTTGGATTAAGAAGGATTGATGTTTAACAGCTTGATTTTATATGCTGAAACAAAATAAGAAAAAACAAAAATCAAACAGGCATAGATGGCTTCTTGTAGGCTTTCTATGCCTGTTTGGTGTATGCATTGTGGCTCAGGTAAGACCTGCCGAACCGAGATTAAATTCTGTAGATTCCACAATGAAGGTGGATAAAGATACGTCAAAAGTAACTCAAACTGCGGATCAGCAAAAGCAGAAAAAGAAAACAAAAGTCTATTTGTTACATAGTGATGAAGCACAGGCTGACAAGCTGAACCATCCCGATATGCAGATATTAATTGGTAATGTGAGGTTTCGTCACGACAGTATGTATATGGATTGTGACAGTGCATTGCTTTTTGAAAAGACTAATTCTTTCGAAGCATTTGGTAATGTGAAGATGCGGCAGGGTGATACCTTGTTTATTGATGGAGATTATCTTTATTATGACGGACAAACGCAAATAGCCCAGCTTCGTGAGAATGTGAAGATGGTGAATCGAAATACAACTCTGCTGACTGACAGTTTGAACTATGACCGTCTTTATGATCTTGGATACTATTTTGAAGGTGGAACATTGATGGATGAAGAAAATGTGCTGACTTCAGATTGGGGAGAGTATAGTCCGACTACCAAGCAATCGGTATTCAACCATGACGTAAAATTGGTGAATCCTAAATTTGTTTTGACATCTGATACGTTGCGTTACAATACTTTCTCTAAAGTGGCAAATATACTCGGTCCGTCTAATATCGTAAGTGATGATAATCATATTTACTCAGAACGAGGTTTCTATAATACATTGAGTGAACAGGCAGAGTTACTGGACCGTTCCATATTGACAAATCAAGGGAAGAAATTAGTTGGTGACAGTCTGTTTTATGACAGAAAAGCAGGTTATGGTGAAGCATTCGATAACGTTCGGATGACCGACAGCATTAATAAGAATATACTGACAGGAGATTATTGTTTCTATAATGAACTGACAGACTCAGCTTTTGCTACTAAACGTGCCATTGTAATCGACTATTCCCAAGGAGATAGCTTATTTTTACATGGAGATACATTACAGGTCGTATCTTACAATTTGAATACGGATTCCTTATATCGGTTAATGAAAGCCTATCATAAAGTACGTATGTATCGTGTAGATGTGCAAGGTGTTTGTGACTCATTAGTATATAATTCGAAAGATTCGTGTTTGACTATGTATCGTGATCCGATTCTTTGGAATGAGGGACAACAATTGCTTGGTGAAGAGATTAAAATCTATATGAATGATAGTACCATCGATTGGGTGCATATTATCAATCAAACATTGACAGTAGAAATGAAAGACTCTATTCATTATAATCAAGTAGCCGGGAAAGAAATGAAGGCATATTTTATTGATGGTGATATGCGTCATATTGAGGTGATTGGCAATGTTCAGACAGCTTTCTATCCGGAAGAGAAAGACAGTACAATGACTGGATTTAACACTTCGGAAGGAAGTTTGCTTCATCTTTTTTTGAAAGAAAAGAAGATGGAGAAAGGTAAATTTGATGGTAAGTCGAATGGAACTATGTATCCAATGGATCAGATACCACCCGATAAATTACGTCTGCCTACATTTGCCTGGTTCGATTATATTCGCCCGTTGAGTAAAGAAGATATATTCGATTGGAGAAGTAAGAGAGCAGGAGAGTCGTTGAAACCGACTACTGATAGGAGACCGAAAACAGATAAACGAAACTTAATTAATATGAAGTAATATGGGAATGTTTTTCAACTCAATGAGAAAACCTCGTAGATTCAATCATCAATATATCTATGTTGATGAGCGGAAAGAGAAACTTGCCAAGATGGAAGAGAAGGCAAAGCGTGAATTGGGAATGCTTCCTGAAAAAGAGTTTAATCCGGAAGACATTCGTGGAAAGTTCGTAGAGGGAACTACGCACCTGAGACGAAAAAAAGCTAGTGGTCGCAAACCTGTCTCTTTTGGAATCATATTGCTAATTATAGCTTTCCTATTATTTGTTTGGCATTATTTACATACGGGAAGTTGGTCGTTTTAATATGAAGAATTAAGAATGAAGAATTGAGGTTTACATTATGGTTGTATGACATTCTTCATTTTTACTATATACCTATTAAATAACAAGTATGAGCGATATAATACATTTGTTGCCTGATTCAGTGGCTAATCAGATTGCTGCTGGTGAAGTAATACAGCGTCCGGCGTCTGTTATCAAGGAGTTGGTAGAAAATGCAATTGATGCAGATGCGCAAAATATACACGTGTTGGTAATGGATGCAGGTAAGACTTCAATTCAGATTATTGATGACGGGAAAGGTATGTCAGAAACAGATGCGCGACTTGCTTTTGAACGTCATGCAACCTCTAAAATACGGGAAGCGTCTGATTTATTTGCTTTACGTACAATGGGATTTCGTGGGGAGGCACTGGCTTCCATTGCAGCTGTGGCTCAAATCGAATTGAAAACACGTCTTGAATCGGAAGAGTTGGGTACTAAACTGGTTATTGCTGGTTCTAAAATTGAGAGTCAGGAAGTCATTTCTTGCTCCAAAGGAAGTAACTTTTCAGTAAAAAACCTTTTTTTTAATATTCCTGCGCGACGTAAATTCCTAAAAGCTAATTCTACAGAGTTAAGTAATATTCTGGCGGAGTTTGAACGAATCGCTTTGGTACATCCCGAAGTTGCTTTCTCATTATATAGTAATGATTCTGAATTATTCAATTTGCCTGTATCTCCTTTACGGCAACGTATTATGGCTGTTTTTGGCAAAAAGCTTAATCAGCAATTGCTAAATGTAGAGGTGAATACTACCATGGCAAAGATAACAGGGTATGTTGCTAAACCAGAAACTGCCCGTAAGAAAGGGGCACATCAATATTTCTTTGTCAATGGACGTTATATGCGCCACCCTTACTTTCATAAAGCGGTGATGGAGGCTTATGAACAATTGATTCCAGCCGGTGAACAAGTCTCTTATTTTATATACTTTGAAGTAGATCCGGCTAATATTGATGTGAATATCCATCCGACTAAGACCGAAATTAAATTTGAGAATGAACAGGCCATTTGGCAAATCCTTTCGGCGGCAGTTAAAGAGTCGTTAGGAAAGTTCAGTGCTATTCCTTCTATTGATTTTGATACGGAAGATATGCCTGAAATTCCCGCATTCGAACAGAATTTGCCTCCTGCACCTCCCAAAGTACATTATGATTCAGATTACAATCCGTTCAAAACTTCTATTGGAAGTAGTAATGGCGGATCATATACTCGTCCAAAGGTAGAGTGGGAAGGGTTGTATAGCGGTTTGACAAAGGCTAGCAAGATGAATGAACCTCAGCCGGAACCAGAAATGGATTGGGAAGAACCATCTTCTACAGAAACCCTAATGAATGCTGAGGAAAATACCACTTCAACTGTATCTGTTGTTTCATCCGCATTGTATGCTGATGAGTCTGTGATAGAGAAAGGAAATCTACATTTGCAGTTCAAAGGACGGTTTATTCTGACTTCAGTGAAATCGGGATTAATGTTGATCGATCAACATCGGGCACATATTCGTGTACTATTTGATCGTTATTTGGTACAGATCCGTCAAAAACAAGGAGTCTCTCAAGGAGTGCTTTTCCCTGAGATATTGCAATTGCCTGCTTCGGAGTCTGCTGTATTACAAAGTATCATGGATGACTTATCGGCTGTAGGGTTTGATTTGAGCAATTTGGGAGGAGGAAGTTATGCAATTAATGGTATTCCTGCAGGTATTGAAGGGCTAAATCCGGTAGAATTGGTGCGTAATATGCTACATACAGCTATGGAAAAAGGGAGTGATGTCAAAGAAGAAATCCAAAACATTTTAGCTTTAACATTAGCTCGTGCTGCAGCCATTGTTTATGGCCAGGTGCTGAGTAATGATGAAATGATAAGCCTGGTAGACAGCCTTTTCGCCTGTCCTTCACCGAATTATACTCCTGATGGAAAAACTGTTTTGACAACCATTAAGGAGGAAGATATCGAAAGATTATTCAAATAAAACAAATAAAATCATCTTTTCTTAAAACCTTTTAGTTCTGTTCGTGTTATTTAAATAGTTCAACAAAGAAAAGAATATAATAACCACTTAACTATTAAGGTATATGAAAAAGATTCTGATGTTGCTGGCTTTTGCCGGCGTTGCGTCTGTCGCTTCTGCGCAGCAGACTATGACCGTAACTGAATACGAAGTAATTCAGGTACAAGATAAATATCAAGTATTAACGAACCCATTTTGGAGTAACTGGTTCTTTTCTGTGGGAGGTGGTGCCCAGGTTCTGTTTGGTAATAATGATCATATTGGTAAATTCAGGGACCGTGTTGCTCCTACATTAAATGTTTCACTTGGTAAATGGTTTACTCCAGGCTTGGGATTGCGTATGCAATACAGTGGATTGCAGGCAAAAGGGTTTACTACTAGCGAGACTGCAGAGTATGTAGTCGGTGGTCCTAGAGAGGACGGATCGTATAAACAAAGATGGGACTACATGAATTTGCATGGTGATATCTTATTTAATCTGAATGCTTTGTTCGGTGGTTACAATCCTAATCGTGTGTATGAAATCATACCTTATATCGGTGCTGGTTTCACTCATTCATACTCAAGACCTCATGTACATGCTGCAACTTTCAATGCTGGTATTATCAACCGTTTCCGTTTGTCGAATGCTCTTGATTTGAATCTGGAATTAAGTGCTACAGGTATGGAAGGTAAGTTTGACGGAGAACACGGAGGAAAACGTGATTATGATGGCATGCTTGGTGCTACTCTTGGTTTAACTTATTATTTCCCGAATCGTGGATTCCAACGCCCTGTTCCTCAGATTATCTCTGAGATCGAACTGCAACAGATGCGCAATCAGATGAATGCAATGGCAGCTGCTAACATGGATTTGCAACAACAGTTGGCTAATGCACAGCGACCGGTTGAAGTAGAAGAAACTGAAGAGGTTGTTGTAACTGATGCAAATATTGCTCCTCGTACTGTATTCTTTACGATCGGTTCATACAAGTTGTCTCCACAAGAAGAAATGAACTTGTCATATCTTGTTAGCAAGATGAAAGAATTCCCGAATGCTAAATATACAATTAATGGATATGCAGACTCTGCAACAGGTACCCCATCTATCAATCAAAAATTGAGCTTGGAACGTGCGCAAGCTGTTAAAGATCTGTTAGTTAAAAAATATGGTATTTCTGCCGATAGATTGTCTATCGCTGCCGGTGGTGGTGTTGATAAGTTTGGTCAGCCGATTTTGAATCGTGTAGTATTGGTAGAATCTAGCAATTGATATTGAATTAATTAAAATATTGTAGTCGTTAAATTGGCCCCGTTTGCGTTAAATTGCAAATGGGGCTATTTATTTATGTATCTATGGTATATAGTTGTTGGCTAATTTAGGTCTTTATTTTAAATTGTAGTCCTAACATAATACTTTCTCATTTAATATTTTTATATTTGTTTTATCTAACTCAAATATAAGATACTATGGAAGATTTTGGTTCAATATGCCCACTACTTGCTATAATTTTGTTTATTGTTATATTGCGTAAGCTTGATAACCGTTTTGGGAAAGTAGAAAAAGAACTGGATGAGATTAAGAAACGCATGGATACATATCTTAAAACTCAGCAGAAGGTAACCGTTAAGGAAGAAAAAGTGCAAGAGCATTCTTCAATGGAGGCAGTAGAAAATGTACCGATTCCCCCTGGAGTGCAAGAAGAGCTATTAGCAGTGGAAGAGCCGTTAAGAGAAGAAATATTAATCGAAGAATCGGTTGAAGAAGAACGGGAAGTGGTTCAGGAAGATGTCAAGCGTAAGATTGTGGAAGAAGTCTTGCCAATTGCTCCCAAACGTAAGAATGTCAATTATGAGAAGTTTATTGGCGAGAATCTTTTTGGAAAAATAGGTATACTTATCTTTGTGATAGGTGTTGGCTTTTTTGTGAAGTATGCGATTGATAAAGATTGGATAAATGAGATTTTCCGTACTATTCTCGGCTTCTTAACAGGTGCTGCATTGTTAGCAGTCGCCGCACGTTTACAAAAGAAATACCGTACATTTAGTTCGTTGCTTGCAGGAGGTGCATTCGCAGTCTTCTATCTTACGGTAGCTATTGCGTTCCATTATTACCACCTTTTCTCTCAGACGTTAGCATTTATTATTTTAGTTGGAGTTACAGTTTTTATGTCTGTTCTGTCCACCATATACGACCGGCGTGAATTGGCTATCATTTCACTTGTCGGAGGCTTCTTAGCACCTTTTATCGTAAGTAGCGGGGAAGGCAGTTATATGGTGTTGTTTACGTATTTGAGTATTCTGAATTTGGGAATGTTCTGGCTTTCCGTATATAAAAAATGGGGGGAACTTCCGGTCGTCTCCTTTGTCTTTACCTATTTGGTGATGGGAATATATCTTTTGACAGGTTATGATTATAATTCTACTGTAGTATCCGGGCATTTGTTTCTGTTTGCCACCCTATTCTATTTTATATTTCTATTACCCATCTTGTCAATACTTCAAGTGGAAACCAAGAAGATGAGTAAGGTTTTGGTATTTGCTGTTATAACGAATAATTTCGTTTATCTACTTTTAGGAATTTTGCTTTTGCAGCATATGGAACTGCCTTTCAAATCAGAAGGCCTGCTAAGCTTATTCATTGCTATCGTCAATTTGGTTTTGGTTATTTGGTTGTGGAAAAGTAAAAAAGATTCTCGATACCTTTTTTATACCATGTTGGGACTTGTTCTGACCTTTGTATCTATTACTGTGCCCCTTCAGTTAGATGGAAACCTTATCACGCTATGTTGGGCTTCCGAAATGGTACTGTTACTTTGGTTGTACGCCAAATCGAAAATCAGGGTATATGAGCGTGGAACTTTTATACTTGTATGCCTTACTCTGATCTCTTTTTTAGTGGATGTATTTAAAGCACCGATAGATGATCCTATCGGAATAATTTTCTTGAATAGTACTTTCGCTACATCTATATTTGTTGGACTGGCAATGGGTACGTTTGCATTGTTAATGGAGCAATATCGGGACTTTTTCTCTACAGCCCGTCTTTTAAACTATACTCCCTGGAATGCTATGATGTTTCTTTTGTCCGTAGCCATTCTATACTATACCTTCATGGAAGAGTTTTACTTGTTTTTTGATGGAACCACGAGAAGCGGTGCTATGTTACTGTTTACTTCAGTAGCAATTGGATTTCTTTGTTATGCTTTCAGAAAACGATTCCCTATGAAAAGGAATATGTTTCTTTATATATCGGCTATAGGAATAAACGTATTTGTATATATACTAAATATTTGGTGCGAACAGTGGCAGAATATGACTTTATGCCCTTCTTTGTTGCGATGGTGTACAGTGTTATTTGTCATTGCTGACCTTAGTTATGTTGCACGACATTATTATGCAACTGTCGCTGAGTTAAAGGTTGGCTTTACGATCTATTTAAATATACTTGCTACACTTCTCTGGGTGACAATTGTACGTTTCTTCCTTTGGCAAATCGAAATTGAAGAATTTAGTGCCGGATTCTCATTATCTTTAAGTATTGCCGGATTTGTTCAGATGGGACTTGGTATGCGTTTCCACCAAAAAGTATTGCGAATGATAAGTCTTGCTACTTTTGGAATAGTCTTATTTAAACTTGTCTTTATTGATTTGTGGGCAATGCCTACAATAGGTAAGATTATAGTATTTATTATTCTCGGACTAATATTGTTGGTACTATCTTTCCTTTACCAGAAATTAAAAGATGTGCTTTTTAAGAATGATGAAAATGTTCCTTAAAAGTAAACTGCCCCCAAAGTTGATTCTGAAGTGCCCCCAAAAAGTTGTACTGGTTAAACATTATCCATTAATTGAAAGAGTTCGGTATTGCACCGGGCTCTTTCCTTTTAAGT
>NZ_BAKK01000052.1 GCF_000614145.1 Bacteroides faecichinchillae JCM 17102 | reverse complement strand
TTGGAAGTAAAACACGATCGATCACTTTACGACGGTCACTCCATTGATGGCATTCTTGTTGAAGAGGAAGGAAGTTTTCAATTCCCATTTTAGTGAGACGCTCGCTTGTCTTTTTCTCATGGCAGATACGTACTATAGCCACCAACCAACGTTTTGAGTGCGCTACGCTTCTGCCAGTCACATTTGCCGGCAGAACTCGGGAATCGTCATTTTTGTTAAGAATCATCTATTTTTACCCCATGTTTATCCGTTACTTCTTAGGTAACGGATATGAATTCGATGCAAAGATAGATAAAATAGTAAATAGCAAACAAATAAAAAATATCTTTTTTTCTTTTTTATTAGAATATATAGCAAAAAAATATTTGGACACGAAAAATAATTGTCGTACCAAGGAATCTTCTATTGCTTGAATGTTAAGGAACTCTGTTATGTATCAGAAAGGACACTTCTAGCTTCTGATAACAGTATTCATATCCGTTACCTAAGAAGTAACGGATAACATACAATATTATTATTCAACTATTTACCTATATCGTATTCATTTATCTGCAATTCTTAACGTAAAAATAATTCATACGATTTACTTTAGTCCTTTCTGCTAAATCGAATCCTTTTAAGTAGATCTGAGTAGTCTTGATCGATCTGTGCCCCAACAACTCACTGATCATCTCAATAGAAGTCCCTCTATACTTGGCGGTAGTAGCCCAAGAATGCCGAAGGGTATATGAAGTTACAGAAGAACGAACACATAATCGTCTGGCTAAACTCTTCAGTTGATTATTGAAACGACGCAAAGCTGATTGATATTCTTTATAAGCATTTTCCTCATTCCTTTTATAATTGCCACTCAACACATGAAATAGATAATCAGGATAACCTGAATGATTAGTAACATGTTTATTACCAAGCCAAGCAATAGTTTCTACAGCAGTATCCAGAATTTCGATACTCATAGGAGTACCTGTTTTTATACGATTGTATTTCAGAATACCATGTGTCAAATTTGACTTTTCCAAATGGACAAAATCAACAAAAGGCATTCCACAAAACTGAAACAACAAATTAGCAATGGCCTGTGTACGGCGTAAAGATTCTGATTGTGGATCTTTATATAATAATGTATGAAGTTCGTATACAGGAAGCGCTTTCTTTTGTCTGGTATCCACTCCTGTGAAAACATCACGAAAGAGACGATGTATATAAGGAGCCTGACCTTTATCAACTCCCAAATTGTAGATACAACGTAACATACGCATGTAGGTAGAAATAGTATTGAGCTTCAAGTGACGAGCAATTAAATAATTGCTGTAGCGTTTCAGAGTATCACGATTTACCTGGTAGAAAGCTACAGACGGCGTTCCACAAAATTGAGTGAATGAACGTAAAGCGTTCTTATATACATGTGCTGTAGAATAACGACCTTCTTCTCTCAAAGACTCGATATAGCTATTTGCACAAATTGTAAATCTGTTCTTTTCCATCATTTATTTCTTATTATTGGTTCATAATAGCATGGGGTAAAAGATGAAACTAACAGAAAAAACAACAAATCTGAAAAAAAAAGTTGTATACGATGCAGTATCTGAAGTTTTTCTGCATTTAATCTATAAAAGGAATAAGAAATTCAGACCTATTTATCATATTAAGACCTAAAACCTGAACTTTATGAATGGGGAGAATGAGAAGAGAGAAAGAGTTATGAATTCCCCTAAATGAGAGCCCCTACTAACTTTGGTAGCTAGTAGGGGCTCATCCTATCTATGCAGATATATTCCAGCTATTTACAATATTTTTCGAGAAGTGTATCTACATTCTGATCGCCTAACTCTTTTGCTTTCTTAAAATCGATACAAGCATCATCAGTCTTTTTCAATTGCGCCTTACAAAGTCCACGCAAACGATATGCTTCTGCATATTTGGGATCTTCATTTATGACCTTATCTAATATCTGTATTGCTTCATCATAACGCCCTACACGCAGATTAACCACAGCATGTTCAGTTTGATAATTTAAGTCTTTCGGACTCAGTTCAATTGCTTTTGCAATATCATCCAATGCACGTTGATATTGACGGGACTTCAAAGCTGCTTGTTCACGATAATAATAAAATACATCATTAACATTACCATTCACTGCCTTAAAATACTCATCATAATCCAAAAGTGCCTTTCTGGGTTCCTCTGCATTCATATTCATTTGAGCACGTTCCAAAACATAAGGAGCATAATCAGCGGTAAGCGGTTTAGGGCAACGGGTAACACAACTATCCATTAACGCCAAGACTTCTTTCGGGTCAGCTGTCATTAACTCTTTTGTTTTAGCAGCATTAAAATATGTAGCAGGTGAAGCAAGATTGCTGGCATTTACTTTTTCATAGCTAGCCAACGCACCGGCATAGTCTTGTTTAGCAAAAAGAATATCACCTTCTAACTGTGTATAGACAGGTTGAGGATCTATTTCTATTGCTTTACGAACATTAGACAATGCAGTATCGTAGGTCCAATCTTTATAAGTCTTTTCAGGCTTTTCTAACTGATAGGCATACATAATTTTAGCAATACTATAATATGCATCTTCCTTTTTCTGAGCAACCTTGAACGCTTGCTCTAAGTCAACTGCCGCTTTATCAAGCATTGTTTCATCACCTTTGGCATTGGCTATATTATAACCGGCACGACGATAATAACCTTCAGTATTGTTTGGGAACTGTATGATGAATTCATCCAATACTTTTAAGTATTCTTCTCCAGGCAATTGAGTCGCAGTCATATAGAGATATACTAATGCTTGTTCTTCCTCTTCAGGAAGTCCTTTTCGAATACCAATAGTCTTCAAAGTTGCATCCCCTAATGAAAGAGCACTCATCTTCTGAGACATAGCAAATGCTACTCCCACAGCATAACAAGTATTTACTGAATCAGCACTGGAAGATTTCTGGGAGATTCCGAAAACCTGTCCTTCCGGATTCATCACTGGACAGCTTACCATTTTATCCTTCATTGGCATACCCAATTTATAATAATGGTATTCACCTGCTATTTTGGATACATCTTTTACTTTACCAGATTCACAAGCTATGCTTTTCTGAGTAGAATAAGGCAACATCCATGTAGCTGATTCGACTGCCGGAATAGTAGTAGCCACTGTCAATGCAGGAACTTTTTTCTCAGTAATTGCAACACGAAACTTAATAATATCATACATATCATTAGCTCCCAAAATAACATTTACCGGCATTTCTTTTCCATCCGAAGTAATGATCACTGCACGTTGGGCTCCTTTAAAAAGAGTATAATCTGAAAGAGCTAATCCATCTTCGGATACAAAAAATCCATTCCCGGTATTTAGCATCTTATCATTCTTGTCGTAAGTCACTATAGAAAAGACTGCACGTTTTGCCTTCTCTACCCATTTCGGAGTTACTTGCGCCATGCTTCCCTGAATCAGGCAAACGAGCACTAAAGGTAAGATTAAAATCCTCTTCATATCAGTCGTTATTTCTTTGTTTTACAGCTTCATATATAAGTATTCCGGCAGCTACGGAAACATTCAGTGATTCGATCGTTCCTAACATTGGAATTTTTACCCATTCGTCGCAAAGTGCCAGGTTATCATATGAGACTCCTGTATCTTCTGCACCCATGATGATGCAAAGCGGACCTGTATAGTTAGCTTTCGAATAATCATAATCACCTTTTTCAGTGGCTGCTATAATACGAAATCCACTATCTTTCAGATATTGTAAAGTATTCCGAAGACTCTGTTCGCGACAAACAGGTAAAGTATGCAATGCCCCTGCCGACGTTTTCATCGCGTCGGCATTCACTGACGCACTGCCACGTGCCGGAATAATTACTGCATCTACAGCCGCACATTCACAAGTACGGGCAATCGCACCAAAATTACGAACATCAGTCACACCATCCAGCATCACGAAAAAAGGATTTTTCCCTTGTTCGAACAAAAACGGAACCAAATCTTCGATTTTTTGATAAGTTACAGAAGAAATGAAAGCGATTACTCCCTGATGGTTCTTTCGGGTAATACGATTGATACGTTCTACCGGTACACGTTGTACAGGTATCAACGTTCCTTTCAAGGATGCAAAAAGTTCCTTGGAAAGATCACTTTGAATATCCTTCTTTACCAGAATCTTATCGATCTCTTTCCCCGCCTGAATAGCTTCTATCACGGCACGAACACCGAAAATCATTTCACTTTTATCGAGCATGCTGTTTATTTACTTATTTATTATTGATTATTTCTATTTAATTGCGTGTCAGAAGAGATTTAGCATTACTAAGCGCTGCTTCTGTCAATGTAGCACCACTCAGCATATGAGCAATCTCTTCTACCCTTTCTTCATTAGTCAAACGACGGATATGACTGTTTGTCTCCGTATCGCTGTCTTTCTTATATACTTTATAATGAGCACGACCCCGAGCAGCAATTTGCGGCAAATGAGTTATGCTGATAACCTGTCGGTTAGAATCTCCCATTTCCTGCATCATGTCTGCCATACGATCGGCAATCTCACCGGAAACCCCGGTATCTATCTCATCAAATACAATAGTAGGAAGTTTCACCGCCCCAGCAATCATTGCTTTTATGGAAAGCATGACACGAGCTATTTCCCCCCCTGAAGCTACAGACGAAATACTTTGCAACATTCCATTCTTATTAGCGGAAAACAAGAAATTGACAGTATCCTCTCCTTGCATTCCGGGTTCTTTCTTCAATCCCATTTCCACTTGAAAGCGGACATTTGGCATTCCCAATGGAATCAAGCGGGCAGCAAGTTGCTTTTCCACTTCACGAGCTGCAGTAGCACGTGCTTTAGTCAGTACTTCGGCCTGTTTTTTCACCTTTTTAAACTGTGCTTCCTTACGTATGGTCAATTCGGCAATTCGTTCGTCATAGGAAGTTATTGTAGAGAGTCTATTCCGATATTCATTTGTCAAAGTGATTAATTCTTCTACAGTCTGTACCCGGTGCTTCTGTTGCAATGAATAGATCAGATTCAAGCGATCGTTTACTTCGTCCAATCTGGCAGGATTAAATTCTACAGATTCTCCTTGTGAAGAAACTTCCTGCGAAATATCCTTTAATTCAATGTATGTGCTTTCTACTCGTTGAGCTAATTCTCCAGCCGGCTGATACACTTTTTGAAGATTATTCAGAGTGTTCAGACTATCTTTCAGATAAGAAAGCAGCCCACCCTCATCTGATGCAAAAACTTGCTCGACTCGGTATAATCCAGCCTTAATATCTTCAGCATGACTCAAAGTTTCCGCTTCTTGCTCTAATTCTTCCTGTTCACCTTCGGATAAATGGGCTTCCTCCAATTGTTCCAATTGGAAACGAATATAATCTTCATCTGCCCTGCTCTGCTCCGCTAGTGTCACTAATTCTGATAATTCATGTTCTATCTGACGCCATTCATTGTATAATGAATAGTACTCCTCCAATGCTACATCATTATGCGCAAGAATATCAAGTACATTTAATTGGAAACCTTCTTTGTTCAGTAATAGATTCTGATGTTGTGAATGAACATCAATCAGCTGTTCACCTAACTCCTTCACCTGAACCAACGAAGCAGGAGTATCATTGATAAAAGCACGACTCTTTCCGGACGACTGCACTTCACGCCGAAGTATGCACTCTGTATCATATTCAAGTTCATTTTCTTCAAAAAACGGACGCATATTATAAGCAGAAATGTCAAAACGTGCTTCTATTATGCATTTTGAAGCTCCTTGGCGAATAGCTTTCACATCGGCACGCTGACCAAGCAACAAACCGATAGCTCCCAAAATAATTGATTTGCCAGCTCCCGTCTCACCCGTAATAACGGAGAAACCTGTTTCAAAACTGATATCCAGTTTTTCTATTAACGCGTAATTCTGAATGTATAATGAACGTAACACTTTCTTCGAATTATGAATTGTAATTTATGAATTTGGAGATAGTGATAGCACTAAACGATCGACGATATCCTGTGCAACCTCTGTTTTAGGTTTTAACGGATAATCGATACGACCTTTTCGGTCAATGATACTAATTTTATTTGTATCATGACGAAAACCAGCTCCCGAATCGTTAAGGGAATTCATGACTATAAAGTCAAAATTCTTACGTTCGAGCTTACCTTCGGCATTCTGCTGCTCATTGTTGGTTTCGAGAGCAAATCCTATTAATAACTGTCCCTTTTGCTTGAGTGATCCTAAATTAGCTGCAATGTCTTGTGTAGCCCGAAGCTGTAAAGTCAGTCCTTCTTCTTTTTCCCGCTTGATTTTCTTATCGGCCACTGTCTCCGGACGGAAATCAGCTACTGCCGCACAAAGAATTCCTGCATCAGAATCCGGATAATACATTTGTGCAGCTACAAACATTTCCTGAGCTGATTCTACATCAATACGATGAATATCTGAATGCTGAGTTTTCAATTGAACAGGTCCGGCAATCAATGTTACCTTTGCTCCACGACGAGCACATTCTTCTGCCAGAGCAAATCCCATTTTTCCTGAAGAATAATTGCCAATAAAACGAACCGGATCAATCTTTTCATAAGTTGGCCCAGCTGTTATCATGATTTTCTTTCCCTGTAAATCTGAGTTTGTAGAAAAGAATTCATCCAATACACGAACGATATTTTCCGGCTCCTCCATGCGTCCTTTTCCTACCAAATGACTGGCAAGTTCACCTGTCGCCGGTTCGATGATATGATTACCATAGGAACGCAATATATCCAAATTCTTTTGAGTAGAAGGATGGGCATACATATCAAGATCCATAGCCGGAGCTACAAATACCGGAGCTTTTGCTGAAAGATAAGTGGTGATCAGCATGTTATCTGCTATCCCATTAGCCATTTTTCCAATAGTGGAAGCTGTGGCAGGAGCAATCAACATAGCATCCGCCCATAATCCTAAATCAACATGACTATTCCAAGTTCCATCCCGTTGAGCAAAAAACTCACTAATAACAGGTTTGCTGGTCAGCGCCGAAAGAGTAATAGGTGTAATAAATTCTTTTCCCGCCGGAGTGATAACAACCTGTACTTCTGCTCCACACTTTATCAATCCACGAATAATATAACAGGCTTTATAAGCCGCAATGCTTCCGGTAATTCCAAGAACTATTTTTTTTCCTTTCAACATTATTTTGTAATCAGATTACTCATTTCACGCAAACGAATTTTAGTTAATACTGCTTTCGTATTCAACGTGAAATCACTATTTAAAATCCAACTGTAATATCCAGGATCTTTCCTCAATACTTCAGCAACGGACATACCTTTATATTTACCAAAGTTAAATACTTCAATCCCATTATCGTCATATACCATTCGTCCGGCAAAGTCTACATTCTTAGTATAACTTGAATATTCAGCTAAAAAGGCAATGTCATTCTGAAGTTCCGAATAACGATCGAGTTGTGCTTTTAATACTTCGTAAGTGGCACGTGTATCGGCTTCGGCAGTATGTGCATCTTCCAGATTCTTCTCGCAATAGAATTTATAAGCAGCAGAAAGAGTGCGTTGCTCCATCTTATGAAATATAACTTGCACATCAACAAATTTGCGCTTAGTCATATCGATATCTACTCCTGCACGAAGGAATTCTTCAGCCAATACCGGAATATCAAAACGATTGGAATTAAATCCAGCCAAGTCACACCCTTCAATGTCCCTGGCTATATTTTTTGCTACTTCCTTGAAAGTCGGACAACCTACTACATCGGCATCAAATATACCATGTATAGCAGATGATGCTTCAGGAATGTGCATTTCGGGATTAATACGCATAGTTTTTGACTCTTCATTCCCGTTAGGATAAACTTTTAAATAACAGATTTCAACAATTCTATCTGTATTTATGTTAGTTCCGGTTGTCTCTAAATCAAAGAATACAATAGGATTTTTCAGGTTTAATTTCATTTCAATTAATCATTTAGCATCATCGGCATCAACAACATCAGCAAGTCTTCATTCTCTTCTTGTTCTACCGGAATAATAACTCCGGCACGTGACGGATCTGCAAGTTCAATAATAACTTCTTCCGCTGATATATTATTCAAGATATCAATCAGGAAAGTAGATTTAAATCCTATACTCATAGGAGCTCCTGCATATTGGCAAACTTGTGTCTCTTCTGCAGAAGTGGAAAAGTCAATATCCTGTGCAGAAATCACAATCTGATTTTCTTGCATACGCAGCTTGATCAAGCTACTTGCCTGCGAAGAGAAAATAGATACACGACGCAAAGCTCCGATCAATTGCTGGCGGTCTACCGTTACTTTATGCGGATTGTTTTGAGGAATAACCGAATTGTAATTCGGATAACGACCTTCAATCAACCGACAAACCATACGATATCTTTCAAGCATAAATACCGCGTTACGTTCATCAAACTCAATAGTGACTGTTCCCTGTTCTTTCGGAAGTAGGTTTTTAAGCAATGTAGCCGGTTTCTTCGGTAATATAAAAGCTGCACGTTCATTGCCTTTAGCAGCCAATGTCTTGCAACGTACGAGTTTATGACCATCCGAAGCAACCATTGTAATATCTTCTGTTGTAATATCGAAATAAATACCATTCATTACCGGACGAAGTTCGTCGTCGGCTGTAGCAAATACAGAGCGGTTGATACCACCCAATAATATACCTGCTTCCATTTCTACTCGGACTGCGTTATCTCCCAATGTTGCCGATTGCGGAAATTCATCCGCGTTCTGCCCCATCAAGCTATATTTTCCGTTTTGATACTGCACTGTGATTTCAAAAGTAGTCGGATTAACTTCAAATGTCAGCGGTTGTTCAGGAATTTCTTTCAGCGCATCAAGCAATGTTTTTGCCACTACGGCAAAACGTCCGTTTGCATCGCTATCATTCACTTCTACTGTGGTTACCATAGTTGTCTCACTGTCAGAAACAGTCACAGATAATGTTCCATCTTCCAATTCGAAAAGGAAACAATCGAGAATAGGCAGCGCATTCTTAGAGTTAATTACGCGGCTGATAGCCTGTAAATGGCTGGAAAGAGCAGTACTTGAAACGATAAATTTCATATATTTTCGTGTATTTAAGTTTTTATTGTTCTAACGCACAAAGTTAGAAAAAAAGATTCATGTCGCCCAATAAAACAAAAGAAAAAAACAAGTTTTATGCACCGGATATTACTAAAAAATCGTAACTTCGCCCCAGAATTTAAATTTATCGCAATGGAATTTACAGGAAAAATTATCGCTATCCTCTCTCCAAGAGGTGGGGTCTCAAAGACTAGCGGAAACGAATGGAAATCACAAGAGTATGTAATTGAAAACCATGACCAATATCCGCGTAAAATGTGTTTTGACGTGTTTGGCGCAGACAAAATCGAACAATTCAATATTCAGATGGGCGAAGAACTGACCGTATCATTCGACATTGATGCCCGTCAATGGCAAGATAGATGGTTCAACAGCATTCGTGCATGGAAAGTTGAACGCGTTAGCGCAGGTACAGCTATGGAACCGGGAGTTCCTGTTCCTCCTCCAGCACCATCTGCAACTCCGGATTTTACTACAGGAGATGCTAAAGATGATCTGCCATTCTAAATATAAGACTCCTTTCAGGGATTTATATATAAAAAAAAAACTTCCAGCATTATTTTGTTGGAAGTTTTTTTCATATTCACTACATTGATTTTGTTGAATCTTTATTATATCTTAAATTTAGGTTATTTATTTAATTATTCAGTTTTATACTTTAATACAATATTAGGATAAATGACTCCGTCCGCACAAGTAAACTGAACAAAAATCACAAAATTACGAAAGAAATCAGAGTTACGAGAAAAAAAATCCGGAATAAAACGATAATGGTTTCCTGATTGATCAAGCAACTGCTCAAAATCTGCCATTAACATAAAATGATACGAATCGGACAAACTTCCTGTTCCAGCACGATAAACTAATGCACCATCCAAAACTTCTCCTTTATCTAGTTGTCTGATATAACGAGATAGACTATCTTCATCAGGAGCAAGTAACAAACGTCCATTATAAAATGTAGCATAAACATGTAATGGAGACTCTGAAAAACCTGTCAATTGAGAAAACAATGTTGTAAGAGGTAATTTATAGACCGGATAAGCTTTATTTGGAGTATAATAAAAAGAGATGCGAGAATTTCTTTGTTCCCCCTCTTCCAATGGAGCTGCTTCTACAAAGGAACGTAGCATCCTTTCTGCTTCTAGCACATCGGTTATGGAAAGTGCCATTACAGCAGCAGGTCCCAATAAAGAGTCTTCACGTTGAAAAAGAAAAGCTACCAAATCCTGACCAGTATTCTCTATTAGATAACGGGATAGTTCTTTATCACGATCAAGTATCTCTCTGGTTCGGGTAGCTACAGCATATTCCTGCCTTTCACCATAAGCTAATAAGGATGCCCAATCTGTAACACCTTGTCTACTGAGATAAAATGTAGTAGATGGCAATGCATCTCCTGCAAATCCCTTAACAGCTTCCTGCTGACGAAGTGCATTAATAAATGTAAAGCATGAATCTACATCATGCTAACACCAGAAAAATAAATAAAATCGTCTTTTAACTTCATATCAAACTCCGTCCATCCAATCATTCCGTCCAAACGGGCATAAATAGTAGCTATAGAGGAAGTTTTTCTTGGGCCGTTTACTTCGATAAAAGTAGAATCAGAAACTATAGAGTTACCAGTTTTACGGGTATCAATAACTTCTTCAATAAGTTTTTTCTGATAACTGAGAGCTAAAAAGTCCGGCTTCAAATAACAAGCCAAAAAGTCGCCATCAGACATTGGATATATATAAATATCTTCACCTTTATATTTAAATATTTTAAATGGATAGGCAGCGGAAAGATGTTTCTGAATAAACTTATCTACCAGTTCCCGGTCACCATCTCCCAAACGACAATAAAGGACCTGATTATGGTCGTTATCCGGTTCGTGAAAACTAATCAGCAATCGATTCATCTGCCGGCTTAATCCATGTGGAGCATCCTCTTGAAGAGAATAAAGATAATCTTTCAAGGAGGAAAAAAGTTTGGATACATGCAAATATTGTTGATTCTTACTGCAAGTCAATTCTTCGATTTCTGCCACCAATTCGGCAGCATCATCCGTTACAAAAACCGCAGTAGCATTGGACGGAACTAAAGTATATAGATTAATGTCTTTCCGTACATCAGCAGCCGACAACTTGAAATAAGAGTACAAAGCGAATCCTATGCACAAAAGTAGCACAGAAGAAGTGATTGCGATTTTCACAATTGTACTAAGTTTCATAATATTCGTTGTTTATCATCGGCTAGGGGCAAAAATAATAATTTCTACAAAGAAAACAAAACTTTTGCTAAAAAATTCACTCGCAATCAAAGATAGATTTCCTGTCCGTCAAACGCTAGGTGAATATTCTCAGGAAGTTCCTCCTCTACCTTCGCATGCAACCCCATGTCATGGCTCATATGTATGAAGTAAGTTTCCTTTGCCCGAATACGCTTTGCGGCAATCAACGCCTGCTCTAAATTTTGGTGAGTAGGATGTGAAGCTATACGAAGCGCGTTCATAACCAAAACATCTACTCCCGCTAATTGTTCATAAGATTCTTCGGGCATAGTTAACATATCAGTGATATATCCTACCTGTCCGATACGATAGCCCAAAATCGGCAAACGCCCATGCATGACACGCAACGGAAGTATCTCTGTTTCATTTAACATAAAAGCTTGTCCAGCAATTACTTCTTGTAAAGGAATATTAGGAACTCCTGGATAACTATGATCTACAAAACAATAAGGCATACGGGAACGTAATCCATCCGCCACATACTTCTCTGCATAGATAGGCACAGCACCAAATCGGCTGAATGGACGCAAATCATCTAATCCGCCGACATGATCATAATGTTCGTGAGTAATAAGTACTCCATCAATCTTCTCAAAAGGCTGATGCAATAATTGAGCTCTAAAATCGGGACCACAATCAATAAGTATACGTGCATCATCTGTTTCTATAATAGCAGATGCACGCAAACGGTTATCTTTCGGATCAATAGAAGTACAAACCAGACATTTACAGCCAATTTGAGGAACTCCAGTCGATGTTCCACTTCCAAGTATTCTTATTTTCATTTTTTTAATGAAGAATTGATAATGGACAATTTTCAAGTAACATTAGCATATAAATTTTCCATTCTTAATTATCAATTATATAAACTTCAGGATGAATATCAATTCCAAATTTCTCTCGGACAGAGGTACAGACTGCGTCCGAAAGTGCAATAATATCACTTCCTTTTGCTCCTCCACGATTTACCAACACTAATGCCTGTTTATCATGAACTGCTGCCGGTCCTAACGCTTTTCCTTTCCAGCCGCACTGATCAATCATCCACCCAGCCGGAATCTTCACCTGTCCGTCATTCAATTCATAATAAGGTATTCGTGGATATTCTTGTTGCAAAGTTTCTAGTTTCTCTCTCGAGACAATAGGATTCATAAAAAAACTTCCTGCATTTCCCATCACTTTTGGATCAGGAAGCTTGCTTTCCCGAATATCTATAATTACTTTACGAACTATATCCAGTGTCAGTTTAGGATATTTCTCCAATTCCTGACGAATAGTACCATAATCTAATGTAAATTTCTCTTTTTTGCTAAGACGGAAACAAACATACGTCACAAAAATAGTTCTGTTTTCCGGACGTTTAAAGATACTGTTACGATAGGAATATTCACATTCATCTACTGTATAAACACGCTCTTCACCATGAAAGTTCACTGTTTCCACCGCAGTAATCAAATCCTTGGCTTCAACACCATAGGCTCCAATATTCTGCACAGCACTTGCTCCTACTTCACCAGGAATGAGAGAAAGATTTTCGACTCCATACCATCCGTTTCTTACACAATAAACCACAAAATCATCCCAGACGACACCAGCCCCGACTCTCACTGATATAAATTGTTCTGTCTCTTCGGTCACTTCTATACCGCTAATACAGGAATGTAAAATCAACCCATCATAGTCCTTAGTAAATAACAAATTACTGCCACCTCCAATATGCAAAAAAGGTGTCGTAATGGCACCTTGCGCTATTTGTTGCTTCAGTTCTTCAACTGAAGCATATTCAAAAAAACGAGTGGCATTCACATCTATGCCAAATGTATTGTGAGACAAAAGAGAAAACATAACTAATTCTTTTTTAATCAATATGCTGGTATCCAATTTTTGCAAACAATGCGTTATTCAACAATCCACTAATCCATCAGCATATTGAAACATTATTATATACTTGTATCTTCAAACTTATACAATTCCCACTCCCCTCCTTTTCGACGAAAATACAAGAGATTGGAAAAACCATTTCCGATACCTTTCAATGCAAGAATTTTCGTTGATGAATTATCATCATTCCGCTGACCATAATTAATATTTGATAGACGGTCGGTTGGTAATACTGGTTTAAAGGCAAACCATTGATTCCGGTCAATCGTTGTTTCCAAAATAGAAAAGTCATCATCCGGATCTGATGTTACAAAAGCAAGCGGATTCTGCACACGTTGGCTCTGAAAAAGACTATCAGATGCAAAACGACTGAAAAATTCTACAAAATCTTCACTATCATTCTTTTCAATAGGACGCAGATTAATAGCCTCTAAAATCCATGCTCCTTTAATACGCTCAAAATAATACCTCTTCATCATTCGTTTTTTCACAAATATCCACTCTACTTGTACCGAAGTAAGAGAGGTATCACCTACAAGATCCATGTCTTCTTCTTTATCAAACAGGAGCGTATAATAATGCTGTTTGGTAAATAAATCATCATGCTTCCAAAAACGTTTCTCAATAGAGACCTTCTCATCTCCTTTATAATAAGGCAATGGAAATCTCACACGCTGAAACTGTAAAGTATCATCGGAGGCAAAATTGTAGATAAAATCGTCGAAAGACTCATCCGCTTCAGTCGGTTCTGGTTCTTCCGGCAATTTCACCTGAGGAATAGAATCTTCCTTATGTAAGACAGAATCCACCTCATTAGTAATAGATGCAAAAGGGTCGATGTTCGTTTTTTTATTTCCACAAGAAACTAAAACTACGAGCATCACAACCCTCGCAATTAATTTTTTCATTATTTTAGTTTAGCTCTTAATTTCTCAAGCATATCCACCGTCATACTTTCCAAATCATAAGCTGGCTCCCACCCCCACTCATTCCGAGCACAGGTATCATCCAAACTGTCTGGCCAACTATCAGCTATGCGTTGTTTCAAGGGGTCGATATTATAAACCATCTCGAATTCCGGAACATGCTTTTTAATAGCTTGGAAAATAGTTTCCGGACCAAAGCTCATAGCAGCGATATTGAAAGCATTACGGTGTATCAGTTTTGCCGGATCTGCCTCCATCAACATGATAGCTGCATTCAATGCATCCGGCATATACATCATATCCATTAATGTACCTTCCTTCACAGGGCACACAAACTTTTCACCTTTTACAGCTGAGTAATAGATATCAACAGCGTAATCGGTCGTACCTCCTCCTGGAGGAGTCACGTTCGAAATGATGCCCGGAAAACGCACAGCACGCGTATCGACACCATATTTATTAAAATAATAATCACTTAACAATTCAGTAGTCACTTTGGTTACACCATACATTGTACGCGGACGTTGTATAGTATCCTGTGGAGTCTTTGTATGAGGTGTACTTAAACCGAAAGAACCGATAGAACTAGGTGTAAAAACTGCGCATCCTTGTTCACGAGCTACTTCCAGAACATTCCATAATCCATCGATACCTATCTTCCAGGCTAATTTAGGTTTGGATTCGGCTACCACCGAAAGTAGTGCCGCTAAATTGTAAATAGTATCAATGTGGTATTCTCTTACCACCGATTCTATCATTGCTCCGTCTGTCACGTCTACAATAGCCGACGGTCCTGACTCTTTTAATTCCCCCTTAGGTTCAGCACCAGGGATATAACCAGCTACAACGTTTTGGTTTCCGTAACGTTTACGTAGTTCCATCGTTAGTTCGGATCCGATCTGTCCGGTAGCTCCAATTATCAAAATGTGTTTCATTTTTTCTTCTTACTAAAGATATTAAGCTAAATGGTGCGCAAAGTAAGCACTTTTTTTTTCATATTTTCGTCAAAAAGACATTGTTATTCCAAGAAAAATAGTGTCCTTTGTATCATAACTTAATCACTCAAACACTATGTACGGTAAAATGCAAGAATATCTCAGCCAAACATTGGCTGAAATCAAAGAAGCCGGTCTTTATAAAGAAGAACGACTGATCGAAAGTGCACAACAGGCTGCCATTACAGTAAAAGGTAAAGAAGTTCTGAATTTCTGTGCCAATAACTATTTGGGGTTATCTAATCATCCTCGCTTGATTAAAGCAGCTCAGGAAATGATGGATCGTCGCGGATATGGTATGTCATCTGTTCGCTTCATTTGCGGAACTCAGGATATACACAAAGAATTAGAGGCTGCGATCTCAGAATACTTCCAGACCGAAGATACAATTCTGTATGCTGCTTGCTTCGACGCTAATGGTGGTGTGTTCGAACCGCTTTTCACTGAAGAGGACGCCATTATTTCAGACTCTTTAAATCATGCTTCTATTATTGATGGTGTACGTCTTTGTAAAGCAAAACGTTATCGTTACGCCAATGCCAATATGGATGAACTGGAAAAATGCCTGCAAGAGGCACAAGCTCAGCGTTTCCGTATCGTGGTAACAGATGGCGTATTCTCTATGGATGGAAATGTGGCACCAATGGACAAGATTTGCGATTTGGCAGAAAAATACAACGCCCTAGTAATGGTTGATGAGTCTCATTCTGCAGGTGTGGTAGGTGCTACTGGTCATGGTGTAAGCGAGTTATATAAAACTCACGAACGCATAGATATTTATACCGGTACACTGGGTAAAGCTTTCGGCGGTGCATTGGGAGGATTTACTACCGGACGCAAAGAAATCATTGATTTATTGCGCCAACGTAGCCGTCCTTACCTGTTCTCTAATTCATTGGCTCCGGGTATTATCGGTGCAAGTCTTGAAGTATTCAAAATGTTGAAAGAAAGTAATGCACTCCACGATAAACTGGTAGACAATGTGAATTATTTCCGCGACAAGATGACTGCTGCCGGATTCGACATTAAACCAACTCAAAGTGCAATCTGTGCTGTCATGTTATATGATGCTAAATTATCACAGATTTATGCAGCACGTATGCAGGAAGAAGGCATTTATGTAACTGGTTTCTATTATCCGGTTGTTCCGAAAGATCAAGCACGTATCCGCGTACAGATTTCTGCCGGACATGAAAAAGAACATCTTGATAAGTGTATAGCCGCTTTTATTAAAGTAGGTAAAGAGCTCGGAGTATTGAAGTAAAAACATTATTATATCTTCCATTGTTATTATTATATATCTTACTGAGATTGTGACAATAACAATGGAAGATTTTTATATCATCATGGAAGAATTAACACTAACTACCCCTGCGCTACTTTTCTCAGCTGTTTCGCTGATTTTATTGGCTTATACCAATCGTTTCTTATCCTATGCACAACTGGTGCGTCAGTTACGGGATCGTTACGCTGAAAACCCTTCTGATATCACTGTTGCACAAATAGAGAATTTACGGAAAAGGTTAAACCTGACCCGAACTATGCAGGGACTAGGTATAGCAAGTTTATTTCTCTGTGTGGTCAGTATGTTCCTAATCTATATCGGGTTGCAATTATTATCCGCTTATGTATTTGGAGTAGCTTTGATTTTGCTTATCGGTTCGTTAGGCGTTTCCTTTCGTGAAATACAAATTTCTACCCGATCACTGGAGATATATCTGGGGACGATGGAAAAAGGTCGTCATAAATCACCCGCCAAGGCAGAATAACCATAAAATGACTACCCTTTCCTTGTTCAGATTGTAGCATAAGAGTCGTTGCTTGAGTTAGAAGATAATACATAGCAGCATAGTATTAACAAAAGAAAATAAAAATTTGCCCATGTTTATTTATACATTTAAATGATGACAAAGGGGAAAATACAAGCGCAAACAAAATAAAAAAGCTACTCGGATAGTCCAAATAGCTTTTTTATTCTATATCAACTTATTGCTGAATCTTATTTACGTTGACCAAGTTGTGAATCAATAATGAAAATACCAGTTTCACCAACTTTCTTCAATTTCTCAACAATTTCCAATGCAGTAGCTTCTTCTTCTACCTGTTCACGAACAAATCCCCACAAGAAATCTTGTGTCGCTTTATCCTTTTCAGCTGCAGCAACATCTACCAAGCTATCTATCAATTTAGAGACATGGCATTCATGTTTGTAAACATGTTCAAATACTTCCAGAGGAGTGCCCCAACCATTAGGTACTACATCAATCTTATCTACTTTAGCAGTTCCGCCTCTCTTGACAATATAGTCAGCCATTGTACATGCATGTTGCATTTCTTCGAAATACTGTTTTTTCATCCAACTAGCAAAACCACTGAAACCTTCTTTTTCAAAGTAAAAAGACATCGCCAAATACAGGTTTGCAGACCACATCTCAGCAGTAATCTGCTCGTTAATTGCATTTTGTAATTTTTCCGAAATCATAATCGTATTTTTATAAAGTTGTTAATGTAACTTCGTTTTAATTTTATTACAAATATAACAAGATTTCAGACTAAATTGTTTTAACGTCCTTGATTTTTTAAACTACATTCACATTTTATTTACACAAGTTCGTCAGATGTATACCCTTTCGGAAGTTCACGACAATTATAACCAGATGCCATGATTTCACCGTAAGCACCTGCAGAACGGAGAGCGATCAGATCTCCACGATTCACTTTATTCAGGTCTATTGCTTTACCGAAAACATCCGACGATTCACAAATAGGTCCTACTACATCATAGGCTTCTATCGGTCCTTGTGAAGTAATGTTTTCCATTTTGTGATAAGCCTGATACAGAGCCGGACGAATCAATTCTGTCATACCTGCATCAAGAATGGCAAATTGTTTTTTGGTTCCTTGCTTCACATATAACACTTTGGATATCAATGAACCACATTGCCCTACCACAGAACGTCCCAACTCAAAATGCAAAGTTTGATATGGACGTAATTTTAACTGTCCGGCATAGGTGGCAAAATATGCTTTGAAATTAGGAATTGCCTGACGGTTAGGATGAGCATAATCGATTCCCAATCCACCACCGACATTGATATGTTCAACCAATATACGACGAGATTCGAGTTTATCCTGTAATTCATTAACACGATTACAGAGAGCAACAAAATCACCCATATCTAATATCTGAGAACCAATATGAAAGTGAAGACCAATAAACTTCACATTCTTCAAATTTTGTGCTACATCAATCACTTTATCCATATCCTGCATACTGATACCGAATTTGTTTTCCGCAAGTCCGGTAGCAATATTAGCATGAGTATGTGCACCCACATCAGGATTGATACGGAAAGCAACATTAGCTACTTTATTTTGAGCAGCCGCTAATTCATTAATTATCTCCAATTCAGGAATAGATTCTACATTGAAACAGAAAATGTCATACTCCAATCCGAGGTTGATTTCCCAATCCGCCTTACCTACTCCGGCAAAAACCACCTTATTAGCTGGAAATCCGGCACGAATAGCAGCACGCACCTCTCCTCCACTCACACAATCGGCTCCTAATCCGCTTTCACGAATAATAGTAAGTACTTTCGGATTTGCATTAGCTTTCACTGCATAATGAACAGAGTAATTAGGATATTTGGCAATCTCCTGATTAATAGTAGAAAGTGTATCACGCAGTACCTTGGTATCATAAAAATAAAAAGGTGTTTGCAAGGTACGGAATTTATCAATCGGAAATATTCCTTTCATAATTAAATACTTATTTAGTTAGTTAAAAAAGAGCGCTTTTATCTAAATCGGTAAAAGCGCTCAATATTTTCTTTGTGGAATTATTTGTTATTGAAAAGCATATCACTTAGCGATTGTAATGCTACATTCTTATCACATTCCCGGATGAGGAAGGATATATTGTAGTTACTTCCTCCGAATGAAATCATTCGTACTGGAATATCTCGCATCGCATCGAGTGCCTTTGCTTCAAAACCAACGTTTTCCCATTCCAAATCACCTACTACGCAGATGATACACATATCCTTATCTACAGTAACTGTACCGTATTTTTTCAGGTCATCCAGAATCTCGTTCAGGTGCTTCGTATTATCAATCGTTACTGATACTCCTACCTCTGAGGTACAAATCATATCTATAGAAGTCTGATAACTTTCAAAGATTTCAAATACTTTGCGCAAAAAACCATGAGCAAGCAACATACGACTTGACTTGATTTTAATAGCTGTAATATTATCTTTGGCAGCAACCGCTTTGATCTTACCTTTCTCTGTATCATTGGAGATCAATGTACCCGGAGCTTTCGGATCCATAGTATTCAACAGACGCACAGGAATATTTGCATATTTAGCAGGCTGGATACAAGTAGGATGCAGAATTTTAGCACCAAAATAAGCTAGTTCGGCAGCTTCTTCAAAATGCAACTGACGAACCGGAGCTGTCTTATCAACGATACGAGGATCGTTATTGTGCATACCGTCGATATCCGTCCAGATCTGGATTTCGGTAGCATTCACTGCAGCACCAATCAAAGATGCCGTATAATCACTACCTCCACGCTGCAAGTTATCAATCTCACCATAAGCATTCCGACAAATGAACCCTTGAGTAATGTAGATTTCAGCATCCGGATAAAGTTCAAGCTGTGCTTGCAATTTGTCCTTGATATAACCCGGATCCGGTTCTGCATTCTTATCAGTACGCATAAATTCCAAAGCCGGAAGCAATATAGACTTCACACCACATTCCTGCAGATAGAAGTTTACCATTGCCGTAGAAATCAGCTCTCCTTGTGCCAATACCACTTTCTCTTCAAACAAAGTGAAAAGGTCTTTAGTATAGGAGCGGATGTAGTCGAAATGGGACTTGATGACTTCCAAACCTTTCTGTTTATACTCCTGAGTAGCGTAAAGTTCATCAATATGCTGTTTATATTTGGCTTCCAGCTTATTGATAATCTCGTTGGCACCCTCCGGATTCTTCTTATACAGATAGTCCGAAATTTCCACCAATGTGTTCGTTGTTCCTGACATAGCAGAAAGAACAACAATCTTCTGTTCACCATCGGTAATCAATTTGGCTACTTCCTTCATCCGCTGAGCAGAACCTACGGAAGTTCCTCCAAACTTTAAAACTTTCATTTTCGTTACTGTTTTAATTATCTATATTTAAATCTATTTCTATTGCTCTCTGCGGAGATTTATATTCATCGGTAATATCAGTGATATGATGATCAACACAACGATATACTCTACCGGGATATTCTTTCAGCAATTGAAGGTTGTGTGTGGTCATCACAACTGATGAACCAGACTTACAAATATCATGCAATAACTCCACAATTGCTTTACCTGTATCCACATCCAGATTTCCGGTCGGTTCGTCTGCCAAAATGATTTCCGGAGAATTAAGTACGGCACGAGCTATAACAATGCGTTGTTGCTCACCACCGGAAAGCTCATTCGGATATTTATATCCTTTATTAGACATTCCTACCAATTGGAGTACTTCCTCAATACGTTCTTTCATTTCCTGCTTGTTCTTCCAGCCAGTGGCCTGAAGTACAAATTCCAGATTATTATAAACCGTACGATCTGTCAGTAGTTGGAAATCCTGAAACACAATTCCCAGTTTACGACGCAATTGTGGTATATGTTTCCGTTTAATGGTTCGCATATTATAACCCAATACTTCCGCTTCTCCATTTATTACGTCCAATTCACCATATAAGGTTTTGAGCAAACTCGTTTTTCCAGAGCCTACTTTTCCTATCAGGTAAACGAACTCTCCCTTGTGCAGTTCCAGATTAACATCACTCAACACACAGAGTTCCTGCTGATGAATTTCTACGTCTTTATATTGAATTAATGTTTCTTCCATGTACTGCTATGTCTTTCTTGCAATTCACGAGCAAGATCTTCAATACGATAGCCTTTTGATGTTAATAATACAATCATGTGATAAATCAGGTCGGAACCTTCGTAAATCAAACGATCATCTGTGCCATTTGTGGCTTCAATTACTGTTTCTACGGCTTCTTCACCGACTTTCTGAGCAATCTTATTAATACCGGATTCAAACAGACTGGTAGTGTAAGAACCTTCCGGCATTTCTTCGTGACGCTTGTCAATGAAATCTTGCAGATGTTTCAAAAACATAACTGGTTCTTCATTCTTTTCACCCCAGCAAGTATCTGTGCCAGTGTGGCAAACCGGTCCTACGGGATTCACCTGAATCAACAATGTATCATTATCACAATCGGCTTTGATAGAAACGACATTCAGAAAGTTACCACTTTCTTCTCCTTTTGTCCACAAACGATTCTTAGTGCGGCTAAAAAAAGTTACTTTTCCGGTTTCTACAGTTTTATCATACGCCTCTTTATTCATAAAGCCTAACATCAGACTTACGTGTCGCATTATCTTGTATGATAGCCGGAACAAGTCCGCTCATTTTATCAAAATCCAATTCCATCATTCTATTTTTTAGTTTACTATTTACAATTTACAAACTAAACAGTCCGCATCGCTATATTCTGTGCGCAAAGATACGATTTTAATTCGGGAATTTTAATTTCCCCGAAATGAAAAACGCTGGCAGCCAATGCCGCATCTGCTTTTCCGAGTAAGAAAGCATCACGAAAGTGTTCTTTTTGACCTGCGCCACCAGAAGCAATCACAGGAATCGAAAGTTGTTCGGCCAAAGCAGCGAGTGCTTCATTGGCATAACCTTTTTTCACTCCGTCATGATTCATACTAGTGAACAGGATTTCTCCTGCACCACGCTCCTGAGCTTCTTTCGTCCACATCATCAATTCCTTATCTGTCTCAATACGTCCACCGTTCAAGTAACACTTCCAACCATTTTCAGTCTGTCTGGCATCTACTGCCAATACACAAACCTGCGAACCAAAATGTTTAGCAATCTCGTCAATCAACAGTGGATTACGGATAGCGGAAGAATTAATAGAAATCTTATCCGCTCCGGCATTCAGTAAACGGTCTACATCACTCAATTCATTGATTCCACCGCCTACTGTAAAAGGTATATTGATATTAGCTGCAATTCGTTTCACCAATTCCGCAAAAGTTTTACGTCCTTCGTGACTGGCTGTAATATCCAGAAAAACAAGTTCATCAGCTCCTTGTTCGCTGTAGGCACGTCCCAGTTCCACCGGATCACCCGCCTGACGCAGGTTGACAAAATTTGTTCCTTTTACGGTTTGCCCGTCTTTTATATCCAGGCAAGGTATAATTCTTTTCGCTAACACAATTCTATTTTATTTACTATTTGACAATTTATTATCGATATTAGGGAAACTTTTATTCTTCTTTATTCCAGAAAAGGACGCAAATCTTTCAAAGTCAGATGTCCTTCATAAAGCGCTTTACCAAAAATCACTCCGGGAACTCCGGCCTCATTCAAAGCTATAATATCATCGACGTTACTTACTCCTCCACTTGCCATCAAATAAAGATTGGGGAATTTCTTCAACATTTCTTTATATAGATCGATAGAAGGGCCTTTCAGCATTCCATCACAACTAATATCCGTACAAATCACTTTCTGAATGCCCTTATTTATATAATCTTCCAAAAATGGGAAAAGTTCGCAGGTACTTTCGTCTTTCCAGCCATTAACGGCTATCTTATGATCTTTTACATCCGCCCCCAAGATAATTTTCTCACTTCCATAGATATCTAACCAATGACAGAAAAGCGCAGGATCTTTCACAGCAATACTGCCTCCTGTCACCATTTGTGCACCGCTTTCAAATGCGATCTTCAAATCTTCGTCGCTCTTTACTCCTCCACCGAAGTCAATCACTAAAGAAGTACGTGTAGCTATTTGTTCCAATACCCGATGATTTACCACATGGTGAGAAGCAGCTCCGTCCAGATCGACTACATGCAATCTGCAAACTCCATTCGCTTCAAATTCTTTAGCTACCTCCACAGGACTTTCATTATAGACTTTCTTACTGTCATAGTCTCCTTGGGAAAGGCGAACACACTTTCCGTCAATTATATCAATGGCTGGAATTATCTCTATCATCAGGCTATTTAGATTTTTAGTAATTCATTTTACAGTCTCTCTTTCTCATTCTACAACCCCTAAAAAGTTTATTATAAACGACAAGAAAGTTTATTATAGATCCAAAAAGTTTCGCAGAATCTTCTCTCCGGTCTTTCCACTTTTCTCTGGATGGAACTGAGTTGCATAAAAATTGTCTTTATGCAGAGCAGCACTAAACGGATCAATATAATCTGTTTCAGCAGCAGTAAAGTTACATACCGGAACATAGAAACTATGCACAAAATAGACAAACTCTTCTTCTGTGAATCCTTCAAACAGTTTACTATTTACTTTACCAATCGTATTCCATCCCATGTGTGGAACTTTATCCTCATGTTTCTTCGGTATAAAACGTTTCACGTCTACATCAAAGATATTCAGACAATCAACTCCTCCCTCTTCAGAATAACGACACATTAACTGCATCCCCAGACAAATGCCGAAAACCGGTTGACGAAGATTTCGAATCAATTCATCTAATCCATTCGCCTTCAAGTGGTTCATAGTAGTCTCCGCCTCTCCTACTCCGGGAAAAATAACTTTATCGGCAGATTGAAGTTCTTCTTTATCGGCCGTAATCACCGCCTCAACGCCCAAACGCTTCAATGCATAATCCACCGAACGAATATTTCCGGCATTGTATTTTACGACTGCTATCTTCATTAGCTAAATATTACTGTTTTATTTTTATAAGCTAAGACTTTTCGTTCAATGTGCTTTTGTACCGCACGTGAAAGAACGATTTTTTCCAAGTCTTTTCCTTTATTTACCAAGTCTTCTACAGAATCTTTGTGAGTAATACGCACTACATCCTGTTCGATAATTGGGCCTGCATCCAATTCTGTTGTTACATAATGACTGGTTGCCCCGATAATCTTCACTCCTCTTTCAAAAGCGGCATGATATGGTTTAGCCCCCACAAACGCCGGAAGGAAAGAGTGATGGATATTAATAATCTTATTAGGATAAGCATTAATCATCTGTTCAGAGATAACCTGCATATATCGTGCCAAAACGATGAAAGTAATACTATGTTTAGCCAAAAGCTCAAGTTCTTTACGCTCCTGTTCTTCCTTTGTCTCTTTTGTGATAGGGAACAAATGGAAGGGAATACCGAAGCGTTCGGCTACATGTTGCAAGTCGGGATGGTTACTTATTATAAGAGGTATTTCCACATTCCATTCTCCTGCCGTATAACGAGCGAGCATATCAAAAAGACAATGAGACATTTTCGAAACGAAAATAGCCATTCGTGGTTTCACATCTGAGAAATAAAGGCGGAAATCCATTTCGTATTTTTGTGCATAAAGCGTTCTAAAGTAATCTTCAATTTTTTTCTGCGGAACCAGAAAGTCCTTTAATTCCCATTCTATACGCATGAAAAATATGTTTTCTACATGGTCTACGTATTGGTCCAGATAGATAATATTTCCTTTGTTTACCGTAATAAAGTCTGTCACTTCCGCTAGAATTCCCGGTTTATCAGGACAGTGCAATAACAGTTTGGCTGTAGTCATCATTCTTTTTACAAATTTATGATTCCGGGGGGAAATTCTTCCACCTCTCTATTTTTAGAGTGCAAAAATAACGATTTATTGCAAAATTACGAATTATTCAAGCAGAAAGTTTCCATAAAAACGATGATTTCTTACAGATAGAAAGATAATGGAAGCGATTTCTTATGTAAGACAGATGAATATTAAAAAAGATAACATCATTCCACACTGATGATATAATGAAACTATCAAAATAATGTAATCTTATCGATAGAATAATTCAATCATAGTAACAGACTTATGTAATCCTAATTAATACGAAGAAAAAAACAATATTTTTTTATTTTGAAAGTACTCAAAATGAGACACTAAGCTTTTTAGCTGTTTTTTTCTTGAAAAAAAGTTTCTTCAAACACTTGCAGATTTACAAAAAACAACTACCTTTGCACCCGCAATCGAGAGAGATGCAGATTAACAAAATGAAATTTTGGTGCGTTAGTTCAGTTGGTTAGAATACATGCCTGTCACGCATGGGGTCACGGGTTCGAGTCCCGTACGCACCGCTTCTTTACAATAGAGGCGGAAAGAAATAAAAAGTTAGTTTAAATAAAATT